>CANRKO010000003.1 GCA_947631235.1 uncultured Clostridia bacterium | reverse complement strand
AAGTATCGTTAGTGATGCATTTTTCAACTGCGATAGTCTAACAAACATAACCATTCCCAACGGTGTGACAAGTATCGGCGATGATGCGTTTCTCTATTGCACCAACTTGACGAGTGTAACCATACCTGACAGTGTGACAAGCATCGGTAGAGATACGTTTCGTAATTGCAGCAAGCTAACAGAAATAAACATTCCCGACAATTTGCCCAGCCTCGGCGGATTTACGTTTAGCAATTGCAAGAGCCTAACAAGCATAAATATACCCGACAGTGTGACCGATATTGCCGCGACTACGTTTTCCCAGTGCGGCAGTTTAAATATAAATGTCAGCCCTAATAATCAAAACTATTGCGATATAGACGGAGTGCTGTTTACCAAAGACAAAAAGACCATATTGACTTATGCCAAAGATGTACGGCAGCCCGAATATATTATTCCAAACAGTGTGACAAGTATCGGCTATAGGGCGTTCTACCAATGCGAGAACCTAACCAGCGTAAAGCTGCCCAATAGTGTGACAAACATCGGCGATTCTACGTTTCGCAACTGCAGCAAGTTAACAGAAATAATCATTCCGGACGGTGTGACAAGCATCGATACATTTGTATTTGACGGCTGCAAGAGCCTAACAAGCGTAACCATTCCCAAAGGTATGACAAACATCGGTCCTATGGCGTTTGGTGGATGTGCAAGTCTAACAGATGTATACTATTTAGGGACAGAGCAGGAATGGTTGAAATTAGTTGAGATAAATCAAAACCATGGACATGATAAATTATTTAACGCAACTATTCATTTTATAATTAAGCCCCTCGAAGTGCAGCCCGTTGAGCCGGAGACGGACACGGGAACGAACAAAATAACAATCCCCGTTACGGTAACCAACGAAACACGTGCGGAGGAACTTAACGATGTCAGACTGTACATTGCGGAGTACGACGCGGGCGGGCGGCTCACGAATGTGACGTTCGGCAAGAAGGGCGCGGTTGAGGGCGATACCGTCATATTCACCGCCGACATTCCCGACGCGGAAAACTACAAAATAATGCTCTGGGACGGTAACAACGCGCCTCTCATGGACGCTGTTGACAACATTTAACGTGCGCCGAATAAAAGTTTTCCGACGGTGTAAAAATATGCCCCCTTAAACGGGGGCATATTTTATTTTACCTTTAATACCGTTTTTAAATATGTACGCGTGTTTGCGCCGACCATGATTTCAAAATCGCCGCTTTCCACCTCGCGCGTACAGTCGCTTTTTATAATTGCGAGGTCGTCAATGTTAAGTTTTATAGTCACGCGTTTCGTTTCGCCCGCCTTTATAAACACCTTGCGAAAGCCTTTAAGCTCAATTACGGGCGTGAGCACGGAGCTTACAACGTCGTTTACAAACAGCATGACCGTTTCCTTGCCGTCCATGCCGCCCTTGTTTTTAACATCGACCGACACTTCTATAACGTCGTCCTTACACGCCGTCTTTTTGCTTAGTTTCAGGTTTGAGTATGCGTATTCGGTGTAGGATAAGCCGTCGCCGAAGGTGTACACGCTGTCCTTTTTTAAGTCCACGTACTGCCCGCCGTGCCAGCCGTGGTAGTGGTTGTAGTAGCACGGCATCTGCGCGCTCGTCTGCGGGAACGATATGCTTAATTTGCCGCTCGGGTTAAACCGTCCGGCGATAAGCTCCGCAGCCGCGAGTCCGCCCATTGCGCCGCCGTTAAATGTTTCTATAACCGCCGCGCACCGTTCCTTTAGCATACCGATACACAAGGGCTTGCAGTTTACAAGCACGGCGATTACCTTCTTGCCCGTGTCGCAAAGGCGGCTTACAAGCTCGGTCTGCGGATCGGTCAGGTCTATGTTCGCCCTGTCGCGGTACTCGCCGTTCTGCGCGAGACAGTCGCCTATCACGCACACAACCGCATCGGCGCGTTTCGCCGCGTCAACGGCTTTCTCAATACCGCCGCCGTGACCGAATATGTCGCAGCCCTTTTCAAATATAATTTTGTCGCCGCCGAACACCTCTCTCATGCCGTCCAAAACGGTGTGATACTCGCCGCGCGGCTTTGCGATCGCGCTCGGCAGCGGGTGCGAGAAGAATGTCCAGTCGCCGAACTGTGCGCGTATACTGTCCGCGTTCGGTCCGACGACGGCTATTTTCTTCACATTATCCTTAAGCGGCAGCACGCCGTCATTTTTCAAAAGCACCATGCTCTCCCGCGCGATTGCGAGATTTAATTTTCTGTGATTTTCGCAGCCTATGACGCTCTTGTCTGGACGTTCCTTGTCATCGAACAGTCCTATACGGAATTTCGCCTTTAATATGCGTCTTACGGAGTCGTCGATGCGCTCCTTCGATATTTTACCCTCGCGCACAAGCTCCAAAACATATTTGTAAAAACTGTGCGTGTTCATGCTCATGTCGTTGCCAGCCTCGACCGCGAGGTACGACGCATCCTTTATATCCTTCGCGGCTCGCTGCTTATGCACAAGGCTCTTTACGTTCTCCCAGTCGGTCACGACAAAGCCGTCAAAGCCCAATTCGTCCTTCAAAATTTCCGTGAGCATACGCTTGTTCGCCGTAAGCGGCAGCGCGTCAATCGACCCGTATGCCGTCATAACCGAACCGCAGCCCGCCTCGACCGCCTTCTTGAACGGCGGCAAAAATACCTCGCGTATTTTACGCTCCGTAACGGGGCTGTCATACGCGTCGCGTCCGCCCGTTGCCTCGCCGTAGGCTATGTAGTGTTTCGCGCACGCGATAATATTGCCGTCGTACTCGTAGCCCGTTATGACAGCCTTGCCGAGTTCGCCGACAAGGTAGCTGTCCTCACCGAACGTCTCGTTCACTCGTCCCCAGCGCAGGTCACGGGCTATGCAAAGCACCGGCGAAAACGTCCAGTCGAGACCGTCGGCTGCGACCTCGAGAGCCGTCGCGCGCGCTGTTTCAAAAAGCAGAGCGCGGTTAAAGCTGCACGACATCGCAAGCTGCGACGGGAACACCGTCGCACCGTTTAAAAGCGCGTGACCGTGGATTGCGTCTATGCCGAGCAGCGGCGGTATGCCAAGCCGCGTTTTCGCGGACTTTTTGCGTATATCGTCCCTCTCCTTACCGAGCGCGTGCAAAAACGAGCCTATACCGCGCTTTTTGTACCGCTCGTAATCGACGGGGTTCAGCGCGTTATAGCTTACCTGCAGCATCTGTCCAACCTTTTCTTCAAGCGTCATACGCTTTAACAAATCCTCCGCCCTCTCCGACGGAGACAGCGTTTTATCCGTGTATTTTTTCATTTCCGTTCCACACCTTTATTCACAAATTACGTTCCATTAAAATTATACTAATCAAATTACGGCTTGTCAATCATTTGTTTTTATGGTAAAATAGTCGGGAAAGAGAGGTATTGAAATGATAGCATCACTAAGCAAAGCGATTTTACATATACTCGACGCGTCGGGCGGCGTGTGCGTCCTGAGCGACGAGGAACTTGACGTGTCGGACGGAAGTATAAACAGTTTTATATCAAAGCATATAGAGAAGATTTTTGACGACGCGTCGCTCCGCAAGGGCGAGTTTACCGAAAGCAGCGGCTTTAAATACGAGGTTACTGAGTACCTCAAAACACGCGATATTATACCGTTTTCGCAGTTCGCGGCAAAGCGGCTTTACGACGGCGCGGTATCCTCCGACGCGCCCGACGCGGCCGACGTTATAGTGTGCGAGTTTTCCGCGGACGAACGGAATATAATCGGTATACTGCGGTTTGAAAACAAGGCGGGCTACACACATCAGGTCACACAGGACGAGGGCAAGGTAAAAAATCTTATCATAAACCACTACGCCATACTCCCCACCACGACGCAGAAAATAAGCGAGTGCGCGTTTATCGACCTTTCCGATATGGCGGTGCGCTACAAGGGCAAAAAACGCAATATCGACGGCGAAAAAACCGACCTTATGGCGGACGTGCTTTTGGAATGCGTGTACGATATTTCGCCGCGCGAGTCGGTGAACGCGGTGCGCAAGATTGCGAAAAAGGTCACGGAGGAAAACGGCGGCGACTCGCTCGAAACGATGTCGCGCATGAAGGAGTATATAACCGAGAGCGTCGAGGAAGGCGAAAATAAATATATCGAAACGGAAAAGGTCGCCGAAAAGATATTCGACGGTCTCCCGGGTATGCGCGAAGAGTTTAAGGAAAAGCTCGAAAAGGCGCAGGTGCCGGAAAAGGTGGAGGTGAACCGCTACGTTACAAAACGGCTCTCGAAGGACGTTAAAATCGTCACCGACATAGGCGTTGAGATAACGTTCCCCGCCGAGTATTACAGCAACAAGGATTACATCGAATTTATAAACAACGACGACGGCACTATTTCCATTCAGATAAATAATATAGGCGAGGTCGTGAATAAGTAGCAAAAAAGGCTGTGTAAAACACAGCCTTTTTCATATACAGAAGTCCAATGAGCCACTCTCCTGCAAGCCCTTATTCACGAGGTCTTCGAGCGTTATATTGTCGAGGTAATCGTTAATCACCTTATAAAGCCCCCGCCATACTCCGATTGTCGGGCATGCCGTTTCACGCGGGCAGACGTTGACCTCATCGTCCAGACACGCCACCGGCGCGAGCGAGCCTTCCGTTATGCGCAGAATATCGCCGATGGTATACTCCGACGTTTTTTTCGCCAGCCTGTAACCGCCCTGCGCGCCGCGTATGCTTTTTAAATACCCCACGCGCACAAGCATACTCACTATCTGTTCGAGGTACTTTACCGAAATATTTTCGCGCTCCGATATGTCGCGTATCGACACGTTTTCATCCGTGCCGTGCAGCGCTATGTCAAGCATCAGCCGCAGCGCGTACCTTCCCTTTGTCGATATTTTCATAATCCTCATCCCTTTTTCACTATTTTCCCACTTGTATACTATGAATTATATCACAGCTTGACTGTTTTGTCAATATTAACTGCGCCCCGCTTTTCCGACCGTATCCAAATAAGACTTGAAAATAATTTTGTTTTATGGTACAATATGTTATATACGTCAGTAAAGGGGTTGTTTGTATGGAACTGCACGAGTCGGGCGAGATGTATCTCGAAACAATATTGATTTTAAAAAACAAGTTCGGATATGTGCGCTCAATAGATATTGCAAATGAAATGGGCGTTTCCAAGCCGAGCGTAAGCAGAGCCGTCGCGCTGCTCAAAGACAACGGCTATATTTCTTTCGACCCCAACGGCATGATTTTACTGACCGATACCGGCAAGGCGGTCGCCGAAAAAATATACGACAGACATATGGTGCTGACAAAATATTTCACGGCGATAGGCGTAAGCGAGGACGTCGCGTCAAAGGACGCCTGCAAAATCGAGCATATTATAAGCGACGAGACATTTAACATACTGAAAAAACGGCTTAAAGATATAAAATAAGAAAGCGTTCCGCGAATACGGAACGCTTTTTTAATATGCCCCTCTTGTAAAAAGCACGGCGAAAATCGTTTTAAGTATAAGGCGTGCGTCAAGACGCAGCGATCGGCGCTGTATGTACTTCATATCCATATCCATCCAGTCCTCAAACGAAAGCTGACTTCTGCCGTAAGTCTGCCAGAAACATGTCAGCCCGGGTTTGACGAGGAGTCGCTGCATCTGATATTCGCTGTACTGCTCCACTTCCTCCGGCAGCGGCGGACGCGGGCCCACGATGCTCATATCTCCCTTTAGGATATTTACAAGCTGCGGCAGTTCATCTATACTGTACTTCCTTATAACCTTACCCACCTTTGTGATACGCGGGTCGTCCTTAATTTTGAACACCGGCCCGTCCATTTCGTTAAGGTGCATAAGCTCCGGCTTTATTTCTTCCGCACCCGGACACATACTCCTGAACTTATACATCCGAAACGGCTTGTTGTTTTTGCCTTGCCGCGTCTGCGCGTAAAACGCGCTGCCTCCGTCGGTTCTGACGGCTATCGCGGTAACGAGAAAAAGCGGCGACAGCACAATCAGCGCGACGCACGAGAAAAACACATCTAAAATACGCTTCACACACTCGTACACCGGCTTGTGAAGATCCTCGTCCGTTATTCTGATTTTTATGTCTTCAGCCGCTTGTTTTATCATATTCTATGCTCATTCCTTACTCCGCTGCCGCGCTAAATCAGTACCACCCTATATCAACAACCATAATTTCGGGCTTGTTAAATATTCTCGGGAAAAATCCCGATTTGCCCAGACCTCTCGTGATTAACAGACGGCTGTTTCCTATTTCGTGATAGCCGTCGCAAAGTTTCGGGAAAAATCCCTGGTCGGCGGAGTACAGTCCGCCTATCCACGGCAGTCTCACCTGTCCGCCGTGCGCGTGACCCGCGAGCGCAAGGTCTATATTATAGTCGTCGAGCGTGCCGAAAAACTGCTCGGGATAATGGGTCAGCACAAGCTTAAAGTTATCCGTCGCGCTCATCGCCTTGTCGAAAAACGCTTTGCCGTACTCCTCGAACTCCTTCGGATTTTGCGTAAGTCCGATTATATCCATGGTTGTGCCGCCTATCGTGACGGTATCCGTTTCGTTGTTCATTATCTTTATTCCGGCTTTTTTCACGTCCTTGTAGATATTCGAGTTCTTAAACAGCATCGCGTCTATTTCGTGATTGCCGAGAGAATAGTAAACGGGCGCGATTTCATTGAGTTTGACACAGAGATTTATAACCACGTCGTAATTGTCGGGCTTGGTTTCCATGTTCATATCGCCGACAAGAGTGATTATGTCGGGACTCAATTTGTCCACCTCATGTATAAGATACTCGTTATCCTTGCCGAACTCCTTTAGGTGCATATCGGAAAGACAGACTATCCTTATATTGTCCGTAACCTTGTTCGACTTGACCTGATAAAAAGACTTTTCCAGGCTGTGGCTGTCTATGATGACCGAAATGCCTATTGCCGCAACCAGTATCGCAGCGACAACGGCTGCCGCAGTGATTATCTTTCTCTTTCTGCCCTTTTTGTCCGAGTTGTCCGTACCGCCGGCTTTTTTCGTTTTATTTCTTTTATTCTTTTTATCTGTCTTGTTCTTCTTTTCTTTTTTGCTTTGTACGGCGCGTCTTACGGAAAATTTCCCGCGGCGGCGCGGAGATACGCCGCCCTCCGCCGCGTTTGCGGTTTCCGCATTGTCGCCGCCGCTGTACGGCGCGGCGTTGCCACCCATCGGCTCCGCGTCGATATTCAGCTTTTCTTCTTTGTCAGACATATCAGTTTCCTCCGGTTACACGCTTTATTTCTTTCCGAAAAACTTTCCGAGACCCTTAGAGCCTTTTTTACCGTTATCGGATGCGCGGGACTCGTCGTCCTCCATACTTACCTCAAACGTCTTGGGCATTCTGAACCCTTCGTGACGCTCCCCTTTTTTGTCCGCCGCGTCGGTTTGCGGAGTTTCTTTTTCCGCCTGCGGCTGTGTTTCGGGCTTTTCCTCATGCTTAGCCTCAACCGCCTCGCTTTGCACCGCAGGTTTAGCCTCGGGTCTTACCTCCGGCTTGACTTCGGATACGACACTGTTTTCGGGCTTTTCCTCGGGTTTGGCATCAGCTTTTATCTCCTGCCTTGCCTCGCCTTTCTTTGCCTCCGACTTTGCGATCTTCGCCGCGTTGCTGCGTCTGTCCTCGTCGGCAGCCTTACGGAATGTCGCACCCATCAGCTTTCTTATGTCGTAAACCTGCTCGTCGTTTGTCTCGGCGACAGTTACGCTCATTTCTATCGTACTGTTCGGCGTCTGAACGTTATGATAACGCACAAGTTCTTCAAGGTATTGCTTAAAGTCGTTCGCTCTTTCAAGCGTGCAATCCTCAAACATACAGATAAACTGCTCGCTGCCGTTGTAGCCCGCGAAACCGTAGCTTGACGCCGCGCGTTTCATTATCTTACCGAACGCTTTAAGGAGCGCGTCTCCTGCCTCACGTCCGCCCTTTTCGTTTACGTATTTCAGATTGTTAATCTTAACGAGAGCGAATACGAAGTTATCTTTAAGCTTGTCGGACGCGTACTTCTCAATCTCAATATCGCACATGGCGCGGTTCGGAAGTCCCGTCTTTCTGTCGGTGTACATGATATAGTCGAGGAATTCCTTACTGCGTCCGAGGATGATCGCGCCGATACATCCGCCGAAGAAGAATATGATAATCGCAAGGAATATGTACATCTTTACGTTGATCTTTTCCTCCGTGCTTATGCTCGCGAGCGTAGACACGTTGTACGCGCCGACGTACTGGTTATACTCGTCAACCGTGTCGGACACCGTCTGGTACATATCGTTAAGTTCCTGCGACAGTTCGTTCAGGCTTTCCTCGATAAGACCCTTGTTGCTCATGTCTCCGTTCATCGCGCCGTCGGTAAATACCGCGAGCAGCTTACGCTTATGCTCCAGGTCTACCTCTAACTTTTCTTTCTCCGTTTCAAGCGCGACATACTCGTTTATAAGTCCGTCATACGTCGTCTGGCTGTCTATTACGTCCTCCTCGCGGTGTTCGTCGTAAACGTCCTTTAAGATATAGTCGCTCGAATTGTTACCCTCGTCAGCCTGCGTGCCGAAGTGGTACTCCGTACCCTCCTTGTTCTTCGCGCTGTACTTGTTTATAAGATCCTGCAGGTCGTTTATCTTCGTCTGCATATTCTGCAAATCAAGTTCGCACGTTCCTATATCGCTCTGATACTTCTTTATGAGCGTGTCCTTGTCCTCCGTCACTTCCTGCTCCAATATCAGAGAATATATTTCCGGCAGGTCGTAATCGAGATAGCTCTGATAAATTTCGTAAAGGTCGGTGAAGGAATAGCCGGTCGCCGCGCTGCGGTATGTCGGCTGGGTCTCCTTCTTCGCCGCGAGATAATCGGAAATGTTCATCGTCCACGAATCGAGTATCTCGGCGCGCTCTATGTAATCGTACTGGCTGTCGTTTCCGCGCACGCTGTTATTCGGGAGGGTCTGCTGGTTTATGTACTTTTCACCGTATGTCGCGAAGTAATTTTTTATTATCGAGTCAAGCACGGTACGTGCGAAACTCTGGTTGTATTCGCTGCCCACCGAGAAGGACACTATATAATCCGTCGCGAAAAACTCGTACTCCTCGCCCTGCTCCAAAAGCGCCTGCTTTCTTATTTCCTCGTCGGGCGGGGTCACTTCTTCAACGCGGCATTTTGAACGAATCGTGTCTGCGCCCGTCGTTATGTTGAGATCCTCCAGCACGTTCGTTATAACGGTCGCGCTGTAAATTTCCGTAACGTCAATATCGGCGCCCGACGGCGTTTTGCCGCGTGACGCGTCTTGGTTCGTGTAGCGTATTACCGTGCTCGCGGTGTACTCCTGGTTCGACATCGCGTACCTGTACACGAGCAGCGCACCCAAAACGCAGACGATAAAGATGAGATATTTCCATTTACTTAGATATCTGAGAAGGTTAAACTTATTCACCGAGCGCATCCTCCCTTCTTCTGATATAGCCGTCAAGGAAGTAGTATGCGATACACAAAAGCGCAAACAATACGAGCGCACTGCCTATGAGAGAGCGCAGCACAAACATGCCCCTGCCGCTGCCGGTATCCGCCGTAAACGTAAGGTAATCCTTTGTCGTATGCTTTATATATTCCTTATCCGTGGTATCTGCCAAAAGCGCGACGTCTTTCAGTTCCTGGTCAACGCTCTTTATCAGTTCCTCCGCTTTGGCGTAATCCGCGTCAGACGCGCCCGACGCCGAAACCTTGGATATAATATCGTTGTTTTCAATCATGCTGCGCTCCACGTCGCTGCCCATAGACAGGCTGAAGTCCGCGTCTTTCGTGAGATAGTCCGTACCGATGTTTGTGCGCGACATGTAATACTCGCGCCGTTCGTTTACCGACGGCACCATTACCGTGCCTATCATCGCGCTGTCGTAATTCTCGACGCCCTGCTTTCTGACGTTGTAGTCTATCATAAACTTGCGGTACTTAATATCGAGCATATCATTTTTATACGTGAGAGTGCGTATATAGTGGTCTCTGTTCCGCGCCATTCCCGATTCGAGCACAAACGCGTAGTACTTCTTTATACTGTACGACTGCACGTTCTGAATCATTCGCCGTATCGTTTGGAAACTCTGACCCGTAACCTCCGAGCGATAAGTCGCGTTTTTCTCTATTCTCTGCTGAATATAGCGCAGCATCTGATCCGATTTCTTTGTGAAAAGTCTCGCTATCTCTATGTACTCCAACCCGTCTATGTCTCCCAAATCGTACTGGAGTACCGATTTCGTGCCGACGTACTTCTCGTGGAACAGGTCGTTGTACGCCTTACAGATAAGTTCCACCATGTCGTCGGTGGAAATATTGTGTATTTTCTTGTCCTTTGTGTACGTTACCGTGTAGCTTGTGGATATGTAATATGTATTCGTATCAAGCGGGTCTATGGTCTTTCCGCTGTCATTTTCCGCTATTTCCACATGGTCGGCAAGTTCATCGGCCGTAACGTCGTCCTGCAGTCCGGCGTACTCGATGACGCGCTCCATAACCTCGTCCGATTTAAGTTCATATACGTTGCAGCGCGTCAGATTTGGATTTTGACCCTTGGACGCCTCTTCGTAGTTCAGCGACAGTATTATGGTCTTTCTGCCGAAACTTCCCACGTATGCGATAATTGTCCATATAACGGCAAACACGCAAACAAACACCAATATGCTCTTTATGTTGCTCAAAACTATAAAGAATATCTTTTTAAAGATATTGGCGTCCTGGAAGTTGACTTCCTGGTATTTTTCTTCGCTTTTTTTGAAAAAGCCGAGAAGTCTGCTCAAATCCCTTTTTCTTTTATCTTTCTTCCACTTCATCTGAAACAACGCTCCTTCGCGGTGTCAAGGGTTCTATGTTAAAACCATGTAACGGCATTGTTACAATATTATAACATAAAACTTAGAAAATTTCAATACATTTACCGTAATTTTATTGCTAAGTTGTCAGATATTTATATAGTCGGCTCGGTTTTTGCTCCTTTACCCAGGGCCACAGCTTGATTTCGGCGTCATCGGATATGTGGAACGCGTACGCCATCGGCAGAATTCGCAGCGTCATACTGGAATAAAAATAGTAGAGCGTATTGTCCGTCATGTACGTTATAAAGATGTAAAGTTCGCTCAAAAAGAACAGCATGGCAACCTTTTCTCCCCAGTGCGTGAGCATCCACCTAAGCTGGAACACCCACGTGTACAAAAGCCACGCCCAGAAGGCGATAAAGCCGAGTTCGATATACACGGTCAAAATATTGTTGTGCAGCGCGGTAACGGCTATATGAGCCTCCGGATTTTCAATCATTGCCTGCTGCAGAATTACGGTCGTGTACTCAAAGCCGTAGCCTATAAACCCGATGCTTATGTCGTAGTATTTTTCTATATATTTGTACACATCGTTTCGTCCCATTGTGTTGATGCCGAGTTCGTTTGTGACAGCCTCGAAAAAGCCTGTACGCGTCGCGACGACGTACAAAAACGAGAATACCACAAAGCCCCACGCGATAATCTTCATAAACTTCTGCCGTGATTTCGGGCGCATCAAGCCCATCATTACAGCCGCCGCTATTGCTGCGGGCAGCGCGGCGAACGCTATACGTTTCCAGCCGAGTACAAAGAAGAACGCCGCCAGTATTATGTCCAAGACACGCTCACGGTTGTGTTTCGCGAAAAACATAAAGTATATTATGTAATAACCGAACGCAAAGGTTATGTCGTGTATCTCCATCGCCCTCGCAAAGCCTTCCTGAGCCTCCGCGCCGCGGAACATCGCCATAACCGAATCAACACTCGGCCCTATCCCGTAAACTCCCAGATTTATAATCATAATTGCGGTATTTGCAAGCACAAGACCGTAGAACGTCGCGTGTATCGCCCTTTCTCCGAACATATACACGCCCGCGAAGATTATGAGCAGCACAAGGAACTGATACATGAACTTTGACGCGCCTCGGAGTATAAATTCCACCGTTTCGAGATTTATTATCCACAAGAAAATAGACCAGACGATTATGCCCACAAGCACGAACGCGTACACGCCGACAAAGCTTGCCGTCTTTTTTATTCTGCTTAAATTTCCAGACACGAGCAGCAGAGCCGCACCGATTACGACGATAATAAGGCTTACCGCCTTCATCATTCGCGACACCGTCGCGGAGAAATGCTGCATGTCGCCTATTGCGGATACGGCGAGTACGATAATATATATCGCCATAAGAAATTTGTTGTATTTACCGGTTTCCTCATCAAACAAGCCTGTCCGCCTCCTCTCGCTGTTTTCTTATTTCCTTAAATCTTTTTGACGCCGCCCGCGACGCGGATACGGTATATTTCAAGGGTTTTGCGGGTAACGGTGTCCCAACTGTAGTTTTCGTTTATATATTTCACCTGCTCGGCCGTGTCGCGTTTAGGTGCGGCAAGCGCGGCGGTGAGTTTTTGTCTCAAATCGTCCGTATTGCCCTTTTCAAACGTCATGCCGTAACCGTTTACGACCGTTTTCGTTTCGGGAATGTCGCTCACGAGGCACTGCGCCCCGCAGCCCATAGCCTCCAAAAGCGTCAGCGGCATACCCTCGACGTCGCTCGGCAGCACGTAGAGAAACGTGTTCGAGAACAGTTCCCAAAGCTCTCCGCCCTCGACAAAACCCGTGAAAATAATGCGTCCGTCGCCCTCGGCGAGCCGCTTTACCTCCTCCGCGTACTCCGACGAATGGCTTACGCCGCCCGCTATAACGAGTTTTTTGTCGGTGTCGGTATTCTTAAACGCATTTATGAGGTAGTGAAGTCCTTTTTCCGGCACTATCCGCGCCAGGAACAATATGTAACCGTCCTTTTCAAGACCGTATTTTTCCTTTATTGTCGTCGCGCTGTCAGTTTTATGCGCGTCAACACCGTTTTGCAGAAATATCGTATCGCGGTTATACGTTTTTTTGAAGTAGTCCTTTACGTTCTCCGACAGCACGATTATTTCGTCGGCATACTTCGCGGCTGTTTTTTCGCCGAATTTCAAGAATTTCGTCGCGAAACCGCCCCACTTCGCCCGCTGCCAGTCGAGACCGTGTATCGTCGCGACGGTGCGTATGCCGAAAAGGTGCGGCAGCCATATCATCGAGCAAGGTCCTTCCGCGTGGTAGTGTATCACGTCGTAATGCCCGAAAAGCGCTAAAAACGACGCTATAACAGAGTACACTATCGCGTTTAATTTGCCGTTTTCGAACGTCGGCACGCTCTTTATCCTTACGCCCTCGTACTCCTTCACGTTCGCCGTTTCACCGCCAGAGACGTGCTTGCCGCGTCGGTTGTACGCCGTCACGCTGTGACCCGCCGCAGCCATGCGCCGCGACAGTTCGCCCACCACAAGTTCCACGCCGCCCTCGCGCGACGGTATGCGCTTGTGTCCTATCATTGCAATCCTCATGCCGCCATCTCCAATTACTTGTCCTTTCGGATTAAATCCTCATATACCGCGGTTATTTTCCCGGTGTACTCTTTCACGGTGTCATAGCCCGTATTTTCACAGCTTTTGCTCATTTCGCGGCACACGTCGGGGTTTTTCCACAGGTAGTCTATTTTAGCCGCAAGTTCCCCGGCGTTTCCGCTCTCGAAAAGCATACCCGTCTTACCCTCGTCGATAAGTTCGGGTATCCCGCCGATATTCGCGCCGAGAACGGGCGTAAGTAATGTCTGCGACTCCATTACCGAAAACGGGCAGTTCTCCGAACATTCCGACGCTATAACGCTGAAACGCGCCTGTTCTATTACGGCGTTGAGTTTCGCGCCGCTTAAAAAACCGAGATTTTTTATATTTGTCTCGCCGTTTACCTCGCTCTCCATTGTGCCGTTGCCGCAGAACGCGAATTTCACGTGCGGCAGCGCGTGCACCGCTTTAAGCAGCGTTTTTATGCCCTTTTCCTCGCTGTAGCGTCCAAAATATACGACGTAGTTTTTCTTTTCCGCGTTCGAGGGCTTTATATCATCGATAAAATTATGCAGCACCACTGTCCGTCCCGCAATATCAGGATTTTGGCATAACTCGTTTTCCATAAATTTTGACGGGCAGATTATTTTGTCTATGTTACGGTAAGTGCGCAGCTTTCGGTACAAATACCCCTCCGCCGCGCCGAGCGTGCTGCGTATACGGGAATTATGCACGCAGCGGTGCTTTACGCAACTCATGTACCGTCCGCCGTAACATTCGCGGCAAAGTCCCTTTACGTCTCCGTTTGCGAGATTATGGCACGGGCATACAAGCTGCACGTCGTGCGCGGTGTACACTATCGGTATATTGCGCTTTTTAAGTTCGTACACGATCGACGGCGTAAGCTGATAGTTGAAGTTGTTGAGGTGCGCAACGTCGGGCTTAAAATCGTCCAGCACTTTTTTAAGCTGCTTTCTCGCGCCGTGCGAGTATATTATCTTAAACGGATAAGTGAGATAGCTTGCGCTTTTTTTGTGGAAGTCGATACCCGCCGCGTAAGCGTTCGCCTCGTTTCCCATCTCGTTGCGGCTGTCAGCCATACCGAAAAACTGTACCTCATGACCCGCCTCCCACAACGCTCTGCCAAGCTTAAACACATACGTCTCCGCACCGCCTTTAGGATACAGGTATTTATTTATAAGCAATATTTTCATAATAAACGATACCTCCCCCATTACATCATATATACTATTATATATTATCATATTATTTATTGCAAATCAAATATAAGCTATTGACATTAGCGTGACAGCGATTATATAATGATTGCAGTGTTTTTAAGGGGGTGTTACCGCCATGGAAAAAAGAATTGAATGGGCGGATATAGCGAGAGGAATAGGAATAATGCTCGTCGTTTTCGCGCACGCGCTCGTGCCGAAACTGCGGGAGGCGCATACGGGCGTGGAATTTGTGTGGATATTTATATACAACTTCCATATGCCGCTGTTTTTCTTCGTGTCGGGGCAGTTGTTTGAAAAAGGGCTTAAACGTTATGCCGACAAGGGAAAATTTATCGCGGGCAAGGCGCGGCTTTTGATGCTGCCGTATCTTGTATTTTCACTGTTTGCGTACGCCGTTATATTCGTTTCGATGAAGATACCCGCGCTCGCGTCGGTGCTGTCAGGCGGCGGATACGGCTCGCCGACCGTCAAGGATATGGTTCTCGGCATACTGTTTTATCTGAACCACGTTGACCAGCATCTTTGGTTCGTGTATTCGCTCTTTATCGTGTTCACGCTGAATATTTTGCTCGGGCGCGTGATGAAATCGAAAATAACGCTCGTCGTGCTGCTTGCGCTGTACGTGTCGAAAGCGTTTGTTACATACCCCGCGATACTCGACTACACCGCCGCCGATTTGGTATTTTTCTCGCTCGCGCGCGTGATGTGTTCGGACGGAAGGAGCGCAGTTTTGAAAAAGCTGCTGCACATTATCGCGGCGGCGGTCGTGTTTGTGACGGCTAACGTAATATACAGCCGCTTTTACGTTTTCGGTATGCCGCAGGGCGCGGTCAAGGCTGTGCTTTACGTGATGCGCTCCGTGTGCAGCGCGGCGGGAATTGTCACCGTATGCTCCGTTTCGGACATGTTGGCGAAAACAAAAACAAAGCCGTTTTTCACATCTCTCGGTTCGTACTCGTATGATATATACCTCATGCACGCACCGTTTCTCGTGTCGGGGCTTATGGGAATACTGCTCGCGTACTCGCCGCTGCCGCCCGCTTTGTGCGTGGGCGCGGTTACGGTTCTGGGTCTTGCTATCCCTTACGCGCTGTCACGGTTCATAATACGGAAAATACCGCCGCTGTCGCTCATACTTCTCGGCGCAAAACGGAAATAATCGCGCATCTGTACGCGGTCGCAAAGCCGCTTATATAAGCGCGTACAACACCGCGCCGACGACGCCCGCGCCGAGCATTACCCATATCTGGTCGATTTTGAATATTCTAAGCACCGCCAGCGCGGCTACAAATATCCCAGCCGCTATAAGGTCGGTGCTTTTTATATCGAACGCGCCGTTCCAAAGCGCGAGCATAAGTATCGACAGTCCCGCCGACGCTATCATCGCCACGACCGCCGGACGCAGACCGTTCATAACGCCCTTCATAAACGACAGTTCGCGGTACTTGTAATACAGTTTCGCGAGTATTATCGCTATGACGGTCGAGGGCAGTATGCAGCCGAACGTCGCGGCAAGCGCGCCGCCTATGCCCGCGAGACGTATTCCCGCGAAAGTCGCACCGTTTACGGCGATTGGTCCGGGCGTCATCTGTGAAATTGTGATTATGTCCGAAAACTCGGTCATATTGAGCCATCCGTGCAGCGTTACGAGCTGGTGCTGTATAAGCGGCATCGCGGCGTAACCGCCGCCGAAACTGAACAGTCCTATCTGAAAAAACGAGAGAAAAAGCTGAAGGTAAATCACCGCGCGCCCCCTCCCTTTTTCGGGCGCATGAACATTACGCCGACAAGTCCGCAGACTATCACGATATACATTACGTTTATCTTAAACACAAACGCCGCGACAAACGACGCCGCCATAATACATATCGGGAACACGCGCTTATCCTTTATCACGTTCCACGCCATCGTTATCACAACGTCTATTATAACCGCGCACACGCCCGCCTGCATACCCTTTAAAACGTACCCGACGACAGTGTTGTCGCGGAACGCGGTGTAGAACATGGATATTATAGCGAGTATGACGAGAGGCGGCAGCACCGAGCCTATCGCGGTCGTTACAGCGCCCGCGATCCCCGCTATGCGGTAGCCTATGAGTACCGACGCGTTAACCGCTATCGCGCCCGGCGTTGACTGCGCTATCGCAACGAGGTCGAGCATTTCCTCCTCGCCTAGCCAGTGCAGCACGTCCACAAATTGACGCTTGAGCATCGGTATTATAACAAAACCGCCGCCGAATGTGAACGTGCTTATGCGAAGCGTCGATAAAAAAAGCGTTATATACGTTTTAATTCCGCGTTTCATACTCCCCACTCCCTTTTGTATCATTATACATTATTTTCTGCCGTACGTCAATCAAGGAATTTATCTTTCATCTTGCAAAAGTTTTACGGATATGCTATTATTATAATATCAAAGAAATCGGGGGAACATCATATGAAAAAATTTCTTGCCGCACTTATCGCGTTTTGCACAATAATATCATCGGCGGCGTTTGCCGCGCCGGAACAGACTCCCGCGCCCGAAAGTATTCAGACGGAGCCATCCGCCGCGCCGTCGCCCGAACCCGAAAGCACGCCCTCGCCCGAGCCGTCGGCAATGCCGACCGCCGCGCCGACGCCCTCGGCGTCACCGTCGGCGACCGATACCGAGGCTGTTCCCGAAAAGGAACTTTCAACGCAGTTTGTGATCGATCTGGCGGTCACGCACCACAAATACATAATTTCAAACAACGCGGTAATCGAACTTTACGACATGACAGGCAAGCTGCTCGGCTCATGCCTGCGCTACGTCGGCTGGGATACGCCGACGGTACAGATGGTATTCGACGTTCCGCAGTACAGAATGGGCGAAAAATTCAAGGTAAAGCTTGTCAGCGGTCTAAGGTCGATATGGTACTACGGTCAGCAGGCGCAGGTCGGCGACACGATCGAGGTTCAGACGTACGGCTACCTCGACGAAAACGGTGAGTACATGCAGTGTAACGGCGTATCGCTCGACGCGAACCCCGAATACGAAAAAGAAATACATATGTACATAACCAACGCGTGGTACAACGACATAAATCCGCGCGCGCGAATTGTGGACGGCGTAACGATGATGCCGGTAAGAGCCGTAGGCGAGGCGATGGGACTTGACGTTGACTACAACCCCGAATGGGACAGCGTTACGCTTTCGATCGAGGATCACAAGACGGTATTCTGGGCGAATAACGAGTACATGGCGTACCCCGGCGGCGACAGGAACGCGTCGCATATGCCCGTGTACATAGAAGGGTCGCTGTTCGTTCCCGTAAGGGATTTGGCTGAGGCGTTCGACTGTTCGCTCGAAGTGACGGATTACGGCGAGTTTATGGACGTTCTGATAGGCGAGGCGCCCTACTACCGCGAGGTTATGAACAGAATACCCGTAAACCGCGACGGCATAGGCAGCCGCACAAACTATCTTATCTGGGTTTCAAAGCATGAGTACAAGGTAAGAGTTTACGAGGGTCAGCAGTATAACTGGAAACTCCTAAAAGAATACCCCTGCGCGCTCGGCGCGTGGGATACGCCGACGATAACGGGTCAGTTTGAGATCATCGAGCGTACGCAGTGGGATTACGGCACGTATTACGTCGGACCGGTGCTGCGTTTCTATAACGGCTACGCCCTCCACTCCACGCTGCTCTATTACGGCGGCGGCGAGTACGACGGACGCGTCGGCGTGAATATTTCGCACGGCTGCGTGAGACTGCACCCGTCCGATATTAACTGGATCGCGGCGAATGTGCCGTTCAGGACGAGAGTGTATATAACGGAATAAGGGAAATATAACAATATGAAAGACCCCCATAGGGGGTCTTTTATTAGGCTCCCCTACTAGGGGAGCTGTCACGCGCAGCGTGACTGAGGGGTTTGTCGAGCAAAACCCTTCCACCGCCTTCGGCGGTCCCCCTCCCCTGGCAGGGGAGGCTCACGAATGACCCCCTCGGAGATGGGGTCATGCGGGCTGTCGACGTCCCTTTTACGTAGGGGCGACCCTTGCGGTCGCCCATCATATAAGATACACTATTTCGCAATCACGCTTTCATCTCTGGCGAACAAGCCGAAAATATTTATACTTCCGAAATCGTTCACCCTCATACCGTCTATCAAAAGCTGCACGCGGTCTATGTTTTCAAGTTCCGTGAGCGAGTCTACGATCGACGCTATCGTAAGCTTTTCCTGTTCGGCAGAACCCGCGTTTTTCTCCGCAAAACTCGCCGTAAAATTCACAAAACATATACCGTTCATTATTTCAACGCTGTGGGTTTTCGTTTCACTGCTCAGCGACGCGTAAAGTCCCTCCGTCTGCGGGCCCTTTATGAGTTCGTTTATGAGGTACTGCGCAAGCGGCTGCTGGTCGGTGACGCGTATGCTGCGTATTTCTTTGCCCAGACCGCCGCCCTCGACTGACGGGAAATAAAGCGTCACCTCACGCATTTCGCTGTTATACGTGTCGGTGGACAAATTTATGTCCTGGTCGGTCAGAAAGCCTATAATCGAGCCGTCCTCCGACAGTATATCCGCGCCGTCGGCGACGACCTTTACGCGGTACACATCGCGCACGGCGCACAGCGACTTTACGACCGAATATATGGCGAGAACGTCGTCCTTCTTGTCTCCCGTTTGAAATTCCTTTGAGAAATTCACTATTACGTCGCCCTCGTCCACGCCGCTTACCGATATGAGTTTCGCGTCGGGTGGGATTACTCTGTGTCTTTTGGGGTTCTCCGGACCTTTTATAAGTTCCTTTACTATAAGTTCGGCAAGTTCCTGACGGTTCACATAGTGTATTGTTCTGTTTTCCGCCTCGATCGCCGTTTCCTGCTCGTTGCAGAAATACAATGCGGCGCTGTAACGGTTTTTCGCTCCGTCGCCGGCGCAGAAGGTGATGGTCAATATTACAGCCGCCAAAATTATGAGCGCGGCGGCGGGCATAATTAAATTCTTATACTTCATATTAAGCCCTCCCTGTCCGTCTGCGGCTTTACCTTGTACGGCAGCCTTATCGTGAACACACTGCCGACCTCCGACGCGTTTTCAACATCTATCGTGCCGTTGTGCATAAGCACCGCCTCTCTCGTTATCGCGAGACCGAGACCCGTTCCGCCCGTGTCGCGCGCGCGGGAGTCGTCAAGACGGTAAAAACGCTCGAATATTCTGTCACGCTCCGCCTCAGGTATACCGGGCCCGTTATCCTCTATCTTAATTGTGAGATAGTTGCTGTCCGCGCTCACGTCTATCTGGACAAATCCGCCCTCCGGCGAATATTTCACCGCGTTATCGACTATGTTGTACAGAGCCTCGTACATTTTATCGTAATCAAGCAGTATGGGCGGGTATTCCGCGCTGCGGTAGTTTACCGATATTACCATATCCTTCGCTGTCGCGATAGGCGTAAGCTTTTTCACAACATGCTCAACGAGCATTTTTATATCCGTTTCCTCCAATTTGAGCGAACCGCCGCCCGCGTCAAGTCTCGTCAGGACAAGAAGTCTGTCCACAATTCTCGTAAGACGGTCAACCTCGTCCGACATGTCTCCGAGAAATTCCTTTACCATTTCGGGGTCGAGATTTTCAGCCGACACAAGGCTGTCGCATATAAGCTTAATTCCCGCCATCGGAGTTTTAAGTTCGTGCGACGCGTCCGATACGAATTTGCGTCGTTTTTCCTCCAATAGTTCCAACTCGTCGCACATATAGTTGAGCGTTTCGCCCATCTGCGCTATTTCACTCCGTCCTTTTATCTTTATGCGCTTTGAAAAATCACCCTTTGAAATATCGCTCGCGACGCTCCGGAACTGTCTTAGCGGCGACAGGATTATGTAACTCATACCGAGACTTAACATTCCTATTATAATTACTATAAGTATGCTGAAAACCATAAGCCGCGTACTTGTGGAACTTGTCGTCGCCTCTATGGCGTTTACGGACTTGGCAAGATACACTCCGCCGACTATGCTGTTGTTTGAATAAATCGGCACTGCGACGCTCAAAATCTTCATGTCGTTCACGTAATCGGTCGTCGCGTCGGCTTGCTCGCCCTTTAAGGCGCGGTTTAAAACGTCGCGCATGAACACCTTGCCCGCGAGCCGCGACTCCGTATTCGTGTCGTACATGACGTTGTACGATGTGTTTGTGACAACGCCGCGCACCTTTGTACCCGCGAGAGTACCCTCGACAAACGGCTCAAACTTTTTCGCGGCTGTCGCGCTGTCGTCATTACCCCAGACCTCGGATACCGTTTCGGCGATAATGTTCGCCTGTGCGTACATGTTCACCTTCTCGCTGTCGTAAAGGCTTTCGCCGAGCGACACAACGACGTAAATATTCATCAAAACAAGCGTTGCCACGATGATTACGATATACGTCGCGATCATCGTGAAACGCATCGAACTTAACATTCCTCTGATTTTTGACAAAAGCTTAGTTATTCTTGTAATAATATCCTACACCCCACTTTGTCTTTATATGCTCAGGTTCGGCTGGATTTTTCTCTATCTTTTCCCGCAGCCTTCTTATATGCACGTCAACCGTTCTCACGTCGCCCGGGTAATCAAATCCCCACGCGATGTCCAAAAGGTTCTCGCGCGTGTACACCTTGCCCGGATTGCGAACAAAAAGTTCCAAGAGGTCAAACTCCTTGCCCGTAAGTTCTATAACCTCATCGTGCATCGTAATGCGTCTGAAATTATAGTCGAGGGTTATGTCGCCGGAAACAACCATCTTTTCTTTGCCGCCCTTCGGCTCGGGGCTTACGCGGCGCAGTATCGCCTTTATGCGCGCGGTCACCTCGCGTATGTTATAAGGCTTTGTTATGTAATCGTCCGCACCGTATTCAAGACCGAGAATTTTATCTATATCGTCGCTCTTTGCCGTGAGCATGATTATAGGCACATTTGAAAAGCCGCGTATCGTGCGGCACGCGGTGAAACCGTCCACCTTAGGCAGCATGAGGTCGAGCAGAATGAGGTCTATCGTATTGTCGTGCGCGATACGTATCGCCTCCTCGCCGTCAAACGCCGTGACAACGGTGTAGCCCTCCTGTTCGAGATTAAATTTTGTCGCCTTTACCAAGAGCTTTTCGTCGTCAACCACAAGTATTTTCATTTTATTCTTCCTTTCAGCCGCGCCGCTTTAACGGGCGCAAATATCATCCTTTATATCTTCAAACTTACTCTCGCTTATGCCCGGCACGTTCATAATCTCCTCTATCACGCCGAACCCTCCGTGCGTTTCGCGGTAATCGCGTATTCTTCCGGCAAGCGCATCTCCTATGCCGTCAAGCTGTGTGAGCGTTTCGGCGTCGGCGGTGTTTATGTTTATGAGACCGTCGTCCTCGCGTCCGCCCTCGTCAATATACATAATGTCGTCCTCGCTTACGACGCTTTCCTCTATAAAAGCGTCCTTATCGACCCGTTCGATTATGCAGCCCGCCGCGGTTATTGCGCCGAAAAAGAGTAACGCTGCCAGCACCGCTGCGGTTTTTCTGCTTTTCTTTATCACCTTGCATACCTCCGCGTATGTCTTATCATTCGTATATCGTATATATAGTATATCATAAATTTTTATTTTTTCCATATATTTTTTTATAAATTGTCCGAAAATTTTGCACATTTTGTAAGATATATTTTTTGTCGGGTGGTGTCAAATTGCATATACTTTTGTTTTTTGGTAAACAATAGCGAAAAAAATGTTGCAATATAAATATAATTTAGATATAATTAAACATAGGAAGGTTTATTTTTGGAGGAAAGAAATAAAGATGAATAAAAAGCTGATTACTTTTTTAACCGCGGCGCTCATCGCGGCGTTGTCCGTAATACCCGCCGCAGCCGCGCCGACGTCGTCGCCCACACCGTCGACATCGACCGTCACATCTCCCGACGGCACTACCCGCGTCGTTGACGAGGACGGCGAGACGGTCACTCCGTCGCCCGACACGGACGACGAGGATGACGAAGACAATGAAGATACGGACGGCGAGACAAGCGAAACTCCCGCGCCCGAAAGCACGCCTGCCCCGCTTGCGGACGGAATAACGATGGAAGACCCGTCGCTCACTCCGCCGGACGTCGAGTACGCAAAGTCTGCGCTTTTGATGGACATGCACTCCGGACGCGTGCTTTACAGTAAAAATCTCGACGAGCGCGTTTATCCCGCAAGCACGACGAAGATAATGACGGGTATTCTCGCAATCGAGAACGCGAACATGGAGGACACCGTAAGCGCGCCCTACGAGGCTCTTAAAGATATTACGCTCGAAGACTCGCAGATGGGTATACTCGTCGGCGAAAATCTGACGGTGGAGCAGCTTATAAAAAGCATGCTCGTGTACAGTGCGAACGACAGCGCGAATGTCCTCGCGGTGCATATAAGCGGCTCGCTCGACAAATTTGTTGATTTGATGAACCAAAAGGCGCAGGAACTCGGCATGACCAACACGCATTTCGCGAACACCTGCGGTCTGCACGACGACAACCATTACACCACAGCCCGCGACCTTGCCATTCTCACAAAGTACGCGATGAAGAACGAAACATTCCGCGATATAGTTAAAATGCCGATTTACAAAATTCCGGCGACAAACAAATACACTATGGAACGTATTCTCGTCAACACCAACCTCTTTTTGGGAACGTCGCGCTCGAAGTACCATTACTATCCGCCCGCGATAGGCGTTAAGACGGGTCACACCTCGCAGTCGGGTTACTGTCTCGTGTCGGCTGCCGCGTATGAAAATATGGAGTTTCTCGCGATCGTAATGGGTTGTCCCGACGAGGACGTGGGAGAGCAGGCGTACTCCTATATTGACTCGAAAACACTGTTCGAGTATGGCTTTAACCATTACAGGCATCAGGATATTGCCAAAAACGGCGATGTCGCGGCAGATTCAAAGGTGTATGAGGCGAAGAACGATATGCGCGTAGCCGTGACCGTGGAGAACGATGTGAGCGCCCTCATTCCAGCAGGCGACGACAGTAAGGACAATATTAAAACGGTCATTGACCTGCCGGATAGGATCGACGCGCCTGTGGCGAAAGGCGACGTTCTCGGCACGATAAACTATTACTATAACGATGTTCCGATAGGCTCGTCAAACCTTATAGCGACCAACGACGTCGCGAGAAATCAGTTCTTGCACGTATTCCATATAATAATCAGAGTAATCACAAGCCCGTTCTTCTTTGTGCCGGTGATTATGCTCATATTCATTCTGCTTTACGCGAAACATAAAAAGAAAAAGCGCGAAAGACAGAAACGCATACAGCAGATAAAGAAAAACAGACAGCAAAACGAAACAAACTCCCGCACCCCCGACAGACGCGCGTCGCGCACCGAACGCAACCAGCGCGATACAAAAAGCGAAAATTCGAGGTACAGCAGGGATAAATAAAAAAGACCCCCTCGAGAGGGGGGCTTTCATTAGCTTTATTTTTTACTCTCTATTTCCCTTTTCAGTTCCTCTATCTGTTCCTCGCTGATGGTTGTCATTGCGGAGCGTTTACATTCGGGGAGCTTTGCGAGTATTTCCTCGGCGCGGTCGTACTTGCCGAGCGCGACGGCTATCTGTGCGCCGTGGTAGCAGCCCTCGACAAAGCTGTCGCTTTTTTCGAGCAACTCGTTCGATATTGTCTCCGCGTCCTCGTACCATTTAAGGCGGTAGTAGCACATGGCGAGGTTGTCGAGTATGTCGCGGTTGTCCTTGTTGTACGCGTATGCCGCCTCGCAGATTTTAAGCGTTTCGTTCAGGTCGTCGCCGCGCAGCAGCTTGAAAAATCCGAGCATACCGTAGACGTTCGAGTTTATATAGCCCTCGTCGAAAAGCGCTTGCACCTCCTCGATTGCCTCGTCAAGCCTGCCCTGGCGGTAGTAAACCATGCACCGCTGCTGCTTTGCCATATTCCTTTTTTTCGGGTCAAGGCTCTTTACGCGTATTATCGGATCGAGCACCTTTTCCGCTTCGTCCTCGCGGCCCGTGCGCATAAGCACGTAGGCGTAAGACGCTTTTATATTCACCGTTGACCTGCCCGTTTCATACGACTTCTTGTACCATTGGTACGCCGTCTCGTCGTCGCCGGCGTAGTACGCCTGGTTTCCCTTCGCCGCGTAGTAGCGCGGTATATAATAGTAGATTAACACGCCGATTATAACGGCGACAAGTGCAACGCCTGCCCACACGTTAATCTGAAACGCGAAGAACACAGCCGCGCAGGCGGCAGCTATATAAAGTAACGTCATGGCAATAACCTCTCAATCCGCTTAAAATTCAGCCGTGCCTACCGTTCTCGGGAACGGCAGTACGTCGCGTATATTCTGCATGCCCGTGATGTACATTACGGCTCTCTCGAAGCCGAGACCGAAACCCGCGTGCTTGTTCGTGCCGTAGCGGCGCAGGTCGGTGTAAAATTCGTAATCCTTCTCTTTAAGTCCCAGTTCGTTCATGCGGCGCAGCAGCGTGTCGAGGTTTTCCTCTCTCTGGCTGCCGCCTATGATTTCGCCTACGCCCGGCACAAGCAGATCCATAGCCGCGACCGTTTTGTTGTCATCGTTCAGTTTCATGTAGAACGCCTTTATCTCCTTCGGGTAATCGGTCACGAACAGCGGACGCTTGAACACCTGCTCGGTCAAATATCTCTCATGCTCCGTCTGCAAATCCGAGCCCCACGAAACGGGGTAATCGAATTTCACCTTGCCCGCATCGCGGTCTTTTTCGAGTATTTCCACCGCCTCGGTGTACGTTACATGCGCAAACTCACTGTTTACGACGTGATTAAGACGCTCCAGAAGTCCCTTATCGACAAACTTGTTGAAAAACTCCATTTCCTCCGGCGCGTTTTCGAGACAGTAGTTTATTATATATTTGAGCATGTCCTCGGCAAGCTCCATGTCGTCCTTTAAGTCGGCGAACGCGATTTCCGGCTCTATCATCCAGAATTCGGCAGCGTGGCGCGCAGTGTTGGAATTTTCGGCGCGGAACGTCGGTCCGAATGTGTAAACGCTGCGGAACGCCATGCAGTACGTCTCGACGTTAAGCTGTCCGCTTACGGTGAGGTTCGTTTTCTTGCCGAAAAAGTCGTTCGAGTAATCCGCCTTACCGTCCGTCTTGGGAATATTGTCGAGATCCATCGTCGTGACCTGGAACATCTCGCCCGCGCCCTCCGCGTCGGACGCCGTTATGATCGGGGTGTGTACGTACACGAAGTTTCTCTCCTGGAAAAATTTGTGTATCGCATAGGCAATCATCGAGCGGACGCGGAACACAGCCGAAAACGTGTTCGTGCGCGGTCTTAAATGCGCTATCGTGCGGAGGTACTCAAAGCTGTGGCGCTTCGGCTGGAGCGGGTAGTCGGGCGTTGACTCGCCCTCCGTTACAACATTTGCCGCTTTAAGCTCGAACGGCTGCTTTGCTTCGGGCGTGAGTACGAGCGTACCCGTCACGGTAATAGCCGCGCCGATGTTTAGCTTTGAAAGTTCGGCGTAATTCGGCAGCTCCGCCTCCAGCACTATTTGAAGATTTTTGAAAAACGAGCCGTCGTTAAGTTCTATAAAGCCGAAATTCTTTGACATTCTGCTGTTTCTTATCCAGCCCGACACGGTTATTTCCTTACCGCCGTAATTTCCCGTCTCACGGTACAATGCTTTTATGAGTGTATTCATATTGTTTCCTCTCTTACATTAACTTTATGTTGCTCTCCGCGCACGCCTTGCGCATTTCCTCGGGCCATACGGACGACTGCACCTCGCCTATGTGCGCCTTGCCGAGCATGAACATGCAAAGTCTCGACTGTCCGATACCGCCGCCTATCGTGTACGGCAGTTCCTTGTTCAAAAGCTTTTTATGGAATTCAAGCTCCAGTCTTTCGGGGCAGTCGGCGATTTCAATCTGCTTTTTGAGCGACTCCTCGTCAACTCTTATACCCATGCTCGAAAGCTCGAACGCGCAGTCGAGTACGGGGCTGTAAAGGATTATGTCGCCGTTAAGCTCCCAGTCGTCGTAGTCGGGCGCTCTGCCGTCGTGCTTTTTGCCGCTTTTAAGTTCCTTGCCTATCTGCATCAGGAACACCGCCTTCTTGTCGCGGAGCAGCTTGTTTTCTCTCTCCTTCGGTTCAAGGTCGGGGTACATGTCCTCCAATTCCTGCGTCGTTATGAAAACTATGTCGTCGGGGAAGTTGTTCGCTATTTCGGGGTACTTTTCGCACACCTTCTCCTGCGTGCGTTTCATCGCGCCGTATATGTTCTTTACGTACTTTTTAAGCGTGTCGACCGTTCTCTGCTCGTGCGTTATAACCGCCTCCCAGTCCCACTGGTCAACGTACATTGAGTGGAGATTGTCAACCTCCTCATCGCGGCGTATCGCGTTCATATCGGTGTAAAGTCCTTCGCCGACGTCGAAACCGTAGCGTCCGAGCGTCATTCGTTTCCACTTCGCGAGCGAATGTACTATTTCAAGCACCTTGCCGCCTATGCACGGCGCGTCGAAGTCAACGGGACGCTCCACGCCGTTTAAGTTGTCGTTAAGACCCGTTTCGGGGCGCACGAACAGCGGCGCGGATATTCTCTGAAGATTTAACGCCTCCATTATCTCTTTCTGGAAGGTGTCCTTTATGAATTTTACGGCTCTCTCCGTCTCTCTGCCGCTGAGTTTCGGGCTGTAGTTTTCGGGAATTTGTAATGACATGGTTCATTCTCCTTTATTTTTTTATTTCAATGCTGTCAAGCGTGCTTTTAAGATTTGCGCGCACGGCAGCAAGATATTCTTTCCTTAACGCGTCTCTCTCGACAATCTCGTCGTCTGTAAGACCCTCTTCCCTCGCCTTTTTCGCGAGGGCGTTTATTCTGTCTATTTTCGCTTTTTCCATATTTTAGCATCTCCCGTGCATAGATAAATGTATTATACATCAAATCGGATGAATTTTCAAGTAAAATGTGCGGACAATCTGCGTTTTTCGGAAATTTGCATAGTATATACTACAAAACCTTGAAAGGAGGACCTTGAAATGAATTGTAACAATCACTGCGGATTTGATTTTGATATGATTTTGTGGGTTCTTATCATCATCATTATCGTAAGCTTTACATGCGGCTGTAACGGCTGCGGCGGCTGCAACGGCTGCAACTGATTAAGCCATGACCGCCCCGAGGGGCGGTCTTTTTTTATGTCAGCTTTTTTACAATTTTAACTTTTTTCCCAATTTTTTTGAAAAAGGCTTGATTTTATTTCCAGAATATGGTAATATTATCCCGAAATGGAAAATATTTCCATTTTTGTATACAAATAGGAGGAAAGAGTTATGAATAACAAAATATCAATTCTTGTAGCGGATGACAACAAAGACGTAAGGGAGGAACTTTGCTCGTACATAACGGCTCAGCAGGATATGCGCCTCGCGGCGGAGGCGGCTGACGGTGAGGAGGCGTATGAGATGATACTCGAAACGCGTCCCGACGTGGTTATCCTCGACCTTATTATGCCCAAGCTTGACGGAGTGGGCGTTCTCAAAAAACTCGGCGCGTCTCCGCTGCCGAAACGCCCGAAAATAATAATCTACTCCGCGTCGTCGGTGGCTATCAATATGGCTGCCACGGTTACGCCGTCGGCGGACTATTGCCTGTTAAAGCCGCAAAGCCCCGAGCGCGTATGCGAGGCGGCGCGCGACCTTACCGCGTCCGTCAGAGTGTCAAAGATACCCGTCGCGGCAAAGCTTACCGCCGCTGCCGAGTCAAGGAACGAACCCGCCGACCTTGAAACGGTCGTTACCGATTTTATACATGAACTCGGCGTTCCCGCGCATATTAAAGGGTACCAGTATATCCGCAGCGCGATTATGATGGTTGTGGAAAATATGGATTTGCTTAATTTTATCACGAAACAGCTCTACCCCGAAATTGCGAAGGCTTACGGCACAACGGCGAGCCGCGTCGAGAGAGCGATAAGACATTCTATTGAGGTGGCGTGGAGCCGCGGTAAGCCGGAGGTTATGAATGAGATTTTCGGCTACACCATTCATACCGGCAAGGGTAAGCCGACAAATTCCGAGTTTATCGCCATGGTTGCCGACAGAATACGTCTCACGCTGAAGTGACACGGTTGTTTTAAAAATCCGTAAAGAACGGTTTATTGAAACGTAACATTATTTATGATAAAATATATCCGCCGCAGAATTGCGGCGGATAACGGGAGCGGCGGCGACTGTTCCGACACCTCTACAGATAGGAGGTGCTTTTTATGGATTTTAATATTTTACTTAACCTGATTGAATTACTTATAATATACGAAATTATTAAAAGCATAAGAAAATAGTCG
Source organism: uncultured Clostridia bacterium (assembly GCA_947631235.1). Lineage (GTDB taxonomy): Bacteria > Bacillota > Clostridia > UBA1381 > UBA1381 > Hominilimicola. The sequence goes on along the minus strand of CANRKO010000003.1, from coordinate 162,349 downwards.
CCCCGCCTGCAATGGGACGACTATTTATTTAGTTTTACCATCGCGGAACGGTCAAAACCGCTCTTTGTTATCTTTAATATATCACATTCCTGTTGTTTTGTCAATATTTTCTTCAAGATATTCCTTAAATTTACCGATATGCTCCGACGCGGCTTTTACCACATCGTCGCCCACTTTAAAATCCGTCGGGTTGAGCAGCGCGTCCGTTACCTCTTGCACAGGCAGACTGCCCGATTTATATATTTTACCCGTCACACCCGCCTCGCGCAGCGCGTCCTCCGTTTTTTGTGAATACGATACGGCTGTAAACGGTACGCCCATACGTGCGGCGAGTACCGACGCGTGCAGCCGCACGCCGAGTATCGCGGCGCAACGTTTCATCGCGTGAAGCATACCGCTTATCGTTTCATATTTTATAATTTCGGCTTTGTCACAGGCGCGCATTGTTTCCTTTACGCGTTTCGCGGCGGGAAGGTCGTTTTCCTCTCCGCCGTCAAAGCACAAAAGCAGCGTTTTACCGCCCGTTGCCGCGATATAACGGTCGGCGATTTTCGCAAGCGCGTCACAGTCAGCCGTACCGCGCACCGCTATTCCGAGCAGATTTTCGCTCTTTACGTCGGGTATCATACCGTCAGGCAGCGAAAACACAATGTCGGGGCGGCATACCGCATTCTTTTCGGGAAAATGACGGTTCATGTATTCGAGCGACCGCGCATCGCGCACCGTCACAAAATCAAACCGCGACAGGTGCTTTTTCACAGCCGTCTCCCCTATTGCGTTTGCGAACGGCCCTATGTTGCAGCTTATCACGGCGCGTCTCGGCGCATATTTTACCTCGCGCCGCGCGTCGCGCAGACGGTACGCCGCGCCCAATGTGTTATATATCACAAATCCCGAACCGGTAACCTTCAAATACACGTCAAAACCGCTTTTCGCCCGGGTGTACCGTACATTTTCAATATCTATCTCACGCGACGGAACGTAAAGCTCATGCTCCTTTAGTCCGCGTGCGGCAAGCGTGAGCATTAAGTCGTCTCCGAAATTACGGTCAAAGTAGCCGTCGAGAAGTATTTTCATTTTTGTCCCCTCCCGCCGTACCATTTAGCCAATTTCACCTTCACGCCAAGCGGCGCATAAAGCAGCGCGGCAAGAAACAGTCTGCGCTTTACGCTGCACCCGCGCTTTAACGCCGTCTTTAAATATCCCTTAAACTCGTCACTCGCAAGCATATCTCTTGCCGCCGCGCAGTCAGCCGCGCTGTACGAAAGCACCATAGCCGCCGTATACGCAGCCGCGCCTTTCATATCGTACGGTGCGGACACTATGTAGTCACGGAACAGCAAACGAAGTCCGGCGAGACGTTCGTCCGCGTTTTTGTGAAGGTGACTCGTCTCGCTTTGGTAATAGAGGTAAAGCGGGTCGGCGATAAACGTCACTTGCTTTACGCGGTTTATAAGTTCCAAATTAAACAGCAAATCCTCGGAAAAATATTTTTTTGTGTCCCCGAAACGCAGCGTACCGACCGTTTCCCTTTTTATCAGCTTGTTGCACACCTCGTAGCTGTGGCGGCACGTCGCGAAATATTTATCGGTGTACGCGCCACGGTCGGTTATCTCAACCGTTTCGTCAAGCAGCGGCAGCTGCACCCTGCAGCCGCCGTTGGGATAAATGTCGAATATGTTGCACTGCACAACGTCCGCGTCGTTACGCTTTGCCGCCGCGTACATTTTTTCGAGCATATCCTTTTCAATCTCGTCGTCCGCGTCCACGAACGCGTAATACTCCCCCGACGACGCGTCCATACCCGTATTTCGGGCGTAACCCTGACCGCCGTTAGGCACGGTAAACAGGCGGATACGGCTGTCACAAAGCGCCGACACAATATCCGCCGTACCGTCGGTCGAGCCGTCGTCTACGACGATTATCTCAATGTCCGCGAGCGTCTGCGCCGTCACGCTGTCAAGGCAGCGTTTTATCGTTTTTTCGCCGTTGTACACGGGTATTATAACGCTCACCTTTGCCATATATTCCGCCTCCTTTACATCATCTCGTTTTATTTTACCATTTCGCGGCGTGAAATTCAATACGCAGTAGCGAAAAATTAGCGGTCTTATTGACTGCCATTAAACTTTATGATATACTTTATTGTGGATAATTATGTTAAAGGAGGACGCGCAAATGGAAGTCACGCTCAGCATCATCGTGCCCGTATACAACGTATGCGACTATCTCAAAGACTGCATTGACAGCATTCTCGCGCAGTCCTTTACCGATTTTGAGCTTATTCTCGTCGACGACGGCTCGACCGACGGCAGCGGTAAAATCTGCGACGAATACGTAAAGCGTGACAGCCGCATAAGGGTCATACAAAAGGAAAACGGCGGCGTCGTGAGCGCGCGCAAGGCGGGCGTCGCGGCTGCCAAGGGATTGTACGTCGGTTACGTTGACGGCGACGACTGGATAGAACAGGATATGTACGAAAAAATGGTGCATTACATGAGGGAGTACGACTGCGACCTCGTAATGTGCGATATTGTGCATGAAAGCAAGGCTCTGCCGCTTTCGTCAGGCGGCACGCGCACCGACCTTGACGGCGGGTTTTACGATTACGAAAAGCTTAAAGAGAAGATTTTTCCGAATATGATTTACGCGGGACAGTTTTACGAGTTCGGCGTTTACCCCGTTATATGGAACAAACTCTATAAGCGGGAAAAGCTTATAAAGCATCAGTCGGCTGTGGACGTTCGGATCAAAACCGGCGAGGACGCGGCGTGCGTTTACCCGTATCTGTTCGACTGCAAAAGCTTTTACTTTATAAAGGATATGTCTCTTTACCATTACCGCCGTTCGGAAAATTCCATGACGTCGGCTTACGACAGCGCGTATTTTGAGCGATTTAAAGCCCTCTACAATTTCTTTTCAAGGTCGGATATTGCATCGTCGCCTTACGCGAAACAGCTTGACTACTATTATTCATACCTCGTAAAAACGAGCGTAAGCAATACCCTTAAACCGAACAGTTCGCTTACGTTCCGCGAAAAACTCGGCAACATACGCGAAATATGCGGCTTTATGCGGCGCGAGGGTTTTGCGGACGATCTCGATATTTCCGAGTTCCACCACAGACTGTACTTTAACCTTTTGAAACGTTCAAAGCCGCTGTTGCTCGTTATCTGTATATATATAACAAAGTTTGTGCAAAGACTGTGCGGGAGGAGAAAATGAAAAATTCCCACGTTAAATCCGGCTTTGTTCTTTCATATGTGTCAATAGGCGTGCAAAGCGTTATAAGCATCGTTTACACGCCCGTAATGCTGCGGTTTCTCGGTCAGAGCGATTACGGGCTTTTGCAGATTGCAATGAGCGCGATAGCGCATCTGGGCATTTTGAGTTTCGGCTTTTCCGGCTCATATTTAAGATTTTACTCGTCTTACCGCACAAGCGGCGACAAAAAGGCGATTGCGTCGCTAAACGGTATGTACGCGGCGATATTTACCGCCGTGTCGCTTGTCGCGCTTTTGGCGGGCTTTGCCGTTACATCATGCACCGACATGATATTTTCCGCGTCGATGAGCACCGCCGAGACGGAGCGTTTAAGGCTGCTGCTCGGGATTATGACGGTAAATCTCGCGCTCTCGTTCCCGTGCGGCGTGTTTGACGCGTACATTACGGCGCATGAGCAATTCGTATTTCAGAAAATTCTCGTTATAGTATCGGCGTTTTTAAACCCGATGCTCACATTCCCGCTGCTCCTTATCGGTAAGGGCAGTGCGGCGGTCGCCGTGTGCATGACGCTTATCACATTTATAAAGCTTACGGTAAGCGGCTTTTACTGCATAAAAAGGCTGCGCATGAAGTTTGCGTTTAACTTTGACGCCGCGCTTTTTAAAAGGCTGTGCGGCTTTTCGTTTTTTGTATTTTTGAATATCGTCTCCGACCAGGTAAACTGGAACGCGGGCAACACTATCCTCGGCATAGTGAGCGGCTCGGATGAAGTGACGCTCTACTCGCTCGGTATGCAGTTCAACACGTATTTTCTGACGTTTTCTTACGCGCTGTCGTCGCTGTTCGCGCCGAAGGCGTACAGGATAGCCGTGAACAAACGCGCCGCGCCGCTGTTGGATAAGCTGTTCGCGAGATTCGGAAGGCTGCAGCTTGCCGTTATGGGATATATTTTTCTCATGCTCGTTGCGGTCGGCAAGCCGTTCATGCGTATGTGGTCGGGTCTTGACAGCGATGTTCCCTACTACACCGCGATGGTACTCATCGCGCCGATCCTCATAACGTCAACGCAGTCTATCGCGATTGAAATTCAAAGGGCGAAGGATATGCACCGTTTCAGGAGCGTTCTGTACATACTTATAGCAGCCGTCAATATCGCGATAAGTATTCCGCTGTCGCTGCGGTTCGGCGCGGTCGGCTGCGCCGTCGGAACGTGCGTGTGTCTTGTTGCGGGAAATATCGTGATAATGAACATATATAACCACACACGCGTCGGGCTTAATATGAAACGGTTTTGGACGGAGCTTTTAAAACTCGTTCCGGCGTTCGTTCTTCCCGCCGTGTGCGCGGCGTTTCTGCACTCGTTCACCGGCGCGGGAATTTGGAACATCGCCGCGTCCGCGCTTATTCTTACTGCGGTTTACGCTCCGTCGGTGTGGTTCTTGGGAGTCAGAAAAGACATAAAAAGAATACCGTCCGCGTAACGGACGGTATTTTTTATCTCCAGCCTTTTGACTTTTCGTATTCCGATATTATGTTCTTGTTCTGACGCTCGGTGTCGTTAAACTGCGCCTCGGCGTCGCTTTGCGATGTAAATGTCGGCACGTACCACGTTTTCTCCGAGAAGTAATCCCTGTACTCCTGCGTTGTGAATATGTAGCCGTGACGTGCGTAAAGCTCGTTTAAAAGCAGCCGCGTCTCCGCCTGCGTGAGACTTGAAAGGTCGCTCTGTGTCACGAGTTTCGTGTCGCTTGCAAACATATATTCCGTAATGCCCGGGTTTTTATTTATTCCACTCTGCACGGGCGCCACCGGCTGAGAGGTAGGATTTGCCGTTGCCGCGGGCTTTACCGTCTGTGCGGGTTTCGCGGTTTTTTTCGGCTCCTCGGTCGCTTTTGCTTTCTTATTGCCACTCTCGGTGAGCATATAGTTCGGTTCGTCGTTCTTTTTGGGAATAAAGTTATCCCTAAATATAAAGAACGCCGCAATTCCTCCTATAAGCGCCACAATAAGCACAACAAGCACGACCAGCAGCGTCGTATTTGAACTTTTCTTCTGCGTCGTGCCGTAGGTTTCGGTTGGCGGCGTATCATACGAGACGCTCGCAGGTGCGCCGTAATCCTCCGCGGTCAGCGGTTGTCCGCAGTTTGAGCATACCGTGTCGCCTTCGTAAACCTCTGCACCGCAAGTCGGACAGTAGCCCGACTGTACGCGGGTTTGCGTATCCTCATTTTCGACCATTTTGCCGCAATTTACACAGAACACCGCGTCATCCGGTATCTGCGCTCCGCAATGTTTGCATATCATTTTAGTGTCCCCCTTTGTTTTAGTGTCTCCTAACTTTAGTGTCCCCGTATTTTAGTGTCCCCTCGGTTACGGTTCGACGCCTCTCGGAGCATTTTTTATTATAAGGTTACCCCGTCCTTAAAAATTGAAATTTCGCGGTAACCGTTTTTCTCGTTGTTTGTTTTTTCGCCGCTTGCAACGGAGAGAATGTAATCAACAAATTCCTCCGTGAGATCCGCGCCGTCGATAATCGGTCCGGCGTTAAAATCTATCCAGTGCGGCTTTTTCTCCGCAAGCGGAGTGTTCGTCGCGACCTTAACGGTCGGCACTGGCGCGCCCACAGGTGTGCCGCGTCCGGTCGAGAACAAAATCATGTGACAGCCCGACGCGGTGAGGTTCGTGACGGCTACGATGTCGTTACCGGGGCCCGTCAGAAGGTTAAGTCCCTTGTTTTTGACGTGTTCGCCTATACCTATAACGTCAGCCACGTTCGCGCTGCCCGACTTCTGCACACAGCCGAGCGACTTATCCTCCAGCGTCGTTATGCCGCCCTTTTTGTTGCCGGGCGACGGGTTCTCGTACACGACCTGTCCGTGACGCGTGAAGTAGTCCTTAAAGTCGTTTATGAGGCGGACGGTTTTATCGAAAACCTCCTCGCTGACGCAGCGGTTCATAAGAATTGTTTCCGCGCCGAACATCTCAGGCACCTCCGTCAGAACCGTGCTCGCGCCCATCGCGATAAGTGTGTCGGACGCGCGTCCTATAAGCGGGTTCGCGGTAAGACCCGAAAACCCGTCACTGCCGCCGCATTTTAAGCCTATCACAAGCTCGTCCGCGCCGCACTCTTCGCGCTTGAATTTTTTTGAATACTCCACAAGTTCGCCGATAAGTTCCAGACCCTTTTCAATCTCGTCGTCGTAATCCTGCGCAGACATGAATTTCACGCGCTCGTCGTCCGTCTCGCCGAGAACTTCTCGAAATACGGGTATGTTGTTGTTTTCGCAGCCCAAGCCCAGCACAAGCACGCCCGCGGCATTTGGATGGTTCACGAGACCCTTTAGGACAGCCTGCGTAGTTTTCTGGTCGTCGCCGAGCTGCGAGCAGCCGAACGGGTGAACGAAATTAAATATGCCGTCACACTCGCCCGCGTATTTTTTGTTCGCCTTACGCGCAAGTATTTCCGATGTTTTGTTCACGCAGCCGACGGTGTTTATAATCCATATCTCGTTGCGTATGCCGACGCTGCCGTTTTTTCTGCGGTAGCCGAGGAAGGTTTTAGTGTCCCCATGTTTTAGTGTCCCCAATTTCGGCGTGTACGTGTATTTTAGTGTCCCCTCGAGATTGGTTTTTACGTTGTGAGTGTGGACGTGTTCGCCCTTTTTTATATCGCACGCGGCGCGTCCTATACTGTAGCCGTACTTTATAATATCCCCGCCCTTTTTTATGTCGCAAAGCGCGGTTTTGTGTCCCCGCAGTTCGCCGTCGAGCATTACGGCTACGTTGTCGTTTTCGTTTATTTTAATAGTTCTCATTACAATATTTCCTTTAACGCCCCGCGCACGCCCTTTGTTTCCATTTCCGCGACGTATTTTTCCACGCTCGGCAGAAGGTACGTCAAGTCCTCGTCCCAGTAATCGGCGCGCTTTAATATTTCAGCCGCCGATGCGGTTTTCATAAACGCCGTGATTTCTGCGTCGTCGTTCGCCTCGTCGGTACGGTAGAAAATTATGAGCGCGGCGAGCGCGAACACGAGCCGTTTCGGCTCTTTGCCGTAACGCTTTATGTACTCCTGTATGCTCGGCAGCACGCGCACCTTGAATTTCGACACGGAATTTAAAGCAATACTCAATAGATAATGCTTTATGAACGGGTTTTTGAAACGTTCTATCACGTCGTTTGCGAACGCGCAAAGTTCCTCTTTCGGGAGATCGAGCGTCGGTATAATTTCCTCGAATATGCCGTCGTGAACGAATTTGTACGTGTCCGCGTCGTTCATCATCTCGCCGACCGTTTCAAGCCCCATGAGCCGAGCAGCGAGTACCGACATGGTGTGCGCGCCGTTTAAAATGCGAACCTTGCGCTTTTTGTACGGCGTAACGTCGTCCGTCCACAGCACGTTGAGACCGATATTATGAAACGGAATTTCCTCCGCGTACTTTTTGTCGCCCTCTATTACCCACAGGTGGAATATTTCGGCGGTGTCAATCACGTTGTCGCGGTAGCCGTAGCTGTTTTCCATTTCCGCCGCCGTGTCGCGCGGATAGCCGGTCACAATTCTGTCAACGAGCGTGTTCGTGAAGTGGTTTTCCTCGTTTACCCACTTTATGAACGCGTCGCCGTAGCCCCAGTCGGACGCGTATTTTAGGACGCACTCCTTGAGGTTGTCGCCGTTTTTGTCTATAAGCTCGCACGGCAGCAGCACAAAGCCTTTAAGTCCCGCGTCGAACCGCTTTTTCATAAACATCGCGAGCCGCCCGGGGAACGTTGTGCCGTTAAAATCGTCCGCTCTGTCGCCCTGTCTGTACTCGATACCCGCCTCGGTGGTGTTCGACACGATAAAGCGGAGGTCGGGATTTAACGCGCACGCGAAAAATTCGTCTGTTTGGTCGTATGGGTTAATGCAGCGCGTCACGCAGTCAACGACGCGCGTTTCCTCCGTCGCCTTGCCATCAAGCAGTCCGCGCAGATAGAGCGTGTACAGTCCGTCCTGCGCGTTTATCGTATCGCTTAGTCCCTGCGGGAGCGGCTGCGCCACGACAACGCCGTAGTCGCCGCCGTTTTCCTTGTTGAGACGGTCGATCATCCAATCGACAAAGCCGCGCAGGAAGTTGCCCTCGCCGAATTGCAGCACACGCTCCGTGTGTTTCGGCAGGGATGGGGTGCGTTTTAGTAGTTCCATGGTTATTTTTCTCCTTTTTGGTGGGGTAGGTAAATTATGGTTGAGAGTTAAAACCCCTCCGACGCCTTCGGCGCCACCTCCCCTAGTAGGGGAGGCTCACGGTAAGGCTCCCCTATTAGGGGAGCTGTCACACGTAGTGTGACTGAGGGGGTCGAAATCTTTGATTTCGGGGGTGTGGTTTTCGGCATAACACCCCCCAAAACTCACAAGTGAGTTTTGACCCCCTCGGAGAGGGGGTCTTGCGGGCGACCGCGAGGGTCGCCCCTACGTCCGCATTTACGCTCCCATATCAAAATATCTTACCGCGTTATTATAGCAAATATCCCGCACAATCTTGCCGAGTGTGTCGTAATCCTGCGGGAATTCGCCGTTCTCGACCCACGTGCCGAGCAGGTTACACATTATGCGTCTGAAATACTCGTGGCGCGTGTACGACAGAAAACTGCGCGAGTCGGTGAGCATACCGACAAAACGGCTCAGCGCGCCGAGGTTCGCGAGCGCCTTCATCTGCTCCGTCATACCGTCGCGCTGGTCGTTGAACCACCAGCCGGAGCCGAACTGTATCTTGCCCGCCGTCTCGCTCGACTGGAAGTTGCCGAGCATGGTCGCGAGGACGTAGTTGTCCTTCGGGTTCAGCGTGTAGAGTATCGTTTTGGGAAGATTGTCGTTTTCCTCCATTGAGTTGAGCAGCGCGCTTAAATCAGCCGCTATCTCGTAATCGGCGATAGAGTCAAAACCCGTGTCCGCGCCGAGCTTTTTGAACATGCGCGAATTGTTGTTCCGAAGCGCGCCGATGTGGAGCTGCATCGCCCAGCCGAGTTCCTTGTACTTTTTGCCCAACGCCGTAAGCACACCGGTCTTGTACGCCGCAGTCTCGTCCTTTGTTACCGTTTCGCCGCGCATAGCCTTAGCGAAAACGTCAGCGGGGCTGTGCGACGTGTTGTACGGCACTCCGTCGAGCGCGTGGTCGCTTATGCGGCAGCCCGCCGCGTGGAAAAAGTCGGCACGCTCGCACGCCGCGCTTATCAAATCGTCATACGTTTTTATCTCTTTACCGCACACCTTCGCCAGTCTCTCCACATACGGCAGGAATGTGTCCTTGTCAATATTTATCAGGAAGTCGGGGCGGTACGCGGGGTAAACCTTCGCTTTTATGTGTCCCTTTTCCGCTATTTTTTTGTGCCATTCAAGACTGTCGGCGGGGTCGTCGGTCGTGCATATTACCGCGACGTTCGAGGAATTTATGAGCGTGGACGGACTCATTTTAGTGTCCCCGATAACGGCGTTGCACTTTTCCCATATCGCGTCGCACGTCTTTTCCGTCACGATTTCCTCAACGCCGAAGTAACGCTTTAATTCGAGGTGCGTCCAGTGGTAAAGCGGGTTGCCGACGGCGTACTGCAGACACGAGCAGAACGATTTAAATTTATCGTAATCGCTCGCGCCGCCCGTTATGTATTCCTCGTCAATGCCGTTTGAACGCATATACCGCCACTTGTAATGGTCGCCGCCGAGAAAAATTTCGGTGATGTTCTTGAACGGCTTATCCTCGTACATCATCTGCGGGGAAAGGTGGCAGTGGTAGTCGAATATCGGCATATCCGCCGCGTAGTCGTGGTAAAGCTTTTTCGCGGTGTCGTTTGAAAGCATGAAGTCCTTGTCCATAAACGGTTTCATATTTATCCTCCCAATCAGAAATACATCTTCAAATATTTTTTCGTGTTGTTGATCATCTCGTCAAACAGCTTGCGCGCGTCGTCAAGCGGGAGTTCGACGTTCGCGTCGTTCGCAAAGCACGCGAACACGCCGTCGAGGTCTCGCGCGAGAGCCGCGTCAAGCACTCTGTCCTGCTCGCCCGACACGCGGCTTATAAGCGGGTAAATTTCCTCGGGGATATTGCCCGCGAACACCGGCGTTAAGGAGTTTGCGCGGAACACCGCGTTCGTTTCGACGACAGCGCCCATGGGTAAATTCGGTATCTGTCCGCGGTTCGGTATGTTGACGTTCGTAACGAGGTCGCAAAGTCCCAACAATGCGCGCATCTGCTGTACGCCTTCCTCGCCCGTCTCGCGTATCTCGAATTTTTCCTCGTTCTTATACAGACGCTCACTGCGCTCCAATCGACGCTTTAAATCCTCCTTGCGCCACTTTACGGTGGTAAGACCGAAACCCCACTTCTCAACCGTTTCGGGGTCTTTGAGGTACCACTTGCCGGGGCAGAATTCGGCGAGATGTCTGTCGCCCGCTGCCGCGATATAGCCGTAGCGCAGGAACAGGTCAAGCTTTACCTTCTCGCGGCTGAAAAACGACTTGTTCATCCAGTTTTTGTCCGCCGCGTCGCCGTAACCCGTATCCTTGTACTTCTCGGCAAACTCGCGGTATATCGGGAATATGTCGATATCCTCGTACTGCGCGCTCGTGAGCCATGTAAAGTGGTTCACACCGACGACGTTTACCTTTATTTCCTCACGCTTTACGTCCTTTATGCCGCACATATCGTCAAGAGCCGCCGCAAGCAGCTTTTGCGTGCCGAATACCTCGTGACAGCAGCCGAACGCCTTTATCTCGGGGAATACGCGGTAGAGCGTCTTTGTGCATATCGTCATGGGGTTTGTGTAGTTTATTACCCACGCGTTGGGGCAGTATTTTTTGATACACTCCGCGATTTCCTCAAACATCGGTATTGTGCGCAGCGCTCTTATTATGCCGCCCGCGCCGGCGGTGTCGCCGACCGACTGGTATATGCCGTACTTTTCGGGCGCGTGTACGTCGCTCTCCATTTCGTCGAACGTGGCGGGCAGAATGGATATTACCACAAAGTCCGCATCCTTGTACGCGGCGCGCGCGCTTTTTACGGCTCTGTACTTCCACGGCGACTTGCAGCCCTTTACGTCCTTTATCCTGTTGCCTATAGTCTCGTTCTTCTTCGCCGCGTCATAGTCGATGTCGTAGAGGTAAACCGTGCCGCACATGTCCTCGGTCGCGGCAAGGTCGCTCATAAGACCCCACGCCCAGCCGCGCGAGCCACCGCCTATGTACGCTATTTTTAAATCCGTTACTTTCTTGTTCGCGTATTTCATATGTACCCTCCGTATGATTTTTTTATATTTTATCACAACGCGTTTTTTGAAACAATACGAAAAACGATTTTTACGTGAAAAATATCGGTTATTTTTCATAAAGCAGTAAAGCGTTCCCCGCACCGAAACGGAGAACGCTTAAATTTACATTATAAGAGCAGCGCGTCAAGCTCTGCCGATATCGCTTTTTTGTCAAGGTCTCTGCCTATGAACACAAGCTTTATCATTCTGTCGCCGCACTTTTCGTCCCAGTTGTCGAGTATCGACGGGTCGTCGGCGATAAACTTATCGAGCATCTTCTTCGGTGCGCTCGCGAGCCACTTGCCGTTTTCGTACATCTGTATCTGCTTGCCCGCCTGCTCGAACACGTAGGACATATCATTGTCCGCGTCGAGCCACAGTATGCCCTTGCAGCGGATAACGTTCTTCGGGAAGTCGTTGCGCGCCCAGCGCTTTAACCTGCCGAGTTTCATCGGCTGACGGCGGTAGTACACGAACGAGCCGATACCGTATTCCTCCGCCTCGCCGTGGTCATGGTCATGGTGGTGGTGATGGTGGTGACCATGATGCTCATGTTCGTCGTGGTCATGGTCGTGATGATGATGTTCATGCTCATCGTCGTCATGGTCGTGGTGATGATGCTCGTGTTCGTCGTGGTCGTCATCATCGTCCTCGTGCTCGTTTTCCTTGTTCTCGAACTCCGCAATCCAGCCCGCCGACGAGAATGTCTCGTCAATATCGAACTGCTTTGTGTCGAGCACGTCCTTCATATCGACCTTGCAGTAATTCGTTTCGATAATCTTCGCCTTCGGCTGCAAAGCCTTTATTACGGCGCGAACCTTGCCGAGATCGCTCTCGCTCACCTCGTCTACCTTGTTTATGATAATGGTCGAGCAGAACTCTATCTGCTGTATAAGAAGATTTTCTATATCCTCCTCGTCCACCTGTCCCATAAGCCTGTCGCCGCCGGCGAACTCGTCAACGAGACGCAGCGCGTCAACGACCGTCACAACGCAGTCAAGCTTTACGATAGGCGGTACCTCGCTGCCCTCGACCGAGCCGTCCATCATCGAAATCGTCTGCACGATAGGCAGCGGCTCGCATATGCCGCTCGCTTCGATCAGTATATAGTCGAATTTTCCCGATGTCGCAAGCTCCGCGATCTGTTTCATCAAATCGACCTTCAGCGTGCAGCAGATACAGCCGTTAGTAAGCGGTACAAGGCTCGCGTCCTCCTCCTGAACCATGCCGCCCTTCTGTATGAGCGTCGAGTCGATGTTGACCTCGCCTATATCGTTCACTATCACGGCGCACTTATAGCCCTCCTGGTTCGACAGAATGTGGTTCATAAGCGTCGTTTTTCCCGCTCCGAGATAGCCCGTCAAAAGCGTTATGGGTATTCTCTTATCCAATTTTTATTACCTCTTTCCTTATTATGCCTTTGTGGTATATATTAGCACATAAATTACAAAATTACAAGCGTGTTTTTACAGTCCGTGTACTATGCCGTACTGCCAGCCGACTATACTGCCTATGGTGTATACGTTTTTGTAGCCCATTTTTGTGAGCCGTTCCGCCGCGAGATGCGCGCGGTTGCCGCTGCGGCAGTACGTCACAACCGGCGTTACCTTTTCGGGTATCACGCGCGCGGCTGTTTCGTCCGTTATATCGTCAACGGCGAGCAGCTCCGCGCCGTCGGCGTGTCCCTGCGCGAACTCGTTTTCCTCACGCACGTCGAGCAGCACTCCGCCGCCGTCCAGTATTTTCTTTGCCTTTTCAAATGTTATTTCACCGTATTCCATATCAGTTCTTTAAAAACTCCGCCGCCTCTTCAAGCACGCTGTCAAGGGAAATCGTGTCGAGACCGTGCGTTTCGCCCTCCACTATATGCAGCGTCACGTTATCCATACATTTCTTGTAGCGCAGCGAGCCGATAAGTCCGACCGCTTCGTCCTTCGTGCCGTGGATGATAAGCGTCTTGCCGAGGAACATCGAGGTCGTTTCGTACACGGGAATCGTACGCGCGAGACGCATATATTTCTGACCGAGCCTGTAATCGTTCTGCTCGACGTCCTTCATATCTATATACTCGGGCGGATTGTAGGTGTCGTATATTTTGCCGAAACACGAGCCGCGCTGAGCGTCGTCGGGTATCGTCGCAGCCGGTGCCATTAAAACTAACTTTTTTACAAGCTCTCTGTAGTAACCCGCCGTCATACCGCCGACAAGCGCGCCCTGCGAATGTCCGGCTATGTATATCTCGCTTACCCAGTCGAGTTTTCTCACGTATTCCATTATCGCCATAGCGTCGAGTATCTCGCCGTAAACCGTCATATCCTCAAACTCGCCGCCGCTCTCGCCGTGACCGTTAAAATCAAAGCGTATTACGGCTATGCCGCGCTTTAACAGCTTTTCGGCAAGTATGTCGTGCATACCGCCCTTACCCACGCCGCGGCTCGACATGAGTCCGTGGAATATTATCGTTATCGGGCATTTGTCTGTTCCTTCCGGTCTTTCGAGCGTTCCTTTAAGCGTCAGACCGTCTCTTTTTACGCTTATCTCCATTTTACATTCCTCCTATGAATATTAAAGCTATTTTACCACATTCTCCCTTTAAATACAAGAACAAAAAAATAAAAACCCCGAAATAACCGTCCGAACAAGTCAAGTTTCTACCTGCCCATGCAGGTGGGTTACATCCCGAATACTTTATATGTCCACTGGCAGTCCCGAAGGAAAGGAGGCGTATACGCCGCATCCGGAGAATGAGTCCCTTTAAAGAAGTGTTGGTAAAAAAAAGACTTTTAAACGCGAAATCTCAGGGTAATTGGCTATTTATTTTTTCTGATTTAATTTTAACATATCATTGTTAAAATTGCAATAGGAAAATTGTGTTTTTTACAATTTTTTCAGTCATTATTTTCCTCGTCGCGGCGGAGGAATTCGTTAAACGCTCTTTCAAGTCTCGCGTCGTCTTCTACCATTACAAGCTCGGCGTCCTCGCTGTCAATGTCGCCTTGAACCTGCATGATGAGAACCTCGTCGTTCTCCATTTCCTCGGGCAGTACCTCCAAAAGCGCAAAGTACGTCACGCCCTCGAACTCGAACACGTCTATAACTTCAAACTCAACCTCGCAGCCGTTTTCATCTTCAAGAATTATTATGTTGTTTTCCATGTTTTTTATTCCTTTCTTATATTATATTTTTATTTTAATATACAACCGCAAAATTGTCAATCCCGTCGGAAAAATAATTGCCAATCTTATTGACAAATTTCACGCGCGCATATATACTTTAACGGTATGGGAGGTTTTGATTATGAGACTTGAAAATTATCACAAAAATTTAAAAACACTGCATGTAAATACGGAAAGCGAACGTCCGTATTATGAGATATATTCGGACATCGAGAACGCCCGCCGCTCGAACGAGGACAGGAAAACATTTTTAAACGGCGACTGGGATTTCGCGTACTACGGCTGCGCGTATGACGTGCCGGAGGATTTTATAAGCGGCAAAACGGACGGGTTTAAGAAGATACCCGTACCGTCGTGCTGGCAAAATCACGGCTACGACACGCATCAGTACACGAACGTGCGCTACCCGTTCCCGTACAACCCGCCTTACGTGCCTTACGAAACGCCGTGCGGCGCGTATGTGACGGAGTTTTCGTGGGAAAAGCGCGGGGGCGAGCGTCTGTATCTGAACTTTGAGGGCGTGGACTCGTGCCTGTACCTTTGGATAAACGGAGAATTTGTCGGTTACAGTCAGGTGTCGCACTCCACGTCGGAATTTGACGTGACCGATTTTATTAAGGACGGCGTGAATGTTCTCGCCGCGCTCGTGATGAAGTGGTGCGACGGCAGCTACCTCGAGGATCAGGACAAGCTGCGTATGAGTGGTATTTTCCGCGACGTGTATATTCTGCGCCGCCCCGAAACGCACGTCACTGATTACACGGTGACGACAGCCGTTGACGGCACGGTGACGGTTAAGACCGACACAGCCGCGTCGTTTGTGCTGGAGGACGCTGACGGCAAGGTAATTTACAGCGGCGAGGACGGCACAATTAAGGTAGACAAGCCCGTTTTGTGGAACGCGGAAAACCCGTACCTGTACACGCTCTACATCGTGACGGAAAACGAGGCTATAAAGGATAAAGTAGGCATACGCGAGATAAAAATCGAGGACGGTATTTTTCTGCTGAACGGCAAGCCGATAAAAATGCGCGGCGTGAACCGTCACGACAGCGACCCCGTGACGGGTTACACGATTTCGCGCGAGCAGGCGAAAAAAGACCTTATGATGATGAAATGTCACAACATCAACGCGATACGCACGAGCCACTACCCCAACGCGCCGTGGTTTACGCAGATGTGCGACGAGTACGGCTTTTACGTCATAGCGGAGGCGGATCTCGAAATACACGGCACTTCCACACTTTACGGCGGTTCGCAGGAAAGCACGTTCGGTCTGCTCGCGAACGACCTCGACTGGGGCGAAGCAATCCTCGACCGCAGCAAGCGCAGCGTGATACGCGACAAGAACCGTCCGTGCGTCTGTCTTTGGTCGGCGGGCAACGAGGGCGGCTACGGCACGAACATCGAGAACGCGCTGCACTGGATCAAAAGCTATGACCCGACGCGCCCCACGCATTACGAAAGCGCGTCCTGTCAGACGTGCGGTCACAAAAACGACCTCACCGACCTCGACGTTATAAGCACGATGTACGCGTCGTACGAGTGGATCGACGAATATTTCAAAAATCCGGGCGTGCACGTGCTGCACTTCGGTGACGGCGACTGCAGCATCTACGACATGGAGCACGCGTGGACGGATTTACCCGAAAAGGACGAAAAGCAAATAAAGCCGTATATGCAGTGCGAGTTTGTACACGCTATGGGCAACGGTCCGGGCGGCATTAAGGAGTACATCGACCGTATGTACCGCTACGACGGCTTTTTCGGCGCGTTCGTTTGGGAGTGGTGCGACCACGCGGTGTACAGAGACAGCAAGTTCCTCTACGGCGGCGACTTCGGCGAGTTCCCGCACGACGGGAATTTCTGCATGGACGGTCTCGTGTACCCCGACCGCAGACCGCACATAGGTCTTTTGGAATACAAGCAGGCGGTAAAGCCGTTTAAGATTACGTCGTACGGCAAAATTCTCATAGTTGAAAACAGATACGATTTTTCGGAGCTTGACGATATGCTCGATTTCGAGATAAACGGCGAAAAGATCAAGTTCGACGTGCCGCCGCGCGGTAAAAAGAGTTTCCCGATGCCCGACGGCAACGCGCTGATGATTAAGGCGTATCAAAAAAATAACGCCCCGTGGGCTGACAAGGGGTATGAGGTCGGTTTTGAGCAGATTATAGTAAACGATACCGTTAAGGCACTCGAAAATGTGACCGCAGACGGCAGCGTAAGCGTGAACGAGACGGAGCGTTACATTACCGTTTCGGGCGAGGGGTTTGAATATGAGTTTGACAAGGCGATCGGCAATTTTACAAAGCTTGGAAATGCCGTTAAAAAGGCGGTCGAGTGGAACGTGTGGCGCGCGCCGACCGATAACGACCGCAATATAAGAAATATTTGGCAAAGCGCCGGTTACGACCGCGAGTGTAACTACGTTTACGACGCGTCATGCGAGACGGCGGGCGGCGCGGCGGTTATAAAATGCCACAGCGCGCTTATTCCCGTGTACCTGCAAAAGACGGTCGATATTTTCGCGGAGTGGACGATTTACGCGAACGGCGTTATTGACTTAAAGGCGGACGTGAAGGTAAACAATGATCTGCCGCCGCTGCCGAGGTTCGGACTGCGTTTCTTTACCGACGGCGAAAGCGTGCGCTACTACGGCTACGGTCCCTACGAAAGCTACAGCGATAAGCATTTATCGTCGTACCTCGGCGAGTTTGAGACGACCGTCGGCGATATGCACGAGGACTACGTAAAGCCGCAGGAAAACGGCAGCCATTTCGGTACGCGGTACGTTGAGACGGAAAAGCTGCGTGTATGCTCCGACACGCCGTTTTCGTTCAATGCGTCGCACTACACGCAGGAGGAGCTTACGGAAAAGGCGCACAATTTCGAGCTTGAACCGTGCGGCAAAACGGTGCTGTGCGTCGATTACAAGCAGGACGGTATCGGTCAGAACGCGTGCGGGCCATTGCCGCTTGAGGAATACAGATTTGACGAAAAGGAATTTACATGGAAGATTAGGATCGAGTTATCCTAAAAAACAGGGGTAAGGGCGTTGAACCCTTACCCCTTATTTTTTTTTCGGCTTATGTAAACAAATTATCTCTCCACAAATTCCTGCGTCCAGTAAATTGTGCCGCCGCTGCTCTTAACCGCGCCGATACCGATTTCGGTGTATGTGGCGTTAAGTATGTTCTTTCTGTGACCGGACGAGTTCATCCACGCGTCCATTACGGCAGCCGCGCTGCGCTGACCCGACGCGATGTTCTCCGCCGCCGCGCGGTAGCTTATGCCCGCCGCTCTCATTCTGTCGAACGGCGACTGACCGTCGGGGTTCGTGTGGTCGAAGAAGTGGCGGTTTATCATGTCCGCGCTGTGCGCTCTCGCGAGCGCGTCGAGGTCGGACGCACGCTTTAACGCATTAAGTCCGCGCGACGTGCGCTCCTCGTTTACAAGGCGCAGCACCTCGTCCTCCATCGCGCTCTCCGATAAAATATTCGGCGTGGTCGTGGGCTTTGCCGTCGGTTTAGCCGTAGGTTTCACCGTGGGGGCAGGTGTTGCCGTCGGTTTCGCGGTCGGCGCGGCAGTAGGCTTTGCCGTAGGCTGAGCCGTCGGAACGGGCGTCGCGGTTGGCGCAGCCGTCGGTGCGGCAGTCGGTTTTGCCGTAGGCTGCGGCGTGGGCGCGGGCGTTGCCGTCGGTTTCGAATTCGGACACGAGGACGGTATGTTGTACTTGTCCAAATCTATGCCGCACCTTTTAAGTATATCCTTTATAGCGTTTTCCTTATCGCATTTTGTCGTTTGTGTTTTGTTTGACATCAGCGATTTAAGCATACATGACGCCGAAACGGTGCGCGCCTGAACGGGCACAGCCGAGGCAGCCGTAAGCGTAACCGTCAATGTCAGTAACAATGTCATTTTTTTCATATAATTCCTTCCCTTCTTTTGCTTTGTCAGCATTGCTACATTTTGATTATACGACAGTTTTTTGGTTTTGTAAACGAACAATGTTTGGTAAGGAAATTAAGTCAATTTTAACCTATTTTATTTCGGTAAAATCTGTATGTGCCGCTTTCGTCGGCAATAATCCTGCCGTACCTTTCACCGTTCTCTTCCGTGACTTCGTAGCCGCCGTCAGTTTTATTTACGTTCACGTTTATTACGTGCGTATTTTCGTCGAGCGCGAAAAAGCGGCATATGTCGGGACTGTTTATGTAATACGTCATTGATATAGCTTCACCGTCGCGCACAGGCGTTAAATTGTTTGTGTTCGTCACGCCCGTCATATGGCGCATACAGCCCGTAAGATCGGCGTAACCGCTGCACGCGCCGCGTATGCTTTCGAGCCAGCCGACGCTTTTAACGTCGTCATAGTACGGTTTCGCGCCGAGAAGGTATGTGTTGCGGTCGGGGTTGACGGCAAAATTTTCCGTGTCTAAGGCTAAAATTTCATTCACGATACGCACGTCCTCCTCCGACGTTTTTATATACTGACTCGTGATACCCATGCCCGACACCGCGAATACGAACGTCAGCGCGGCTGTAACGGCGCAGCGCAGCGCGGTCTGTATTTTTTGCGGCGTTAGGAGCGCAAGCTCGCAGACGGCAAGACCGATGCCGATAAACGAGAAGTACACGAACCGTATCGCTGTGTACAAAAAACCTATCACGTAAAACACGGCTACTCCGCCGACGGTCAGCGCAAATGATATTAAAAGCCGCTTAGCGCTGAAACGGCGGTCATTTCCCTCGTGCCGAACAAGTATGCCGAGAAACACCGAGAGAACAAGCAGCGCGGCTGTCTGAACGTACAGCCCACGCGATACAATCAGCTCCGCGCCGCACTTTAAGCCGCGCACAAAGGCGCGGTAATCGTACAAAACAAGCACGCGTCCGACCATATCGGTAACTGCTCTTGCCTGAGAAAAGAAGTTCGACGAAAACAGATGTCCGCGCACGGCAAGTTCGCCGCTGCCGCCGTTAAGTATGTAGTAGAGCGCGATATATGTAAGCTGCACGGCGATTATGAATATGAGGTACATATATTTTTTATCGCGTTTTCGGTACAGAAGGCAGGCGAAAAGCATTACGTAAATCACAACCGCGGGCTCGTAAAAGCTCACGGCGAAAAATCCCAACACGGTGTACAGTAAGGCGTATATTTTTTTATCACTTTTGAGATAACCGTTTAACAGCCACAGCGTCAGCGCAGTAAAAAACAGCGCGCACGAAATACGCAAGGACGCGGCGAGCCAGTATGTTGCCTCCATGTTCATCGGCACAAGACAAAGCGATATAAGAAAAAGTCCGCCGACGGAAAATCCGTTGTCCGAAAGAACGTCGTAAAAAATCACCGCGCCCGCCGTAAGGAGCAGCGTCATAATCAGTTCCACGACCCACAGATGATTAAAAAGCGGCGCGGCAAGAAATATGTCCAAAACTCCGGCGAGCGGCCGTATCGTGAATTTGGCGTTCGGCAGCGCGAAGTCGTTTATCACGTCGCCGTACAGGTCGCCGTAGAGAAACCAGTCGTCCATCACCGGCTTGTACACGAGTCCTGCGGCAAAGCGTGTCAAAAGAAGTATCGCCGAAACCGTCAGAAATATCGTAAAAATTTTCACGTTTTTTTCTTTCATGAATATTTCACCTCATATCGTCATAGTAATAACATTATATATCTATAAATATAATATGTCAACTCTTTAGATATAAGGTTTTTATACTATTGATGTTAAAATATAGGTGTAATTGATGAAATGAAGGGGTGCCGATTATTATGGATGTAGGGCAGAGAATAAAAGAACTTCGCGAGTCAAAGGGGCTGACGGTGAACAGACTCGCGAATATGGCGGGGATCTCGCAGAGCTATCTGCGCGACGTGGAACTTGGGAATAAAAATCCGACGGTCGAGACGCTCTCGTATTTTTGCGACGCGCTCGGGATTACGCTGAGTGAATTTTTTGTTGACCGCGAGGCGGTGATAAGTCCGTTTCTTATGTCGGCGCTTGCATCGCTCACCGCAGCGCAGCAGCAAAGTTTAGCTGATTTTATAAATTCGATGAAATAAAAAAAGGGCGACCGCAAGGGTCGCCCCTACGGGGCGTCGAGGACGCCGTCCCCTACACCCGTATTTTAAATTTGTGCGCCGTAGGGGCGGCGATTTGCCGCCCGCATAAATCTCACCTCTCCACCTTAAACACGGTCACGCTGTGGGGCGGGAATATGTACTCGAACGTGTTTGAGTTACGGTTAATATCCTCCGTGACGGGCGACACTTTTTGCGGCTCGTCAAAGCCGTTTTCCGCGTCCAAATCGGCAGTGAGCGTCGATACCTCGCCGCGCACCGCGTCCGTTCCCTCTATCGTAACTTCAGCCGTAACCTCTTTGTCGAGTACGTTCACGGCTTTTACGTAAATATACTTGTCGTCGCGGCTTGAAGTCGCATAGATTTCCTCGACCGCCGGCAGCTTATCCACGGTCGAATTTGTTTTTTTGCCGTCAATGTACGTCGTTATGCCGCGTCCGTCAACCTCAAGACAGAGCGAATACTCGCGTCCCGTCTGCAGCGAGAACATTTCGTGCGTCAGGCACGAGCCGCGTCCGTTCACGACGGCGTTTACCTCGCTGTCAAAGTTCGCCCAGCCGCCGATGAACCACTGAATGTAGTTTTTATCATCCTTTTTGCCGAAATACAGCTTAAATCCGGCGTTGCCGAACGTCCTCACAATTTTAAACTCAACCTTGTACTTATCCGACGTTATATCCGTAATCTTTTTTGCGCCGTTTCCGATAAAGTCCGCGCCGTCAAATTCCTCGGTTTTGCCGCTTATCAGGTCGGTCACCTTTATGCCGTACACTTTGCCGTTTATCTCGTCCGCCGCAAACTCAATGCCGCCGCGTATGGCGTTATCGCCTTTTACGGTCGGCGCGTCAAAGCCCGAAAGACGCGTTTCCGTAAGCTCGCGTCCCGTGTTCGTCATAAACATTTTGCACAGGTAATAGTTCGCGCTGCCGTATACGCGGCTGTTGTCGAACCAAATCATAACCGGTTTCCAATCCACGTAATCCACATTCGCGAAAAGCGGCGCGTAGCACACAAGCTTTACCTTGTCCGCGTTGTTTTCGAGACCCGTCATGTACGCCGCCTCGCAAAGCGCGTTGTAGAACGTGTTGCCCCACGACGCGTACTCGCCGAGGAACACCTTCGGACTGTCGGGATAATCATCGTAACGGTGAATATTCGCGAGCAGCCAGTCGGGCGAGGTGTAGTAATGCTCGTCCACCAAGTCCGAGCCGTTTTCCCTCGCATTTTTCCAACCGCGCTCAAACTCGCCGCCCGCGGGGAACGGTCCGGCGTTGTTTACAAGCTTGATCTCGGGGTACTTTTCGCGCACCGCCTTGTGTATAATATCGTACCGCTCCCAAAAGCCCGCGCCGACCTCCTCGTTGCCTATGCCTAGGTATTCGAGGTTAAAAGGCTCGCTGTGACCGAGCCTTGCTCGGACTGAGCCCCATTTTGTGTCCGTGCCGCCGTTCGCAAACTCGATGAGGTCGAGCGCGTCGTTTACCCATTCGTCCATTTCGTCAAGCGGCGCGGCTTGCTCCATGTGCGGATTGTAGCCCGCCGGCAGCACCGGCAGCGGCTTTGCGCCTATATCCTCGCAGAACAGAAAATACTCGTAGTACCCGATACCGAGCGACTGGTTGTACTTCCAGTTGTTGCGCCGCGACGGACGCTCCGTTATGTCGCCTATCGTGTTTTTCCAGCGGTACATGGAATTTCTGTCGCTCGCGTTAAGCGAGCCGTCATGCACGAGACAGCCGCCCGGGAAACGCATAAACCTCGGTTTAAACTCCTCCAGCATAACCGCGAGGTCTTTTCTCATACCGTTTTCGCGCCCCTTGTACGTGTCAAGCGGCATGAGCGACACGAAATCGAGGCGCACCTTGCACGGCTCGTCCGACGTGAGCGCGAGAGACGCGCTTTTGTCGGTTTTTCCCGACGTGAGCGTGAGCGTGTACTTCGTCCACTTATCGGAGCTTACCGTGATAAAATCCGAGCATATAATATTGCCATACGCGTCGTCGATCGACACGTTCAGCTTACATTCCCCGTCCGACCGTGCATAGCACGAAAACGCGTACCGTTCGCCCTCCGCGACGGCAATACCGCTGTTATAGCCGAGATTTTTAATTCCGGCGCGCTCTCCGACCTTCGATATTTCAAGCGTGAGGTAGTGGGGATTTTTCTTTGAATACGGCTCGCTGCATGACACCTTCGCCGCGACGGACGCGCCGCCGAGTTCGATTTTTTTCCACGCCGTAAGAGACTGGTACCTCGGATTATCCGCCGGCGAAAACTCGAACGCGCGGTTACGCACCTTCTCCGCGTACAGACCGCCGTCAGCCGCGTGGTTCAAATCCTCAAAAAATATTCCGTAAAAATCGTCCATGGACGCTTTGACATTTTCCGTAACAGTAATTTTTTTCATACGATACAACCGCCTTTCCGACGGTATTCTATCATAAACATATACGGTATGCAATATAAATTTTGTAAGAGACGGATAAAAATTATAGCGAAATATAAATGAAAATATTGCTTAAAATCGAATAATGTAGTATACTATACTTTGAGGGGGCGGTAGCTTGAACAAAAAAAGCGTTTCAAAGCGCTCGGTCATACTTATGGAATTTGACTGGCTGCTTTTCATATTATCGGTCGGACTTGCCGTTTTCGGCATAATTATGATATACAGCGCGACGCGCACGACACACTCGAACGTGAACGTGATAGTGCAGTCAGCCGCGTTTGTCATGGGCTGCGCGGCTATGCTTGTCGTGTGCTTTTTTGACTACGAGCAGCTAAAAAATCTGATAAAACCAATCTTTCTGTTCGCGATAGTCATGCTGATACTTGTGCTTATATTCGGCGTAAGCGGCGACTGGGGCGCGCGAAGCTGGATTCGTTTCGGCGCGATAGGTATTCAGCCGTCGGAATTCGCGAAAATATGCTTTATAATAACGCTCTCCTATCACGTTTCAAAGGTGCAGGACGATATAAACAAGCCCCTCGTGCTGCTCGGACTTCTTCTGCACATCGGCGTAATGGTCGGACTGATACTTCTGCAGCCCGACATGGGCAGCGCGTTTGTGTTCGTGTTCATATTTATATGTATGCTGTTTGTGGCAAAGCTGTCATACAAATACATCATACCGGCGATGGTTCTCGGCGTGGCATCACTGCCGCTTGTATACCGCTACGTGCTGTCGGAGTACCAGCAAAAGCGTATACAGGTGTTCTTCAACCCCGACCTTGAACCGCTGGGCAGGGGATATAACGTTATACAATCAAAAATAGCCGTCGGTTCGGGACAGCTTTGGGGCAAGGGTTATCTTCAGGGTACGCAGAACCAGATGGGCTACCTTCCCGCGAAATCGACCGACTTTATATTCAGCGTAATATCGGAGGAACTCGGCTTTATCGGCGCGGCAATTCTCATAGGCGCGCTGTTTATACTGATTTACAAATGCTTTAAGACCGCGAAAAAGGCGGATAACTCATTCGGAAGATATATTTGCGTCGGCGTGGGCGCAATGCTTTTGTTCCACGTGTTCGAGAACGTCGGAATGTGTATCGGACTTATGCCCGTTACCGGTATACCGCTGCCGTTTATAAGCTACGGCGGCACATCGCTTGTGGTCAATATGACAGCAATCGGGCTTGTCCTGAGCGTCGCGTATCATAATAAACCGCGAAGTGTGTTTGATGTGTATTGATGATGATAATAGTAAGACCCCCCTCTTTGAGGGGCAAAACTTACATAAAAAAATCTGATCCCCTCGCTGAGGGGGTCAAAACTCACTTGTGAGTTTGGGGGGTGTGCAAGATTACGTGCAAAATACACCACCCGAAATCAAAGATTTCGACCTCCTCATAGAGGAGGTCATTTTAGTATAAAGGTCATTTTTTAATTTCCGCTTGATTTGGAGAACGGGAGACTGTACTTTTCCGCGTAGTACGCGTACTGCTCCTTATAGCCCTCCTCGATACGGCGGTTCGACATTACGTTATGAATGTCGTAATTGTCGTTGTTAAGCTCTATGATAGCCGACGCGACGTTTGAGCAGTGGTCGGATATTTTCTCGAGAGCGTTTATGTAGTCGGTGAAAATAAATCCCTGCTCGACCGGACAGCGACCCTCCTGCATACGGTGGATATGACGGTTTTTGAGGTCGTTTCTGATGTGGTCTATAACGTCCTCCAGCGGCTCAACCTTATACGCGAGTTTAACGTCGTTATCCGAGAACGCATTTATCGTAAGGTCGATAGCCTCGCCGACGGCGTTTACCATAATCGTTATCTCCTGCCTTGCCTTCTCCGAGAAATGCACGTTCTGATTATGCTTTTCACGCGCCGTGAACACGAGGTCGGTCGTGTAGTCGGTCATTTTTTCAAAGTCGGAAATCGCGCTCAAAAGTATCGAGACCTTCTGCGCGTCAACTATCGAAAGCTGCTGCGCGCTCAGTTTTATGAGGTACACGCTCAAAGCGTCCTCGTACTCGTCCGTCTCGCGCTCGTTGTCTATTATCTGCTTGTCCAATCTTTCGCTGTAGCTTGCCACGCAGTCCTGCGCCATTGTAAAGCTGTCCTTCGCGATATACGCCATGTTTACCGCGAGCGTAAGAGACTGCTCGACAGCGTATGACGGTGTGGCGAGAAATCTGTCGTCAAGCACCGCGAACGCACTTCTCTCCGCGCCCTCCCTTATCGTAAGACGCGCAAGCTTTTCGATAACCGACGTGAACGGCAGCAGCACCGCAGCCGCAAGCACGTTGAATACGGTGTGTACAACGGCTATCGTCACCGCGCTCGTACTGCTTTCGAGAATAGCCATATCTATAAACGCGTTCAGCACGAACATCAGTATCAGGAACAGTACCGCGCTTATGAGCTTATAGTAAAGGTTGCATATCGCGGCGCGTTTCGCGTTTTTGCTCGCGCCCAGACTCGATATGAGCGCGGATATGCTCGCGCCGACGTTCGCGCCGACTATGTACGGTATCGCGGACACGAACGTTATCTGTCCGGTCGCGCTTAACGCCTGCAAAATACCTATCGACGCCGACGAGGACTGTATCGCCGCCGTGATAAACATACCCACGATAACGCCTATAACGGGGTTTGACAGCGTTGTGATAACGTTTATGAGCGCGGGGTTATCCTGTATGCTCTTGACCTCGCTCGACATCGTGGTCATACCGAACATCAGCACCGCAAAACCGACGAGGATATTACCCAGGTTGTTTTTCTTTTCGTTCTTTGTGAACATAATAAGGATAATACCGATAAAGCCGAGTACCGGCGTGAAGTTCTCGGGCTTTAGGATATTCGCCCATATACTCTCGCCCTGCACGCCCGACAGCGACAGTATCCACGCCGTCATCGTCGTGCCTATGCTCGCGCCCATCATTACGCTTATCGACTGCGCGAGTTTCATTATGCCGGAGTTTACGAAACCGACAACCATTACCGTCGTCGCGGAGGACGACTGTATCACGGCTGTGACTACCGTACCCAAAAGCACGCCCATGAATTTGTTTTTCGTAAGCGTTTCAAGGATAGATTCAAGCTTTGAACCGCCGAGCTTTTTCAAGCCGTCGCCCATTACGTTCATGCCGTAAAGGAACATGGCAAGTCCGCCGAATATCTTGAATATTGTGAAAATACCCATATAAATTTGTCACCTGTCCTTTTCCGTTGTTACTGTCTCTGTCTTAAACCTGTCTTATCACTTTCCACTCGTTTATAAGCCTTTCGAGAGAATACGCCGCGTTCGCGGGGCTTGTTGACGGCAGACGCACGGCTTCGAGATCCTTGTTGTACCTCGTAAAATACTTGTACGCCGCCGCGCCGTTTACGAATATCCTCTTTATGTCGGCGTTTTTCAGAATTACGCCGAGGTCGTTCGGCGTGACGTTCGTTATCGTGCTGTCAGCCGAGCCTTGTATATCGCAGCTTTCTATCACGTCCCACACAGCCGCCCTGTTTCGGAGCAGAAAAGCTAGCTTTTCCTCCGTCGTCGCGGGACACTCGTCCTCAAAGACGGCGCTCAATACCCTCCAAAAGCGGTTTTGTGGGTGTCCGTAGAAAAATGCCGCCTCACGCGACTTCACGGACGGAAAGCTGCCGAGTATCAGTATTTTCGAATTATTATCGTATACGGGAGGTATCGTGTGAACCAACATCCCTATCACTCCACTATCCATTGTAACATATATTTTCCGGTTTTGGAATAGTAAATTTAATTATTGCCAAAATTATTTGCATAAATTTTTCAACATTCCGCAGTAATCGGGGAAATTCGTCGTAAAAATGTAGTTCATTACGAGTACCTCGTCGGGCTTGAATTTTTCCGCGACCGCGTCTATGCCGCCCTCGTATATGCGGGGGTCTACAAGAATTACCCTCTTGTAGCTTTTTGCGAGCCACGGCGCGAACGCGTTCGCGTAGGAGTCCTTTATCACGACGATTGTTTTACCGTCGGGGAGCGATGTGTTTTCAAGCTTTAAAAGCGGGTAGTCGCTGCCGAAAAAGAAGTTGTAGCCGCGCTTGTCGTCGTGATACATCTTGCCCTCGTATTCGGTAAACGCTCCGTCCTTGCCGTCCTTTAACGAGCTTACCTTTATATCTTCGTTTTCGTCCAAATCGTACCATTCCACGGTGTCGGGATTTTTCGTTATATCGGGCGTGTTTACCCTGTCGAACAGGTAGCCGAGCATACCGTTTATACTATGCACCTCGTAATCGTCGGCGTTTACCGCCTCGCCGCCCGCCGTCTCCATAAACGCGCGGTACCCGTAGTACGCGCCGCGCTGCGTCCAGTGGTGGTCGCTGCGGAAATAAACGTACTCATCCGTGTGTTCCGAGAGCGCGCCGACCGCGTCGACCGTCGTCACGCGCTCGTCGAGCATGGCGTACATATCGTTTATCGCGTCGGTTTGGCTGTCCTGCAAATTTTTATATATCGGCTCGCGGAATTCAAGCTGCGTCGGGATAAGCATACTGTAAACCTTGACGTTCTCCGGCAGCCGCTCGGCAATCGCGTTCACGGCGTCGGTGTACATTTTTTCCGTCTCGTCGTTCCTTAAAAACATCTCCATAACGGTGTCCTTGACGAAAAGCAGCGTCATTTTTATCGTCGTACCCGTGCCTATGTCCTTGTTTGTCGATATTACGGAGCCGGTGTCGGGAGTTATGCCCTTTGCCGCGTCGAGACCCTTTGATGCGGACGTAAAATACGAGCGCAGTCCTATATTGTCGCCCAAATACGATTCAAAGTCCGACGCGAATTTGCCCGAAAAAACGGTCGAGCGGCTTAACAGCGGCATTTGCGCCGGCTCGCGGTTCTCACGCTCTATGCTCGCCCTGTCCGTGGGGAGCGCGAGCATGGTCACAAACGCGGCGAGCATTACAAGAAACGCGCCGATTATCAGCTTGTTTTTCATTACGGTCACTCTCCCCTTTCCTTAAAATCTGAAATACAAAAACGGGTTGTAGGTTTGTCCCACAAGAAGTATAAAGCATACGCCAAGTCCTACAATTACGAGCAGCGGCTGCGATACCGCCGCGAACGTTTCGTGCTTTTTGCAAAGGTAGTTGTACACGGTGACGGGTATCGGCGTAGAGGCGAGTATGCAGACGATAAACAGCCACAAATTCGTAAAGAACGCCGAGTGTACCGTCAGGTCGTAAAGCGGCACGCCCACGCCGAACGCGCTCTTTATAAATGTCCACAGCGCGCCCAAATCGGTGAAGTAGAATATGCTCCACCCAATAACGACGAAAAACATGGTGTATATATAGCAAAACGGCGACGGTATTTTTTGCAGTCTGCCGCCGAACGCTTTTTTTTCGATAAGCAGAAACACACCGTAGAAAAGTCCCCAGATTATGAAATTCCAGCTCGCGCCGTGCCAAAGACCGGTAAGCAGCCACACAGCCATTATATTTCTAAGCTGTCTGTAACGGTTGCCGCCGAGAGGAATGTATATGTAGTCGCGGAAAAAGCGCGACAGCGACATATGCCACCTGCGCCAGAAGTCCGTAATACTCGCCGAAATATACGGGTAACGGAAGTTTTCGAGAAATTTAAAGCCGAGCATCCTGCCCAGTCCTATAGCCATATCGCTGTAGCCGGAAAAGTCGAAATATATCTGAAAGCTGTACATCAAAATTCCGAGCCACGCGGACGCGACAGTGTAACGCGTGCCGCCCAAAAGCATTGACGCGACCGTTCCCGCGCTGTTCGCGAGCATTACCTTTTTGCACATGCCGACGGTAAAGCGTTTTACGCCGTACGCAAAGCCGTCCATGGTTACGCGCCTGTCGGTAAGCTGGTCGGCTATGGAGTCGTAGCGCACGATAGGTCCGGCGACAAGCTGCGGGAACATCGAGACGTATGTGAGGTAGTTGAGGTATGACTTCTGCACCTTCGTTTTGCCGCGGTACATATCAATCGTGTACGACAGCGTCTGGAAGGTGTAGAACGATATGCCTATCGGCAGCGCGGGGCTTGGGTTCGGGATCGAAAGATGAACTGCCGCGTTGATGCTGCCTATAAGAAAGCCCGAATATTTGAACACAAAAAGAATACCGAGATTTAACACGAGCGATGCGGCAAGAGCTGCGGTCGCCTGCGGTCGGGCGTAGTATTTATCTATTATTCTGCCGTTTATGTAGTCCGCTACAGTGCTGAAAATAAGGAGCAGCACCCACACCGGCTCGCCCCACGCGTAGAAAATGAGCGACGTTACGGCAAGGACAACGTTTTTGTATGTAATGTTCTTTGACAAATTGTACAGCAAAAGCACGGCGGGCAGGAATACGCACACAAAAATAAGGCTCGAAAATACCAAGATTATCTCCCCTTCCGTCGCGCAGTGCAATTTCGGCAGCAGTGCGCCGCCGATATATAAAATCAGCGGCGCGTAAAGAGCCATGATAAATTGTACACTATTATCGGGAAAATGTCAACAAATATTGTCGTATGCCGTCCGTTAAGAGAGCGTTACGGCGCAGTCCTTTAAAAGATAGTTAAGCTGTACAATATAGCCGATAAACTGCGGGCCTGCCATAAGCTGACCGAAAAACGGTTTGCCGTAGTCGGACGAGCCGTTTAACACGGCGTCGAGTTTTTCCTTGTCACAGAGCGTAAGCACGGGCGCGTTCGGGTCGGAGATTATGCCGTCCAAAAGCTCTTTAACAGCCGTCTCGTAATGCGGGTTGTGCGTTTTCGGGTACGGACTTTTTCTGCGCAGTCTGACGTCCTCGGGCAGTATGCCCTTTGCCGCTTCGCGCAGCACGTTTTTTGACACGTTGTCCTTGTTCTTCATCTCCCAAGGGATGTTCCAGACGTACTCGGCAAGGCGGTGGTCGCAGAACGGTACGCGCACCTCCAAACCGCTTGCCATGCTCATTCTGTCCTTGCGGTCGAGCAGGTTTGTCATAAACCAGTTGATGTTGAGGTACGATATTTCACGGCGGCGTTTTTCCTCCGCGCTGTCGCCGTCGAACGTCGGCGTTTCGGCTATGCTTTCCTCGTAGCGCATACTCGAATAACCTTCGAGGTCAAGCGCGTCACGCACATCGTCTTTGAGGATATTGTTCCTTAGAGACAGGTCGTAGCACCACGGAAACGCAGCCGTTTCAAACGCCTTTTTCTCTCTAAACCACGGGTAGCCGCCGAAAATCTCGTCGCTGCACTCGCCCGACAGCACGACGGTGTGATTTTTCTTGACCTCGCGGCAGAAGTAGAGAAGAGACGCGTCAACGTCAGCCATGCCCGGCAAATCCTTAGCCGTGAGAGCCTCCTCCAAAAGCTCCGTGAGCGCACTGTTCGGGCAGACGAGGTAAGTGTGGTCGGTATAAAATTCCTCAACCATGCGCGGCACCCATTTTGTGTCGCTGTCGGGCTGGAAATGCGACGCTTTAAAATACTTCGAGTTGCCCTCGTAGTCGAACGAATAAGTCGAGAGCCGTCCGCCGTTTCGCTGCATCTCAATCGCGCCTATCGCCGTTATCACGCTCGAATCGAGTCCGCCCGAAAGGAACGTCGCAATAGGCACATCCGAAACAAGCTGCCGCCTTACCGCGTCGTACACAAGAGAGCGCGTGCGTGCGATAGTTTCCTCATAGCTGTCGGTATGCTCATGGCTTTTAAACTCCCAGTAACGCTTTATACGTATGCCGCGCCGGTCTATTATCATGTACCGCGCGGGTCTGAGTTCCATGATGTTCTTAAACACGCCGTTACCCTGCGTGCGCGCCGGACTTAACGCCAAAAGTTCGCAAAGTCCCGTTTTGTCAAGTTCTCTCCTTATGCCGGGGTACTCGAAAAGCGCCTTTATCTCCGACGCGAAAACGGTCGTATCGCCCTTTTGCGTGTAAAAAAACGGTTTTACTCCGAAACGGTCGCGGCAGGCGTACACTCTCTGGCGCATACTGTCCCATATCGCGAACGCGTATATTCCGTTAAGACGCTCGGCGACGCGTTCGCCGTAATGTATGTAAGCCGTAAGAAGAACCTCGGTGTCGGATGTCGTCTCAAATTCATAGCCGTAAGACAGAAGGTCGTCGCGAATTTCCTTGGTGTTGTAAAGCTCGCCGTTATACGTTATCACAAACTCGTGTCCCGCGACGGTGCGTTTCATCGGCTGCAAGCCCCTCTCAACGTCGATTACCGCGAGACGGCTGTGCGAGAAGGCGGCGTGCTCGCCCACCCATTCGCCCCATGAGTCGGGCCCGCGATGGCGTATTTTTTTCGCCATGGCGTACGCCACGGCTTTATTTTCCGCCTCGTTTTTCACAAGATTGGTTCTGTAGTTTATAAATCCGCATATTCCGCACATAAAATTACCCCCGATACACATTTTTATTGTATTATATGCGCCCGACATCGTTTTGTGAGGCAGGTGTTTTTGGTGAAATTACAAAATATTTAGGAAAAAATCCGATTATTTTTCAAAAAGTATAGATTTTTAATTGAAAATATTATATAATGATAAGATAGAATGACTATTTATGCGCGGCTTTCTAAAAAGCGCGGAAAGGTGCTGATTTTTATGGACGAAATACTCAAAATTCTCGATAAGGAAAAAAGCAACATATCACGAGCCAAGATCGCTCAAATGCTCGGCACGGACAAGCAGGAGGTCGCGGACGCGATAGAAAAGCTCGAAAAGGATAACGTTATCGTCGGCTACAAGACGATAGTCAACTGGGACAAAACCGACCGCGAGGTTGTGACGGCTCTTATAGAACTGCGCATAACGCCGCAGAGGGGCGAGGGCTTTGACAAGGTCGCGGAGAGGATTTACAAGTACCCGCAGGTCAAGTCGCTCTACCTCATGTCGGGGGCTTACGACCTCGCCGTTACGATAGAGGGCAAGAGCATGAAGGAGGTCGCGCTGTTCGTCGCGCAGAAACTTGCGCCGATGGACTCCGTTATCTCGACGGCGACGCACTTCGTACTCAAAAAGTATAAGGACGAGGGCATTATATTCGAGGACGACGAAAAAGATACGAGACAGGTGATTACTTTATGATAGATTACGAAAAGCTTATTTCTCCCGTCGTGGCAAATCTGCCGCCGTCGGGGATACGAAAATTTTTTGACATAGTGGCTGAGATGAAGGACGCGATCTCGCTCGGCGTGGGCGAGCCGGACTTCACAACGCCGTGGTCGGTGCGCGAGGCGGGTATTTACTCGCTCGAAAAGGGTCAGACGCACTACACCGCGAACGCCGGACTTATGGAACTGCGCGAGGCGATATGCGAATACAACGAGCGTAAGTACGGCGTAACTTACGACCCGAAAAAGGAAGTCATAGTGACGGTCGGCGGCAGCGAGGCGATCGACCTTATGATAAGGACGCTCGTAAACCCCGGCGACGAGGTGCTCATACCCGAGCCGTGCTTTGTGTGCTACAAGCCGTGTACCGTTATGGCGGGCGGCGTACCCGTGCCTATCGAGACGAAGGAGGAGGACGATTTCAGACTTCTCCCGTCACAGCTTAAAGCTAAAATAACCGACAAAACAAAACTGTTGATACTCCCCTACCCCAACAACCCGACCGGCGGCGTTATGTCGAAATCCGATTTGCAGGCTGTCGCCGATGTGCTGCGGGGTACGGATATACTCGTACTGTCCGATGAGATTTACGGCGAACTGCGCTACGGCGACGAGAAACACACGCCGTTTTCGGCGATAGACGGCATGAAGGAACGAACGGTCGTCGTGAACGGATTTTCAAAGACGTACGCCATGACGGGCTGGAGACTCGGCTACGCTTTGGGGCCCGAACGGATAATAAAGCTTATGACGAAAATCCACCAGTACGGCATAATGTCCGCGCCCACAACGGCGCAGTGCGCGGCAATCGAGGCGCTCAAAAACTGCGATGACGACGTTGAGGAAATGCGCCAGGAATACAATTACCGACGGCGTTATATCGTGGACGGTTTCAGAGCGATGGGGCTGAGCTGCTTTGAGCCTTTGGGCGCGTTCTACGTGTTCCCGTGCATTAAATCCACGGGCATGACGAGCGACGAGTTCTGTCAAAAGCTGTTGGAAGAAGAAAAGGTCGCGGTTGTGCCGGGCAGCGCGTTCGGCGAAAGCGGCGAGGGATTTATACGCTGCTCGTACGCTTACTCGATAGAAAACATACAGGAGGCGCTCAGGCGCATAGAAAAATTTGTACAAAGACATACGCGTAAGTAATTTATCAGGTGAACGGAAGGAGAAATTATGGCTAACACAAAATACATATTCGTAACGGGCGGAGTTGTTTCGGGTCTCGGCAAGGGCATTACCGCCGCGTCGCTCGGCAGACTTTTGAAGGCTCGCGGCTACAAGGTAACAATGCAGAAATTCGACCCGTACATCAACATGGATCCCGGCACGATGAGCCCGTACCAGCACGGCGAGGTATTCGTTACGGACGACGGCGCGGAAACAGACCTCGACCTCGGTCACTACGAGAGATTTATCGACGAGAATTTGAGCGTCAACTCAAACGTCACAACCGGTAAAATTTACTGGAACGTTATTTCAAAGGAACGCCGCGGCGATTACGAGGGCAGAACGGTTCAGGTCATTCCGCACATCACGAACGAAATTAAATCACGCGTGTACCGCGTCGCGAAGTCGCAGGAGACGGATATAGTCATAACCGAGATAGGCGGCACGGTGGGCGATATTGAGTCCACGCCGTTTCTGGAGGCTATAAGACAGGTGCAGTCGGAGGTCGGAAAGGAAAATTGCCTTTACATACACCTCACGCTTGTGCCTTACCTTTCGACGTCGGGCGAGCAGAAAACAAAGCCGACGCAGCACAGCGTCAAAGAGCTTTTAAGTCTCGGTATTCAGCCGGACGTGCTTGTGCTGCGCACCGAAAAGCCGCTTGAGGACGGACTTGCCGATAAAATCGCGCTTTTCTGTAACGTCGCTCCCGAGTGCGTTATAGAAAATCTCGACCTCGACACGCTTTATGAAGTACCGCTTGCGCTCGAAAAGGAAGGTCTGGCGAAGGTTGTCTGCAAGAGACTCGGTCTCGAGGACAGAAAGCCCGACTTGAAGGACTGGAAGGAAATGGTAAAGGTCGTAAAAGACCTTATGGCAGGCGGCAAAGAGGAAGTTACGATTTCACTCGTCGGGAAGTACGTCGCGCTCCACGACGCGTACATCAGCATTGTTGAGTCGTTAAAGCACGGCGGCATAGCGAATTACGTAAACGTAAACATAAACTGGGTAAACAGCGAGGAGGTAACGCCCGACACCGTCGACGAGCTGCTTAAATCGTCCGACGGCATACTCGTACCCGGCGGTTTCGGCGACCGCGGCATAGAGGGTAAAATTATCGCGGCGCAGTACGCGAGAGAGCATAACATACCGTATTTCGGAATTTGTCTCGGTATGCAGATAGCCGTTATAGAGTACGCGAGAAACGTTTTGGGCTACAAGGACGCTCATTCGGCGGAACTTAACCCCGACACGACGCACCCCGTTATCGACCTCATGCCGGAACAGCGGGACGTCGAGGATCTGGGCGGCACGATGCGTCTCGGCATGTACCCGTGCAAACTCACCGAGGGTTCGCTCTCAAAGAAAATCTACGGCAGCGACCTCATTTACGAGCGTCACCGCCACCGCTACGAGTTCAACAACTTCTACAGAAACGAAATAACGAAGAACGGTATGATAATCGCGGGTCAGTCGCCGAACGAAAAGCTTGTTGAAATGGTTGAAATACCCACGCACCCGTGGTACATAGGCGTGCAGTTCCATCCCGAATTTAAGTCGCGCCCGAACCGTTCGCACCCGCTTTTCGCGTCGTTCATAAAGGCGGCTATAGACAAGAAAAATAATAAATGATTAAAAGTAATATGAAGTAATACGGAAGGAAGTAATCGGTTTGAAGTATTATTGGAAGTACATAAAGCCTTACACGCTGTTTTTCCTGCTCGGCCCCGTGCTCATGCTCACGGAGGTCGCGGGC
Organism: uncultured Clostridia bacterium; assembly: GCA_947631235.1. Classification (GTDB taxonomy): domain Bacteria; phylum Bacillota; class Clostridia; order UBA1381; family UBA1381; genus Hominilimicola. The sequence goes on along the minus strand of CANRKO010000003.1, from coordinate 127,100 downwards.
GAAATCGTGCTGCCGAAAATGATGAGTATAATGGTCGCGAACGGCGTCGGCGAAATGTCCGCGGGTTACGGAATAAATTTCATTATCACGCGCGGTCTTATGATGCTCGGCTTTATCGCGATACAGATCATGGGCGGCATAGGCGGTCACTATTTTTCAATCAAGGCGTCAGTGTGTTTCAGTTCCGATTTGAGAAAAGGACTTTTTGAAAAGGTTCAGACGTTCTCCTTTAAGAATATAGACGGTTTTTCGACCGGCTCACTCGTAACGCGTCTTACGAACGATATTACGCAGATGCAGAACATGGTGAGAATGTTGCTTATCATGGCTATGCGCTCCCCGGGTATGCTCATAGGCGGCATAATTATGGCTTGCTCCATAAACGCGCGGCTCGCGACGATACTCGTCGTTATCATACCGCTGCTTGCCGTCACAATATTCCTGCTTTTGAGAACGGCGTTTCCGCGTTTCCAGTCAATGCAGAAAAAACTCGACAAGCTTAATTCCGGCATACAGGAAAACATCACGAACGTGCGCGTTATAAAGTCGTTCGTGAGACAGGATTTTGAAACGAAGAAATTTACCGACGCGAACAACGACCTCATGGACACGACGCTGCGCGCAATGCGTATCGTCATAACGACGATGCCGGTCGTCACGCTCGCGATGAATATAACGACGCTCGTCATGGTATGGACGGGCGGTCATTTCGTCGTAAACGGCACGATGAACGCGGCGGAGCTTGTCGCGTTCACGACGTACATAACGCAGATACTCATGTCGCTGATGATGGTTTCGATGCTGTTTTTGCAGCTTTCCCGTGCGCTCGCGTCCTCGTCGAGAATTAAAGAGGTGTTCGCGACCGAAGTCGATTTGACCGACGACAGCGCGGCAAACAAGGATTTGACGGTAAAGCGCGGCAAGATTGAGTTCCGTAACGTCAGCTTTAAGTATTATGCCGACCGAAAAGAAAACATACTCGACAACATATCGTTTACAGCCGAACCCGGCGAGGTCGTGGGCATAATCGGTATGACGGGTTCGGGCAAATCGTCGCTCGTGCAGCTTATCCCCCGCCTTTACGACGTTACTGCGGGCGAGGTTCTCGTTGACGGCGTAAACGTAAAGGATTACAGTCTCCGCCACCTGCGTGACGGCGTGGGCATGGTACTGCAGAAAAATGTGCTGTTCTCCGGCTCTATCGCGGAGAATTTAAGATGGGGCGACAAGAACGCCACAGACGAGGAAATGCGCGCAGCGGCGGAAACGGCGCAGGCGGACAGCTTTATCTCGAACTTCACCGAGGGCTACGGCATGGAACTCGGTCAGGGCGGCGTAAACGTGTCGGGCGGACAGAAACAGCGTCTGTGTATCGCCCGCGCGCTTTTAAAGAAACCGAAAATACTCATACTCGACGACAGCACGAGCGCGGTGGATACCGCCACGGAGGCGAAAATCCGCGCCGCGTTCTACACGTCGCTCAAAGACTCAACAAAGATTTTAATCGCGCAGAGGATTTCCTCGGTAATAGACGCGGATAAAATAATCGTCCTCGACGACGGTAAAATTTCGGGTATCGGCAGACACGACGAGCTTATGCGCGACTGTGAGGAGTATCGCGAGATTTACTATTCGCAGATGGACAGAGAAAAGGAGGTTGGTTGATATGCCTCCGATGGGACCGAGACAGTCGCAGGAAAAGCGTTTCGGCAAAAGGTCAAAGCCGAAAAACGCCAAAGCGACTATTAAACGTATCGCGCAGTATTTGAAAACGCAGAAACTCAAACTCGGCGGCGCGGTGCTGTGCGTTATGATTTCAAGCGCGGCTACGCTTTCGGCGACTTATATGTTAAAGCCGATAATAAACAACCTCATAACCGCCAAAAGCGCGGAGGAAAGAATAGCGGAGCTTGCGGTAAACCTTGTCATAATGGCTGTTATCTACTTTTTGGGCGTTGCCGCGACTTATATTCAGTCGCGCATAATGATAGGCATTTCGCAGGGTACGCTGAACAAGATAAGAAGCGATTTGTTTATGAAACTGCAAAAGCTGCCGGTACGGTATTTCGACAGAAACACGACCGGCGACATAATGAGCCGTTTCACAAACGACGTAGATATTATAGGCGAAATGCTCAACTCCACGATTATACAGATTTTTTCGGGCAGCATTACGCTCATAGGCACGCTCGCGCTTATGATTTACACAAACTGGATTTTGGCGCTCGTGACGATTTTGTTCTCTCCGCTTATGGCGCTTGTCGGAACGACTATCGCGAACAAGTCGCACAAGCACTTCAGCGCGCAGCAGTCCGCTCTCGGCAAGGTGAACGGATATATAGAGGAAATCGTTACGGGTCAGAAGGTCGTCAAGGTGTTTAACCACGAGGACGAGGTCGTTGACAGTTTCTCGCACCTAAACGACAACCTTCGCACCGCGCAGTCAAAGGCGCAGTTCATAGGCGGTATCATGGGTCCGTGCATGAACGCGATGGGTCAGGTAAACTACACGCTTACCGCGTGCGTCGGCTCGGTTATAGCGTTTATCTCGCAGTGGGGCGGCGGCATACCGCTTGCGTCGCTCGATATAGGCGGTCTGGGCGTGTTCGTAAACTTTTCGCGTCAGTTCTCGCGTCCGATAAACGAGCTGTCACAGCAGCTTACAAACGTCATGTCGGCGCTCGCGGGCGCGGAAAGAGTGTTTGACGTTATGGATCAAGCGCCCGAGCTTGACGAGGGCAAGAGACTGGAGCTTAAAGACGTTAAGGGCGACGTTGTGCTTGAAAACGTAACCTTCGGCTACAACCCCGACAAGACGATACTTAAAAATATATCAATCTACGCGCATCCGGGTCAGAAAATCGCGCTAGTGGGTTCAACGGGCGCGGGCAAAACGACGATTACAAACCTTATGACGAGGTTTTACGATATACAGGAAGGTAAAATCACGATTGACGGTATCGACATACGCGATATAAGCCTGGAAAGCCTGCGCGAGAATATCGCCATGGTCTTGCAGGACACGCATTTGTTTACCGGCACGATCATGGAAAATATCCGTTACGGCAGACTTGACGCTACGGACGCGGAGGTTAGAATGGCTGCGCAGGCGTCGTCGGCGCACAGCTTTATCCGCAACATGACGGACGATTACGACACCATGCTGCGCGGCGACGGCTCAAATCTGTCGCAGGGTCAGAGACAGCTTTTAAACATAGCCCGCGCGGCTCTTTCAAAAGCGCCGATACTCGTTCTCGACGAGGCTACCTCGTCGGTCGATACGCGCACGGAGCAGAAGATAAATAAGGCTATGGACGCGCTTATGGAGAACAGAACAACGTTCGTCATAGCGCACCGCCTGTCCACGATACGCAACGCCGACGCGATAATGGTGCTTGAAAACGGCGAGATCATAGAGCGCGGCTCACATGAGGAGTTGCTCGAAAAGAAGGGCAGATATTACGAACTGTACATGGGCATCAAGGAATTGGACTAAGCGCATAAAACACAGAAAGGGATGGTAAACAAATGAAGGTATACCAGATGATATATACCTCGGTAAAATGCAGCCTGTCCGACGCTGAAATAGGTCTTGCAAACCAGTCGGGACTTCGGGTGTTTTCCTGTACGCAGGGAATTACAAAGCGCAATATCGACGAAATAATACGTTTCGCCACCTACCGTCTGCCGAAAAACAACGGCGTCATATACGGCAACACTCCGTGCGACCCCGCCGTGCCGGAAATGTTCCCGAAGATTTTTCGGACGATTAGACTGTCTGACGGCAGATACGCCGCGATACAGATTTCCTACGCGGGCTACGACTTCGAAGGTCAGCCGGGGAACGTATTCGCGCACGCGTTTGTCTTTGACGACGTCGGCGACGACTTCATGCCGGAAAAGTATTGCAGCCATCCCAAGTACCGCACACATCTCACCGAAAAGGATTTGTCGGGACAGATCGTGCATTACTTAAAACCTCTCGACGATATTAAACCCACCGAAGGTCTTGAAGAAACGGTCACGGAGTTTATAGACGGACACAAAAACGAACTTACATATATTCTCGACAAGGCGATGCAGGTACTCATGTCGAACGACATTAAAAATCTCTGTATCGCGACAAACGAGCCGGAACTTACGCGTATGTACCTGCTCGCGCTCAAATGGCTCTTGCCGCGCGACTGTTCGGAAAACCTCGGTATTTCCACGTACAACGTGTATCTCCCCTCCGACAAGCAGAAACAAATCGTGTTCCACGGAACGGTCAAGGGTCAGAACAATATTACGCAGCAGGCGATTGACGTCCGTAAGAACTGCATTTACATAGACGTTGAAAACACGCGTTTCGAGCGCGACACGCGCTCCATGCTTTTCCGATTTTCCGTCAAGGAACTTCGGGAAATATACGACAAATACAAATTTACCTCGCCGCAGCAGTTTCTCGCGTGGCAGGCGACGTGTGAAAACACCACGAAAAGCGGCATAGCCGGCAAGCTTATCCGTCTCAAAAAGACGGCGGGCGACGAGGCGTTCAGGCTGCGGACGATGGAACTTTACCCCGCGATAAACGACATCAACATGGCTGCGGTGCGGTACGAACTTTCAAAAATAATGTTCGACAATATGGAGCTTTTTGAAAGCGAAAAAGAAAAAATTACGGAAATATACATAGACCAATACATTGAAAAGCTGTGCACGGGGGAAAATGTTACCATAGAAACAAATCCGTTCGGCGGCGAGTCGTCCGAAAGTATGGCGGCAATCGTTAAAGGGCATTTGGACAGATACATGGAACTTATGCGGCAGAACCGCGGCACCATGCCCGAGAAAAACACGGCTGATATATTAAGGCTGTTCGCCGATATTAAACACACGTCGGGTACGGACACCTGGAAGGAATGGCTCGGTTCAAAGGAAAATCTGTGCACGTTTACCGAGGCGGCGGCGCGTATTGTCATAACCGGCAGCGACGTAAACCCGTTCGCGAATATCGAGGGCTGGACAAACGCCGACCTCGCCGAACTTGTGGCGTACTTCGACGTTTCGACCGACGACAACGCGCTGAAAAAAAGCTGTGCAAAGTTTATTTGCTCCAATCAGGACGAAAACTGGGACAAGTACGGGATAAAGATTACAAAAAGCGTGAAGTCAGAGGAAAATCAAAAAAAGGACATACAAAAAATCCGGCGTATGTTCGGTCGCGTCGGGTATATACCTTACCAGCGCGGCTCGTATTCGGATTTGCGCGAGGAGGTCATGAACGACATTTACACGAACAACGCTCCGCTCCTCGTCTCACGGCTGCTGTACGCGGTATACAGGTGGAAAAGCACTTACGGCAATCAGATAGAGGCGGAAAAGAGCGCGGCGGCAGTATGCGGGCTGCTTGTGGAACTGCGGAAAACGCAGCGTTCGTGTTACAACTTTATGATACCCAAGCTTGCTCTTGAAATTATCGAATCACCCGGGCATTACCACGAGATTATGGTTAACTCAAAAACTATGCCGCCAAGCTTTTGGGAATGGTTTTTGATAGGCTATTACCGCAGCAGAAACGACGAGGACAAGCTGCTCTCGTACACACGCGTGTACACCGCGAGCAGGAATACGCTCCCGAACGTTCCGGCAAAAAAGAAAATGCTGAACATATTTAACGATATTGCGTGAGAAAGGATTTATGGTGAAGAAAATGAATTTGAAAAAGAAACTTATGGTATTGATTGCGGCAGGTATTATGATGTTCTCGATCGCTCCCATGGCGCTTGCGGAACCCGAAACGGACGAGGGTCAGAGCGACGCGCAGGTAACGGAAACCGCCGCGCCCGTGCAGCAGCCCATACAGACGCAGACGGCGCAGACGACCGAATTTACAAACAGCAAATATCTTACCAAAGGCGGCGCAGCCATATGGTTCATACTTATCCTTCTCGCGAACGGCGCGTTCAGCTTTTGGGTGGGCAACCGTTTCTACCGCCTCGCAAAAAAGGATAACCACGTAAGCGCGGAAATACGCGCGTTAAGACGCGATATAGATGATAAATTCGTAAAGAGCGTAGACGGTATCGCGGAGCAGGAAATAGATATAGAAAACCTCAACGAAAGTCTCGGCATAAACATCATCGCGGCTGAAAAAACGAAAAAGAACACGGTAAAAGAGTTGTCTCCCGAGGAGGAGGAACGTTTCCGCCGCTGGGAAGAGGCGCAGTCAAAGCCGAAAACGGAACGCGCGCGCACAGCGAGACCCACGATACGCGAAGAGCTCGAAGAGGATTTTGACGACGTTAAAACGCCAAGCAAAAAGGACTACAAGCCCCGCCGCGAAGAACCCGTTTCCGCAGAGAACAAATCCGACGACCTCGGCGAAACCAAGGTTATAAAGCCGATGGGCGAAAGCGTTAAAAATAAGGCTAAGGAAATTCTCGGGGATATTTTCCCGTTTAAGGACGAATGATTTAATCAGGCTTCCGGCGTAACATTCGCCGGCAGCCTTTTTAGAGGTGCGAGGTATGGAACAGATTAACATGTTTGACGACCGCGAAACGGGCGCGCCGCTTGCGAGCCGCCTGAGACCGGAAACGCTCGACGAGTACGTCGGTCAAAAGCATCTTGTCGGCAAGGGTAAAATCCTCCGTCAGATGATTGAGAACGACAATATATCCTCAATGATTTTCTGGGGACCTCCGGGCGTCGGAAAAACGACGCTTGCGCGGATAATCGCAAAGCAGACAAAGGCTGACTTCGTCGAGGTCAGCGCGACGTCAAGCGGCGTCAAGGAGCTTAAAGACATTATGAACCGCGCCGAAAACGCGCGGAAAATGGGTATACGCACGCTCCTGTTTACCGACGAGATACACCGTTTCAACAAGGCGCAGCAGGACGCGTTTCTGCCGTATGTCGAGAAGGGCAGTATCATACTCGTCGGAGCGACGACCGAAAACCCGTCGTTTGAGATCAACTCGGCTCTTTTGTCGCGCTGCAAGGTGTTCATCTTAAAGGCGCTCGAAGAGGATGATTTGGTTGAAATGCTCCGCCGAGCCGTGACGAGCGAAAAAGGTCTCGGCAACATGAATGTAAAGGTTGACGACGAGCAGCTTGCGCTTATTGCGCGGTTCGCGAACGGCGACGCACGCACGGCTCTCAATACGATTGAAATGGCTGTATTTAACGGCAAAATGACGGAGGACGGCGTTACTGTCGACGACGAGACACTCGCGCAGTGCATGAACCGACGCTCGCTCCTCTACGACAAGACGGGCGAAGAGCATTACAATTTGATTTCCGCGCTCCATAAGTCAATGCGCAACAGCGACCCCGACGCAGCGGTGTACTGGCTCTGCCGTATGCTTGACGGCGGCGAGGAGCCGCTTTACATTGCGCGGCGGCTCGTGCGTTTCGCGAGCGAGGACGTCGGGCTTGCGGACAGCAACGCGCTCCTTATAGCCGTCGCTGCGTATCAGGCGTGTCATTTTCTCGGTATGCCGGAGTGCGACGTACATCTGGCGCATGCTGTGGTGTACCTGTCGATGGCCCCGAAATCGAACGCGGTTTACATGGCTGTCGGCGCGGCGAAACGCGACATTCACGACTCCCCCGCCGAACCTGTGCCGCTGCAGATACGCAACGCGCCGACAAAGCTTATGAAGGAACTTGACTACGGAAAGGGCTACCAATACGCGCACGACACCGAGGAAAAGCTTACAAAAATGCAGTGTCTGCCCGACTCGCTCGCGGGCAAGCGTTACTACCGCCCGACAAATCAGGGGCGCGAGCAGAAAATAGGCGAACGCCTCGAAAAAATTCTTGAATGGAAAAATTCATAGGATTGTGAAGTAATATGATAAAAACAGAAAACCTTGTCTTTGCGTATGAAGACAGCGCGGACGAGGTATTGTCAAATATAAATCTGAATATAGAAAAAGGCTCGTTCACGGCAGTTCTCGGTCACAACGGCAGCGGCAAATCGACGCTTGCGAAGATGTTTAACGCCATACTCCTGCCGTCGGGCGGCAAGGCGTACGTGAACGGTATCGACACGTCCGACGAAAAACGCGTGTTCGATATACGGCGCAGCGCGGGTATGGTGTTCCAGAACCCCGACAATCAGATGGTCGCGGCGGTCGTTGAGGACGAGGTCGCGTTCGCGCCCGAAAATCTCGGCGTAGAACCGAAGGAAATACGCGCACGTGTGGACGAGTGTCTTAGTGCGGTCGGCATGACGAAGTACGCGCAAAGTGCGCCGTCAAAGCTGTCGGGCGGTCAGAAACAGCGCGTCGCGATAGCGTCGGTGCTGGCTATGAACCCCGAAATACTCATACTCGACGAGCCGACAGCTATGCTCGACCCGATGGGCAGAAAAGAAGTTATGCGTACCGTTAAGCGTCTAAACAAGGAGCAGGGTATAACGGTCGTGCTTATAACACACTACATGGACGAGGCAGCCGAGGCGGACAGGGTTATCGTCATAGACGACGGTAAAATCGTGACCGACGGCACGCCGAGAGAGGTCTTTTCGGAAGTGGAAAAAATGAAGTCGCTCGGGCTTGACGTTCCGCAGGTTACGCTGCTCGCGCACGAACTCCGCGCGCTCGGCGTAAACATACCGCGCGACACTCTCACGGTAGACGAGGCGTTTGACGCGCTCGTTTCCGCGCTTGGGGGTGAGACGCGTGATTAAAACGGAAAACGTCAGCTACGTGTACCAGCCGTCCACGCCGTTTGAGAGCGCCGCGCTCAAAGGCGCGAGCCTTGAAATAGAGGACGGCTCGCTCACCGCCGTAATCGGTCACACGGGCAGCGGCAAATCGACGCTCATACAGCTTATGTGCGCGCTGTTAAAGCCCACGAGCGGCAGAATACTCATAGACGGCGAGGATATAACGGCTAAAGGCGCGGATCTTCGGGCGGTTCACCGCAAGGTGGGGCTTGTGTTCCAGTACCCCGAGCATCAGCTTTTCGAGGACACCGTGTACAAGGACATAGCGTTCGGTCCTAAAAATATGGGGCTTGATGAAAAAGAAATCGACGAGCGCGTAAGAGAGAGCGCGAGAGTTGTGGGACTTAAAGAAAAGCACCTCGACCGCTCGCCGTTCGACCTTTCGGGCGGACAGAAACGCCGCGCGGCAATCGCGGGCGTTCTCGCGATGAACCCGAAAGTGCTGATACTCGACGAGCCGACAGCGGGTCTCGACCCGAAGGGCAGAGACGACATACTCGGCATAATAAAAACGCTCCACAAAATGCGCTCCGACATGATAATCATATTCGTGTCGCACTCGATGGAGGACGTGGCGAAAACGGCTGAAAACGTCATCGTGATGAACGACGGCGGCGTGGAAATGCACTGCTCCGTCGCGGAGGCGTTCACGCACGCGGAGAGACTGCAGGAAATAGGTCTCAACGTGCCGCAGATAACGCTTTTGACCGACAGGCTGAGAAGTGCGGGCATAAAGCTGCCGGAGCATATATACACGGTGGATTACGCCGCGAAAGCGATTGCCGGTCTTGTGAAGGGCGGTGACGGCGATGTTTAAGGATATTACGATAGGGCAATACATACCCGGCTCGTCGCCGCTGCACAAAATGTATCCGGCGCTTAAGATAATACTCACGATAGCGTATATAGTAGTGCTGTTCTTTTTGCACAAGCCGCTTTCCTACGCCGCGTTTTTCGTGTTTACCGCCGCGCTTATTCTTATTAGCGGCGTAAGCGTCAAGATAATACTGAAGGGTATACGCCCCATGCTGTGGATTTTGATATTCACCGCGCTTATAAACCTGTTTATGACGCAGGGTGAAACGGTGTTTTCGATACCGCTGTGGGCGTTCTCGATAAACATATCGCGCGAGGGTATCGTTCTCGCGGCGACAATGACAGTACGGCTTTTGTTCCTTATCGTCGGCGCGTCGCTGCTAACGCTCACGACCTCGCCGCTGCAGCTTACGGACGGTATTGAAAAGCTGCTTAAACCATTGCGTCCGCTGAAGGTGCCGTCGTATGAGATAGCGATGATGATGACGATAGCGATACGCTTTATACCGACGCTCGCGGAGGAAACGGACAAAATCATCAAGGCGCAGACGGCGCGCGGCGCGGATTTTGAGACGGGTAATATTTTGAGACGCGCAAAAGCTATGGTACCCATACTCGTACCGCTTTTCGTGAGCGCGTTCAGGCGCGCCGACGAGCTTGCGACGGCTATGGAAGCGCGCTGCTACAACGGCGGCGGCAAGCGAACAAGAATGAAGGAAACGCGTATGAAAAAGCTCGACGCGGCGGCAATAGCTGTATTTCTGCTGTGCTGCGGCATTCTGGCGGTTCTTGAATACGCCCTTAAAATATAATCTTACCTTAAAAAACCGATTGAAATTAAAGCGTATGTGTGATAAAATGAACATTAAATTGAATTTACAATACGACGGCACGGAATATCACGGCTGGCAGATACAGAAAAACGCGCCGACTGTGCAGGAAACGGTGGCGCGCGCACTGGAAAAAATCACGGGCGAAACGGTCGCGCTCATCGGCTGCGGACGTACCGACGCGGGAGTTCACGCGGAAAATTACGTCTGCAATTTCCGCACGGGCGCAAACATACCGCCCGACAAGTACCCGTACGCCTTAAACTCCGTACTGCCGAGCGATATAGTGTGTTTCGGCGCGGCGCAAGTGAGCGGTGATTTTCACGCGAACAAAAGCGCAAAATCAAAGCGGTATGTGTACAGAATATTAAACAGAGAGTTCCCCGACGCGGTAATGAGGCGTTACGCGTGGCATTACAGGTACCCGCTCGATGTCGGGAAAATGCGCGAGGCGGCAACGGCGTTTTTGGGCGAGCATGATTTTATAGGGTTTGCGTCCAGCGGTTTTTCGGTCAAAACGACCGTAAGAACAATATATTCGCTTGACGTGGTGCGCAACGGTGATATAATAACCGTAGACATACACGGAAACGGTTTTTTGTATAATATGGTGAGGATAATCACAGGCACGCTCGTATCAGTCGGCGGCGGAAAGATAAATCCCGCCGACATGACCGGTATAATAGCGTCACACGACCGTGAAAGAGCGGGTATTACCGCTCCGGCGGAGGGATTGTGCTTAAAGGAGGTGTATTATGATGAATGACGACAAGGCAAACGGAAGTCCTATTGACGACCTCATTACGTATGCCGAAAATACCGATGATAATACACCCGACATTCCCGATGAGGACGATTTTGACGGTTCTCCCCTCCCCGACGAGGACGATACGGGCGACGCAGATTACGCCGATACCGAAAACGACGCGGACAGCGAACCGCCGCCCGACGAAATCGGAGAATATGACGATTACGCCGAGTACGACGATTATACCGAACACAACGATAACCACAACGGCGGCGGTAAAAAGAAGATAAAGATAATCGTCGCAGCCGCGATTATTCTTGCCGTGCTTACGGGTATAGCGGCTCTTTTGAGTACCGACACGGGAATAATGGCGACGTACAAAAAGAATTTCGCGAATAATTTTTCAAAAATATTCGGCGTGTTCACGATGAAAACGGCTGACAGCGGCATTAGCGAGGAGAACACACAAAACGAAAACTACAAAACGAATGTCCGCGAAAGTGTGATCGTGTCCGACGACGTGTACGGCTCGGAGGTGCTGCCGTACAAGGACGGTATCGTCTGCGCCTCGTCAAATCATCTCATGTACATAGACGCGTCCGGCAACACGGTGTGGAGCGAAAATACACTCATAGTGGATCCGCTTGTTTCAGTACGGGGCGGATATATATTGATTGCCGAAAAGGGCGGCGGTAAGCTGTGCCTGTACAGCGACAGCAAGATGCTGTACGATGCCGACGACCCCGACAGTATAGCGGCGGTCAAGGTTTCGTCGGCGGGCGACGCGGTGCTTATCACAAGCAAGGCGGCGTACAAGGGCGGTATATCGGTGTACAACAAGTTCGGAGAACAGATATATTCGTGGGCGTCGGGCAGCGGTGCGGTCATAAGCGCGGACATATCCCCCACGTCGCGGAACGTCGCCGTGTCGCTCCTGAATACGGAAACGACGGCAACGAGCGTCATACAGTTTTTCAACATAAAAGAGGAGCAAAGCTATGCGCAGGTGAACGCCGAAAATACCGTTATATTCGATTTATGCTTTAACGGCGATACGCTTACCGCGTTCGGCGACAACCGTCTCGCGGCGCTTTCCGACAAGGGCGGCGTCATATCCGACAACGATTTGACGAATTTCCGCCTCACCCATTCCGCCGTTGACGACGGCGGCAACACTGCGCTCACACTATATGACGACTCCGTTCCGAAACTGAATTTGTACAACAAAAAAGGCAAGGAACTGACGAGCGTCACAACAGACGGTATGCCGGATTTTGTGGATATAAACGAAAATACGGTTCTTTACAATATAGGACGCGATGTTTTCTGCGGCAAGGCGGGCGGCAAGCTGACAAAATACACCGCCGCAATGGATATTCAAAAGCTGATACTCATATCGCAAAACACGTTCGCGATAGTGTATTCAAACAGTATCGAGCTTGTCAAAATTTGATGGGAGGGTAATATGATGAGCATTATCGCGGATATATGTCTCGCGGCAATATTTATCGCCGCGTTTGTGTATTGGCATAACAAAGGACTTATAAAATCCGTGTGGAAAATAGCCGCTCTCGCGGCGACAATAATTCTCGTTATGCTCTTGAAAGAACCCGTAGCGGATTATATAGGGCAGACGAAGGTCGCGGAAAATATAAACAATTCGCTCTCGCAGGTAATAACCATTCCGCCCGGCGGCGGGGTGAATATAGCGGAAAATCTCAATCTGCCGGAGGTCATACAGGATAAGCTGCAAATAGGCATCGACAGCTCGCTCTCCACCGCCGACGCGATTAAAAACGCAGCGGCGAACGCTCTTACAGGCGCGGTTATAAATATAGGCGTGAGCGTCGTGCTGTTCATACTTATACGGCTTATTCTCATGGTCGTGTACATAATAGTCGACAGCCTTGTCAAGCTCCCCGTCCTTAAGGGAGCGAACAAGTTCCTCGGCGGACTTCTGGGCGTTATAAATATGCTGTTTATCGTATTTCTCGCGCTTATGCTGCTCGCGATGTACGCGCCGTCCGACAGCGGCTTGTACGAGATTATAAACAACTCTTATCTGGTCAAATTTTTATATAACAACAATATACTGCTAAAATTATTTATTAGATAACAGGAGGAAAAAGAAATGTACAGTGACTTGGTAAAAAAAGGACTTGAAAAAACTCCGCACCGCTCGCTTTTCAAGGCGTCGGGTCTGACGGACGAGGAGATCGAGCGTCCCTTGGTCGGCGTGGTAAGTTCGAAAAACGAGATCATCCCGGGACACATAAACCTCGACAAAATTGCCGAGGCTGTTAAGGCGGGCGTTAGAATGGCGGGCGGCACTCCGCTGGAGTTCCCGTCAATCGGCGTGTGCGACGGTATCGCCATGGGACATATCGGCATGAAATACTCGCTCGCGTCACGTGAGCTTATCGCCGACTCCATTGAGTCAATGGCTCTTGCTCACGGTCTCGACGCGCTCGTTTTGATACCCAACTGCGACAAAATCGTGCCGGGTATGCTTATAGCCGCCGCGAGACTTAACATTCCTTCAATAGTCGTAAGCGGCGGCGCGATGCTCTCCATGAATTACGGCGGCAAGTACCGCGACCTCAACACCGCGTTTGAGGCAGTCGGCGCGTTTAAAGCGGGTACGATCGACGAAACGGAACTTGAAAACCTTGAAAACGCGGCGTGTCCTTCATGCGGTTCGTGTTCGGGTATGTTCACGGCAAACTCGATGAACTGTTTAAGCGAGGTACTCGGTATGGCTCTTCCCGGCAACGGCACAATTCCGGCGGTGTACTCCGAGAGAATACGTCTCGCGAAACACGCGGGTATGAAGGTTATGGAACTTTTGGAAAAGAACATCAGACCCCGCGACATCATTACTCCCGACTCGATATACAATGCGCTTAGAGTTGATATGGCTCTCGGCTGCTCGACAAACTCGATGCTCCACCTCCCCGCTATCGCCTATGAGGCGAAAGCGCCGATCACGCTCGACTACGCGAACGAGATTAGCAAGGAAACGCCGAACCTCTGCCACCTCGCGCCCGCGGGCGAGCATCACATACAGGATTTGTACGCGGCAGGCGGCGTTCAGGCGTTGATGAACGAGCTGTCAAAGAAGAACCTTTTAAAGCTTGACACAATGACCGTTACGGGCAAGACGCTCGGCGAAAACATAAAGGGCTGCACCGTTAAGGATTACTCGGTTATCCGTCCCATTGACAACCCGTACAGCGAGACGGGCGGTATCGCGGTGCTTAAAGGTAATCTCGCGCCCGACGGCTCGGTCGTTAAGCGCAGCGCGGTCGCTCCCGAAATGCTTAAACACGAAGGCCCCGCGAAGGTATACAACAGCGAGGAAGAGGCTATCGAGGCTATTTACACTGGCAAGATCGTCAAGGGCGACGTTGTGGTTATACGCTACGAAGGTCCGAAGGGCGGTCCGGGTATGCGTGAAATGCTCTCCCCCACTTCCGCTATCTGCGGTATGGGGCTTGACAAGGACGTTGCGCTTATTACCGACGGACGTTTCAGCGGCGCGACGCGCGGCGCGGCGATAGGTCACGTTTCTCCGGAGGCTCTCGCGGGCGGCACTATCGGACTTTTGAAGGACGGCGATATAATTTCCATTGATATAGACAACTGCAAGCTTGAAGTTAAGCTTTCCGATGAGGAAATCGCAAAGCGCAGGGCGGAATGGACGCCGCAGGAGCCGAAAATCAAGACCGGCTACCTCAGACGCTACTCAAAGCACGTCGCGTCGGGTATGCAGGGCGCGGTTATGATTGATGATTGATGAAAATCGAATAGAAACATTAAGAGCGTATCATACGATACGCTCTTTTTGGTTTGGGTTGTAGATGCTCATTCATGTTATAGGGTGAATATGGCTCACTCATACGGAAGGCCCCCTTGTTAAAGGGGGCTGTCACGCGCAGCGTGACTGGGGGATTCCTTTTATATTTTATAATGAATCCCTCCACCGCCTACGGCGGTCCCCCTCCCTTTGACAAGGGAGGCTAACGGGCGACCGCAAGGGGTCGCCCCTACAACGCATTATTATAAAACACAAACCGTAGGGGACGGCGCCCCGACGTCCCTTTGTCGTAGGGGCGACCTTTACGGTCGCCCGTCCACGATAACTCAACGTCAACTATATATTGTAGGGGCGGATATTATCCGCCCGAATAAAACCCCTTTTAGCTCGTTTCTCTTTTACAATCACAGGGGAGACTAACGGGTGAACATGTGAACCACACGCTTGCGTGTGGTAGGCGTGTTGCGCTTTGGCAAACGCTGTAGCAAAAAGTTCGCCCCTACAACGCATTATTACAGCTTTAAAATCTTTGTATCGAACGCGCCGAGGGTGACGGTCTTGTCGCCGAACTCGGTTTTTATGGTCGTTGTCTGCTCGGCGTCGCTGTTATTTATCACAACAAGTTCCTTACTGCTGGGATAGTACGCGCATTCGCACCAAAGATTATCGGTGATATAATTCTGATCCATACCCTCGCCTGTGTTTTTGAGGATAAGGCTCATAAGCATACGCGTGTTCTTCTCATTCACGGTAAAGCTTGCAAGGTACACGCCCGCGCCCTTGCCGAACGCGTGACGCGCCACAACGGGTACGCCGTCCTTTTCCGCCGCGACAACCGTGTCCGCGTCAATAAGGTAAATGCCCTTGTTCACCTTAAACGAGTCCTTATCCTGCACGCACGCGCAGTTTGTCGGCTCAAAGGTGTAGCGTCCGTGACAAATTCTCGCGCCCGTGTCCTCGTCAACGCCGAGTACGTGAGCCATCTTGAAGTACGTGTCGCTGCCGCCGACAGCCGAAGGCTCGTTTACGCCGATGAACACACCGCCGTCGTAAACCCATTTCGTGAGCGTCGAAACCACCTTCTCGTCGTTCCAGCACTCGCCGCCCGACCACGCGCTGCCCGCCTTACCGGCGTTTATGACAACGTCGAAGTTTTCGAGTTTGCCCGCCTTCACGTCCTCAAAACTTATAAACTCAACGTCGAACGGCAGACCGGAAAGCGCCTCGTTCACGTTTATGAGGTCAACCTCGGGATGCTCGTGATAATGACCGGAGCATGTCCACGAACGTAGCTTGCCCCAAAAGTGCAGCACCGCTATTCTCGGCTTTAACACATACGGCTTGCCCTCGGTGTGCAGCTCGCGTATCTCGCGGAACTCGTCCGATATTTTTTCTATATAATCGTTGAAGTCGGGGAACGGCAGCGTCAGCGACAGGTAGCCGCCCAAACCTATTCTGTCTATCTTGTCGCGGAGAAGAGCGCGGCGCACGTTTTTCCAGTAGCCCTGCGCCTCCTTCGTCGGGTTGCCGCCCTCCATGAATGTCGGTGCGCCGCCGAGACCCACGGGAAACAGGTACGGATGAAGTCTGATCTCATGCGTTTCTACCGCGTCAACGCCCGCGCACAGGCGCGTCTCAAAGCCATTGAACACGCACTTTATAAGTCCGTCAAAGCCGAAGTCCTTAAATCTCTTGCCCCACGGCTCAACGCCTACCCACGAATCGTCGTAGAACACGTAAGCCTTTTTGCCGTAATCGTGAACGAGGTCAACAAGCTGCTTACCGAAGTCAACGACAAAATCGTTCACAAACTCCATCCAGTCAATCTTCGATTTCGGCGCGGTCATGTGCGTCGCGTGGAGGTTGCCCTTGTTTATGAAATCCTCGGACGTAATTCTGTAGCCGTACTTCTTCTCAAACTCCTTGAGAGCAAGCGGCGACACGGTAAAGTCGTACGAACCCCAGTCGGAGAAAAGCTGTTGATTGCGCGGGTTTGAACCCCAAATCCATACAAAGTTGTAGAACATGGACGTAAAGCGCACAACGGTCGTCGCGGGGTGCGTCTCGCACCAGTTTTTGAGCCAGTCGAGCATGAATTTCTGCGTTTCGGGATAGCGCGGATCGATCTGCATGAGATGCTCCTTGTCCCAGTTGTTCGTCGTGTGGTTGTACATCGAGATTTCCTCCCATATACGCCACGCGAGGAAGTTTACAGTGTATTTGTGGAACGGCGTGATGTTATTGATTGTGACCTTGCCGTCCGCATACGACCAGTCCTTGATTTCCTCGTTCGTCGTGCGGTCGAACACCTGCCAGTACTCCTTCGACTCCTCGCTGTCGTTCAGCCTGAACTGATCCGCGAAAAAGTCCTTCATAAGATCTATCGTAAGGCTCGTGTCCGTCGCGACGATCGGGTTTGTCATAAGGAATGTCTGCTGCAGCTTGTCCGGATTAGCCTTCGCCCACTCGTTATGGTCGCGGATAATGCAGATAGTCGAGTAAATGCCGTAGCCCGCGTTGATTATCTCGGGTGAAAGCTCCGTGCCGTCGGAGTCGCGTATTACGTCAGCGCCCCATTTTTCAGCCATTTGGAGCGTAAGCTCCTCGTATCCGCTCTCGCCCGGAAGTGTGAAACCGCCTGTTGTTTTTGCCATGTCTCTCTCTCCTTTGCATAAAATATCTTAATAGATTTATTTTACCATATTTTTATCCCGTTGTAAATAGTTTAAGCAATAAAAAAGACGGCGTAAAACCGTCCTGTCTTATTCCTCCCACGGCATAACGTCGCCGTCCTCGCGGAGATAGTCTATAATTTGCCACACGCCCTCGCCCGTTTTGGAATCGACACGGAACACCTTCTCGCAGCCCGCAAGTTTAAGCCAATGCTCCGCAAGTTCCACGTGCGCGTCCGGCTCGTTTATCTGCGTCACTATTCCTATAACCGGTCTGTTCGCTACCGGCGTAACCGCGGGCGGGTACAATGAGTACGGCTCTCTCGCGCTTATGAGCATACCCACGACGTCCGCCTCAAACGTGTACATCGCGATAGCGTTGCCGAGGTTTTTCGTCTGTATGTATTCCCCGGGCGTGTCTATTATCACGTCGAAACGGTTCACGTACTGCGTCTTGTGATAATGTATTTTCTCGCCCTTTAACGCCTGTGTGAGCGTCGTTTTACCACATTCGCTCCTGCCGACGAGTATTATCTTTTTCATGTTTTCGTTACCTTGCAGCAGCTATAGCCGAGCGTCTTTTCGGCGTACTCCATAATCGAGCGCAGAGCCGTTTCGACATCGGCTACCATGCCCGTTATTATGAGCGTGCCGCTGAAACGGTCGACAAAACTCAAATCGACGTTCGCCGTCTTTGTCGCAATGTCGGCGCAAATCACGGCAGTCTCGGCGGGGCTTACCGTCAGTATGCCTATCGCGCTTTTATCGTAGTCTATTTCGGGATTTAAGCCGAGCTTTGTGTACAGTATGGGGTCGGGGCTTGCGATTACGTGCGAAAGCGTAATCTGCTTGCCCGGCACGAGTTCCTGTATAATTCTCAGCTTTTCATCCGTTGACAATATATCTTTAAGCTCCATACGAAACATTCCTTTCAGTACCTATCATTATACCACATCCCGACGCGTTTTTCCATAGGTTTTTAAAAAAAAGTCCAAAAACCGAGAAAACCGAGTATAAAGCTGTCCAAAAGCAGTTGTATCAGGAACAGCACCGGCACTCCGACGGAAAATTTCTTTTTGAGCGTCTTGTGCCTGAACAGGTACATACCAATCATACCGCCTATCGCGCCGCCCCAGAAACAAACGCGGAACAGCTTTTTCTCACTTACGCGCGTACCTTGCTTTTTCGCGCTTGCCTTGTCTGCGCCGAACAGCACGATTGCCCATATGTTCATCAGCAAAATGTACGCGATTATGCCGTAAAACAGGTATTGGTTGACCGTCGTGTTGCTGAACAACTTTAACGCGTTCGGGAACGGTATCGAATTAAACCAACCGCACACGGCTGTCCACGCTTTACCGAGCCACGTTCCTATTGAAGTTATCATTGTGTAAAGTCCCTGTCCCATGGACTGAAACAATACGTGTATATCCAATGTGTGTCATCCTTTCACGGCAGTCATTTCACGCAGCACGGCGCGTATTCCGTCACGGTCGCACGCGTCTGCCATTTTCCGCAGCCTGTCCGTATATTCGTAAAGTCCTTCCAATCCGCTGCCGTTCACGCGGTACACTCCGCGCACGGCGCAGCTTTCGGGCGTTTCAAAATCGTAGAACAGCTTTTCCGTAAGCTTGTCGCCCTGTCTTAACGACGTGACGCGTATCTCGGCGCTTTTGCCGCTTTCCTCAATCAATTTTTCGGCGAGGTCGATTATTTTTACGCTCCCGCCCATGTCAGGCACAAACACATCGCCGCCATTCATATGCTCGGCGCACGATATTACGACACTTGCCGCGCGCCCGACGGTCATAAAGTATCTCTCAACGTTTCTGTCGGTAACGGTCACAACGCCCTTTTCAATCTGCTTTTTAAACAGCGGCACGACCGAGCCGTTCGAGCCGAGCACATTACCGAAACGCACTGTTCCGAAAACAGTTTTTGCCGTTTTGCTCATTTCATACATCAGCATTTCGCACACGCGCTTTGTCGCGCCCATGACGCTCACCGGTTCGACCGCCTTGTCGGTCGATATGAGCGCGAACAGTTCCGCACCGTACTTTTCGGCAAGTTCAGCCGTTACGCGCGTAGCGACTATGTTGTTCTTTACAGCCTCCTCGGGGTTACGCTCCATAAACGGCACATGCTTGTGCGCGGCGGCGTGGAACACGATATTCGGGCGGTACTTGTCAAACAGATACTCCATCTTACCCGCGTCGCGCACGGACGCGATTTCGGCTGTCACGCCGCCGACGTCGGTTATAATGTCATACAGACCGTTCTCCGATATATCGACCGCGACCACCTCCGCCGCATCAAGACGCGTAAGAGCGCGCACGATCTCGCCGCCGATACTGCCGCCGCCGCCCGTAACCATACACACCTTGTCAGTCAAATAGCTTTCCATACCGAAATTCCTTTAAAGCGAAATGTAATGCGGAATAATATCCTCGTAGCTGCCGTCCTTCATGCGAAAGCCCTTCGGTATCACGCCGAGCGGCGTAAAACCGAGACTTTTATACAGTTTGAGCGCGGCGGTATTCGTCGCGACAACGGCGTTAAACTGCAAAATACCGTAGCCGAGTTCCCGCGCCTTTTCCATACAATCCTTTACAAGCGCCGCGCCGATACGCTTACCGCGCATATCGGAACGAACCGCGTAGCTGGCGTTACAGATATGCCCGCACCGTCCGACGTTGTTGGGATGAAGTATGTACAGTCCGACGATTTCTCTGCCGTCACACGCCACGCCCGTGTACGACTGCGAGCGAAAAAACTCGTCGCCCGTAATTTCATCAAGCGGCTCGTCCTGCGGGAAGGCGTTACCCTCCTCCACAACCTCGTTCCACACCGCCGACGCTGCCGCCGCGTCCGACGGCGCGTACCGTCTTACCTTTATATCCACTGTTATCTCTCCCATCTTCCGCTGATACCGCACGGCAGCACCAGTCCGTTTGACTTCATCGGCAGACCTATCTCGTCAGCCGTGATTTTACCGCCGAACCGTTCGCCGAGCGACATGCTCAGCACATTTACAAGCACCTGCGCACTAAGCCCCGTCGTGTACGAATTTATGAGAAAAAACAAGGGGTTCGGCGACAATATTTTCATACAGTCCAGCACGAGCGGATAAAGCTCGTTTTCAATCTTCCACACCTCGCCCGACGGACCTCTGCCGTACGACGGCGGATCCATTATAACTGCGTCGTACTCTCTGCCGCGCCGCTGCTCGCGCTGCACGAACTTTTTAACGTCGTCCACTATATACCTCACCGGCGCGTCGCCAAGTCCCGACGACGCGGCGTTTTCCTTCGCCCACGTCACCATGCCCTTAGACGCGTCAACATGCACGACCTCCGCGCCCGCCTTGAGAGCGGCAACGGTCGCGCCGCCTGTGTACGCGAACAGGTTAAGCACGCGAACAGGCTTGTCCGCGCCGCGTATAAGTTCCGAGAACCAATCCCAGTTGACCGCCTGCTCGGGGAACAGACCGGTGTGCTTAAATCCCATCGGCTTTATGTTAAACGTGAGATTGCGGTATGAGACCGTCCAGCGGTCGGGCAGACATTTGTTGAGGTACTGCCAGCTGCCGCCGCCCGATTTTGAACGGTGGTACCACGCGTCGGCTTTGTTCCAGTTTTTGTCGCTTTTTTTACTCCATACAGCCTGCGGGTCGGGACGGCGGAGCAGGTATTTGCCCCAGTATTCGAGTTTTTCACCGTCCGCGCTGTCTATGAGACTGTACTCCGTCCATTTGTCACTTGTCCACATGATATTCTCCTGTATTGCGGGCGAACACGGCTCGCCCCTACAATATCGCACGTGATTTGCGGGCTGTCGAGGGCGCCAGCCCCTACGATGCACCATCTTTGCATGACCCCCGTACCTCTCCGTGTGACCCCATCTCCGAGGGGGTCGAAATCTTTGATTTCGGGGGGTGTGTGTACAAATAACACCCCCCAAAAGCCTACGGCTTTTGACCCCCTCATAGAGGGGGTCATATATATTTTACCACCCTACCATATGAATAGTCAATACCATACACGAAAAAGAAACCGCCCGATTTAGGCGGTTTCTTGTACAATGCGATAAATTACTGTTCATCCTTACCCGCGATAAGCGTGTAAACGACTGCCGCGACTGCCGCGCCGATAAGGGGTCCAACGATGAATACCCACAAACTCGTAACTGCGTCCGCATTACCCGCAATCGCCGCAACAACAGCCGGACCGATACTTCTCGCGGGGTTGACCGACGTACCGGTCAGACCGATACCGAGAATATGTACAAGCGCAAGCGTAAGGCCTATCACAAGTCCGCCGAACGAGCCGTGCTTTGCCTTATTCGACGTTACGCCGAGGATAGCCGTTACAAACACGAACGTCAGCACGATCTCGACTATAAGACCCGCAACCGCGCTGCCGCCTACGCCCGCAAGACCGTTCGAGCCGAATCCGCCCGTGAGATCGGGCACGTCGCCAAGCTTAAATATCAGCGCGAGCACGCCCGCACCGGCAAGCGCGCCGAGACACTGCGCGATAACGTACTGAACAAACTCCGACACGCTCATTTTTCCGCGCATAAGCATTGCCAAAGAAACGGCGGGGTTAATGTGACAGCCCGACACATTGCCTATCGAGTACGCCATAGCCACAATCGACAGACCGAACGCGAGCGCGGTCATAAGATAGCCGCCCACAACGTCGCAGCCGACGAGCATCGCCGTTCCGCAGCCCAGAATTACAAGCACCATTGTGCCGATAAATTCAGCCGCAGCCTTTTGGATTTTCATAAAAATCGCTCCCTTCAAACTTAAATGTTCTTTGTTTTAAAAATATCTACCCTCTCGGGTACATAATTTTCAACATAATCGAGCATTTCGTCCATATCGGTGAAAACCTCTATAAGCCCGCGGCACGACTTACCGACAAAATGCAGCTGCTCCGCCTCGTCAAGCATACGGAGCATCGCGTCGTAATATCCGTTCAAATTCAGCACGGCAATCGCCTTATTATGCCTTTGGAGCTGCTTTAACGTAAACACCTCGAAAAACTCCTCAAACGTGCCTATACCGCCCGGCACAACTATAAACGCGTCGGCTCTGTCCTCCATAACGCGCTTGCGCTCGCGCATGGTATCGGTCGTAACAAGTTCGGTACAGTGTTCGTAAAGGTGTCCGTCAACGCCCAAATCCTCATCTATAAAAAAATCCGGCACAACGCCGACGATAGCGCCGCCCTCGGCATGTGCGCCGCGCGCGACAGCGCCCATAAGCCCCGACGCGCCCGCGCCGTATATGAGCGAGTGACCGCGCTTTGCAATCATACCGCCGAGCCGCGTCGTCTCATCTATAAACGACGTGTCAATCGTGCTGCTCGACGCGCCGAATACGCACAAATTCATGCTTTTCACCTCTGTTTTGGTATTGCCTCTATTATACCACATTTTGGGCGTTTTGTAAACAGTTTTATTTTGCTCCGGCGACGCGCAAAAAAAGGACGCATATGCGTCTGCATATACGTCCCTTTATTCGCATTGTAATCACTTACGGTTTATCCGCAAATCAATCAGCGTTCTTAATTCTGTAAATGATGGCTCCCTGGAATCCGCCCTTATTCGCAAATCTCGCGAATGCGTAGTCGTATTCGTCAACGCCCTCACTGTAAGAGTATACGTCCGCGATAGACGCCATCTCGTCGCTGATGGTTATAGCGCTCTCTGCGTCTTTCGCCGCGAGGTCGATCTCAACAACGTCGAACGATGCCGATGCGTCAGCCGAGAGTACGTTGCCGCCTATCTTCATCCAAGGCGTATCGCCTATATCGGAGTCGGTTACTCTGTCGAACCAGAAGTAGTTACGTGTATCCGTTGTGCTTACATACTTGCTTGCCAACGCCGTAGGATCAGCCTTCAAGGTCTCATATACATCTTCAGCGTGTACATAGATAAGAATGTACGTACCGTCTGTTATGATAATGTCGCCCTTGTGGATGTATTTTGACAACGGATCTGAACTGTTCGCATCCCAGATTGTACCTTCATCGCTCAAAGTATACTTCTTAGCGGTCGAATCCCAACCTTCAAGTACACCGAGAGCACTCGTACTGTTGGTCTGTACAGACGTTTCGCCGCCCGCTACATAACCGTTGATAGTGTAAATCGTCTGATCGTCATTGTCAACGCCAACGTCAATCGTATCAACAACCATCGGCGAAGGACCGCCTACGTTATCAATGTCTGCGGGGTTAACAGGCTTTGTAGCGTTCGGTACAAATCTGATGATTGCACCCGGAGCCGTACCATCCGGATCCACAACGAGCCATGTATCCGCAAGACCGTTCTCTCTCTGATTATACTGAGCCGCTACTACCGGCTTTACAGAGTAAGCCGCAGCGTCGCCGTAATCATCAGGGTTATTCGGAACGCCGAACTCGGGGATACCGTCGGTAATTACATAACCGGCTACCATACCGCCGACAAGCAGCTTACCCGAATTACCTATCATGCTGAAGAGAAGAGCATCGGAATTGTTCAGCTTGTCAATATCCTCACTCGATACGTACGGATCGGTTATATTCTTGCCTCCGTCAACGTGAGGATCGCTTGCGTCATAGTAATATGATTCAGCGTTACCGGTGTTAACCGCAAAATACAGTCTTGTAATCTTGCCGCTGCTGTTTGTCTTATACTTTATGAGCTGGATCGGATTTGCTTTAGACCATGCATAAGGCTTGCTGCCGTCTGACAATTGACCGGCGCTTCCGTTTCTCACGCTTGACCACATATGAGCATAGCCTTCGCCTCCATTCTTTACAATGTCGGCTATCTTTGCCTGAGCGTCAGCCTGCTTTAAAGTTACGCCTGCATCCTCGTCGCCTACAAGAGCGTTCGGAGCCCAGAAGTCAACATTGCTTGCAAGCTTATAGCTTTCTTCCTTACCGTCCTGTGTGATCATCTTAATCATGTAGCTGCTGCCGTCGTCAGCCTTAAAGCCTTCAATGAGCCAGCCGTACTTTTCACCCGACTGCAGTCTGCTGCCGGAAGTACCTTCAACATAACCGATCTTGCCGAACATATCAAGATAGAAAGTACACTGAACGCCGGTCTGGAGGTCGCCCGCCGCTACGTTTGCAACGTCGTACTTTTCACCGTTGATTGTCGCATAACTCTTATCGAACTTGACCGACATACCCGACGCCGAACCGGTGATGCTCTCGCCCGTAACGATAACGTCGATAACCTCGGGGTTCTTTGTCGGATAGCTTGCCTTTACGCACGCTACGTCGTTCTTCTTCAGGTTGCGAAGTCTAACTTCTTCGCCGCCCTTCTTAGCCGTTATTGTTCTGTCCTTGGTATCGTCAAGGCTGTAGGTTATAGGCTCTGTTTCGCCTACCTTGCCGTCCTTCTTCTGAACCTTACCGATAAGCTTTGTATCGGTTGCGCTCGAAACGACAATCGTCTCGTAAGACTCAATAAACAACGTGTCATAGTCGTCGCTCTTCTTGTCGCTCTTTACAAGTCTTATAGTTCCCTGCTCGGGCTTTGCAAGAGTTTCAAGAGAATCGCCGCTCTCCAGAGTCGTCGGGTCAAGGAGTTTGCCGTTGAATACTATCGTAGGATCGTCGATTGTCTTCTTCGCCTTGCTTACCTTGTTAAGCTTGTATGAAACGGATGTTCCGTCTACGTCAACATTTTCAATATCGTCAAGGTCGTCTATCGTGTATACTTCCGAGTTCTTTTCGTCGTATGTTACGGCTACAACCTCGGGAGCGAGACCTGTTGTTTCCTTGTAGTAATACGTTACCTTCTGAGCGAGGTAATCCTCAAGACCGGTAAGATTTGTGTCGTAAGTAACATCATTCTCTTCCTTGTCGGGTCGAATGAGGATAGTGCCTTCCTGCATATCGCCTCTGAGCGAGGTCTTTGCCGTACCGAGAAGTGTACCCTTGCCCTCGATTACGTCAAACTTTTCCTCCGCGAGAGTTCTGTCAGCAGTGTACTGAACGCTGCCGTTCTCGAACGAGGACGCTCTGTTGTAGTCAGCGAGAAGAGTGTTATATACCATCTTTATAACAAGTCCGCGGTCTGCGGGTTCGTCTGCGCTGCTCTGCGCGTTCTTAAGGATGTCCTTTTCGCCCGCTATCTTTATGTAGCCCTGCTGCCAGCCGCCCGCCATTTCAGCGTCGGTCTTGAAATTCAGAGCGTTAACGAGCATAACGATAACCTGCGCGTATGTAACCTGCGCGTCCGGAGCGAATGTACCGTCGCCCATACCGTTTACTATGCCGCCCTCGTATGCCGCCTGAATTTGACCCGCAGCCCAGTGACCGCCGTCAACATCCGTAAAGATGTTCTGGTAGGTCGATGCGCCGAGGTTAAGCAAACGAAGAACTATAGACGCCATCTGCGCTCTCGTTACCTTTTCGTCAGGCTTTACGCTGCCGTCCTCAAAGCCCGAAATAACGCCGAGCGATGAGCAAAGCGCAAGTGACTTCTGATAATAATTGTCGCTGTCATAGCTTGTGCCTGTCGGTGCAGCTGTCGCAGCGGGAGCCTCTGTCGCCTCGGGAGCAGCCGTCTCCTCAGCATCGGGAGCCTCTGTCGCGTCAGCGTCGGGCTCAGCCGTAGCCTCAGCCTCCGCTCCTTCCGCTGTTTCCGTAGTTGCAGCGGGATCGCTCGCAGCAGTGTCCTCGCCGTCGGCGAACACGAGCATGCTTGCGGAACTTACAACCATAGTCGCAGCCAGAAGTGAACAGATTAGTTTTTTAATCTTGTTACTCATGTGAATACCTCCATAAAGTTTTTTTACATTATATCATTTAATAAAACCGCCGTATGCGGTATTATTAACAAATTTTGCCATTGGGGCTAAATTCAATTATATATTAACGACACGCCCCGTAACAGTCAAAAAACCGTCATGTTTGTGTAATTTTAAGAGTTGTTCGCTTTTTGATTTTTCTCGTTCTGCGCATGTACGCGCTCTCTGTACTCCAGCGGCGAAACGCCCGTGTATTTTTTGAATACCTGGCTGAAATACTGCGAGTTGCTGCCGTAGCCGACGGTCTCGGCTATCTCGTATATCCTGTCCTTCCTGCCCTCGCGCAAAAGTTCCTTCGCCATTTCCATACGTTTTTCCATAACGTAGTGCGAAAAGTTCTTGCCCGTTTCCTTTTTAAAGAGTTTGCCGAGGTAGTCCACGTTCGTGAATAGGATCGTCCCCGCAAGCCAGCGCAGTGAGAGATTTTCGTTTTCTATGTTGTTGTTTATGCTGTTTATAGTGTCGCGCACGAGTGACGAGTAAACCTTTTTCGTCTCGGAGACGTTGCTCTCGGCTATTTCAAGGCTTTTTTCCGAAATGTAAGACTGTATTTCGGACAGCGTTTTTGCCTCCTGCACCTCGACGACGCCCTTCATGTAGCGGTCGAGATTGTCGTCGCCGCAGCAGCGCGCTATGCTGATGTAAAGTTCCAGACAGTATATTTTCGCGACTGCCGGCAGCGGAGCCGTTTTTCTGAGTTTCTTAAAGAAAACCTCGACACACTGTTTTGTCTTTTCCGCGTCGCCCGAGCGCACAGCCTGTTCCACCGCGGAGTAGTCGGGTCTGAATGTCATTTCACCGCTGTTCATGGTTATGTCGCTTTCACACAAAGTCCTGTCGTTTTCGGCATAAAATGAATATCCCAAACAAGTTCTGAGGCGTTCAAACGTTTCGGGCAAGTCGTAAAGGTGTGTTTTCACGCTGCATACCGACATAAGACTGTAGCCGTAGCACCGCTTGACCGTGCATCGGATTTCTTCGAGAACGGACAACAGTTTTTCCCGTCCGTCGTTCGATACCGCAAGCACGATAAAATCGCTTATTACGGTTGCAAAAATCAGATTTTCTTCTCCTATGTACTGCTGTGCCGTGTTTTTAATAAAGAAGAAATCCTCCAAATCCTTCGCGCCGGTAGGCTTTAAAATGATAAGTCTTACCGCCTGCCGTACATCGCGCTCGAAAAGCGCGCAGTAAGTATTTAAGATTTCATTTGTGTCGCCGCCGCCGATGAGCAGTTCACGCATGAGCTGTTCATTCAGCATCGGTCTTATGCGCTCCGCCTCCGCTGCAACGAGTTTCGCAAAACTCTTGCCGGTCGGTGCGCCGTCAGGACTATGTACATCTTTTTGATTATACATAGCTCTTCTCTCCTTTATAGTCACTCTCGTACACTATATGTTATATTATATACGTTTTTTTAACCAAATTCAAGTATTAAATTTTGTTAAATATAAATGAATTTTTGATTTTTGTGGTTTAGTTCTTTATATGGTCTTTTTTTCCACAATATCTTGTACTTTACGACAAAAAAATTACCGCCGTGTTCGGCGGTAATTTCTGTTTTGTCATCAGTTCATCGGGTACTTTTCATCGGCACGCGCAATCGTTACGTTTGTTAAATCGTAATTGTACGTGTTGCCTCTGATGTAACCCCAGCAGGTGGTCTTGATACCCTTGATGTCAGCCGGCTTTGACGCTTTGTAAGGTACGTCTTCGAGTGCGCCGATTACCTTGCCCGTTTCAAGGTCGGTAACGGATGCGCTGTATTCCTCAAACTTGTTGTTTGTCGTAACTCTTATCTTATACCACTGCTCCGGCTTGATTGTAGCAAGCGATACCATTCTCTTACCGTCGTTTGCCTGTATGTCGTTGGGTCCTATCGTAAGGTTCAGGCATACGTCCGTATCGCCGTTGAAACCGCCGCTTGTCGGGTCTTCGAACCAACCCATCATGAAGTTGAAGTTCTGCGAATCCTCATGTACGCGTACCTCAAACTCAACAAGACCGTACGGGTCGATCTGGTTTACGGCTGTGAGGTTTCTCTGATACATATACATCGAACCCGCGCCGTCGTTGCCGCCCGTCTTATCGCTGTTTGAATACATATGGCAGTAATTTATGTTTCTCGCATCGTCATGGCTGTATGTCTGATAGTGAACGCTCGCGCTGCCCTTTGAAAGCCAGGGCGAACCGTCGAGGATAATTCCGAGACCGTAAATTCCCTGACCCGTCGCTCCGCCTATTGCGCAGTCGGTGAAGTCCGAATTTGAAACGTACTTAGCCGTATCCTCAGCGCTTACCATCGGGATTGCAAAAGCCTGAACAGCCAATATTCCCGCCGCAATAACTGAAATAAATTTTTTTGTCATATCGCACTCTTCCTTTCAATGCTTATTAAGCAGATTTATCATATTACAAATATTTTACACTAATTTGCACAAAAAATATATACAAAAAGCCGATATAAATGTTCAAAAAAACGTAATGACCCCCTCGCGCGAGAAGGTCATTACATACGTTAATGTATGGTTTCAACCGAGATTGAAAGCCGTTTTTCAAGCATGTTGAACAGAAGAGTGAGGATAAGCGTAATCAGAAGATACACTATCGCCGCTATTATAAGCGCGTCCACTCTCATCGTTTTGTTCATGTTTTGTTTTGCCGCCGTCATAAGGTCCACGAGCGAGATAGAGTACGCGAGCGCGGTGTCCTTTACGAGAACAATCGTTTCGTTCGCAATCGGCGGTATTACCGTCCGTATCATCTGCGGCACTACAATGTACACCATTGTCTGTATGCCGCCGAGTCCCAACGCCTTTGACGCCTCGTACTGACCCTTGTTCACGCCGATTATACCGCCTCGGAATATCTCCGCGAAGTATGCCGCGTAGTTAAGCGTGAACGCGACGAGCGCGGCGGTGAACGCGTCCGGTACTATGCAGAACGCACCCTGCGCCGCGGCGCTTTCGCGCACCGCTATGTGCAGAAATTGCAGCACCGGCACGACGGACGCGGGCAGTTGTATAAACGGCAGTCCGAAGTAGAAGAAGAAAAGCTGCAGCATCAGCGGCGTACCGCGGAACACCCAGAGGTACATACTTATGAGGTACCTCACGGGCGCCTTTGCTATCCTTGCAATTCCTCTGTCCGCCGGCTTTACCGACACGCCCTCTCTTATGAGCGAAACTATAAGTCCCAGCGGCAGCGACAGCGCAAGCGTCCATACGAACAGCTTGAGCGTGATGAGAAAGCCCCTGCCGAGCGTCGGCAAAAGCGACTCTATGTATGCCGCAAAGCCGGAGACGGCTGATATAAACGCGGTCATTTTACTTTATAAGATCCTCGCCGAACCACTTCTTTGATATTTCGGAAGTAATGCCCTCCGCCTTACATTCGTCGAGAGCCTTGTTTATCGCTTCCATAAACGAGTAGTCGCCGAGTCTGCCGCCTACGCCGTAATCCTCCTCGTCAAAGCCTTCGTCGAGAACCTTGAACTGGTCGGACATTCCGTGCTGTTCGAGGTAATATCTTACGAACACCTCGTCTATAACGGCAGCGTCTGCTCTGCCCGCCTGTACTTCCATAAGCACGAGCGAGTTTTCGTCGAAACGTACAAGGTTGTCCTCGCCGATTGTAGCGAACGTAGCCTCGTCCTTTTTAAGAGCCTCTTCCGAAGTCGAACCGCCCTGGAGCGCAACCTTCTTGCCCGCGAGGTCAGCCTTTGTCGCTATATCCGAGTCTGCTCTTACGATGATTGACTGCTTTGTCGAGAGGTACGGGTTCGAGAAAAGAACCTCTGTGCGTCTCTCGTCGCTTATCGAGAAACCGTTCCAGATTACGTCGATCGAACCCGAGGAAAGTTCCAAATTCTTTGAATCCCAGTTGATAGGCTGTACTTTAAGTTCTACGCCCATCTTTTCCGCAACGGCGTTCGCAAGGTCAATGTCGAAACCGACGATCTCATTGTTGTCGTCTCTAAATCCCATAGGCGCGAAATCCGCGTCAAGACCGAGCGTGAAATAACCCTGCTCCTGTATCTTTTGGAGCGAATCGTCGGTAACCGCCGTGTCCGCGTTGTCGCTGCCGGTATTCTGATTGCCGCAGCCCGCGAGCAGCGATACACTCAGAACCGCCGCAAGTCCTATTGATAAAATCTTTTTGTTCATGTGTTTTGTCTCCTTTTTTTTAAATTACTCAACTATTATACTTCATTCTGTTAAATTAGTAAAGTGTTTTTTTACTTTTTCTTAAAATATTTTATACTTTATCCGCGTACGACAGTACAAGCATGCAAAAAAAACAGCACCGCACGGGTGCTGTCTTAAAAAGTTAAGCATGTAGTCAATATGAAAAATTACTCGTCGCTTTTTCCGAGAGCGGTCGCATTTCATATGTATTTGTCCATACAAAAACATCAACTTCGGTAATAAGATTTTCATTATCAAGCTCAGTAATCTTTGTCGAAACACCGTCCGTTATTGTAATTTTTGAGTCGGCGGGAAGATTTATATCCGACATATGAATCTCCGCTATTGTGCCGTTCGCTCTTTTATATACAAAAATCGCAGTCCCCGATAAATCCGATAAAATAAGAGTGTTCGTTATATCTGCACTGACGTTGTTTTTGAGAAGCAGATTTTCCGTCGATGTACCGGTACTGATATTGCTCGTCAGAGGAATGGATTTTCCTTCGTCAACACCGTCAAGCGTATCGTAAACCCTTATTTTAAGCCAATTACTGTATCCCATTTTCCCTTTGGAATTATAGCCCTCACATACTATGCTGTACGTTCCGCTTTCATTAAAGGTATATGACGCACTGCTTTTGCCTGTTGCCTCAATCGTATAATACCTGTGTCCATCTTTATCTATTCCTATTCCGCTGTGTTCAACGTGAGATATTCCGAAGTTGAAGTTTACTGTAGAACCTTTTGTTATTACTGTTTTGTCCGATGTAATCCACGCATCGGAAGGAAGCGGTACCTGCCCTGTGCCATATACTGTTATTTTAAGCCAATTACTATATCCCATCTTGCCGTCCGAATTGTATCCTTCGCACACAACATTATATGTACCTGTTTCATTGAACGTATAGGTTGCCGTGTTCTTTCCCGTCGCTTCAATCGTATAATATCGTTTCCCGTCTTTATCAAGACCGATACCGCAATGTTTTACGTTGGATATTCCAAAATTAAATGTTACACTTTGTCCCTTTTCTATTTCTGTTCTGCTTGCTGTAATCCATGCATTTGACGGAAGCGGAGCCGGTTCGGGATTTGACAAATCCTTTATATGGATATAACCCGTAGGATTTGATTTGGAAATCGTTCTTTCTCCGTATGCGCCAACCTTTCCCCAATTATATTCCTCAATTGTTACATTGTTGCCGTTTACCGCTTCTACCCACGCCACATGACCGTATGTTCCCGTATCCCACCAAGCAACCGCCCCGACAGCCGGAGTTGTATTTACCGTGATGCCAAGGTTTTTCGCCACCGTACCCCATGTTTTCGCGTTTCCCCACTTGCTTGCTCCTTTGTATTGGTTTGTAAAATTAACTTTATTTCGGCTGTTTAATCTCCAAGCAACAAACGACGTACATTCTCTGTTGAAAAAATTCCATTCGTCTACAAGAGTGTCCTGTGCTGCGTTTTTATACTTTGCCGGATAATCGTCTGTTCCGGCAAAACATATTACAGGACACATAATCAGACTTATTAAAATCATCCACGTGATAAAAATTTTCTTTTTCATATTTATCCTCCCGAGTCCATAATATAGTCTATATAGAGATTATAGTCTTTTTATAAAGCATTGTCAAGATATAAACTACATTTTATAATAAAATCAAGTAATATAGGGAGGAATATAAGTGATAAGCTATGAACCTTTTTGGAACACGCTGAAAGAAAAAAATATATCCACTTATACGCTGATAAACAAACACGGCATAAGCAGCAGCCTTATCCACAGGCTGCGTCATAATTTGCCGATTAGCACTGTGACCGTAAACGATTTATGTTTAATTCTGGATTGTGACGTTTGTGATATAATAAAGTTTATTTCCGAATAAAAAGAACGCCTGCGATGAAAGCAAGCGTTCTTTTTCTATACATAACTTATCAAATTACCCTTTTACCGCCTATAAATCTCGACTGATAGTAGGACGAGTCGATTGACGTGTACTTAACGACGTCGCCGGTATGGGGAGCATGGATCATCATGCCGTCGCCCACATACATACCCACGTGCGACGCATAGTCGCCGCTGCCGAAGAACACGAGGTCGCCCGGTTCAAGCTGGTTTCTCGACACGTATGTACCCGGTCCGTGAAGTTGGTCGTCGGCAACTCTCGGTATCGAGATACCGTTCAGGTTGCACACATACTGCATAAGACCCGAGCAGTCAAAACCCGAAGGACTTGTTCCGCCCCATACGTACGGCACACCGAGATAATCGGCTGCTGTATCTATTAAGCTGCCCGCAACGGGATTTTCGGCTATGTACTCATCGTTTGCCATCGGAGCCTTAGACTTGTATCTGAAGTCCACGGGGAGGCTGTAGACCTCGCTGCCGTCCGAAAGCACCGCGCCTACCGTTATCGAATAATCTCTGTCAACTATAAGCGACGCGCCTTCTATTACAACGCTGTTCTCGTCATATACGTCCGAAAGAAGTACCGAATCGGCGTCCGCGTCTTTAATAATTACGTGATACGCCCACGCGCTGTCTATCGGAGTCCACGCTACCGAGAAGTCGCCCTCCTCGATTTCCGCGCCGTCCTCGGGCAGCGTTATTTCGGGAAGGTCGAGCGTGTAATCGGTGTCGCTGAACTTATTGTACAAACGGTTGATACTCGATATTGCCTGTTCTCTTGTCGTCGAACCGAGGGGCGCGAAATTCTCGCCGTCAACTCCGTTCATCAACGAGTAGTTTATCATTGTAATGACCGAAGGCTTAGCCCAGGCGCTGACCTCGTCCGAGTCGGCAAACGCGTCGATTACGTACGCGTCCTCATATCCGTCCGAAAGGTTAAAGGAAACTTCACTCGCCGTAAGCGTGCTTACGAGCATGGTCGCCATTTCCTCTCTTCTTACCAATCTGTCGGGAGTAAACGTTCCGTCGCCCGTGCCGGAAACGATGCCGTAGGCGTAAGCCTGCGATACCGCTACCGAGTCGGTATCGGTAAACGGTGATACCGGCGGTTCAACCATATCTTCTCCCGTAAGCTTTTCGTAAAGATTTACAGCAAGCTCGCAAAATTCTTCACGCGTTATACTGTCATGAAGATTGTTCGATACAACCGAGTATGATACGAGGCCCGCCTCGTTAGCCTGCTGGTAATCGGATATGGCCCAGCCGCTTAAATCAGCCGCCAGAGCCGACGTGCCAAGCACTGCTGACAAAGAGACAACAGGTAAGATAATCTTTTTCGTAATACTATTCAAGATAAAATTTCTCCTTTACAATCCTATAGATGTTTTCCGCAGTTTGCATTGTGTTTGGTTATCCGTGTGTTTTTCCATAGCGTTTTCCTTGACGCTGACTGTATTGTAACACTTAAAAAAAACGCTGTCAAGCCTTTTTGACTTAAAAATGTTAAGAATCTTAAAATTTTCGTATTATTTTTGTCATTTGAGTGTAATTTATCTGAAATATTGGCGTAATTTTACTGAAATATTACGATATTTTGTTTACCGATTTTACATTTTTTTACAGTTCTTGTTTACATAAAAAAGTTAACGTCCACAAAATCTTGACAAATTTTTTGAAAAAACTCAACATATTGGAAAATTTATGGTGAAATCGGCAAAAGATATTACAAATTTATTACATTTTTTTAAGAAGTTGTGAAGGAAATGCTACGATTGGCTGTACAATGCGACTTTTGAGAGATATTTTTCAAAAAATTTTTCAAAAATATATTGACGCGTATTTAAAAGCTCCGCCGCGAAATTCGCCGGCGGAGCATATAAATCGGTATTACGGTAGCGGTATGCCGAGTTTTTGCAAAAGCTCGTTCGCGCGGCGCACCTGCTTTTTTCGGTACTCGTTAACCGCATGGGTGTCCGAACCCACCGATACGGGTATACCGCTTTCCTTGACGGCGCGCTGCTTTTTCTCGTTCGTAAGGAAATCATAATAATATATGTAGTTTCCCGACGTGTTAAGCTCCCAGAATATGTCGTTGTCGCGCATCACCTTTAATATATCCGCGCCGTAACGCTCGCCAAGCTTAAATATATCGGTGTGCGCCAGTCCGACCTTGCACTTAAACAGCCTGCGCCACTCCAGAAACTCGTAAAAATCCATGGCGCGTTCGTCGTCGAGGCTTTCAAACAGCACATAGTCAAACACAGCCGTCGTGCTCGGCAGACTTTCGGGAGGCGCGGGACGCGTTCCTATTTCGAGACCGCACAGCACGCGTATCTTATCGGCGTACTTTAATTGGCAATGACGTATATGACTGTAATATGTTGGTAGGTTCCCGCCTATCGAGAACTGGTGGTCGGTAATTCCGATAACGTCCACGCCGCAGTTTATCGCGTTTTCGATTATTTCCTCCGGCGTATTCGAGCCGTCGTAACTGAAAACCGTGTGATTGTGCAGGTCAACCGTGTACATCGAAATCCCTCCCTTTCGTCTTAATCAAAAATTACGTCACAATACATTGAACATTGCCAGAACGCCCAGGCATATCGGCACAAGCATTGCGGCGGCTACCACAATACAAATAATTCTCAACGTTTTTTTACTGAACATACGGCGCCGCCTCCTATCTGTCAATCATATTTTTAATAATCGTCGCCGCCTGCGCGCGCGTCGCGGTACTGTGCGGCCCGAACGTGCCGTCGCCCATACCCGTGATCAAGCCGTTCGCGTAAGCATGCTGTACCGCTTTCACCGCCCATGTCGAGATTGACGGCGTATCCGTAAATTCAAGATCCTCCGGAGCGGGCAGAACGTCGAGAGCGCCCTCGCCGAGACCGTACTGATACGCGGCCTGCGCGACATACGCCATTTCCTCGCGCGTTATCGCCTTTTCCGCGTCAAACGTACCGCCGTACACTGCTTTTGAACCGTCCTCGCCCGTGACGACCTCGACCGAATAATCCTCAATCATCGCCTCGGGTATAAGACCGCGGTCAAGTGCGCTCTGCACCGTGTCGGCATACCATGCCGACTCTTTAATGTTCAGGCACTCGCCCTCGCGGTACGGTATCGACTCTATACCCGCCGCGCCGAACGCCATTCTGTAAAACTCGGCGCGCGTAACCATGCCGTCGGGGTTGAACTTATCGGCTGAAATACCGCTGACAATACCCTTGTCCGCAAGTTCGTCTATGATGCTCTCCGCCCAGTGTCCGCGCGTGTCGGTAAAGCTTGCAGCCATAACGGTCGTAACGCTTACCGCCGCCGCGAGCATTGACGCGGTTATTATTCTTCTTATATTCATATTACTTCTCCTACTTTAAAATTTCCGCAAGTTTTGCCGCTACCGTCACAGCCTGTGCGCGTGTGAGCGTGTCCTTCGGTCTGAACGTACCGTCGCCCATGCCCTTTACAAGTCCGTACTCGACAGCCGCCTCGATCGTGTTCGCGTATTCGGCAAGTATATCGCCGTCGGTAAAGCTTGCCGTTTCACCGCCCGCCGTTTCAAGCACGATCGTTCTCGCGGCGTTCTTTGACGCGTACGACAGACAATTCATCGCTATGACCGCCATTTCCTCACGCGTTATCGCCTTATTACCGTCAAACTTACCGTCCGTGTAATCGTACACATCGGCTGTAACTGCGTCCTTATCGTCCGTCGCCTCGGCGAGCGTCTTTGTAACGGTCTCAATATCCGTCAGTCCCGCCATTTGCGCGGGAATAAGTCCCTTATCAGCCGCGCCCTGAACATAGTAGCAGAACCAATCCTCCTGTTTCGCGTCGAGGCACTCGCCCTCACGGTACGCGTGACCGACGATACCCGCCGCATCCATTGCCATTTTCAAAAATTCCGCGCGTGTAACCTTGCCGTCGGGGTTGAACTTACCCGTTCCGTCACCCTCGACAAGTCCGTCATGATACGCCGCCGTCACATACTCCTCAGCCCAGTGACCCGAAATATCGGTAAACGTTTCGTCCTCTTTCAGATACTCCGCAAGCTCCGGCACACTTTCGAAAATCATATTCGCGACAAGGCGCGCCACTATCTTTGCGCCCTTAGCCTTCAAATGCGTATGGTCGTCCGTTCCCGTCGGGTACGCCTTACTTTCAAGCGGCTCACAGATGAAGTAGCCCGAAAGCACATCGTCCTTGTCCATACCGTTCCAAAGATCGGTCATAACCCTGTTTATGTCGATAAATTTGCAGCCGAGTTCCTTTGCCAAATCTCTCGTCGGATCTGCGTAGTCCTGACGCGACTCCATGAAGTTACCCTTCTCGTCGTCCCACCAAGACGCGGCGGACGCGGTCATAAGCACGGGCGTGCCGCCGCGCTTTTCAACCTCGCCGATATACTTTTCGGTTATGAGTTTCTTGTAGTCCTCAACGCTTATGTAACGCTCCGGCTTGTTTACGTCGCCGTCGTTAATGCCGAACTGAATGAACACATAATCGCCCGGGTGCATCTCGGTCAGGATTTTGTCGAGCCTGCCGTCGTTGTTGTAGCTTTTCGCACTTCTGCCCGCCATCGAACGGTTCTCTATTTTAACCTCGTCGGTGAAACAGTCCGCAAACATCTGACCCCAGCCCGTCTGGGGATAATTCTTTGTATAGTCGTAAGTCTGAGCCGTCGAGTCGCCCGCCAAATATATGGTGGGCTTTTCAGCCGGTTCTTCGCGAGATTCGAGCTGCTCTATCTTTATTTCCGTCACATTCGGCGCATCGCCGATTACCTGAACGGTTATTTTACCGTCCTTCGGCACAACGGGCTGCTCGTCCTCCTGCGTCTTGCCCGCCTCCAGCGTGTACGCGCGGACGCGCTCGCCGCCGTTTATGTAAATATTAGCCTTCGTTTCCTTGCTGCCGCCGGTTTTGACCGTGACCTTGTAATCGCCGTCCGGCACTTCGACCTCTTTTACAACGCCGTCCTCCTTGTCGGCTTTAACTTTCGTCATATCGAATGTTTCGCTGTACAGTTCAGACTTTTCAGCCGATACGCACGGCATCGCAAACGCTCCCGCAAGCGACGCGGCGACAATTACGGATAATAATTTTTTCAGTTTCATTGTTCTCTGCTCCTTTATACATTTGTATACATACAGTAATTATATAATATATGACGTAATATTTCAATAGTTAATTTTACCGACATAAAAAAACTCCGGCTGTAACAGCCGGAGTTTTTGTTTATTCGGAAATCGAATAGTATTTTGTAATGGATTGCGGAGCGTCTTTACCGCTTGTTATTTCCGTAACATCAATTTCAACAATTTCGTCTTTACTCTTCAAACGGAAAGCCTTTTGCACCGAAATCTGATGTCCTTTGCCGATATTCTGTGAAAGCGTCATCATATCCACTCCGTCAACGCCCGTCACGACCGTCGGAGTCAGTCTCTCGTCGTCCTGATAGCCGTCCGCATGCACAACGCCTGTAAAGTTCTGTTCCGCGTCGCCGTTGTTTTTAAGAGTGTACTCCACGACCACGACGTCCTCGCCCTCATAATTTATCAGTTTTGCGTCGCCTATCGACACCTCAACGTCGCCGATTTCCATGTGCGTCTCCTCCGCCGCCGTGTCGGAGTTTAAAAGTATACCGTCCGCCTTCGTAACGTCCGTCGTATCCTTATTTTCCGAATTTCCCGTGCCGCCGTCTCCGCAGCCCGCAAGCGCGGCGGTCGTCATAAGCATTGCGAGAACCAATGCCGCTGTCTTTTTTATTTTCATAATAATCTTCCTTTCATTTGAAATTACACATATACTACCACAGCGGCAGCGGAAAATCAAGTGAAATATCAAATATTCATAAATAATTCAATTTTTCTTCAAAAATTATCTGTAAGCGAACATCAAACAAGGAGCGGTCATTGACCGCCCCCGTTTACTCCAGCACATACACTATACAACTTCTTCTTCCGAAACCGTTCGTACCCGACGGATAACACAAGTCTATCCTGTTACCCTTTATCGCGCCGCCGGTATCCTCCGCGCTTGCCACGCCGTATACCCACGAGCCGTCCGGCGCGGTAACGTAAACGGTTGAGCCCAGCGGTATCACGTTCGGGTCAACCGCCGCAACGCCGTATCTTAACGGATTACCCATCGCGCTCACCGTATAACCCGCGTTTTCGCTCGGACTATCGGTGTAAGCCGTGGCGGTCATGGTGTATTTCTTCTTATATTTATATCCGTTGATCGTGCCGCCGCTGTCGCTGACCGATGAGTCCTCCGTCTGCCGCGTCTCGCTTTGCGCGTCGGAGTTCGCCGTTCCGCGCGCTATGACCTTACTTCTGGGTTCTGCCGTTATGCTCTCCCCGAGCATTATCCTCTCCGACTCCTCACCATTTAAATATGTAACCTTATGCTGTATCTCCTTTACGCCGTCCTCGCCCTCGTCGATGACAACCTCTCTGCCCTGCGGCAAATCCGGATCGTCCACATACGTAACGCCGCGCTCGATAGGCTCTGTCGTAGTTTCGTCCATATGGCTTACCGACACAAGCTCTATCGTATCGCCGTCGGTCGTAATGCTGTCGTACATTCCGGGCGCGTACCCCGCCTCGACGAGCGCGTCCGTCGCGTCGGCTTTCGTAACGGTGGCGACGCTCTCCGTACCGCCCGCCTTTATCGTTACACGCTTGCCGCGTGTAAGAATAATATCGTCGTTATCGCACACCGGCTTGTCCGGCGGCACGTTAAGGCGGTCGTCCTCGCCCACTTCAAGACCGCGTTCTCTCAAAACGTCCTCGACGCTGCCACCCGTTGTTCTGACTTTGTGCGACTCATTGAGACCCGTAAATTCGTTAATCTCCGTTATGGTAATTTCCTTTGCCGAAACGCTGTAAAATATGCCGAGCGTCACGCAAACGACAGTTATAAGAGCAACCGCGGCAATAATGCGCCGTCCCGATTTCACGCGAACCTTTTTCCGCTGCCTGAGATCCTGTCGCCTGCGTATTTCCGCAAGCATCTCATTTCTGCTTTTTTCCTTTGTAACCATAAAAAGTAAATACTCCTTTCGTTACTTATCACACAGTATAATACAAAATTGTTACATTGTCAATAGTTTTGTTACAATTTTATTACAAATATTACATTTTTATGATAAGTATTGTTTCTGTATGTTATATTTATATGCCGAAAATTACAAATTATTACAGCAAATTTGACAAAACGGGCAAAATTGTATATAATATATATGAACACATGAACATATGAATGGAGTGGTAACAATGGATATGTGTGAGTCCTGCCAATATAACATGCAGGTCATAGAGAAGATAAAAAATCAAGTGCCGGACAACGAGCTTACGACAAAGCTTGCCGATATGTTCAAGATATTCGGCGACAATACGAGAATACGCATTTTGTGGACGCTTTTCGATAAAGAGATGTGCGTGTACGATATTGCCGAAAAACTCAGCATGAGCCAGTCGGCAATCAGCCACCAGCTTAAAACGCTCCGCCAGGCGCGCCTTATAAAATCCCGCCGCGACGGCAAAAACGCGTTCTATTCCATTGACGACGACCACGTGAAAAAAATCATCGAGCAAATGGTAATACACGTTGAAGAATAAACATATTTATATAAGAAGATAATTTTTATGCCGCACTTTGCCGCATAAAAAAAGACGCCTTCGGGCGTCTTTTCTTTTTAATTTTTCGGATTGACTATATCGCGCCAATCGAGGTCTCCGCGTTCAAGTCCGTGTATAAGAACCTCGGCGGTCGCGCTGTTTGTCGCTATCGGTATGTTGTGCATATCGCACAGCCTCAAAAGCGAGAACACGTCGGGCTCGTAGCCCTCCGCGTTCAGCGGGTCGCGGAAAAACAGCACAAGGTCTATTTCGTTGTACGCCACTCTCGCGCCAATCTGCTGGTCGCCGCCCTGCGGTCCGGGAAGAAAGCGGTAGATGTTCAGCCCGGTACTCTCGCTTACGAGTTTACCCGTCGTACCCGTCGCAAAGAGCGAGTGGCGCGATAATATACCCGAATATGCTATACAGAACTGTATCATAAGCTCCTTCTTCTTGTCGTGTGCAATGAGTGCAATGTTCATGAGATTTACCGTCCTTT
Organism: uncultured Clostridia bacterium; assembly: GCA_947631235.1. GTDB lineage: Bacteria > Bacillota > Clostridia > UBA1381 > UBA1381 > Hominilimicola. The sequence continues at coordinate 86,460 of CANRKO010000003.1, read as the reverse complement.
CACGTCTGTGTCTTACTGCCTTCTCCTTTGAAATAACCGTCTTAAAAATCCCTTTTTCTCGTCAAAATCCATAACGGGTACTTCCTCGCCGTCTATACGCGCGGCAATATTCTTAAACGCCGTACCTGCGCGGGAATATGTATTCGTAACCGCTATCTCACCCTTCAGCGCGGATATTGCAAGTTCCTCGTCGTCGGGTATAAGCCCTGCCACCGGCACCTGCAGCCTGTCCACGCACTCGTCCACATTTATCATAATTCCGCGCTCGATCATATCGGGACGTATGCGGTTTATTATGACCTTTATATCCGTAACGCCCATATCTTCAAGCACGGACACGGTTCTGTCCGCGTCGCGCAAAGCGGTAAGTTCGGGCATCGTGACGATAAGCGCGGCGTCTGCCGCCGGTGCGGCGTACAGAAACCCGCCCTCTATCCCGGCGGGAACGTCAACTATACAGTATTCAAACCGCGCTCTTATCTGTTCCCACACATTCTTTACCGCCTCATCGCTCAAAAACGATATGCCGCGTGTCTGCGGCGCGGGAATAAAATAGAGATTTTCAAATTTCCTGTCCTTTATAACCGCGTCGTCAAGACTGCAGCCGCCGTCGATAACGTCCGAAATGTCGTATACAATATCGCTCTCCAGACCGAGAACAATGTCCAGATTGCGAAGTCCCATATCCATATCCACCACCGCAGTAAGATGTCCTCTTAAAGCGAGCGCCGCGCCGAGGTTCGCGGTCGTGGTTGTTTTACCCGTGCCGCCCTTGCCGGACGCCGTTATGATGATTTTTCCCATAGCCTGTCTTATTCCTTTCAACTGCGGCATATATACAAATTATACCACGGTTTCCTGTGTTTGTCCATATTTTTACGAAAAATTATACAAATATTTTTAATATATCTATACAAAAATTGTATATGTTGAGTATGCTATTCCGTCTTGCGTATATCAAAATCCTCGGTCACTATTCTGTCGTCACGGAGATACGCTTTTTTCATACCGCCGCGAAAATCGTTTTTGTCGTAATAGCTGTGAGTACCCGATACACGTATATCCGACGGAGCCATGTCGAGCGCGATAACGTATGCGGCTTTATTGCCCATGCAGCCCGCCTCGACCTGTCCGAGCAGCCTGCCCAGCACGATCACGTTACCGACCGCCGCTACCTTACCGTCCTCCTCAACGTCGCCGACAAGCACGAGATGCCCGTCGGACTCTACCTTCCTGCCGCCGCGCACCACGCCCTCGTAAAATCTGGCGCGGCTCGACTTGAAATTCGTCGTAACGACCTCGCGTATCTCGCGGAACTGCGCGTCGTCGTCGGACGCTGTTTCCTCTTTTAAATTCTCCGGCAGTTCGAGCGTCTTTTCCGCGAAGTCCTCCTCCGTTCTGCGGCGTTCACCGTAATTTACCGTGCTTTCCGGCAGCATAGCCTTAACTATCGCCTCAAGACGCATCTTGTCGCTTTCGGTAAGCTGCCGTCCGGCAAAATATATGTTGCAGTGACCGTCGCCGAAAAATCTGCGGAATTGGCGCAGTTTGTCATAGAGAGAATTTGTTATATCCGAAACGGAACTGTTCTCGTCGAGATAAATCTTAACGCCGTCACCCGTTCCCTTCAGCTTTATAATTTCCTTTTCCATGACAATGCCCCCTTTGTTTATTATTCTTCATAATCTGTTGTCCGCGGCGTCTGTGTCGGCGCACTCGTCGGCTGCAGCTTAAAATACGCGTCGAAAATATCCTTCGCGACAAGCGCGGCGTTCGTGCCTCTGACGCCGTGTTCAAGCACGACCGCAACGGCTATTTCGGGATTGTCAAACGGCGCGTACGCGATAAACACCGCGTTATTCGAGCCGTCGCCGACCTGCGCCGTACCCGTTTTGCCGCCGACCTGTATGCCGTAATTCGCGAACACCTCCGCCGCACTGCCCTCGTCGGCAACCTTCTTCATACCCTGCTTTACGGCGTTTATATCCTCCGGTTTCATGTCGATTTGATCCACGATTTCGGGATTAAACTCCTTCACGATCGAACCGTCCACCGACGAGCGTATACTCTTTACAAGATTTACTTTAAGCCTCGTGCCGCCCGACGCGATCGTCGCCGCGTAATTCGCAAGCTGCACCGGCGTAAACAGACTGTACGACTGACCGATAGCCGCCTGCAGCGTGTCGCCGTCGTACCAGTCCTGACTTGTGACGTTCGTAACGACCTGTTTCTTGTATTCGGGGCTTGCCATGTGACCCGACGTTTCCTCCGGCAGTTCTATACCCGTATGCTCGCCGAGACCGAATTTCTTCGCGTACTCACCCAGCACCGTTATATTCAACCGCCTTCCCACCTCGTAGAAGAAGTAGTTGCAGGAATTTTCAAGCGCTGCCGTGACATTCTGTCTGCCGTGCGTCAGCCTGTACTCGTTCCATATCCAGCAGGCGGGCTGGTAGTCGTTGTAAACTCTGTAAACACCTTCGTCAACAATTATCTCGTTCGTGGTAATATTGCCCGTTTCAAGTCCCGCTATCGCCGTAAGCGGCTTAAACGTCGAACCCGGGCTGTACGTGCCGCACACGGCTCTGTTAAACATCGGACGCGCCTCGTTTTCCACGAGCGAGCCGTAATCCTCGTCGAACCGCGACATATCATACGTCGGATACGACGCTATCGCGAGCGTGTCGCCCGTTTTAATATCGAGCACCACCGCCGCGCCCGCGTCGCAGTCCGCGCCGTCCTTAGGCTTTACTCCACTCGCGGCGCGTATCGCCTGTATATTGTTTGCAAGCGACTCCTCCGCAACCTTCTGCAAATCGGAGTCTATGGTAAGAACAATGTAATCACCCGGCACAGGCTCGGTGTCGTTCAAAATCGTTATATCCTTGCCGTTGACCTCTTTTGTCGTACCCTTCGTACCGTCAGTGCCGCGCAGGTACTTTTCGCCCCAAAGTTCTATGCCCTGCTTGCCTATTATATCGTTGTAGCCGTAGCCGAGATCCTTGTTTTCCTCGTACTCCTTCGCGCTTATCTTACCCGTCCTGCCGAGTATGTGCGTCGCAAGCCCCGGCATATCGTAATTTCGTATATAGTCGTTTATAACCGATATACCCTTAAATTCGTCCTGCCTCTCCTTTATCTGCATTACCGCCTCGACGGGTATATCCTCGGCTATCGTGAAAAGCACCGTCTGCGACAGACCGCTCACCTCGGCGCAGTAACGTATACCCGCAATTCTGCGCTGCTCGTCCTCGCTGAATTCAGCGCCTATGTTGTAGCGGCGTTTTAAAAGCTGCACGACGTCGCTCGCGCTCATTGTCTCGTTAATGCCCATCGACGCGTTTGACGAAAACCACGCAGTGCGCTCGTCGTCTGCCGAGCCGTCCTCGTTCTCGTCCTCAAACTCAAACCTATACGGCGCGAAACTTATCGGCAGATTGTCGAAGTACTCGCAGTTGTTCGCGTAAAGAACGTCGATAAGTTCTTTTATTATACCGTTAAGCTCATCGTCCTTCAAATCCGTTTTCTGCATCACAACGGAGTACCCGACCTTGTTTGAAACAAGGCGCGTACCGTATCTGTCCAAAATCTCCCCGCGCGGAGCTTTCGCGATTATGTTAGTCGTAAGACGCTCGTTCGCGACCGTAACGTACTGGTCGCCCTTCACAAGCTGCAAGTCAAACAACTTCCACATCACCGCGCAGAACATGAGAACCATTATCGTACTTATAACGTAAAATCTCGCTTTACTGTTAGGCATCTTACACCAAATCTCCTATTAACAGCTTTTTCTTATCTTCTTTATACATTGTGCGTTTCAAAAGCGGATAAATGAGTATTACGAACGCCGTGTTCACCGCCGCAAACGGCAGCACGGAATAAATCAGCGTATCTACCGTAATACTTCCCGCGTCGATAAATCGGAATACGGTTTCCATAACTCCCGATATGATAAACGTCAGCGCGAAAGCCTTTACCGCCTTGCTTATATAAAGCGGCTTTGCCTTAACCGCGAAAACGACCATACCCGCGTAGAAAATATAAAGCGCCGTCACTATATAGCTGCGTCCGGTAAACGCTCCTGCGATAAACGCGCATATTCCGCTTACCGCGGCAGCGGTAACACCGTCCTCCTCCATCAGCGCGGCGCATACGACAAACGGCAACACAATGAACGGCACGGCGTTAAAAACGTGTATTCCCGAAAGAACCACCGTCTGCACAAGAAATATACAGAATATCCACACGCCGAATTTAAAGTTTCGCATATCCGTCACCCAATCAATTCATTCCGTTTATCACAAGCACGCCGTACAGCCGCGAAAAATCAACCGACGGCTCCACAACCGCGTAATTGAGATTACCCATCGCGTCCGCGTTTACCTCTCTCACCGAACCCACCGTAAGACCGTCGGGGTACACTCCGCCGGCTGCCGTCGTTTCGAGAATGTCGCCCACGATAAGGTTTGAATCCTTATCTATAAACGTCATCCTGCACACGCTGCTGCGGTACATCTCCCTGTCGCCCTCAACGACGGCGACATCGCCCGTTCTCGATATTTTAACGCCGAGCGCATTATCGGGACCTATAATCGTCGATACGAGCGACCAGTTCGGACCCGTTTCAACGACCTTGCCCACCACGCCGTCCGGCGTTATGACCGCGTTGCCGACGTTTATGCCCGAGAGCGAGCCTTTGCTTATTTCTATCATGTCGTACCAGTTGTTGGGCGAATACGCTATAACGGTCGCCGCGACGGTCGTGTACTCGCTTATATTTTGCTTAAGCTCCAAAAGCTCCTTCAGAGTTTCGTTTTCTTCTCTGTAATTCGTAATGTCGCGGTTCTGTTTTTTAAGTTCGTTAATCTCCGCGACAAGACGCTCGTTCTCTTCCTTATACGCTCCCGACTCAGCCAAAAAATCGCCTGTGCTTTTTACGCTGTTCGCTATATACGCAAACCCACTCTGAAACGGAGCGAAAACACTTCTTATCGCGTTTGAAACGGGATTTGAACCGCCGAAATGCGCTATCGCGACGCACAAAAGCACGATTGCCGTGACTATCGCCGCGATCCTTACGCTTTTTTTCTTTAATAGTGATGATAACATTATTAAAGCCCCCATAAATAAGACTTGTGTGTATTACTTCGCTTTGTCCGTAAGCTCCTTGATGTTTTCGAGCGACCTGCCCGTTCCTATCACAACACAGTCAAGCGGGTATTCCGCGACGTGCGTCGGGATTTTCGTGACCTCCGTTATAAGCTTGTCCAATCCCTTTATCAGCGCGCCGCCGCCCGTGAGCGTTATGCCGCGCTCCATAACGTCCGCCGCAAGTTCAGGCGGTGTGTTTTCGAGCGTCAGCTTTATAGCCTCGATCATCTCGTTTATGTTCTCGCTTATTGCCTCTCTTATCTCGCTTTCCTTTATCTGCACCGTTTTCGGCAGTCCCGTGGACACGTCGCGTCCGCGCACCTCGCACGTAGCCTCCTCGTCGTCCTCGTAAGCCGACCCTATCGTAAGCTTTATGTCCTCTGCCATTTTGTCGCCTATGTTTATCTGATGTTCTTTTTTGAGATAGTTTACTATCGCGCTGTCGAGCGCGTTACCCGCTATTCTTATCGAGCGCGACGACACCGTTCCGCCAAGCGAAATAACGGCTACCTCCGTCGTTCCGCCGCCGATGTCGACAACCATCGAGCCTGTCGCGTCATTTACCGGCAGCGACGCGCCTATCGCGGCAGCCATCGGCTCGTCTATGAGAGCCACCGACTTCGCGCCCGCCTGTATAACGGCTTCCTCGACCGCGCGGCGCTCGACCTCCGTTATGCCCGACGGAATACAAACGATTACTCTGGGCTTAAATACGTTGCTGACATTCGCCTCTTTTATAAACGCTCTTATCATAGCCTGCGTGATGTCGAAGTCGGCGATTACGCCGTCCTTTATCGGACGCACCGCAACGATATTCTCCGGCGTTCTGCCTATCATTTCGTTAGCCGCGTTTCCGACGGCAAGCACCTTGCCCTCGTACTTGTCTATCGCGACAACCGACGGTTCGCGCACGACGATGCCCTTTCCCTGCACGTATACGAGCGTGTTTGCCGTTCCGAGATCAATTCCTATATCTTTGGTTAAAAATCCCATTTTATTTTCTCCTTTATAAAACAGTTATATTAAATTCGTTTTCCAAAAGTTCAGCCAGCGCCGCGACCGGCAGACCGACGACGTTGAAGTAATCGCCCTCTATTTTGTCTATGAGCAGCGACCCCTTCCCCTGTATGCCGTACGCGCCCGCCTTGTCCATCGGCTCTTTGGTCTTGACGTACTTTTTTATCTTGTCGTCCGTCAGTTCCTTGAAGGTGACGGACGTGCATACCGCCCTGCATACCGACTTCGCGTCGCTCATGCGCATGACGCAGATACCCGTGTACACCTCGTGCGTCCTTCCCGACAGCGCGGCGAGCATAGCCTCCGCGTCCGCCTTGTCCTTCGGCTTGCCGAGTATCTTGCCGTCAAGCGTCACCACCGTGTCGGCGGCTATGACGTGCGCTTTTTTGTTTTTTAAGACCTGTTTCGCCGTCGCGCTCGCCTTCAAAAGCGCAAGTTCCTGGACGTACAGCTTTATCGGCAAATCCTTCGGCACGACGCTTTCGTCCGCGTCCGACACGACCACCTCGAAATCGAGTCCCGTAATATTCATAAGTTCCCTGCGTCTCGGCGACGCGGACGCCAGTATAAAATCAGCCATTCTTTTTCCTTTCGTCACGTAACGCCGCGGTAGAAGTGACCTCTCGTGAAGGTGTTTTCCGGCGGAGCGTCGATCTTTTCCCCGTCCGCGAACGCGCGTTTGTACTCATCTATTATTTTAACACATTGTGAGAAATTTTCAACAGTAAATAACAATCTCACACAATTTATTTTCAATCTTTTTATATCCTCGGCTTTATCAGCCATGTAAATCGGCACGGAATTTAACAGAACCGCTTTGCACTTTCCCCTCTCGCCGTCGCAAATAATCGGCATGACGCGCCTTTTTCTGTCGCGCAGACTGTATACCTGTTTCCCGTTCTGACATTTTCCCTGCGCGTTTACGGGGCAGTTTTTCATCACCATAAGCGGCAGAGAGCCGTAAGCAATTATCTCCGTCTCCGCGTTTGTGTGAAGTAAAAGTTCCTCAATTTCACGCAGATTAAGTTCCGGCGACAGCGTGACAACGCCGTCTTTCGAAAGGTAATCGACCGTGAGCGAGTTGTACGCGTTTAGTGTCCCCGAAAACGGTCTGAACCTCTCAACCTTTATGCCCGCCTCCGCCGCCGCCCGCCGCTGCTCGTCTGTTGTAACATACGCGGCAATCTCTATCTTATCGGGCGTTTCGCGCTCGCTCAACGGCACGACGCAATCGTTCACGCGCCCCTTTTCACGCTTTACCCTCGCATCCGCGAGCATTTCCGCCGCTTTGCGCCTAACTGCGTTTATCTCCTTAATCGGCAGCGTAACGCCCTCGTCCGCGGTTACGGATATATTGCGGCATACAAACGGCGTCGAACCGAGTTTTAAAAGCTGCGCTTTCAGCCTATCCGCACCAAGCGGCGCGGTTACTGCTTTTTCGGATTTTAGTGTCCCCACTGCGCGTACACTCCTGCCCTCGCCGTCGGAAAAATTCACTTCAAGCGGCGAGCCGAGTTTTAGTGTCCCCGTTATGTCAACGTCTATCTTCCTTACATTCGCGTTTTCGGCGCACTGTTCCTCAACGTCACGCGTATATTTAGTGTCCCCCGTGCCCGACGGCGACGCGTAACTCATCATATCCGCGCCAAGCTTATTTTTGAAGTAACCGTCCGTAAAGCCCGACCTTGAAAACGCGTCTGTGAGAATTTGCATATCCTCTTTCGTAACTTTAGTGTCCCCATGCTCTTCAAGTAAATCAAGATACTTCCTGTACACACCCACAACAGCCGACACGTACTCGGCGCGTTTTAACCGCCCCTCGATTTTTAGCGACGCAACACCCATACGTTTTAGTGTCCCCAATTCGTCTATGAGAGCCATATCCTTCGGCGAGAGCAAATAACCGTTTTTTAAACTTTTGTGTCCCTCGCAAAGTTCGTACGGAAGGCGGCACGGCTGTGCGCACGCGCCTCTGTTGCCGCTCCTGCCGCCGAGTATGCTTGACATAAGACACTTGCCGCTGTAGCACTGGCATATCGCGCCGTGTACGAACACCTCTATCTCAATCGGCGACATGCGGCATATATTCTCAATCTCATCGCAGCTTAATTCTCTCGCGAGTACCACGCGCGAAAATCCGAGACGCGCAAGCTCCTTTACCTCGTCAGCCGTTGTCACGGACATCTGCGTGCTGGCGTGGAGCGTGAGGTCGGGACAGGTATTTTTTATAATCTCCGCCGCGCCCAAATCCTGCACGATAAGCGCGTCCACATGCGCGTCGTTAAGTTCCTTCACGAACGTTTGCAGTTCTCCGATTTCGCGCTGCTTTACGAGCGTGTTGACCGTCACATGCACGTCCACGCCGTACAGGTGGCAGTAATCGGTCTGTTCTTTTATTTCGTCGGCGGTAAAATTCTGCGCCGCGCGCCTTGCCCCGAAACTTTTTCCGCCTATATACACCGCGTCCGCGCCCGACTGCACCGCGGCACGTACAGCCGCCCCGTTTCCCGCCGGCGCGAGTAATTCCATAGCCATTACTGCTTGTCTATCAAATCGAGAAAGTCCTGCTCGCGCTTTCTGTCGCGCTCTTCAAGCTCCGCGATTTTTTCCCTTAAACTCTTTACCTGTCCTTCGAGGAATTTAATTTTGTTGTTCGCGCCGCTCAGTTTTTCGTTCGCGTCGCTCACCTCGGCGCGCATGGCAGCCTCGTCGATCGAAACTTGTCCGCTTTTAACCATGTCAAGCTCTTCCTGCGCGTGTTCCGCCTCACGTTCGAGCCTGCCGTTTTTCTCTTTAAGCTCGGCAGCCCTTTCTTTCAGGGCGTCGTTGTTTTCAAGCTGCTTATAGTACTCGTCACAGATGTTGAGCGCGGCGAGAACAAGCGGACGCTCGCCCATTATGTTCTGTCCTCCCCGCAAAACGTTTTCCACCTTTTCGTTCACGTGCGCGCACAGCTTTTCGAGGTACTCGGTCGTCTCCTCGGCAACGACCGTGTAGCTGCGCGAATTTATTGTGAAGGTTATCTTATTTACGGACATTTGCAGACCTCCTTGTCCAAAATATGCCTATTATATATATTATTATACAATAAAACGCACGAAAAAAACAGTACTTTTTTATTTTGTTGTCAAAATGTTTTGAAAACGCAAAAAAGAGCGCCTAAGCGCTCTTTTAATTTTTGTTTTTAAGCATTAGTCGCGGTTGTAGTTTACACCGTCCGCAATCTTAACGCCTCTCTGGTTTGCATCGTCGATCATGCTCTGCTTTGTCTCCTGAGCAACCGTATCAACATCGAATGAACTGTTAATTTCATCAACAACGTCGTAACCGCCCATGTCAAGCCATCTCTGAATTTCAGTCTTGTAAGCGTCGAGACTGATCTGACCTACGCAGTACTTAGCCTTCGCGTTAGCCATAATATCGTCAAGCGTCGTACCTCTTCTGGTCTGCGTCGGCGATACGTAAGGCTCAGCCGGGTTAGCAACAGCCCAAAGCTTGTTGTCGGCGTAAACCGCATCAACCTTCTCGGCAACAACAGCAGCCGAATCGTTGTACTTCGTCTTAAAGCCGTTCTCGAACGATACTATACCCATTGAGAGCTGGTTAAGGTCGTTGATTTGAGCCTGAAGCGCACTGTCGTCAACCTTCTCCGCATAGCTGCCGTCAACCACATTATAGTGAATGCCTTCAATACCGTAGTTCATCATGTTTACAGCTTCAAGGTCGTTCAGGTGATCCATTACGCCAAGCATGAAGTTGCGCTGCTCCTCCGTCGGAAGCGCGGGCGTCGGCAGTACATAGAAACTGTCGTAACCGGTTGTCGGAAGTGTTCTCTTGGGCGACTCGGCGTCCTTCTTAACATAACCGAATACATCAACTACCGCGTTCTCCTGACCCTCAACTTCCACGATATTCTGAGCGAGTCTTCTTGAACGGTCGGCAACGTCAATGATTATGCCTGCTTTTCCGTTGAGGAAGTCCTCATTCCACTTACCGTCCGGAAGCGAAGCCATGTTCTGGTTTATGTAGCCCTTGCTGTACCAATCGTGGATCATGTCCATAGCCTCGATATACTGGTCAAACATGAACGACGGAGCAAGCTTGCCTGTCGCGGGGTCGATACCCCAGGCGTTCGGCGCACCGTTCCACAGTGCGAGGTTATCGAGCGGACCCTGGAGGTATGTAGAAATAATCATACCGTATGTATCATCCACACCATTGCCGTCCGGATCCTCCTCCGTGAAACGTCTCATAACTCTGTCGAGGTCTTCAAGCGTCTCGGGGATAGGCTCGCCAAGATTGTCGAGCCAGTCTTTTCTTATCGATATACCGGCACGTCCAAGCTCTCTGGATCTGTAAATGCCGTAGTTGTCACCGTCAATTGAGATGTTTCTGTTTATAAGCTCGCTCGACTGCTTAAGGTTTTCATACGGGCTGTCGGGCGCGAATGCGTCCGTAATATTCCAGAATATACCCTTTCTCGCGGCAACGATAACGCTCGAATTTCTCGTACTTACGAGCATTGCGTGCGGGTAAACGCCCGACCCCATTGTCGTAACGGTCTTTTCGTTGTATGTGGCGCTCGGCGCCCACTTCAGATTCAGCGTCAAGCTGTTTACACCCATCTGCTCCGCAAGGTAATTTTCAAGCTCCTGTACAACGGGGCTGCTTTGTCCCGCGGACGTCGCGTTAAACGCTTTGCAGAGAATATCTATCGTCGGGTTTTCACCGTCTATGGGCTGTGTCTGCTTGCCGCAGCCCGCAAGCGCGCCGATAAGCATCAGCGACGCGACGGATGCGCAGACAACTCTTTTCAAAGTTTTTGTCATATTTTAATTCCTCCCTACATAAAAGTCTAATTCCGATTTCACCGACGGGATTAACCCTTAACGGCGCCGACCATCGTACCTGCCGCAAAGTGCTTTTGCAGGAACGGATATACGCAGAGGATAGGAATTGTACCTATAACGATAACCGCCATCTTCAGCGTATCCGACGGGGGAAGTTCACCCTCCGTCATTTCCTCGGCGTTCTGCATTACAAGGCTGCGGAGCACCAGGGTAAACGGATACTTCTTCTGATCGTCTATGTAGATGAGCGATGCCATGTAGTCGTTCCAGTGACCAACGCCGTAGAACAGGCTGAAGGTCGCAATTACAGGCATCGAAAGCGGAAGCGCTATCTTAAAGAATATTCCTATCTCGGAACATCCGTCTATCGCAGCGGCTTCTTCAAGCTCAATCGGGAGACCCATAAAGAAGTTTCTTACAATCAGCATGTTGTACGCACTGATCGCGCCCGGAAGAATAAGCGCCGCAAAAGTGTCATACATTCCCAAGGCTCTTACAACGAGGAAGGTAGGAATCATACCGCCGCTGAATACCATGGTGAACATTACCATTTTAAGTATCGGACCCTTACCTACAAGATCTTTTCTCGAAAGTCCGTATGCCATTGTCGTTGTGAACAACATGTTTACGAGCGTACCTACGAGCGTTACGCCGATTGAAACGCCAAGTGAACGGAATACCGTCGGTCCCATGTCATTCATATCAAATACCTTTTTATACGCCGCGAGCGTAGGCTGCTCCGGCCAAAGGAACAACGGTCTTGTCTGAATTTCGGACTCCTTAGCAAAGGACGCCGCAATTACATAGATGAAGGGAATGACCATGAGCAATGCAAGAATGGTCATTACGGCGTATATAACAATATCTCCGATGAAGTCGCCGAGACTTCTTCTTTTTATACTTATCATACTCTCTCGTCCTCCCTTCTTTAATAAAGACCTTCCTGACCGGCATGCTTAGCGATAGCGTTTGCCGACTGGATGAAGATAATACTGATAATTGACTTGAACAATGATACCGCCGTCGTATAACCGTATTCACCGCCTTGCATACCTTGGAAGTATACGTATGTGTCGAAGGTCTGGATAGAGTCCGCGTTACCGCTGTTCTTTAACAGGATGAGCTGTTCGTAACCTGTGTTAAGAACGCTTCCCATTCTGAGGATTAACATTGTGACAATCGTGCCCGTGATTGCCGGAAGTGTTATGTAGATGAGCTGCTGCCAACGGTTAGCGCCGTCAACTATAGCCGCCTCATACTGCTCTACGTCAACACCCGCCAGAGCCGCAAGGAAGATGATCGTTCCCCAACCTGTTTCCTTCCAAACATTCTGGAGAAGGACAACCCAATATATTGCAATCTTGTCCTGCATTATATCGACTCCGTTGCCGCCGTTTAAGGTTTTAACGATTTCGTAGATAGCGCCGCCCGATTCCTTTGCCGCAGGCGCTCTCAAAAGTACGTATGTAATCGAGAATACGACTACCATAGATACGAAGTGAGGTACGTATACAAGCGTCTGGATAGCCTTCTTGTACCACTGAACCTTCATTTCGTTCAAAAGCAGCGCCATTATGATCGGGAGCGGGAAGAAGAATATAATATTCATTCCCGAGATTATCAGCGTGTTTCTCAGGAGCATCCAGAAGGACGAGTCCGTAAGGAACAGTCTGAAGTTCTCAAATCCTACCCAATCCTTTCCGAACTCGGAAAATCCCGGTCCGAAGAACTGGCTCGGCGCATAGTAATCTTTAAATGCGATAAGTACGCCGTACATAGGTACGATTTTAAAGATTATAAAATACAAAAATCCGGGCAAGAGTAACAGATATATCCATCTGTCGCGCTTTATCTGCGCCCGTCTTCTCACCTTTTGATGTGCTTTCTCCTCGGGAGTAAGCACAATTTTTTGAGCTTTAGCCATAGCATACCCTCCCTAAATTTTGTGTGTTTACAACATTTGCGCAATCTGCGGAAATCGGGCAATTTGTCCGCAATTTGCACAAAGGTATAAATTCAATAAATATATTATAGCTCATTTCGGTAAAGATTGCAATAGTTTTTGTGAAAAAAATGCAATTTTTTTTAAAAAATTTTGTTGTTTTGTATAAATTAACTACCGCGAGCCTTAACATATTTAAAGTGACGTAACTCATGTTACCATAAAATAGGCTAAAAAGTCCATAAAAAAACCGGAGGTGTATTGTTAAATTTAACGATAAAAAACGGCGGTCTTACAGACCGCCGTTTTTCTTTGTTTAATTTAACCAAACGTTATTTTTCGAGAAATTCTCCGAGTCTTATAACCTCGATACCCGCGAGCATTACTATGCCCGTGCCGTGCGTGTCGTTCAAATTCCAGCCCAATTCATACTTATAGTAATCGGGTATGAATGAGAACTCCGAGCCGCGGCACACGCCGTAAACGTTTCCGCCTCTGTCAACGCTCGTCTTTGAGATAGCCTCCCAGCCCTTGTAGATAGCCTTCACGTACTTTTCGGGGTTTTTGAGCCAGCCGAAACGTATACCGCGCGAGAACGCGTAAATAAACATCGATGTGCAGGAGGTTTCGGGGTAGCTGTCCCAATCGGTTATTACCTGGTGCCACATACCGTCCCCGTCCTGCAGTTTGAGATAACCCTCGCACAGCGTGTTGAGGAACTCAATCAAATCATTTCTCTTCGGATGATCCTCAGGCAGCTTTTCGAGCAGCTCCGTCATCGAGAATACGACCCAGCCGTTGCCGCGTCCCCAAGGAACATTCGTCTTTGTGTCGTATTTGAAGTCGTAAACGTGCGACATTATGCTCTGCTCCGGCATAAACAGACGCTTCTTGAAGCCGAAGAACTGGTTCGCCGCGTCGTCGATGTACTTTTGGTCGCCTGTAAACTCATAGTAGCGCGTCAGGAACGGAACGCTCATGTAGAGGTCGTCAGCCCACATCGTAAGGTTGTGGAAATGGTGCATCATATCCTTACGCCAGAACGTACCGTCCTCGAGCCTGTCCTGATGATTGAATATGTAATCGCCGACGTAATCCGCAACGACCTTCACGTCCTTCAAACCGAGATACTTATGAACCTCCAGCATCGTTGACGCGAACGAGCCGCAGTCGTCAAGGCTGTCTATCGACGTGAGCAGATTGTGAATACTCGTCGCTCCGCCGTACTGCTCCTTATCCCACATCGCGTACTCAAACGTGTCAATGCAAAGCTGCACATGCTCTCTTATGTAATTTTTGATGTCCTCCGAGCCGATAAGCATAGCCGTGTGCAAAAGTCCGTACATCGTAACGCCCAGCGGATAATTCCACCTTCCGTACAGTGTGTTTTCGTTGTACGGTCTTACGAACGTGTCCGGCTCGTCAAGCCGCCAATACGTTTTCGGCTCGCCGACAACATGGAGCATATCCGACGCCTTATCGAACGGGAAATCGTAGTCCGCGTCGAACGCGCCTATGTACATCCAAATATCGTTCGTACCCTTAACACGCGCCGCGTTTCTCAGCTCGCCCGTCGGACATTCGAGCGCAAAGCCCCAATCTCCGCCGCACACGCACTTTACGTGCAAATCGTATTCGCCCAAAGGCGCGTCAACCTCGAATGTCCCCTTGCCGCCGCTTGTTTTGAACACTTCTTTCTTATTTAAATAAACGACCGTCTCGCCGAGCGTGTCGAGCGTGATTTTATGCTTTGTGTCCTTAATATCGTCGAAGAACACCTTCGCGTAGCCGACCGCGTACTTACCCTCGGGAGTGCCGAACATACGCGTAAGGCAGCCCTTTTTCTTCTCGTCGTCAGACCACTCCGTTTCGGGGTAAAGCTTTTTGTCGAAATCCTTTTCGCTCATACCCACCTCGAACTGCGGTTCATAGTCGTCGGGAACAAGCTCGGTAAACACAAATCCCTCTCTGCCCATACGCTCCTTCGTCGGCATGATTGTGTAGAAATCCCACTTACCTATCCACGTGCCGAACTGCGAGCCGAAACCCGCCGTCGTTTTCTTGAACTTGATGCGTATGTCGTTCCAGCCCTTATGCACGTCAAAGAAAATGCGCGTCGCTGTTTCGGAATATCTCTCCTTGAAAATATCCGACTTGTACACCTGCTCGCCGTTCACGTACATCTCCATCGGGCCGAAACAGTTAATGTCAAAACCGAAATTCGCGTCGCCGTCGCTGTACGTCGTCGCGAACGCCCAAACGCAGTCCTTGCTCTTCGCCTCGGGGAAAATCTTGTTGAAATCCACAAGGTAGCGGTAATCGGTCGTGCGGACGATACCGTTATTCGTATACGCGCGGTAATAAAGACCGTGCTTTAAATTCTGTCCCATGTAGCGGTACGCGAGCGAGGACAATATCGCCTTCGGGTCGGTGCCTTCGTAAGCGTTTATGCTCACGGAATCGTCAAAATAATAGCCCATTGTTCTGTCTCCTTTGCATAAAATTAGTCATTGGTTTAATTATACATTATTCGCGCCCGAATGTCAATTATATTTGGTAATTGTGTTCATATTTTTTACCGCGTTCGTTCAAATTTGCATACAGGTATCAAAAAGCTGTTGACAATTACGCCGCAGGCTGATAAAATAGCTATGTACGACCTGAAACGGCAGGTCGCGCGTGCGCGGCAAACCCGCGCGGACAGCATATGCTGTCGGCAGCACCATCGAAAAAATTTCGGTTTTCCACAAGACTAACCAAATGAGATGGTTTTACGGCGCAAGGCAAACAAACGCGCCGAGGACACTATATTTATAATGAAAAGGAGGAATTTTTTTGAGAATGACCGGTGCTGAAATGGTTGTTAAAACCTTGGAGAAGAACGGCGTCGAGGTTGTGTTCGGTTACCCGGGCGCTGCCAACTGTCCCATAATAGACAAGCTGTCTCTTTCCTCCGTAAAACATATTTTGACACGAAACGAGCAGGGCGCGGCGCACATGGCGTCGGGCTATGCGAGGGTCACGAAAAGAGCGGGCGTATGCACCGCCACGTCGGGTCCGGGCGCGACGAACCTCATAACGGGTATCGCCACGGCTTACATGGACTCCGTTCCGATGGTGGCGCTTACGGGTCAGGTGGCGACGCCGCTCATAGGCAAGGACGCGTTCCAGGAGGTAGACATTACCGGCGCGACGCTGCCTTTCACAAAGCACAGCTACCTTATTAAAGACGGACTCGATATACCGAGAGTCGTAAACGAAGCGTTCCACATCGCGGAGACGGGCAGACCGGGACCCGTACTCATCGACTTCCCCATGGATTTACTTAAGGCGGAGTACGATTACCCCGACGAGGACGATAACGTCAGCATACGCGGCTACAAGCTTACCGGCAAGGCTAACGAGTCGCAGGTGAAGAAGGTCGCGGAAGCGATAAAATCGTCCAAAAAGCCCGTAATACTCGCGGGCGGCGGAATCGTTATATCCGACGCGGTAAACGAGCTGCGCAAATTCGTAAAAGAAACTGACATACCCGTCGTTTCCACAATGATGGGCATAGGCGTACTTCCGTGCGACCACCATTCCTACTACGGCATGATTGGCTCGCACGGCGTAAAGCGCGCCAATATGATTTTCAACCGCGCGGACACCGTTATCGTAATGGGTTCGCGTCTCGGCGACAGAACGGTCGCGCACATCAAGGGTCTTGAAGATGGCAATAAGCTCATACATATTGACATCGACCCCGCGGAAATAGGCAAGAACGTCCAGCCGTACATTCCCGTTGTCGGCGATATAAAGGACGTACTCGAACAGCTTACGCCGCTGATGAGCGGCTACAAAGCCGAAAAGGAATGGGTGCGCGAAGCCGAGGAATTGCGCGCACGGTTCACTCACGAGCCGTTTAGCGAGGACAACGGTTTCGTAAATCCGAAATACTTTATGACGGTGCTTTCCGAAAAGACACATTCCGACGCGTACGTTTCGACCGAGGTCGGTCAGAACCAGATTTGGACGGCGAACAACTACAACTTCAAAACGCCCCGCGCGTTCCTTACGTCGGGCGGTTTCGGCACGATGGGCTACGGACTTCCCGCCGCGATAGGCGCGTCCGTGGCGGCGAAGGGTGAAAAGCCCGTGATTGCCGTAATGGGCGACGGCTCTTTCCAAATGGATCTGCCGGAAATGGGTACGATGGCTTACTGGGATATACCCGTTAAAATGGTACTGTTTAAAAACGGCAGACTCGGCATGGTACACGAGCATCAGTTCCTTTTGTACAAAGCCAACTACCAGGCGGTCAATATAGAAGGCACGCCCGACTTTGAAATGCTCGCGAAGGCTTACGGCTTTAACACCTCAACCGTCAAGGAAAACAGCGAGGTCGGCAAGGCGATAGACAAAATGCTCGCGGACGACAAGTCGTATCTGCTCGTCGTGGAGGTCAACCCCTTCGAGCCTACGGGCGACGTGCTTAACGAGGCTCCGCTCCCCCGAAAGGAGGATAACTGACATGGAAAGATATACATTATCCGTGCTCGTCGAGAATAACCCCGGCGTACTTTCAAGAGTTGTCGGACTGTTTTCGAGACGCGGCTTTAACATTCACTCGCTGTCGGTCGGCACGACGAACGACCCGCACGTGTCACGAATTACGATAGAGGTAAACGGCGACGCGCTCACGGTCGAGCAGGTTTCAAAGCAGCTTTCGAAAATCATGGAGGTCATTAAGATAAAAACACTCCGTGACAGCGAAATAGTAAAGCGCGGTCTCGCGCTTGTAAAAATCAAGGTTACTCCCAAGACGAGAAGTGAAGTAATCGAGATTACGAACGTGTTCAGAGCGAATATAGTCGATATAAGCCCGAACACGCTGACCGTCGAGATAACGGGTCACGAAAGGAAGGTAAACGCCTTCCTCGGCCTCGTTGACGCGTACGGCATAGAGGAACTTTCGAGAACGGGCATGACCGCGCTTGAAAGGGGCGCGAATATACTCAAACTCGACAAGTAATTTACAAAGCAAAAAATATTTTATATAAAGAAAGAGGTAATCAAAAATGGCAAACGATGCAAAAGTATTTTATGAGAGCGACTGCAATCTCGGTCTTTTGAAGGGCAAGACGATTGCGATAATCGGCTACGGCAGCCAGGGTCACGCTCACGCGCTCAATCTGAAGGATTCGGGCTGCGACGTAATCATAGGTCTTTACGAGGGCAGCAAGTCCTGGGCGAAGGCTGAAAAGCAGGGCTTAAAGGTTTACACCTCGGCTGAAGCGGCTAAGAAGGCTGACATCATTATGATTCTTATAAACGACGAGTTGCAGGCTGACCTTTACAAGAACGAAATCGAGCCGAATCTCGAAGAGGGCAATATGCTCATGTTCGCGCACGGCTTTAACATTCACTTCGGCACGATCGTACCGCCCCCGTATGTTGACGTTACGATGATAGCCCCGAAAGGCCCCGGTCACACCGTTCGTTCGGAGTACTTGGAGGGCAAGGGCGTTCCGTGTCTTATCGCCGTTGAGCAGGACGCTACGGGCAAGGCGCAGGATTTGGCGCTCGCGTATGCTCTCGGTATCGGCGGCGCAAGAGCGGGCGTTCTCGAAACGACGTTCAGAACCGAAACAGAAACAGACCTCTTCGGCGAGCAGGTAGTTCTTTGCGGCGGCGTTACGGCTTTGATGCAGGCTGGCTTTGAGACGCTCGTTGAAGCAGGTTACGACCCGAGAAACGCGTACTTCGAGTGCATCCACGAGATGAAACTTATCGTTGACCTCATCTACCAAAGCGGATTTAAGGGTATGAGATACTCAATCTCGAACACCGCTGAGTACGGCGACTACATCACAGGTCCGAAGCTCATCACCGAGGAAACGAAGAAGACGATGAAGAAGGTTTTGAAGGACATTCAGGACGGCTCGTTTGCGAAGCAGTTCCTTCTCGATATGTCGCCCGCGGGCAGACAGGTTCACTTCAAGGCTATGAGAAAGATTGCCAGCGAGCATCAGCTTGAAAAGGTCGGCGAGGAGATAAGAAAACTCTATAGCTGGAACAACGAGGACGACAAGCTGATAAACAACTGATTCAGCACACAAAAATAGCGTATCACGATGTGATACGCTATTTTTTATTGCTTATCGGGTTTTTATTTTCCGAATTTGCTGAAAAGACCCTTTTTGTACGGCTCGGACGTAACGCCCGTAACCTTGTAGCCGGCTTCGGCGATAACGTCGGTAAGCTTTGCGCCGTCGATCTCGTTTTCGGAAACGATAACCGTCTCGCCCTTTTTCGCGGACGAGGTCACTTCCTTAACGTCGAACGCCGCGCGAACCGCCTCGTTCGTGTGAGCCTCGCAGTGGGCGCACATCATACCTTCAACCTTTGCGATTGTCTTAACCATGATTTACGCCTCCTTTTTTGACGCGAGGTACTCCGTAATCTGCGCAAGAACGGCGTTGCAGTCCAGACCGTGAACAACGCACGCTTCCTCCAGCGTCTCGCCTATCGACGAGGGGCAGCCCACGCAGTGCATACCCGACTGCATCAGTATATACGCGATTCCGCCGTCATAATCGAGCATTTCGCCTATTGTTGTATCCTTTGTTATCTCCATAACTCATTCCTCCGTTTTATTTATTTCCGCATTATATATTACCACGTTTGAACGGAAAAATCAAGCATGACGGCAAAAAAACGCAAAGGGATATTATGGGTATCCCTTCGCGTTCAACTGTCAGGCGTACACTCCGCCGTCGATTGTCGATGAAGTCGGTATCGCGTCGTCGAAACCGCCGAAATCAACTACGGTTCGCTCTGCATCTTCCGCGTCTCCGCCGTCGAGCGACGCGCCCTCGTACATTTCTCCGTACAGACCGCCGTCGTACACGCATGCGCCGCCGAGCGTGTAAAGCTCGCCGATTTTTCTTGAAATGTCGGCACACACGCCGTCGAGATAATTCAGAAACTCCTCGTTCTCAATCTTCTCGTCAGCCGACCTGTTCCACCGGTACACGTTCTCCGCGGTAATATCCCCCAAAACCTCGGAGTTCGCGTGAGTGTGGGACGCGGCTTTGAGCAGCGATATTTCGCCGTCAAGCCTTGTGTCCTCGGACGAACGCGCCGACGCCTCGGCGTTTATTCGGTTTAAAAAGTCCGCCTTCGCGGCGCGTATCTGCTCCGTGAGAGCGTCGTCCGCGCCGGCGCGCAGCCGCGCCTCGTCCGAAATTTCCGACATGAGCCTTTCTTCAAGTTCGCTGTCCGCCTGTTCCCTCTGAGCCGTTTCCTCCCCCAAACGGTTCAGAAGTTCCCGCTTGTCCGCCTCACGCGCTGCGCTCTCGTCCGTCAAACGGTCGTCAAGCGCGTTGTGGGCGTCCTGCAGGAGCGTAAAATGCTGCGCCACAATGCGCCACCACTTGCTGAGTAAGGTAGTGGGCTTGAAGGCGCTGAAATCGAGTTGAACCAAACAGTTCACCCCTTTCCGCTGTTTTGATACAAAAGCCGCGCCGTATTTCCGTTACTGTATTTTTCGGATAAGCTCCGTGCGCTTTTAACGGTACGACATGACTTTTCGTATCTTTAATAGATATTATACCACATCTTGTATCTTTTGTCAATACTTTTTTGAACATTAGTTTCTTTTGGGGCAACCTATGCGCCCCTTGTCAAAGGGGAAACTTGCGTTGGCGTACCATTAGCCTCCCTTGTTAAAGGGAGGGGGACCGCCGTAGGCGGTGGAGGGATTCATTATAAAAATGAAAAAGGAATCCCCCAGTCACACTACGTGTGACAGCCCCCTTTGACAAGGGGGCCTTACTTCGGGCGACCGTGAGGGTCGCCCCTACATATTCCGCGCACACAAAAACGGGGGGGACACTAAAATTTTAGTGTCCCCTATCAGTTTTAGTGTCCCCCACATTTTACTGTCCCCGCTACTTTGCAATTTCCGCGAATGAGCGGTCAATTTTAACTTCGCACTGTGCGTCGGGATACCTCACTTTGACGATACTCTTTATATGCTCCTCGATTTCCTCGTCACTCTCCGCCATATCCTTCGGCACGGCGCAGTCGAGCCGCACAGTATTGCCGTTCATGCCGAGGTCGTGGACGGTAATTCTTTCATCGAGTTTTTTCATCTCGCCGCAAATCCACTCGCGAAGGCTTCCCATTTCCGAATTTTTCGACGGTATCGGGTCATAATGCACCACCATATGCAGACCGTCCTTTTCCAGAAAATCACGCTCCATTTTATCTATTATCTCGTGCATCGCAAGCGGGTCGCCGTCGGCGGGCATCTCCACATGCACGCTCGCGAACTGTCTGCCCGGACCGTAATCATGCACCATGAGGTCGTGCGTACCGATAACGCCCTCGTACCGCATTATCCTCTCCTTTATATCCGCGACCGTTTTCGGGTCTGGCGCTCTGCCCAGCACCGGGTCGAGCGTGTCCTTCGCGGCGAGTATTCCGCTCACAATTACGAACACCGACACGGCAACGCCTATCCAGCCGTCGAGCGTTACGCCCCACACCTTTGAAACAGCCGCGCCCGCAAGTACGGCGAGCGAGCTTATCACGTCGTTGCGGCTGTCTGCCGACGTTGCGATAAGCGTTTCGGAATTTATCGTTCTGCCTATGCGCCTGTAAAAAAACATCATCCACAATTTTACGAGTATCGAGCAAATAAGTATCACAAACGTCAGCGCGGAAAAGCTTACGGCTGCGGGGCGTATGATTTTGCCCACGCCCTCGCGCAAAAGCTCCACGCCGATAACTATAATCATCACCGCGACGATGATACCCGCGAGGTACTCGTACCGTCCGTGACCGTAGGGATGCTCGCTGTCAGCCGGACGCTGCGACAGCTTAAATCCGAGAAAGCTCATTACGCACGTTGACGCGTCGGAAAGGTTGTTCACCGCGTCGGCGATTACCGACACCGAGCCGGCAAGTATGCCCGCAAGCAGCTTGAACGCGAAAAGAAGGACATTGCAAACAATGCCCGTAATACCGGCGAGCAGCCCGTAAGAGCCGCGCACGCGCGTATCCGAAACGTCGCCGTAATTTTTCACGAACCGTTTTATGAGAAATGAAGTCAACATTGTCACCCCGCGATATTATTATACTTCCGCGTATTGTAAGTATACCACATCGCACGCGGCGCGTACAGACAATATTGTTTGCCGAAAAGCAATATCCGTTAAACGCCGCAAACCCGTATCATTTATGCAAGTCCCCTCCGAATATATCGACGCGGTGCGTCATATACATTCTACAGAAAGGTCGGTGGGATAATGAAGAATTATATTGAAACGCGCGCGGTGGAAACGGCGCAGTACATCATAGAGAATAACGCGACTGTGCGCAGGGCGGCAAAGGTTTTTAACATCAGCAAATCCACGGTACATAAAGACGTTCACGAGCGGCTCGCGAAAATCAATCCCGCGCTGTATAAGGAGGCGCAGCGCGTGCTCGAACAGAATAAGGCTGAACGCCATATACGGGGAGGTATGGCGACGCGTGAAAAATACCGCGGGGAAAAAGCAAGGAAGGGGTAAAAGGGCAACCGTCAGCCTCCCTTGTTAAAGGGAGGGGGACCGCCGTAGGCGGTGGAGGGATTCATTATAAAAACGAAAAAGGAATCCCCCAGTCACACTACGTGTGACAGCCCCCTTTGACAAGGGGGCCTTACTTCGGGCGAACACGGTTCGCCCCTACGTTTTTGCATAACCAAAAAATACCCCCCTCAATAGTGGGCTTTACACAAAAAATCCACCTGTGCAGGTGGATTTTCATTATTTACGCAATTTACGCAAACATTGCGGCGGTTAGGACTGCAGCGACGGCGATAAACAGCACGTGCGCCCAGAATATGACGACCGCCTTATTTTCGGTTCCGTTTTCAAAGCACTGCTTGATTATCTTCACAAGCACGAGTGCCGCGCCGCAAATTATCAGCGGAGCGAAGAAAAATCCGAGCAATCCGCCGCCGACGCTCGTATGCGCGAGAATGAATTTGAGCACAACCGCGTAATACGCGCATCCGGCGACGAGGGCGAATATCAAAAGCCCCCATGTGTTTTTCAGAAGTCCGATTACTTTATTCCTCATCAGGCATCTCCCAGTTATGATAAACGTCCTGTACGTCGTCGTTATCCTCCAGCATATCGAGCAGCTTTGTCATAGATGCAATCTGTCCTTCGTCGGTAAGCTGCGTCATTGTCTGCGGAACCATGCTGACCTCGGCTGACGAAATCGTGTACTTTTCCGCGAGCGCGTCGCGAACAGCGCCCATTTCGTTCGGGTCGGTGGTGATTTCGGCGATTTCGCCGTCAACCTCCAAATCCTCCGCGCCCGCCTCCAGCGCGTCCATCGTTACGGTTTCCTCATCCAAATCCTCGTCCTCAATGACTATAACGCCCTTGCGGTCGAACATAAAGCTTACGCAGCCGGTCTGACCCATGTTGCCGCCGTTCTTGTCGAACGCATGGCGCACGTCGGCAGCCGTCCTGTTGCGGTTGTCGGTAAGCGCGTTGACGATTACCGCCACGCCCGCGGGACCGTAGCCCTCGTAGGTGATGCTCTCGTAGTTCGCGGTGTCGTTGTCGCCTGCGGCTTTCTTTATCGTGCGGTTGATGTTGTCGTTCGGCATGTTGTTCGAGCGCGCCTTCGCGATTGCGTCTTTAAGGCTCGAATTGTTGTCCGGGTCGGGGCCGCCCGCCTTTACGGCAACGATGATTTCACGCGCTATTTTTGTGAATATCTTCGCTCTCTGCGCGTCGTTCGCGCCCTTTTTACGCTTTATCGTACTCCATTTTGAATGTCCTGACATGTTAATTCTCCTTTAAATTTTGTTCATACATGGTTATTTTATCATATCGCGGCGTATTTTTCAAGTGTTTGTGAAGAAATGTTGGGGAAATTGACGCAAGACCCCCTCTACGAGGGGGTCAAAATCTTTGATTTCGGGGGGTGTATAAATTGCGTTCACAAACAACACCCCCCTAAACTTGCAAGCAAGTTTAGACCCCCTCATAGAGGGGGTCATACGTAGGGGCGACCCTTGCGGTCGCCCGCATAAACCCCTCAGTCACACTGCGTGTGACAGCTCCCCTAGTAGGGGAGCCTCACCGTATGCCTCCCCTAATAGGGGAGGTGGTGCCGTAGGCGCCGGAGGGGTTTTTCACCTCATCAATTAAATATCAATCCCGCTATTTACAAAACAAAACACAAATGTTATAATATAGAAAAACAATCGAATACAAGGAGGAAGTCATGGAAAGGATAAAGGGTGAGATATTAAACGGCAGGACGGCTCTCGGTATCGAGTTCGGCTCGACGCGCATAAAAGCCGTACTCGTTGACAGCACGAACGCGCCTGTCGCGCAGGGCGACCACGAGTGGGAAAACCGTCTCGAAAACGGCGTGTGGACGTACACGCTCGAAGATATACTTACGGGCTTACAGGACTGCTACGCACACCTAAAAGAAGACGTAAAGTTGCGCTACGGCGTGACGCTCACAAAGGTCGGCGCAATCGGCGTAAGCGCGATGATGCACGGTTATATGGCGTTTGACGCGGACAAAAATCTGCTCGTTCCGTTCCGCACGTGGCGCAACTCCATGACGGCGGACGCGGCGGAGGAACTCAGCGCGCTGTTCGGTTTCAATATTCCGCAGCGGTGGAGCATAGCGCATTTGTACCAAGCGATTTTGAACGGCGAGGAACACGTCGGACAGATAAAGTATCAGACGACGCTCGCCGGCTACGTTCATTGGCTGCTCACGGGCGAGTTCGCGCTCGGCGTGGGAGAAGCATCGGGTATGTTCCCGATCGACAGCAAAACGAAGGATTACAACGAGGTCATGCTCGAAAAATTTGACAATCTCCCGAAGGTCAAATCAGCGGGCATTTCCGTGAGAAACATATTCCCGAAGGTGCTTTCGGCAGGCGAAAACGCCGGAACGCTTACCGCCGAGGGCGCAAAACTGCTCGATCCGTCGGGCGACCTCGAAAGCGGTATACCGATGTGTCCGCCCGAGGGCGACGCAGGTACGGGCATGGTCGCGACGAACAGCATCACAAAACGCACCGGCAACGTGTCGGCGGGTACGTCGGTATTCGCGATGGTGGTACTCGACGAGCCGCTTAAAAACGCGTACCCCGAAATCGACGTTGTGACTACGCCGTCGGGCGACGACGTGGCGATGGTACACGTCAACACCTGCACGTCCGACCTTAACGCGTGGGTGAATATTTTCCGCGAGTTCGCATCGCTGACCGGCGCGGAAATAAGCATGGGCGAATTGTACGACAAACTGTACACGAAGGCGCTCGAGGGCGATAAGGACTGCGGCGGACTGCTCGCGTACAACTATTTTTCGGGTGAGAACATCACCGATATTCCCGAGGGCAGACCGCTTTTCGTAAGGCTGCCAGACGCAAAATTCAATCTCGCGAATATGATGAGGACGCATTTGTACGCGTCCATGGCGACGCTGAAACTCGGCATGGATATTCTCGCGAAGGAGAACGTAAAGATAGATAAAATGTTCGGTCACGGCGGTCTGTTTAAGACGAAGGATGTGGGTCAAAGCTTTATGGCTGCGGCGATGAACTGCCCCGTGTCGCTGATGGAAACGGCGGGCGAAGGCGGCGCATGGGGTATCGCTCTGCTCGCGTCGTACATGGTAAACGGCGGCGGCAAGACGCTCACCGACTTTTTAAACGATAACGTGTTCGCGGGCGGAAACGTTTACACGCTCGAACCGAATGAGGACGACGTTAAGGGCTTTAACGCGTACGCGGAAAGATACAGAAACGGTCTTGCTATCGAAAAAGCAGCCGTTGAAAATTTAAAGTAAGGAGATTTTATTATGCTGGAGGAACTTAAAAAGCGCGTTTACGAGGCGAATATGCTGCTCCCCAAACACGGACTTGTGACGTTCACGTGGGGCAACGTCAGCGAGATCGACCGCGGGACGGGATATTTCGCGATAAAGCCGTCGGGCGTTGAGTACGACAAGCTTACGCCGGACGACATGGTTATAATGGATCTTGACGGCAACAAAATAGAGGGAAGGTACAATCCGTCGTCCGACACGGCGACGCATATCGAACTTTACAAGGCGTTTAAGAATATAGGCGGCATCGTTCACACTCATTCGCCGTGGGCGACAAGCTGGGCGCAGGCGGGGCGCGATATTCCCTGCTACGGCACGACACACGCCGACTACATTTACGGCTCCGTGCCGTGCGTGCGCAATCTCACGAAGGAGGAGATCGACGCGGGCTACGAGAAAAATACGGGCGTGCTGATAGTCGATTACTTCAAGGATAAGGATTACGAGGCTGTTCCGGCGGTGCTGTGCAAGAACCACGGTCCTTTTACGTGGGGCAAAGACGGCCACGAGGCAGTGCATAACGCCGTTGTGCTTGAAGAGGTCGCGAAAATGGCGGTGCATACCGAGGCTATAAACCCTGACGTAAAGCCCGCGCCGCAAATTTTGCAGGATAAGCATTACTACCGCAAGCACGGCGCAAACGCGTACTACGGTCAGGGAAAGTAAAGAAAGGACATAAAAAAATGATTAAAGCTGTATATTCAAGAACATTGATGATATTAAAGAGAATACCCGTAAAGCTGTGGGGTCTTTCGCTCCTTAACGGGCTTTTGGTGTCGCTGCTGTCGTTTTTCAGCGTAAATCTGCCGTTGGTGACGCTGCCGATAACGGCTGCGCTCGAAGCGGGTATGATACTGATTTACTACATGACGTACTCGACCGGCGACGTGCCGGACTCAAAGCCGATGTTCGCGGCGTTTAAGGATTTTAAGACGTTCAAGCACGTTGCGGGCGGTATGTGCTGGATGTATCTGTGGATATTTATATGGGGACTTATACCCGTCGCGGGAGTTGTGCTGGCGGTATACAAAGCGATACAGTACGCGTTCACTCCGTACATTCTGCTCGAAGAACCTGAGGTCGGCGCGCTCGACGCGCTCAAAAAGTCCAAGGAGGACACAAAGGGTCTGAAACTCGGCATATTCGCGGGAAGAACGCTGCCCGCGATAGCGTGCGTCGTCGTTATTTTGATTTTCGCGGCTGTGGGCGCACTCGTAAGAGTGCTGACTATACCGTTCGCAATCATCACGGTGCTTTTGACGATTATATTCTCACTGTTCGCGCCGCTGTTTTTCGGACTGGTCGAGGCGGGATTTTACGAGTACGGCAAAAAGCCCGCCGTGAAAAAGACGGACAGCGCCGCGTCACATCTCCCTCCCGTTACCTGCCCCGCGTGCGGCACGGTTAACTCGGGCGGCGAGAAGTTCTGCTCAAAGTGCGGCGGTAAGCTGTGATATTTTAAGGCATATCAAAGGGGACACTAAAACTTTAGTGTCCCCTATTTTAGTGTCCCTGTTTACTCGTTTTTCATTTCGATATACTTCTTTATAACCTCGATACACTGCTCCGTACTCATGCCGGCGGTGTTAAGGCACACGTCGTAATTCGTAAGCTCCGTCCACTTGTGACCGGTGTTATGCTCGTAGTAGTTGCCGCGCGTTTTGTTCATGGAGCGGATAAGCTCCTTCGCGTCGTCGGGGTTGAGCTCGTACAGACGCGACACGCGTTTCATACAGCTTTTAAGCGGCGCGTGAAGGTACACGCGCACCACGCCGTCCATATCTTTAAGCACGTAGTCGGCGCATCTTCCGACTATCACGCAGCTTTCGCGTTCCGCAATTTCGCGTATAAGCTTTGACTGCTCCTCAAACAGTTTCGCCGACTCTTCAAGAGATGTGTCCTGTATGCTCTCGTCGTCCACCTCGTACGTCTCGTCGCCGCGCAGCATTTCGAGTATTTCCCTGCCGTAATACTTCACGCCGAGAGATTTCGCAAGCTCCTTGCCGATTTCCTTACCGCCGCTGCCGTAGCTGCGGGCGATCGTTACAACTGTTTTTTCCATGTAAACCACATCCCTTCGTCGGTGATATAAATTATATATACCACATTTTACGCCGTTTGAAACATTAAAAATTACCGAATACAAACGCGCCGCTATCCGTGAGTTCATCCGCGCTTATGCCGTCGGAAACGTTTGCGCCGCCCCTCAGAGCCGCGCTCGTCTCGCTCTTGTCGCAGAGCGACCAGTTCGCCCAGCTTATGCCGCGCTCGTTCATAAAGTCGATCCACCTTTGCGTCTCGTCGAGGAACACGCCGCCGTTACCGTCCGCCGCGCTCGTTCCCCACTCCGTCACAAACACGGGCAATCCGCAGTCAGATATGCGCTGTCTGAGCCAGTCGGTGTGCGTTCCGGCGTAGAAGTGGCACGTATACATTATGTTTTCGCCCGTAAGCGGATCCTTCGCCGCCTCGTACAAATCCTGGCTCCACGTCGGACTGCCGACGAGTATAATGCCGTTCGTGTTTTGGCGTATCACGGGAATGATTTTTTCCGCGTACGGCTTAACGTTGCCGCTCCACGTCACGCCGCCGTTCGGCTCGTTGCAGATTTCGTAAAGCACGTTCGGGCTGTCCGCGTAACGCGCCGACATTTCCGCGAAAAATTCGGCTGCCGCGTCAACGTTCGCGAGCGGGTCGCCGTCGGACAGAATATGCCAGTCGATTATGACGTACATATCCTGCCGTATCGCCGCGTCAACGGCGTTTACGAGCGTGTTTTTGACCGATTTGTCGGAAAGATAGCCGCCCTCGCCGGTGTACATCGCGCAGCGGAACAAATTCGCGCCGTAGTCGGCTGTCGCCTTTATCGCGTCCTCGGTCGCGAAATTCGGGAACCATTGTAAGCCGTGCGACGACATGCCGTGCAGCACGACATTTTCGCCGCGCTCGTTCACAAGGCGCGTGCCGTCAACTCGGAGCCAACCGTTCTCGCTCACTCCGCCTTTACGAGCCGTTGCGGGCGCGGTCGGCGCGGTGGTAGGTTCGGGAGTATAAGGCTGCAGATTGCCTTTTTTATTCGCAGCGCGCATTATTATGGCGCATGCCTCGGCGCGCGTAATCGGTGATTTCGGGTTCAGGCTGCCTTTGTCGTCGCCGTAAACGACGCCGTTTGACACCGCCGCAATCACCGCGTCGTAGTACCTTCCGTCAAGCGCGGAAAAGTCGGGCGCTTTCGCCGCGTCGTTGTAGTCGCCCTTCGCGTCGGGCATAAACGCCTTCATTATAATCTTTACCGCAAGCTGACGCGTTATCGCGTCGCCGTACGTTTCGCCTGTGGGCGGTATCTCGTCCCAATCGTAAAAGCCCTTGTCTAGCGCAGCCTGCATCATCGGGGCAGCCCAGTGGTTCGACTGCGCCGATGTTGACGCGGTAAGGTTCGCAATCCTGCCCGTCACGCTCACAAGTTCCGCCTTAGTTATAATGCCCGACGGGCGGAATGTTCCGTCCTCATAGCCCGACAGGTAACCTTGATTTGTCATGTCGGTCACGTTTTCGTAGAACCAGTCGCCCTCGTTTACGTCCGAAAAACCCGCCGCGCCCGCGCAGGCGCACGTCAGCGTCATAAACACGACCGATAAAATTATGCAGATAAATTTTTTCATGTAATCCTCTCCTTATATTTACATTCTATCATACTTTTCGGAAAATTTCCATAGCGATATGAATTTATTTGCGTATAGCGCGGGAAAACGCGGCATAAAATAAATAAGACATCATAACGGGGGACACTAAAATAGGGGGACACTAAAATGGAATACAGTTACTCGCGTCTTTTAGGGGACACTAAAGTTATCTCGGAAAAATACGAAAACGCAGCCGTGTTTAAAATAGGCGAAAGCGTCATGGGGAGAGAGATACTGTGCGTTAAGATAGGCGGGGGACATAAAAAAGTACTTGCCGCCGGAGCGTTCCACGCGCTTGAATACATCACTTCGGCGTTCCTCGCGAAGTTCGCGGAGGAATACGCCCGCGCCGCGATGCGCGGTGAAATGTTCTTCGGGCGTGACGCGTGTCTTTTAAGTAAAAACGCGTCGCTTTTTATTGTCCCCATGGTGAACCCCGACGGCGTGGAAATCGTTCTGCGCGGCGGGGACACTAAACCGGTGTGGCAGGCGAACGCGAGGGGTGTGGACATAAATCACAATTTTGACGCGGACTGGCAAAGCGTGAAGGACGCGCCTTCGCCGTCGCTCTACGGCGGCGAAAAGCCGATGAGTGAGCCGGAAACGAAGGCTCTGTGCGGATTTATCAGGCGCGAGAGGTTCGATATGCTTTTGTGCTTTCACAGTCAGGGAGAGGAGATTTACTATGACTTTAACGGAAAAACGGCGCCCCGTTCACGAGAAATCGCGGACGAGATGGCGCGGGAGAGTGGATACAAGGTCGGTGTTCCCGAAGGCAGCGCGTGTTTCGGCGGGTGTAAGGACTGGTTCATAAACGAGTTCGGGCGCGAGGGGTTCACGATTGAGATGGGCAGGGGCGTAAATCCGCTGCCCGTGAGTATGCTCGGTGAGGTTTACGAGCCGAACGCAAGGATCGTTCTGTGCGGTATGGAGTGGGCGGTTAGGAGGTAGAGGTGTATGATTGTCGCCCGCACATTGTAAGGCCCCCTTGTTAAAGGGGGCTGTCACGCGTAGCGTGACTGGGGGATTCCTTTTTTATTTATACAATGAATCCCTCCACCGCCTTCGGCGGTCCCCCTCCCTTTGACAAGGGAGGCTGACGGTCGCCCGCCACATGAAAGACCCCCTCATAGAGGGGGTCATACTTTAATTTAGGTGCTATGTTTTACTTCAAAATCTCATCAATCGCGTCGAGTTCATCTTGGATGAAATCGAGGTTGGAGATTGCGGCGGCGTTTTCGATTATCTGCGCGGGTCGTGACGCGCCGAGCAGCACGCTCGTCAGTCTTCCGCCGCGCAAGTTCCACGCGCAAGCCATTTGCGCGAGCGACTGTCCGCGGTTCTCGGCGATAGCGTTAAGGCTCACAACCTTTTCGATTTTCTCGGCTGTGATACCGTCCTTCGTGAGAAACGGCGACGCTTTCGCGGCACGCGAGTCGGCGGGGATACCGTGTATGTACTTATTTGTGAGCAATCCCTGCGCGAGCGGGCAGAACGAAATCGAACCCATTCCCTCCTCGTCGAGCACGTCGAGAAGTCCGTCCTCGACCCAGCGTTCAAACATATTGTAACGCGGCTGGTGGATAACAAGCGGCGTGCCGAGACTCTTCATAATCTCAGCCATTTGTTTCGTCTGCTCCGCGCTGTAATTTGAAACGCCGACGTACAGCGCCTTGCCGCTGCGCACGATTTGGTCGAGAGCGCGAGCCGTTTCCTCCATGGGCGTTTCGGGGTCGGGGCGGTGGTGGTAGAAAATGTCAACGTAGTCGAGACCGAGACGCTTTAGGCTCTGGTCAAGGCTCGCTATAAGGTACTTGCGCGAGCCGTGGTCGCCGTAGGGGCCTGCCCACATGCCGTAGCCCGCCTTCGTCGATACAATAATCTCGTCGCGGTAGGGCTTAAATTCGTTCTTCATCACCTTGCCGAAATTTTCCTCCGCGCTGCCGGGGTAAGGGCCGTAGTTGTTCGCAAGGTCAAAGTGCGTTATGCCGAGGTCAAACGCGGTCGTGAGCATCGCGACCATATTGTCGTAATTGTCGCCGCTGCCGAAGTTGTGCCACAAACCCAGCGAGAACGCGCTAAGTTTAAGTCCGCTGTTTCCGCAGCGGTTGTATTTCATCGTGTCGTATCTTTTTTCGTCTGCTGTGTACATATTTTGTCTCCCTTTCTTTGTGTTTTGTTTATGGATTTATTATACAATTTTTTTCGGAGGGTGTCAATCGGTTTTTGTGAGGGGATCATGCGGGCGAACGTGAGCCTCCCCTATCAGGGGAGGGGGACCGCCGTAGGCGGTGGAAGGGTTTTGTTTCATATAAACCCCTCAGTCACCTTCGGTGACAGCTCCCCTAATAGGGGAGCCTTACTTCGGTCGCCCGTGTAAAATTTTAATATTTACATTCTTCTTTTTCGTGTAACCAATGCAACCACGGAGAGGAAAATCACGCCTATCAGCACTATCGTGCCGCCGGGGCTGAGGTCGGCGTAGTACGACACGAACAGTCCGCCTATCGTGAACGCTTCCGCGAGCAGGATTGAAATTAAAATCGTCTGTTTATAGCTTTTCGCGAGCATCATCGCCGCCGCGACCGGTATCACGAGCAGCGACGAAATCATCAGTGCGCCGACTATGCGCGACGCGACCGAGACCGTTACGGCGGTGAGCGCCATAATGACTAGGTTTACGGCGCGTGTCGGCACTCCGGCAAGCTTTGCCGCCTCCTCGTCGAACGTCACGAAAAACAGTTCCTTTCTCAAAATCAGTGATACCGCTGCCACGGCTACTCCGAGCGCGGCTGTGAGCCACAGGTCAAAGTCGGAAATCGCAATCACCGAGCCGAACATAAAGCTGTCAAGGCTCGACGCGCTGCCGGTGAACCGCGAAAGCACGGCGGCAAGTCCTATGCCCGCCGACATCACGACGACCGTCGCAATTTCGCCGTAGCCCTTAAAGGCGCGGCGCAGCGTTTCTATGCCGAGTACGGCGAATATTGAAAACAGTATCGCGCCGAGTATCGGGTTTATTCCAATCATCAGTCCGAACGCTATGCCCGCGAGCGCGGAATGCGAGGTCGCATCGCCTATCGCGCTCAATCGCTTTAACACGAGCGTCGTGCCTATGCACGGCGACACGAGCGCGATTATCCCCGCCGCCAGAAACGCGCGGAGCATAAATCCCTGTGAAAATATGTCAGGCATGGTGATGTTTCCTCCTTCCCGCGAATATGTCGTTGACCTCGTCGAGCGTCAGGTCGGTTTTCTTCACAAACTCGCCGTTGCCGTGTTCGCAGAAAATAAGCAGAACGCTCGAAATCTTGAAAAGCGCGGGCGTGTCGTGGTTCGTCATTACTATCGTCATACCGCGGCTGTTGAGGTCGGTTATTATGTCGGTTATCGCGGCGGCGTTCGCAGCGTCAACGCCGCTTGTCGGCTCGTCCATTAAAAGCAGCTCCGGCTCGGCGACAAGAGCGCGGGCGATAAACACACGCTGCTGCTGTCCGCCGGACAGCTTGCCTATCGGCTTATCGAGGTAGCCGTCCATACCGACGCGGCTCAAAACCTCGCGTACATGGTCGCGGTCGGCGCGTGTGTAGCGGCTAAATAATTTTTTCTGCGAGTACAAATTCGCGGCGACGACCTCCTCGACCGTCGCGGGGAAATTCTTCGCGAACGCGTTCGATTTCTGCGACACGTAGCCAATCTTGTGCGCGTCCTTAAACGAGCTTATGTCCTCGCCGAAAAGCGTAATCGCGCCCTTCGGACACGGGAGCAGGTTTAAGATGAGTTTTATAAGCGTGCTTTTGCCCGCGCCGTTCGCGCCGATTATGCCGAGAAAATCGCCTTTGTTAAGCGTAAAGGACACATCGCGCAGCACCGGCGCGTCGGGGTATTCAAAATTGAGGTTTTCAACGCGTAATATCTCGTCCATGGCTCGTCCTTTCGGTTCCGCTGTCGCGGTAACGGATTTTTCCTTTATTTTACACTGATATGGGGGTTTTGTCAATATGGTTTGCCCGTAAGCCTCCCCTACTAGGGGAGGTGTCGGTGAAACCGACGGAGGGGTTTTGAAATTATTATAAAACAAACCCCTCAGTCACCTTCGGTGACAGCTCCCCTAATAGGGGAGCCATACTCGCGGGCTGTCGAGGTGAACCACACGCCCCGCGTGTGGTAGGCGTGTTGCAAAGCAACAAACGCCGTAGCAGAAGCGCCAGCCCCTACGTAAAGCAACGTGAGGCCCCCTTGTTAAAGGGGGCTGTCAGCGGAGCTGACTGGGGGATTCCTTTTCAATTTACACAATGAATCCCTCCACCGCCTTCGGCGGTCCCTTTTGCTACGGCATACGAGCAAAGCTCTATGCCTATGACGCTGAAGCGTCATTCACCTCCCTTTGACAAGGGAGGCTAACGGGAAATGTCGAAGAATGACGATTATTGTAAAGCGGTTTTTCTTTACAAATTCGACTTTTTATGATACAATTTATATGCTAAATTCTATAACTTAACAAATTCGATAAAATCTCTGTTTGCGTTATGCAAAAAATGCGGTCATTACAATGAGGTTTTATCATGGCTTATTGTTATAGAATTTAGCAGTTCCGACCGTGTTTTTATGCGCGGTCTTAGAGATAGGGCTGCGCTTTTTTTATTAAGGAGGTGAAGGAAATGCCGCAGTACGAAGAGATGTACTACAAGCTTTTTAACGTCGTGACCGACGCGATCGAGGCGCTTAAAACGGCACAAAAAGAAGTTGAGGATATGTACATAAAAAACAAGGAAGAAAAAAGCGAGTGAACAATTAAATTATCCACTCGCGAAAATCTACCCCCGCAGCAAAGCCGCGGGGTTTTGCTTACTATAATTTTACAACAGCTTTTTCAGTCTGTCGTCCACGGCGAGGAGAAAATCCTCGGTATCGACCTTCTGTTTATTTTCAAGCGTTGAGAGCAAATACAAATCGCCGGTCATTACGCCGTCCTCAATCGTCTGTATCGTCGCTTTTTCAAGGCAGTCGGCGAAGTTTACAAGTTCGGGTAACTCGTCGAGCTCGCCGCGCTTACGGAGCGCGCCCGTCCACGCGAACAGCGTCGCGACGGAGTTTGTCGAGGTCTTTTCGCCCTTCAGGTGCTTGTAATAGTGACGCTGCACCGTGCCGTGAGCAGCCTCGTACTCGTAAATGCCGTCGGGCGAAACGAGAACCGACGTCATCATCGCGAGCGAGCCGTAAGCCGTCGCGACCATGTCCGACATAACGTCGCCGTCATAGTTCTTGCACGCCCATATGTAGCCGCCGTTTGAGCGCACAACACGCGCCACGGCGTCGTCGATAAGCGTGTAGAAATACTCTATTCCCGCCGCGTCGAATTTCTCCTTGTACTCCGCGTCAAAAATCTCTTGGAATATGTCCTTAAAACGGTGGTCGTACTTTTTGGAAATCGTGTCCTTCGTCGCGAACCAAATATCCTTCTTCATGTCGAGCGCGTAGTTAAAGCACGCTCTCGCGAAACTCGCAATCGACTTGTCGCGGTTGTGAACGCCCTGGATTATACCGTCCTCGTCCGCGAAATCGTATATAAGCTCGCGCGTCTCATTGCCGTCCTTATCGGTCGTCACGAGCTCCGCCTTACTTCCCGCCTTGACCTGCATTTCGACGTTCTTGTAAATATCGCCGTAAGCGTGACGCGCAATCGTGATGGGCTGCGTCCACGTCGGGATGTACGGCGTTATGCCCTTTACGAGTATCGGCGTGCGGAAAACCGTGCCGTCGAGCATCGCTCTTATCGTGCCGTTCGGCGACTTCCACATCTCCTTTAAGTCGTACTCGTCCATTCTCGCGGCGTTCGGCGTTATGGTCGCGCACTTTACCGCGACGCCGTACTTCTTCGTCGCGTTCGCGCTGTCGACCGTCACTTGGTCGTTCGTCGCGTTGCGGTGTTCGAGACCGAGGTCGTAGTACTCGGTTTTGAGGTCGATGTAAGGCGTAAGGAGTATATCCTTGATCATCTTCCATATTATTCTTGTCATTTCGTCGCCGTCCATTTCGACAAGCGGCGTTTTCATTTGGATTTTTGCCATTATATTTATGTTCCTTTCCTTTTAGTTTTCCTTGTTTAAAAGCGTCTCAAATTCCGCCTCGGTAATGGGTCTCGAATAGTAGTAGCCCTGCGCCATGTCGCAGCCTGCCGCGCGCAGAATGTCGCGCTGACCCTCCGTCTCCACGCCCTCGCACAGAGTGGTTACGTCAATGCGTTTCGCCATCGCGATTATTTCCTCGATAATATTGACGCTGCGCTTTGACGTTTCTATGTCGTCTATGAACACCTTATCTATTTTCAGCGTGTCGATAGGCATGATACGAAGAAGGTTAAGCGACGAATAGCCGCTGCCGAAGTCGTCCATTGACACCGAATAGCCGCGGCGGTGGAGGTCGTACACCAAATCGTTCGCGCTGTTGTCGCCCTCGGAGAATATGCTTTCCGTTATCTCCATATCAATGTATTTCTTCGGGATTTTGTATCGCTTTACCAAATCGTCAAGCTTATCGGCAAAGCGCGGGTCGCTCAAATGGCAGCGCGACACGTTCATCGAAACGGTCACTACCGGCTCGTTGTTTAAAAGCCGTTTTTTAAGCATACGCAACGCCTGCTCATATACGGCGAAGTCAACCTTGTTTATAAAGCCGTTGCGCTCAAACAGAGGCACGAATATGCCCGGCGAGATAAGACCCTTATCCTTATGGTTCCACCTTACGAGCGCCTCCGCGCCGACTATTTTATTTGTTTTGAGGTCGTATTTGGGCTGATAATACGCTATAAATTCGCCGCTCCGCAGCGACGCTATCATGTCCACCTCCAGCTCGCTCTCGATTTCAAGCTTTGAGTACATTCTGTCGGTAAAGTAGCACAGGTAGTTTCTTCCTACTATATGCACGCCCTCTTTGGCTATATTCGCTCTGTCCACATATATTGACAGTGGCGTATCGGAGTCGTAATGCGTAATCGGGCAGATACCCGCCTTTATGTGAAGGCGGTATGTTGACGCGTCCTGCACGTGTATATCGGCGTTTTCAAGCTCGTCGATGAGCAGTCTGTTGTTGTCGTTGTCCTCGACAATAACAAGGAAGTTGTCGCCCACCAGTCTGCCGAAAATTCCCTTGTCGCGGAAAAGTCTTTTCAATTCGTTCGCCATGGACACGAGCATCTTGTCGCCCACGTCCGTGCCAAAACGGTCGTTTACAAGCTTGAAGTTTATCGCGTCCACCGACACAAGCAGATACTTCCTGTCGGCGTTTTTGGTAAGCAGCTTGTGCGCAGCCGTCATAAGGTACTTGTTGTTGTACACGCCGGTAAGAGTGTCTATACGCGCCATTCTCCTGAAATGTCTCATTCTTAGGCACAGGAACAGTATTATAAGCGCTACGGTGATAAGGATTATCAGCACCCATACGCGGTTGGCGTATATCATATCGCGGAAATTCGGTATATATGTGTGGCTCAGCGTATACGCCTTGCTTTCAAGTTCCGCGCTGTCAACGGACGTATTGTGAATTATGCCGTTGAGCATGCTTATAAGGCTTGTGTCGCACGTCAGACGCGATATGCCGAGCCTTACAGGAATACTCAGCTCAAAATTGTGCATAATCGAAAGTTTGGGATGAGCGATAAGGCTCATTTTGGTTTGAAGTTCCGGCGCGGAAATAAGAGCCGCGCTGATTTCTCCGCGCTCCGCATCGTCAAGCATGGAGTTGATCGAGCCGTACGTTTTAACCACCCAGCGCGGATAATTCTCGTTCAGATACTTCTTTATCCACAAATTGCTGTCCGCTATGCCCACCTGTACATCGCTTTCCGCCTCGACCTCGTCCCGCGCCACGGGATAAAATATGATTGACGTGTACGGTATGGTCGCCTCGGTTACGCCCTGCTCCGAGCCTGAAACGTTCAGCACCGCGTCAGCCTTGCCGAGCATCATATCCTCTTTGAGACGATTTTCGTCATTCATGTCGTTCGGGATATACTCTATTTCCATGCCGGCATTGGCTGCTATTTTATTGATAATGTCTATGTATATGCCCTCGTATGCGTTATCGGATTTGTTATAAAACACCAGCGGGTAGTTGTCGGGTACGAACACTCTCAGCTTGCCCTTGCTGCGCGCAGCATTGTAATCGGTTTCGGTCATAGCCACCATGTCGCTGTACGGCATACGGAAACAGTCGGTGTAATAGCGCGAAAGGTAGAACGGGCGCGAGTCGGAAAGGCGGTCGAGCAGACCGTTGAGCAGCGACAGCGTTTTTGTGTCGCCCTTTCTTACGGCGCAGTAGTAGTTGACCTGTCCGCACCTTGCAATCGCTCTCATTCCTTCGGGCGACGATGTCGCTGGCATGAGCATTGCGTCCGCGCCGCCCTGTTCCATGGCGCGTTTCATGTCGTCGCCGCTGTGGCAGTACACGAGCGTGTATGTAAAGTTATTCGCCTGCGCAAACGACGCGAGTATATTTTCAAAATTCGCGTTGTGGACCGCGGCAATTCTGATATTGTTGAAATGCTCGTAGTCCTTGTAATACAGTTCCTTATCGTTGTTTACGAACAGCGACAAAAAGCCCACGCCGACAGCGCGGTCGGTAAAGTCCACGCTCGCGTTAAGCGCGTCGTCGGGAGAAATCATCGCAACAAAATCAAGCGTGCCGTCGGCAAGCCTTTTAAGACCACTCTCGGTGGAATACTCGTCAGCCGCAAATCCCGTGTCGTCCGCAAGGTCAAAAAGACCTTTCAGGCACGCGCGGGCGTAGGTGTCAATGTCGACCTCGGGCGTATTGTAATCATCTATTATTCCTGTTTTATACACGTTGCTTTCAGCGTATGCGGGCAGCGACGCTGCCATCAGCGCGATCAGCGCCGAAATGAACGCAATGAATACTTTTTTCATATTGTTAATTCCTTTTTCGCGTATAATCGCAAGGTCTTTTTTCATAGGTATTTTCATTATACATCAATTTCCAAAAATATTCAACAGTAAAATTCAAAAAAATGCCGTTAAAATCGGAAAAATAAAAAAACACCGCCTCGGTGGGGCGGTGCAAAACAAATACATATTGGGGGAAGTAAATGTTTTATAAGGGGGGTATTCACAACATATGCTGTTGTTATATAGAAACGGACGGTTTCGCGTCCGATTTCTTCGGGGGGGACCCTTGCCTTTGGGGAAAGGCAAGGGCATCTGAAAAAAAGGATGGTATCCGGCTGCCGTGGCAGCCATCAAGCTTTATCTTGTTTGCATTTTATTGGTTCTGCGCCTTATCCTCGGACAGACGAACCTGTATTTCCATCGTCTCTCCGTCGCGCAGTATCTTGAAGGTCAGGTAGTCGCCCGCCTTCTTCTTGTCGCGGATGGCGTTGACCTCCTCGGTCGAGGATACTTTCTGACCGTCCACTTCAAGTATCATGTCGTAGGTTTTAAGTCCCGCGTCTTCGGCTCCGCTGCCTTCGACAACGTTCTCTATAAACAAGCCGTAGCCCGTGTCTCTGATATTTATTCCCACGAGAGGTCTGCCCTTTACGTAGCCCGACGACATAAGGTCGTCTATTATCGGTTTCGCCTCGGACATCGCAATCGCAAAGCCCATACCCTCAATACCTGTCGAGGACAGCTTTACGGAGTTAATGCCTATAACCTCGCCGTACTGGTTGATGAGCGCGCCGCCGCTGTTTCCGTTGTTTATTGCCGCGTCCGTCTGGATGAGGTTATACGTTCTGTTATCGAGCGTCATAGTCCTGTTTACCGCGCTCACGATACCGGCGGTAACGCTGCCCGAAAACTCCTGTCCCATCGGGTTGCCTATCGCGACGGCAAGCTCGCCCACCTTAACGTCGGCGGAGGAGTTGAGCGTCGCGGCAGTCAGCTTTGTGCTGCCCGGGTCTATTTTGAGTACCGCGAGGTCTGTCTTTTCATCCGAGCCGACAAGTTTCGCCGTAAATTCCTCGCCCGTGTTAAGGATCACCGATATTTCCGTCGCGCCGTTTATTACGTGCCAGTTGGTGACAATATAGCCGTCGGACTGGAATATGATGCCCGAGCCGCTGCCCTGCTGCACCGTCTGACCGTCCTGCGACGGGTCGCTGTAGGAATAGTACCGTCCGGTGAACGGGTCGTAGAAACGCTGCAGCGAAACGGTAGTTTTATTTATTACGCCGACAACGCTCGGTCCGACCTTTTCCGCTATCTCGGGAATGGTCATTGCCTTTTTGCCGTTTGTGTTGTTCGCGAGAAGCGCGGCTTCGGCAACCGTCTGTGAGCTGTCGTCAAGCGTCGCGGTCTGTCCGCCCTGTGCGGCAAGATTCTGCACAACGGGCTGCTGATTTTTTATATAGTAGTACGCGCCGCCGCCGACAAGTCCGGCGGTAACAACGCTCGCCATAAGTGCGCTGCAAATTGCACTCAGCCATACGCGGGGCTTTTTCTCCCTCTTAGGCTTTTGACTGTAAATAATCATGTCGGTTGATTCTGTGTGCGGATAGTGTTTCATATCATGTCATCTCCCATAATATTTTATCGGTTATATATAAATTTCATACCATGAGTTATTTTTTTACTACGAGTATATATTAAAACACACTTTTGACACTGGTATGAATTGATTGTAAACAGAAATTACATATTTTATGAACAAATTATGAACAAGGCTTGACAAACATTTATAATAGGAATATACTAAACGCAAACAGTTTCCGTTTCCGAATTTGAAAGGAATTTATATGAAAAAATTATTGATTTTGGACTCGAACAGTATACTGAACCGTGCGTTTTACGGCGTGCGGTACTTATCTGCAAAAGACGGCACGCCGACAAACGCGGTGTACGGCTTTCTTAATATTCTGATAAAGCTCATAACCGAGCAGCAGCCCGACTGCGTATGCGCGGCGTTCGACCTTAAAGCCCCGACGTTCCGCCATTTGCGTTACGACGGCTACAAGGCGCAGCGCAAGCCCATGCCGGAGGATCTGGCGACGCAGATGCCGATTGCGAAGGATATACTGCGCGCGATGAACGTCACAATTCTCGAAAAAGAGGGTTATGAGGCGGACGACGTTATAGGCACGGTCGCGCGGATTTGTGAGGAAAGCGGCGTTGAGTGCTTTATCGCCACGGGCGACAAGGACGATTTGCAGCTTGTGAGCGATAAGACGAAGGTTATTCTGACCGTATCAAAGCAAGGCTACAACGAGACGACTGTGTACGACGAGACCGCCGTCAGGGAGCGTTACCACGTTACGCCGACGGAGTTTATCGACGTTAAGGCGCTTATGGGCGACGCGTCGGACAATATTCCCGGCGTTAAGGGCATAGGCGAAAAGACGGCGATGAGTCTTATAGAAAGATTTCATTCGGTAGAGTATATATATGAAAATATTGACAATATAGGTCTCAAAGGCGCGGCGCTGCAGAAGATGAAGGACGGTAGGGATATGGCGTTTCTGTCGAAGGAGCTTGCTACGATCGTGCGCGACGTGCCGATTGAACTTGATTTTGACGCGTGCGCGTGGAACGGTTACGGCAACGGCGCGGAGCTTTACAATATCCTGCACGGTCTGGATCTCAACAGCGTCATAAAGAAAATGAGCCTAACTCCCCAAAGCGGCGCGGTCGTGACGGAAGAAGAGGATATTTTCGACGGTATGACGTTTGAGGTCGTTGACAGCACGGCGTCGGTCGGTATTATCGGCAATGCGGCTGCGGTCGTGCTTGAAACGGACGGCGCGTGTGTTACGGCTATGGCTGCGGCGGCGGGTAAAAAGGCGTTCGTTATTGTGGGCGCGGATATTACGGACAGGGTCAAGCCGTTTTTGGAGGATGAAAATATAAAAAAAATCACGTTCGATATAAAGGAGGCCATGGTGCGCCTTCACGGACGCATGCAGATAAACGGCATCGCGGACGATACGGCGATAGGCGCGTATCTCGTCGACCCGGCGCGGAACAAGTATACAATAGAGTCGCTCGCCGAGGAGTATTTCGGCGCGGAGATAGAAAAGCCCGAGGCAAAGCAGTTGTCGCTGCTCGACGAGGACGACGCGGGACGCGAGGAGTATCTCGCGAAATGTGCTGTCGCGCTCGGCGCACTCAACGAGCGTATCGCGAAAAAGATGGAGGAAAACGGTCAGACAAAGCTTTACAGAGATGTGGAACTGCCGCTTGTCGAGGTACTCGCTCATCTTGAAATAAACGGTTTCCTCGTGGACGATAAGCAGCTGCGTGAGTTCGCCGCGTCGCTCGGCGCACAGATCGACACGGTTACAGCCATGATTTACGAAACGGCGGGCGAGACGTTCAACATAAATTCACCGAAACAACTCGGCGTTATACTGTATGAAAAGCTTGGTTTAAAGCCGGTGAAAAAGACGAGAACGGGCTACTCCACAAACGCGGACGCGCTCGAAAAGCTTCACCACCCGATTATAGACATGATTTTGGAGTACCGCAGCCTGACAAAGCTGAAAAGCACGTACTGCGACGGTCTGGCGGCGGTCGTAAACCCAGAAACGCACCGTATACATTCGGTGTTCACGCAGACGGTGACGGTCACGGGCAGGCTTTCGTCGACCGAGCCGAATTTGCAGAATATCCCGACGAGGACGGCTCTCGGCCGTGAGATACGAAAAATGTTCATCGCGAAGGACGGCTACGTGCTTGTGGACGCGGACTACTCGCAGATCGAGCTTAGAGTGCTTGCGCATATAGCGAACGACGAAACGATGATAAACGCGTTCAAAAACGGCGAGGACATTCACGCCGTTACGGCGTCGCAGGTGCTTGGTATACCGCTTGACGCGGTGACAAAGGAGCAGCGTTCGAGCGCAAAGGCGGTCAATTTCGGCATCGTGTACGGTATCGGCGAGTTCTCGCTCGCGCAGGATTTGCATATAAGCGTAAAAGAAGCGAAGGCGTATATAGACGGCTACCTCGAAAAGTACCACGGCGTGCGCAATTACATGACGGAGATCAAGGAACGCGCGAAAAAGGACGGGTACGTTAAGACGATGATGAACCGCATACGGTATATACCGGAATTGAAGTCGCCAAATTACAATGTGCGCCAGTTCGGCGAGCGCGTCGCGCTCAATACCCCCATTCAGGGCAGCGCTGCTGATATTATAAAGCTTGCGATGGTGCGCGTGGACAGGCGGCTCATAAGCGAGGGGTTAAGGTCGCGGCTGATTCTTCAGGTGCATGACGAGCTTATCGTCGAGGCGCATAAGGACGAGGTGGACGAGGTAAAGCGTATATTGCTCGAAGAAATGCAGGGCGCGGCGGATATGCGCGTGCCGCTTAAGGCAGATATTTCCGTGGGACATAGCTGGTATGATGCGAAGTAAATTATGATTTAGCGCAATAAACCCCTCAGTCACACTACGTGTGACAGCTCCCCTAGTAGGGGAGCCATACGGTGAGCGCCGCATATCGTGAGCCTCCCCTACTAGGGGAGGTGGCGCCGAAGGCGTCGGAGGGGTTTGTGCGCCGAATTGCGATACACCACCACATCACAATTCTCGCACAAGGAAAGGATATAACGATGAAAAAAATACTCTTATTAACGACCGCGCTAATAATGCTCGCGTCATGCGGGGGTCAAACGGCGGAGGACAACGGTAAAATCGATGTTTACGCGTCGTTCTACCCCGTGTACGACTTTGCGCGGACGATAGGCGGTGACGACATCAACCTAAACGCCGTAGTGCGTTCCGGCGCGGAGCCGCACGGGTTCGAGCCAACGGCTGCCGACATGGCGAAAATAAGCGAATCGGACGTGTTCCTCTACCACGGCAACGGCACGGACGCGTGGGCTGAAAAAATCGCCGAAACGCTCCCCGACAGCGTTATGAAGGTGCGTTTGTCGGACGCGGACACTATCGCCAAGGGTGACGCGCACACGTGGCTCAGCCTGCAAAACGCGGAGGGTGAACTTGAGACGGTGTGCAAGGCTCTTTCGGCAGTCGACGAAAACGATGAAAACGACGCAAAATATTCTGGCCGTCTGAACGATTACACGGCAAAGCTTGACGCTCTCAAAGCGGAGTACGACGCGGCAGAACTTACGGCAGTGCCGCTTGCAACGGCGCACGACGCTTACCGCGCACTGTGCTATGAAACGGTTATGAATTATTTACCGATAGACTCGGTTACCGGCGGCGACCCGTCGCCCGCGCAGCTTGCCGAGGTGGTGCGGAGTATAAAGGATAAGGGCGCGAAATACGTTTTCTACGACCCGATAGACGGCGACAAGCTGGCAAAGAGCGCGGCGCGTGAGGCGGGCATAGAGACTGCCGAACTTTACGCGTTCGAGGGCGACAACGAAAACCGCGACTACGAAACGGTCATGCGCTTTAACCTCGAACAGCTTAAAAAAGCGAAATAAACCCAAACAAAAAAACTCCGGCATAAAGCCGGAGTTTTTTTATTGTCAGTCTACAAGCTCTAAGAGCGCCATGGGAGCGCTGTCGCCGCGGCGGGGTCCGAGCTTGTAAATTCTCGTGTAACCGCCGTTTCTGTCAGCGTACTTGGGAGCAATTTCAGAGAAAACCTTTGTTACAACGTCCTCACTGGTGATGAACTCCAAAGCCTGACGGCGCGAGTGCAATGTATTCTTCTTACCGAGAGTAATCATCTTTTCAGCCAAACTCTGTGTTTCCTTGGCTCTCGTCTCGGTGGTTTCAATCCTACCGTTGTCGAGGAAGCTCGTTACGAGATTTCGCAGCATAGCCTTTCTCTGGTCGGTAGGTCTGCCTAACTTTCTTGTTCCCGGCATAATTGTACCTCCTAATCAGTATCGGTTATTAATCTTCCTCTTTCTTTAAGTAAAGACCTAAACCGTTCAATTTGTTTATGACTTCTTCAAGCGACTTTCTTCCGAGGTTTCTTACCTTCATCATGTCCTCCTCGGACTTGTTCGTAAGATCCTCGACCGTGTTGATACCTGCGCGCTTTAAGCAGTTGTACGAACGAACCGAAAGGTCGAGTTCCTCGATGGTCATTTCGAGAACCTTCTCCTTCTTGTTCTC
Source organism: uncultured Clostridia bacterium (assembly GCA_947631235.1). Lineage (GTDB taxonomy): Bacteria > Bacillota > Clostridia > UBA1381 > UBA1381 > Hominilimicola. Next base: position 41,859 of record CANRKO010000003.1, on the reverse strand, counting down.
CTCCTTCTCAACGATGATTTCGGCGTTCTTTGCGTCGTCCGAAAGATCGACGAAGAGCGAGAGAAGGTCGTTCATAATCTTCGCGGCGAGCGATACGGCCTCGTCGGGCTTTATCGTACCGTTCGTCCACACCTCAACCGCCAATTCTTCTCTATCCGTATATTGACCGACACGTGTATTTTCAACCGTGTAGTTTACCTTTGTTACAGGAGTATAGATAGAATCCACGGGAATAACTCCGATAACGGGCTGCATGTCCTGCTTATTCCTGTCCGCGCCGACATAGCCTCTGCCCTTTGAAAGAGTGATTTCCATGTAAAGGTTTGCGTCATCGTTCAGCGTCGCGATGTGAAGGTCGGGATTGAATATCTCGACGTCATCGTCGCGCTTTATATCGCCCGCCTTTATTTCCTGCGCGCCCTTTGCCTCGATGTATACGGTTTTGGGAAGGTCGCCGTGTATTTTAAGGGCGAGTTTCTTTATGTTCAGAATAAGTTCCGTAACATCTTCCGTAACACCGGGGACGGTGGAAAACTCATGCTGCACGCCGTCAATCTTAACCGAGGTCGCAGCCGAGCCGGGCAATGAGGAAAGTAATATTCTCCGAAGAGAATTGCCGAGCGTCGTGCCGTAGCCGCGTTCAAGAGGCGATACCACGAATTTGCCGTATCTGCCGTCGTCGCTCATTTCAACGCATTCTATATTAGGCTTTTCCATTTCTATCATTTAAGAACCCTCCTAATTTCAAATTTACATATTATATCCACTTACCGAGGGTACCGTTCCGCCCGTTCGCATTGCGCGAAGAAGGCGAAACAGTAATATGCTATTACTTAGAATAAAGCTCGACAATACGCTGCTCTTCAACCTCATAGTCGATGTCGTCTCTCTCGGCGAGAGTTATAACCTTGCTTGTGAGAGTGTCCTTGTCCATCGAAAGCCACTTGGGGATTACTCTGTTGGCGTTGGTTTCAACGATTTCCTTTATTCTCGCAGAGTTCTTGCTTTTCTCCTTTACGGCGATTACGTCGCCCGCCTTGACAAGATATGAAGGAATATCAACCTTCTTGCCGTTTACCGTGATGTGAGCGTGGTTAACGATCTGTCTTGCCTCGCGTCTCGTGTTCGCCAAACCTAATCTGTATACTACGTTGTCAAGTCTTGACTCCAGAATTTGAAGGAGCATTTCACCTGTTATGCCCTGTCTCTTTGTCGCCATTACATAGTACTTGCGGAACTGCTTTTCAAGCACACCGTATATAAACTTAACCTTCTGCTTTTCATTGAGCTGCAAGCCGTACTCGGACTGCTTTCTTCTCGTCTGTTTCGGGTTTCTGTTAGACTTCTTGTCTATACCCATCGTCGGCGGATTTATACCCAATGTTCTGCATCTCTTTAAAACGGGTTGTTTATTAACTGCCATTTTATTGTTTCCTCCTTCTACAATAATACCAATCAGACTCTTCTGCGTTTCGGAGGTCTGCATCCGTTATGAGGAATGGGCGTTACGTCCTTGATCATCGTAACGTCGAGACCTGTCGCCTGCAGCGCTCTTATAGCCGCCTCACGTCCCGCGCCGGGACCTTTTACGTATACCTCAACTGTTTTCATGCCGTGCTCCATAGCAGCCTTTGCCGCTGTTTCGGCAGCGGTCTGCGCCGCGAACGGAGTACTCTTTCTCGAGCCGCGGAAACCTAAACCGCCTGCGCTCGCCCACGATATTGCGTTGCCCGCCGTATCGGTGATTGTGATTATTGTATTGTTAAAGGTTGAACTGATATGAGCAGCGCCCTTTTCAACATTCTTTCTGTCACGACGTCTTGTTCTTGTCGTTCTCTTTGCTACCTTAGCCATTCGGTTAGTCCCTCCTTTATATTATTTCTTCTTGCCCGCGATAGTCCTTGCAGGACCCTTGCGGGTTCTCGCATTGTTCTTCGTGTTCTGTCCTCTTACCGGCAGACCCTTTCTGTGACGGATACCTCTGTAGCATCCGATTTCCATAAGGCGCTTGATGTCGAGCGCTACCTGACGGCGGAGATCACCCTCAACCGTGTACTCGGCGTCTATAACCTCACGGAGCTTACTTACGTCTGTTTCCGTTAAATCCTTAACTCTCGTGTCGGGATTTATGCCTGTCTTATCAAGGATTTTCTGAGAACTCTTAAGACCAATACCGTATATATAGGTAAGACCAACTTCAACTCTCTTTTCTCTTGGTAAGTCAACACCTGCTATTCTTGCCATACTTTTCTACACCTCCATAAAAGATATCATCAAAAAATTTTTAGTGTTGCTATTAAAACCCGTTCAAGCTGTTTTGTTTCCCCTTGGCAAGTCGGTTCCGCAAAACCAGCCGCGCCTGAACAAGTCATAAACAAATTTGTAAATATGCTTTAACCCTGTTTCTGTTTATGTTTCGGGTTTTCGCATATGATCATTATCTTGCCTTTTCTCTTAATTATCTTGCATTTTTCGCAAATCGGTTTAACCGACGGACGTACTTTCATTTCCGTATACCTCCCTATTTACTTCTCCAGGTGATACGTCCTCTTGTGAGGTCATACGGGCTCATTTCGAGCGTAACCTTGTCACCCGGTAAAATCTTTATAAAGTTCATTCTGAGCTTGCCCGAAATGTGCGCCAGCACCTGATGTCCGTTTTCAAGCTCTACCTTAAACATTGCGTTAGGCAGGTTCTCAACAACCGTGCCTTCCAGTTCCAATACATCTTCCTTAGCCAAGTTATATCCTCCTACCTTAACTCTCGTCATACTCCGACAGCGCTTTGCGCACCTCCGAATTTGTAACCTTGCCCGCCGTTTCAAGCTTGTTCTTTATAAACTCCGAAACGGTACGGCTCGGCTGAAGGTGTTTCAGCTTTTTCTTTTTCGGGCGGTCTACCTTTCTCAGTTCCCCGTTCGCGAGGTAAGCGTAATCGCCCTCGCGCGAGATAACTATGAACAAATCGCCCTTGTCCCGTCCGGCTATGGAACGGACTACCATTCCCGCAGAAACCTCCATACCATCACCCCTATAACGTCAATATTTCGTAACCGTCTTTGGTAATCAGTACGGTATTTTCGTAATGCGCCGCCAGACTTCCGTCATCGGTGACAACCGTCCAGTCGTTGTCGAGCAAGGCAACCTTGTAGCCGCCGGCGGTTATCATCGGCTCTATCGCGAGCGTCATACCCGCGGCAAGCTTTACGCCGTGACCCGCTTTGCCGAAATTCGGCACGTTCGGATCCTCGTGCAGCGACTGACCTATTCCGTGACCCACAAGGTCGCGCACCACGCCGTAGCCGTAGCTTTCGGCATATTCCTGTATCGCGTGCGATACGTCGCCGAGCCTTGCTCCGTGTTTCAGGAATTTCAATCCCTCAAAAAAGCTTTGCTTGGTAACGTCTATAAGCTGCTGCGCCTCCGGTGAAATCTTACCGACCCCGAAAGTCCTTGCCATATCGCTGTGCCAGCCGTCAAGTACCGCACCCATGTCGATGCTTATAATGTCGCCTTCCTGAAGAATGACGTGCTTTGACGGTATTCCGTGGACGACCTCATCGTTTACCGACGCGCATATGCTGCCCGGGAAACCGTTGTAGTTGAGGAAGTTCGGCTTCGCGCCCTTCGACACGATATAGTCATGCGCTATCTTGTCGAGGTACGCGGTCGAAACGCCTGGCTTTACAGCCTTTTCTATGAGGTCAACCGCGCCCTTCGCAATCTTTGCCGATAAGCGCATTTTTTCAACCTGTTTGGCTGATTTTATGGTAATCATACCGACCGTCCCCTCACTTATTCGATACCGAGAGCCGCGAGAACGTTCTTTGTCGTGTCCTCGACCTTATCCGCTCCCGACGCCGTAACAAGAAGTCCGGCTTTCGCGTAGTAATCCTTTATCGGCTCCGTCTGCTCGTGGTAAACGTTCAGACGGTTCTTTATCGTTTCGGGGTTATCGTCGGCGCGCCGGATAAGCTCGCCGCCGCACTTGTCGCACTTGCCCTCCACAGCGGGCTTATTGAAAAGCACGCTGTACGGCGCGCCGCACTTTGAACACTCGCGTCTCGACGAAAGTCTCTCGACTATAACGTCGTCATCAACCTCGAGCGATAAAACCTTGTCGATTTTAACGCCCGACGCCGTGAGCGCCTCCGCCTGCGCGGTCGTGCGCGGAAATCCGTCAAGGATAAAGCCCTTCTCGCAGTCGGGCTTTGCAAGTCTGTCCTTGACAATCGCCACGATTACGTCGTCGGGAACAAGCTTGCCCTCGTTGATATAACCTTCCGCAAGTTTACCGACCTCGGTCTGCTCCTTGATAGCGTTTCTCAGCATAACTCCGGTTGAAATAGTATCAATGCCCAGACGTTTCGATAAAATCTCGCCCTGAGTGCCTTTGCCCGCTCCCGGAGGTCCCATCAGTACCAAATTCATAACCTGTTCCCGCCTTTCTGCAGTCTATTGTTTCTTATTCCAAAAAGCCCTTATAATGTCTCATAGTCATTTGTGACTCTATCTGTCTTACCGTTTCAAGCGCAACGCCTTCCATAATCAGGAGCGAAGTACCGCCTATCTGCAGGCTGCGCATATTCGGGAATATCGCGCCCACGATTACCGGCAGTATCGCGACAATCGCGAGGAAGAACGCGCCGATAAGATTAAGTCTCGATGAGATTTTACCTATATACTCGCTCGTCGGTCTGCCCGGTCTGATACCGGGGATATAACCGCCGCTCTTCTTCATGTTGTTCGCAATCTCAATCGGATTGAACTGGATCGACGAATAGAAGTAGGTGAAGAAGAGTATCAGTAGCGCGTACAGTATCGCGTATACCAAACTCGTCCACCATTCCGACGCAAAGCCCGCGCTCAGGCAGCCGAGGACGTAATAGCCCAGTCCCGATGAGGGCAGGTTGCCGCCGCTTACAAGTCTTACTATCGTCGCGGGGAACGCCATAATCGACGATGCGAAGATGATAGGCATAACGCCGCCCGCAGCTACCTTGATAGGAATGTTCGTGCTCTGTCCGCCGTACATCTTACGTCCGACAACGCGCTTTGCGTACTGAACGGGTATTCTGCGCTCCGCGTCCGAGAAGAATACAACGAACGCTATCGCGGCTATCGCTACAACGATTATCGCCGCAACCGTTATAACGCCGCTTGTCGAAATGCCGCCGCCTATATTCTGGATATATACGCTGTAAGCAGCCGAAGGAATTCTCGAAACGATACCGGCGAAGATGATAAGCGATACGCCGTTGCCAAGACCCTTTTCCGTTATAAGCTCACCGAGCCAGATGATAAACGCCGTACCTGCCGTGAACGTGAGCACTATCGTGAAGAACGTGAGTACGCCCGCGTTCTGGATAACGGTCGTGCCGCTGTTTACGCCCATGTTCCAAAGCGTCACGTACAGTCCCGCGCCCTGTATAAACGCGAGCGCGATACCGAGGTATCTCGTGATTTTGTTTATCTTCTTTCTGCCTTCAACGCCTTCCTTTGCGAGACGTTCGAGCGACGGTATCGCCACCGTCAAAAGCTGAACGATAATCGACGCGTTAATGTACGGTGACACACCCATTGCCATAACCGTCGCGTTCGAGAACGCGCCGCCCGTGAATATATCGAACAGGCTGAACAGGTCTGTGCCGCCCGCGCCGAGAAAGCTCTGCATCGCCTGCGGTTCAAGAAACGGCACGGGGATATGCGCACCAAATCTGAATACGACAAGCATCATAAGTGTAAATAAAATTCTGCGTCTTAAGTCAGGGATTTTCCATGCGTTTCTGAGTGTCTGCAACACTTTACATCACCTCTGCCTTTCCGCCCGCCTTTTCTATTTTTTCCTTCGCGGACGCGCTCATCTTTGCCACCTTAACGGTAAGTTTCTTTGTGAGCTCGCCTCTGCCGAGGATTTTAACGCCGTCGAGGGTCTTGCTGATGATACCGTTCTCCTTGAGTACCTCAGCCGTTACCTCCGTACCGTCGTCAAGCTTGTTAAGTTCCTCGACGTTTACGGCTACATACTGCTTAGCAAATATATTCTTAAAGCCGCGCTTCGGAAGTCGTCTGTAAAGGGGCATCTGTCCGCCTTCAAAGCCCGGTCTTACACCGCCGCCGCTGCGGGCGTTCTGACCCTTGTGACCCTTACCCGAAGTCTTGCCTGTGCCGCTGCCGATACCTCTGCCCACTCTCTTGGGAGCGAACTTTGAGCCCTCGGCGGGCTTGAGTTCGTTTAAGTTCATTATTGCCGCACCTCCTTGTATTAAACTTCTTCAACTGTTACAAGGTGCGAAACCTTGTTTACCATACCTCTTATCTGAGGTGTGTCGTTATGTTCAACAACACTTCTTATCTTCTTAAGTCCGAGAGCCTCAACCGTCGCGATTTGATCCTTTTTTCTGCCGATTGTGCTTCTGACTAAAGTAATCTTAAGCTTAGCCATTATGCGCGCCCTCCTTAACCTCTGATTTCTTCGGGGTTCTTGCCGCGAAGTCTCGCGACCTCGTTAAGCTCCTTAAGCTCCGCAAGTCCCTGAACCGTAGCGCTGACTACGTTTCTCTTGTTGTTCGAGCGTAAGCTCTTTGCGCGGATGTCCTTAATTCCCGCAAGCTCCAGTACGGCACGCGCCGCGCCGCCCGCGATAACTCCGGTACCCTGTGAGGCAGGCTTTAAGAGAACCTTGCCCGCGCCGTGTATGCCTATAACCTCGTGAGGTATCGTCGTACCCACAAGAGGAACAGTTATCATATTCTTCTTGGCGCTGTCGATACCCTTTCTTATAGCGTCGGGAATCTCGGCAGCCTTGCCCTGTCCGTAGCCTACGTGACCGTTTCTGTCGCCTACTACGACCAGCGCGGTAAATCTCATAGTACGTCCGCCCTTAACGGTCTTGGCAACACGGTTCAAAGCCACAACATTTTCTTCAAGCTCTACAGCTTCCGTATCAAATATTTCAGCCACTTAAATAGTCCTCCTTCTTAGAATTCCAAGCCGCCCTCTCTTGCGCCTTCCGCAAGAGCGGCAACTCTGCCGTGATATACATATCCGCCTCTGTCGAATACTACAGCCTTTATACCCGCCGCGAGCGCCTTTTCGGCAACCTTCTTGCCTACTTCCTTTGCGCCGTCTACGTTGCCGCCGTATCCGTTAAAATCCTTGTCCATGCTTGACGCAGCCACGAGCGTTACGCCCTTTGTATCGTCAATCACCTGCGCGTATATGTGCTTAGCACTTCTGAATACGTTAAGACGAGGTCTTTCCGCCGTTCCGGAGATGTTCTTTCTAACTCTCTGATGACGACGTACTCTTGCCGCTTTCTTATCTACCATTTTAATCATTTAAGAACACACTCCTTTCAATTATTTCTTCTTGGCGCCGGTCTTGCCTTCCTTGCGTCTGATATGCTCGTTCAGGTACTTGATACCCTTGCCCTTGTACGGCTCGGGCTGTCTGAACTCGCGTATCTTCGCGGCGGTCGCGCCGACGTCCTCTTTGTTCGCGCCCTTAACGATAATTCTGTTGGGGGCGGGAACCTCTATCGTTATTCCCTCTTTTGCCTCGTAAATTACGGGGTGTGAGTAGCCGAGACTCAAATTGAGCGCTTTGCCCTGCATAGCGGCTCTGTAACCTACGCCGTTGATTTCGAGTTCCTTCGTCCAGCCCTCGGTTACGCCTACGACCATGTTGTTTATGAGCGTTCTCGTAAGTCCGTGCAAAGCCTTGTGTGCCTTGTCCTCCGACGGACGCTCGACGGTTATTACGCCGCCTTCGTTTTTAACGATCATGTCGGGGTGGAGCGTTCTCGTGAGAGTGCCGTTCTTGCCCTTAACCGTTATCTCGTTGTTCTCACCGATCTTTACCTCAACTCCGGCAGGAACGGTGATAGGCAGTCTACCTATTCTTGACATTAAATTGTCCTCCTAACTTAAATTTTCTTAGCTCAGTAAGTTTTCAGTTACTTTTTCTTTGCGGATTTTACCTGCGAAAATCATTTCTTTGCGATGGATTTTTTCGCCGTTCAAGGCAGAACGGCGACGGCAGTACTCTTGTACGGCGAGCCGTCTCTAACGCAGAACGACGGAAAAAGACGCGCAAAGACAATGATTTTCTACCATACAAACGCGAGAACCTCTCCGCCAATGTTTTGCTTTCTCGCTTCCTTGTCTGTCATAATGCCCTTCGATGTGGAGATTATCGCGATACCGAGACCCTTCAATACTCTCGGAAGTTCCGCCGCGCCGGCGTAAATTCTAAGACCCGGCTTTGAAACTCTCTTTATACCGCTTATAACCTTTTCCTTGTTGGGGCTGTACTTCAATGTAATTCTGATAACGCCCTGCTTGCCGTCCTCAATTACCTGAAAATCCTTTATATAACCCTCGTCGAGAAGTATCTGCGTTATCGCCTTCTTCATGTTGGAAGCGGGTACGTCAACGCTTTCGTGTCTTGACGAGTTTGCATTTCTGATTCTTGTAAGCAAATCTGCAATGGGATCAGTAATCTGCATTATATTTACCTCCTTAAACTTTACAGCTTTCCGCGCAAGCGGAGTTCTGTAATACTTATCTTTACCAGCTTGCCTTTCTTACGCCGGGAATTTGACCCTTGTACGCAAGCTCTCTGAAGCAGATACGGCATATGCCGAATTTACGAAGGTAAGCGTGCGGACGGCCGCAAATCTTACATCTCGTATAAGCCTGTGTCGAATACTTCGGCTTTTTCTGCTGCTTTAAAATCATAGCTTTTCTTGCCATTGTCTTTCCTCCCCTTTAATTATGAACGGAACGGAGCGCCGAGAAGTGTAAGAAGTTCTCTCGCTTCCTCATCCGTCTTTGCGGTTGTAACAATGTTTATATCCATACCTCTGATCTTGTCGATCTTATCGTAGTCGATCTCGGGGAATATAAGCTGTTCCTTAACGCCCACGCTGTAATTTCCTCTGCCGTCGAAACCGTTGGGGTTAATACCTCTAAAGTCACGAACTCTGGGGAGAGCGACATTGAAAAATCTGTCGATGAACTCGTACATCTTATCGGATCTCAGCGTTACCTTGACGCCGATGTTCATGCCCTCTCTCAGTTTGAAGTTTGCGACCGACTTCTTTGCCTTTGTAACTATCGGTTTCTGACCCGTGATTGCCGCGAGGTCGTTCGTTGCGGCTTCGATAGCCTTGGGGTTGTCCTTTGCCTCACCCATACCGATATTTATTACAATCTTGTTGAGCTTGGGTATCTGCATTACGCTTTTGTAACCAAACTTCTCCATAAGAGCCGGAGCAACTTCCTTAGTGTATTTATCCTGCATTCTACTCATAATTAGAATTTTCCTCCTCTCTTATAATCAGTCGTTGAACTCCGCGTCGCACTTCTTGCAATATCTGACTTTACCGCCGTCAGCAAGAATTCTAACGCCTGTTCTCGCAGCCTTGCCGCACTTGGGACATACTCTCATAACGTTTGATGCGTCAATGGGCATTTCCTTGTGGATAATACCGCTTTCCTGACCCTGAACTCTCGCCTTCTGGTGTCTCTTCGCTACCGCGATACCCTCGACGATGACCTTGTTCTTCGCGGGAATAGCCTCGATTATCTTACCCTCGCGTCCCTTATCCTTACCGGCGATAACCTGTACAATATCGCCTCTTTTTACGTGCATCTTCTTCATAGTATCAATTATCCTCCTTACAATTAAAGAACTTCCGGAGCCAATGATAATATCTTCATGTACTCTTTGTCTCTTAACTCTCTTGCAACGGGGCCGAAGATACGTGTACCTCTCGGGTTTTTGTCGTCTCTTACGATAACTGCCGCGTTCTCGTCAAAACGAATGTACGAGCCGTCCGGTCTCTTCGAGGCGTTTACGCTCCTTACGACAACCGCCTTTACGACGTCGCCCTTCTTTACAACGCCGCCCGGAGTAGCCTTCTTGACCGAGCATATTATCTCGTCGCCGACAGCGGCATATCTCTTTCTGCTGCCGCCCATAACTCTGATACACATAACTTCCTTGGCGCCTGTGTTGTCAGCCACCTTCAAAAGTGTTTGTTGTTGAATCATGTTTTTACCTCCTCTATCGCTGTCCGATAGTATAACAGTTGAAAAATTACTTTACCTTTTCAACAATTTCGACCAATCTCCATCTCTTATCCTTCGATAAAGGTCTTGTCTCCATGACCTTTACCTTATCGCCGATGGAGCATGTATTATCCTCGTCATGCGCCTTAAGCTTGTAGGTGCTCTTTACGACCTTGCCATAAAGCGGATGCTTTTTATTCTCTTCGATAGCAACAACGATTGTCTTATCCATTTTGTTGCTTACAACCTTACCGATTTTAACCTTACGGCTGTTTCTTTCTTCCACAGATAAGTGCCTCCTTCCGCACAAATTCAATATCAAATGTTCTATCTGCTCTTATTACAGCTCGATACCCTGTAATTCTCTTTCATGAATGATGGTCAAAATACGAGCGATAGTTTTCTTTACCTCGCCTATCCTCTTCGGATTGTCGAGCTGGTTGATAGCGTGCTGAAATCTCAGATTGAAAAGCTCCTGCTTGCTGTCGGCAAGCTTTTCTTCGAGTTCAGCCGTTGATAAATCTCTAAGCTCATTTACTTTCATTCTTATTCACCATCCTCCGCCTGTTTCGTCACAAACTTACACTTGATAGGAAGCTTGTGCATAGCGAGACGCATAGCCTCTCTTGCAACTTCCTCGCTGACGCCTGCCATTTCGAACAGAACTCTGCCGGGCTTTACTACGGCTACCCAGTACTCGGGTGAGCCCTTACCTGAACCCATTCGTGTCTCGGCAGGTTTTCTCGTTACGGGCTTGTCGGGGAATATCTTTATCCATACCTGACCGCCTCTGCGAGTGTATCTCGTCATAGCGATACGCGCCGCCTCTATCTGTCTTGAAGTGATCCATGCCGGCTCTAACGCCTGAAGTCCATACTGACCGTATGTTACCACGTTGCCGCGTGTTGCCTTACCCTTCATTCTGCCGCGCATAACTCTTCTGTACTTTACTCTTTTAGGCAATAACATTATGCTCTGCCTCCCTTCGGTCTTCTGTCGCCGCGATCCTCACGGTTTCCGCGTCTGCGGTCCCCGCGTCTCGAATTCTCGGCAGCCTTTGCCTGTGCCTCGGCTTCCTTTCTTCTGCCGTCGGCAACGTTGAGGATCTCACCCTTGTATATCCATACCTTTACGCCGAGGATACCGTATGTGGTGTGCGCCTCCGCAAAGCCGTAGTCTATATCGGCTCTCAATGTCTGCAGGGGGATCGTACCCTCGTGATACTGCTCCGTTCTCGCGATTTCCGCGCCGCCGACACGTCCGGCAACAGCCGTCTTGATACCCTTAACGCCGAGTCTCATGGCTCTGCCCATAACCTGTTTCATGGCGCGTCTGAACGAGATACGTCTCTCAAGCTGCGCCGCGATGTTCTCCGCAACGAGCTGCGCGTTTGTATCGGGGGTCTTGACCTCCATGATGTTTACGTTTACCGTTTTCTTTACGAATTTCTCGATTTGTGCCTTAAGCTTGTCGATTTCCGCGCCGCCGCGTCCGATGATGATACCCGGCTTCGCCGCGTGGATAGTGATGAATACTCTGTTCTGCTTTCTCTCTATACCTATCTTCGCGATGCCCGCGTCATAGCAAGCCTTCTTGACATACTTTCTTATTTTATAGTCCTCAACCAACTGGTCGCCGAACTCCTTCTTGCCGGCAATCCATTTGGAATCCCAGTCCTTAATGACTCCGACTCTCAAGCCGTGGGGATTTACCTTCTGTCCCATGAATGAACCTCCTTCTCGATTAGTTTTCCTGTTCCTTCAATACTAAGGTGATATGGCTGGTTCTCTTTAAAATCTTAAACGCTCTGCCCTGTGCGTGGGGCTGTATTCTCTTTAAAGTAGGACCCTGCGTCGCGAAACACTCGGCGACGTACAGCTTGTCTTTATCCATATCATGATTGTTCTCAGCGTTAGCCTCAGCCGACGCAAGAAGTTTCAGTAAAAGCTCGCTTGCAGCCTTCGGGGTGTTGTGCAAAATACCCTTGGCAACGGGAACGGGCTTGTTTCTTATCAGATCAAGCACTATCTTCACCTTTCTCGGTGAAATACGAGCATATCTTAAGATTGCGCGTGCTTCCATGTGTGGATTCCTCCTTTTTGCAATAATTGTAACGGGAATAATTCCCTGTTTTCCTAATTAAATTTACGTCTCATATCAATCGACGGTAAATAATTTCGATTTTGAAGTCAGGTCGTTTATTTTTGCGAGCGGTGCCGTACTCAGGTACTGCCCCGAGCAAAAAGAGACGAGATGAACCAAAAGCGGAATTATTTTGATGTCTTGGCGCCGGCATGGCCTTTATACGTTCTCGTCGGAGCAAACTCGCCGAGTCTGTGACCTACCATATCCTCGCTGATATATACGGGGACGTGCTTTCTGCCGTCATGCACCGCGATTGTGTGACCAACCATTTCAGGGAAAATTGTGGAAGCTCTCGACCATGTTTTAACGACCTTCTTTTCGTTTGCCGCGTTCATAGCCTCAATTCTGCTCATAAGACGCTCTTCAACGAAGGGGCCTTTTTTAAGTGATCTGCCCATTAAATCTTCCTCCTTTCAAATTCTTTCTTATTTATTACTTACCGTCGCGTGAGCGAACGATGAACTTATCGGTTCTGGAATTCTTTCTCGTCTTAAGACCGAGTGCCGGCTTACCCCACGGGGTAACAGGCGACGGACGGCCGATAGGCGACTTACCTTCACCACCGCCGTGCGGGTGGTCGTTCGGGTTCATGACAACGCCTCGAACGGTCGGTCTCCAGCCCATATGACGCTTTCTGCCCGCCTTACCGATGGACATATTGCTGTGCTCCTGGTTTCCTATAATACCGATTGTGGCTTTGCAGTCAAGTCTTACCATTCTAACCTCGCCCGAAGGGAGCTTGACCTGTGCGTACTTTCCTTCCTTAGCCATAAGCTGTGCGCTTACGCCCGCGCTTCTTACGAGCTGCGCGCCCTTACCCGGGTAAAGCTCAACGTTGTGGATGAGCGTACCAACGGGAATATCCTTTAAGAACAGCGCGTTGCCCGGCTTAATATCCGCGCCCTCGCCCGATACTACGACGCTGCCGTCCGTAAGACCTATCGGAGCGATGATGTACGCCTTTTCGCCGTCCTCATACTGAATGAGAGCGATGTTCGCGCTTCTGTTCGGGTCATACTCGACGCCGATTACGGTAGCGGGTATTCCGTCCTTATTTCTCTTGAAGTCTATAATTCTGTACTTTCTTCTGTTGCCGCCGCCTCTGTGACGAACGGTAATTCTGCCGTAAGAGTTTCTGCCGGCGTGCTTATCCTTCTTCGCGAGGAGCGAACGCTCGGGAGACTTCTTCGTGACCTCGGCAAAATCCGAAACGGTCATATATCTTCTGGCAGGTGAAGTCGGCTTATACTTTTTAAGTGCCATTTTTTACCTCTCCTTATCCGTTTATCATGTTAAATCTCAAAAAACTCGATTTCCTTACTGTCGTCCGTAAGCGTTACGATTGCCTTTTTCCACGAAGCGCGTCTGCCCTCGTAGCGTCCCATTCTCTTTATCTTACCGAGAACGTTCATGGTGTTTACCTTCGCAACCTTTACTCCGGGGAATACCTCCTCGACAGCCTTTTTGATTTCAACCTTGTTTACCGTCTTGGGAACACGGAAGGTGTACTTCTTTATCTCGTTACCCTCTTTGTCGTAGTGCTTATCCATGCTGCGCTCCGAGATAACGGGCTTTTGAAGAATATCGTATGCGTTCATTATGCAAGCACCTCCTCAATCTTCGCAACAGCGTCCTTCGAGATGATGAACGCGTCGTGATTTAAAACGTCATAGGTGTTGAGTGTTTCAACGTGTGTCGGCGTAACGCCCTTGATGTTTCTCGCCGACTTATAGATTACGGGGTCTGACGCCGCCGTAACGATGAGCGCCTTTGTGTCTATCTCAAGACCCTTTAAAAGATTTGCAATCTTCGCGGTCTTGATTTCGTCGAGCGTCATATCCTCGATTACGTATACCTTGTAATCGGCGTACTTCGCCGAAAGAGCGCTCTTTAAAGCTATTCTCTTTACCTTCTTGTTAAGGCTGTAGCGGTAACTTCTCGGCTTGGGACCCAAAGCAACGCCGCCGCCCGTCCACTGGGGAGCGCGTATACTTCCCTGTCTTGCGCGGCCCGTACCCTTTTGTCTCCAGGGCTTTCTGCCGCCGCCGCGTACTTCCGTGCGCGTCTTGGTACTCTGCGTACCCTGTCTTTGGTTTGCAAGGTAGTTTACAACTACGTCATGCAGCACCGATTCATTCACTTCGGCAGCAAAGACAGCGTCCGATGCCTCAAACGAGCCTGTCTTTTTGCCTTCCATGTTATATAAAGCCAGTGTAGCCATTATGCTTTTCCTCCTTCCAAATATCCTTGATTATGCCTTTACGCTGTTTCTGACGGTAACAAGTCCGCCCTTTGCGCCGGGGATTGCTCCCTTTACCAATATGAGGTTCTCGTCAGCGTCGATTTTAACAACCTCAAGGTTTTGGATTGTAACCTTTTCCGAACCCATATGACCCGGCAGTACCTTACCCTTGAACACGCGTCCGGGGTTAGAGCACATACCCATTGAACCGGAAACTCTCTTACTCTTTGAACCGTGAGTCATAGGTCCTCTGTGCAGTCCGTGCTTCATCGGGCCGGCAAAGCCTTTACCCTTTGAAATACCGCTTACGTCAACCTTGTCTCCGGCTGCGAATATATCCGCCTTTATCTCGTCGCCCACATTAAGCTCCGAAATGTCCTCGAGTCTGAACTCGCGCAGATACTTTTTGTTTGCAGTGTCCGCCTTCTTGAAATGGCCGAGCAGCGGCTTGTTAAGATGCTTTTCCTTAACGTCGCCGAAACCGACCTGAACGGCGTCGTATCCGTCCGACTCGACTGTCTTCTTCTGGACAACCGTACACGGACCCGCAAGTATTACGGTTACGGGGATAACTATGCCGCCCTCGCCAAAAATCTGCGTCATGCCGATTTTTGTGCCTAAAATTGCTTTCTTCATGTTTTTTCCTCCTTATCAGTTATTGGTTCGTACAAAAGCCGGTACGAACTTGACCCGCATCATAGCCCTTTGGGCTACTGCGATATAGGTTTTTGCTTACCCTAAGCGGTTATTACTTCTGAATTACGTCGATGTCAACGCCGGCGGGTAAATCTATTTTGATAAGCGATTCCATGGTCTTAGCGCCAGGAACTACTATATCAATCAGTCTTTTGTGAGTTCTTCTTTCGAACTGCTCACGGGAATCCTTGTACATATGAACCGCTCTCAAAATCGTGATAACTTCCTTGTCCGTAGGCAGAGGAATGGGACCCGATACCTTCGCGCCCGTTCTCTTCGCGATTTCAACGATTTTCTCCGCGCTTTGGTCGAGAACTACGTGGTCATAAGCCTTAAGCTTGATTCTGATTTTCTGGTTTGCTGCCATTGCTTTTACCTCCTATAATTTTTTGTGTTGTACTGCACGACAGCCCGAGAACACCGATGTTCTCTTACGAAAATTGCACACACTGCCGGGTGTTTCGCGCCACCCCTTAAATAAAACCCGAAACGCGCCTATTTAGCGCACACGGCTGTGAGACGCCGCTTTTCGGGCATAGCTCGTCAATTTTCACACACTGCTGCTCTCACGGCGCGCAAAGGCAACTCGCGCAAACGCGCATCGCGTGCCGCGGAACAAATGTGATTTACTTAACTGCCGCCCGGTTTCATGAATCGGACTCGCTCCGCGGAAAAACCGGCTCCGTCAAGCCTTTTTCAAAGACTTTTCAGCCGCAACCTCCCGTTTCATCGCGTATCAGTCCATTGCGCAAATCCGGCTTTTTAAGATTTACGCAAAAGTCACAACATACCAATTATACATGAATACGTCAATGTTTGCAAGCATTTTTTGTATTTTTGGCAATAAAATTTTTTACAAAATTACAGAAATTTAAACATGAATTTTGTGCAATTTTACATGTGGTTGGCGGCGAGTCTCCCCTCGAGGGGAGGTGGCATCGCGAAGCGATGACGGAGAGGTGGCAACGGATTTTTAAAACCACCTCTCAGTCGCCTTCGGCGACAGCTCCCCTCAAGGGGAGCCTTTCGGGCGGATATTATCCGCCCGTATAACCCCCTCTCCGAGGGGGTCAAAAGCCGTTTACGGCTTTTGGGGGGTGTTGTTATCGGGGAATTATCCATAAACACCCCCCCTAAACTTGCAAGCAAGTTTAGACCCCCTCATAGAGGGGGTCATCCGTAGGGGCGACCCTTGCGGTCGCCCGTTAAAACCCCTCCGTCGGCTCCGCCGACACCTCCCCTATTAGGGGAGGCTCACGATATGCGGCGCTCGCCGTATGGCTCCCCTACTAGGGGAGCTGTCACACGCAGTGTGACTGAGGGGTTTAATTCACCAAATCACAATTTCCTCCATTCCATTTGACACGACGGCGAATTACATATATAATGTACGTTGCATAATACATTCGGAGGGATACATATGGATAAAATAAAAGCGTGTGTTTTTGATTTGGACGGCACGCTGACGAACACGATAAACGCTATCGCGCACTTCGGCAACGTCGCGCTCGCCGCCTACGGACTAAGCCCCGTGTCGGTAGCCGATTACAAATTATACGTCGGCGACGGACGCGACAAGCTTATTCACCGCATACTCGCCGCGAACGGCGCGGACAGTGCGGAAATGTTTAAAAAGGTCGGCTCGCTGTACGACGAAAATTACGAGAAGGATTTTCTCTACGACACCGACGCTTACGACGGTATACGCGAACTCTTGTCGTCACTTAAGGAGCGCGGCGTTAAAACTGCCGTATGCTCGAACAAGCCCGACAACGTGGCGCATTTTGTTATCGACGCGATTTTCGGCAAGGGCGTTTTCGATATTGTAAGGGGCGTTAAGGACGGCGCTCCGACAAAGCCCGACCCATCGTCCGCGCTCGAAATAGCGGCGGAGCTTAACGTAAAGCCCGGGGAATGTCTGTTCCCCGGCGACACTAAGGTCGATATTGCGACGGCGAAAAACGCCGGTATGCACTCGGTCGGCGTGCTTTGGGGCTTTCGCGGACGCGAAGAGCTTGAAAACGCGGGCGCGGAATTTATAATAGAAAAGCCTGATGAGATTTTAGGATTGCTGCAAGGGGGATTTTAACATGAGACAAAGCGGAATACTTATGCACATATCGTCGCTGCCGTCCGATTACGGCATCGGCACGTTCGGAAAAGAGGCGTACAAGTTCGTCGATTTCCTTAAGGAGTCGCATCAGCGCTGCTGGCAGATACTTCCGATTGGACCGACAAGCTACGGCGACTCGCCGTACCAGTCGTTTTCGACATACGCGGGCAACCCGTATTTTATCGACCTCGACCTTCTCCGCGGGGAGGGGCTGCTCAAAAAGAGCGATTACGACGGTCTCGACTGGGGCGGTCATAAAAATTACGTCGATTACGCCACAATCTACAAGAACAGGTTCAAGGTTCTCAAAAAGGCGTTTAAGAATTTCAAAAAAAGCGATATGGCGGGCTTTGACGACTTCCTGCGAGAAAACGACAGGTGGATTTCAAATTACGCCATGTTTATGAGCATAAAGGACAAGTACAAGGGCAAGCCGTGGCTCGAATGGGACGAGGAATTGCGTATGCGCGACGGTCACGCGCTGTGGGCGTACACGCAGGAACACGGCGACGACGTTATGTTCTGGGAGTTTTTACAGTTCAAATTCTTTGAGCAGTGGAAGGCGCTCAAAAAGTACGCGAACGACAACGGTATAAGCATAATCGGCGACATCCCGATATACGTCGCGCTCGACAGCGCGGACGTGTGGGTGTTCCCCGACCTGTTCGACCTCGGCGAAAACCGCGAGCCGAACGCCGTCGCGGGCTGTCCGCCCGACGCGTTCTCTCCGACCGGTCAGCTTTGGGGCAACCCGCTCTACAACTGGGACGCGCACAGGCAGTGGGGCTACAACTGGTGGATAGACCGCATAAAGTGGGCGCTGGAATTGTACGACACCGTGAGAATCGACCATTTCCGCGGGTTTGAGGGTTACTACGCCATTCCCTACGGCGACGAGACGGCTGAAAACGGCGAGTGGCGCAAAGGCCCCGGCATGGAGCTTTTCGACGCGGTAAAGCGCGAGCTGGGCGATAACCTCCCCATAATCGCGGAGGACTTGGGTTTCCTCACCGACGACGTGCATAAGCTGCTCCGTGACAGCGGTTTCCCGGGCATGAAGGTACTGGAGTTCGCGTTTGATCCGCGTGAGCCGAGCAGCTACCTGCCCCACACGTACTCGTACAACAGCGTCGTGTACATCGGCACGCACGACAACGACACGATACTCGGCTGGCTCGGCGGCCTCGACCGCGATACGATCGAATTCTGCAAAAAGTACATCGACGCGGAAAAGGACGAGGATATTCCGAAAAAGCTCATACGCGCCGCGCTCGCGTCCGTAAGCGACACGGCTGTGATCCAGATGCAGGACTGGCTCGGTCTCGGGTCGGAAACGAGAATGAATATCCCATCAACTCTCGGCAATAACTGGAAGTGGCGCATGAGCAAAAACGACGCGACAAAAAAGCTCGCGAAGGAAATAGCGGAGATTTCAAGCGTGTATTCGCGCTGCGAAAGATTATAAACAAATATCCGACGGCTTAATACCGTCGGATTTTTGTTTAGCAGTCCTTTTTCGCGTACTCCTTGACGAGCAGCGCGCGCGTGTACCCGCGTGACTTGTCTGTCGAGTCGATGTAAAAGCCGCGTCCGTAGTAAAAACGGATAAGCGGAGTAGCCTTTGAGTCCGTGTGCAGGCTTATCTGCGTCACGCCCTTTTTCATCATTATACGGTCGGCGAGGTTCATAATGGACTTGCCGATACCGTTGTTCTGGCTCGTCACCTTCACCGCGAAACGCGACAGGTACGCCGTTTTGTCGGGAAATATCTCTATACGCACACTGCCCACCGGCTCGCCGTCCGACAGCGCGATAAGCACTACCTTCGTGTCTATGTCCTTTTTAACGTCGTTGTACGACTCCTCCAGCGCGGCAAGGTGCTTTACGCCCGTCATCTGCTGGTACTTCACAAAGCCCTCGCGCGTTATGCTCATTATTGCCGGAATGTCGTCGTAGTTCGCGAGACGAACCTGAAACAACGACTGAAACTCTATATCCATTGTTATTCTCCCCCATGTAAGTTTTCACTCCATTTTACACTCTCACACGCGGTTTGTCAACACCGAAAGGGAAATTTGTGCCGGCAAGCCGCATATGCCGCCCGCAATGTGATACAGAGTTTCCGTCGGACAGACGCTCGTTTTATTATTTACCGGTTATCGCGGCGGCAATCGCAGCCGCAACCTTGTCCGCACCCAACTCGTGGTACAGGTCTACGTCTGACTGTGTGTCCACAAAACAAACCTCGACAAGCATTGACTTGGCTATTGTTCTGTGTATAACGTACAGGTGCGATCCGTCCTTTACTCCGCGATTTACAAATCCGAGCGCATGGAGTTTGTCGCATGCCGCGACCGCCTCGGCGTGACGTCTGCCGTCGAACGTGTACACCTCGCTGCCTTTGCCGCCGCCGGAATTGAAATGGATCGACACAAACAGGTCGAGCGGCTGTGCGTTTGCCATACGCACTATCTCTGCAAGATTTTCACTCGTGCTTTTCGCGTAATCGTTCGTGCAGTTTACAACGGTGTGACCCGCGTTCTTTAAAATGGTCATCAGACGATTGCCTACCTCACGCGTCTCTTTGCTCTCGTCGATAATTCCGACCGCGCCGCATCCGGGCTGGCCGCTTACTGTATGACCGCAGTTAATTCCTATTCTCATATTCTTTTCCTCCTTTTGTTTTTTCTCACTGCTGATGCAGTGTTTCCATCATTTGCTTGCAGGAATCAATAAATTCCTCGATCGAAATATCTTCTTTCATATCTCCCGTGGTAAGGTAACGGCTCTCGTCGGGAGGCGTTTTTTCAAGGTAATATCCCAAAATCTGCGCCCCGGGGAATTTTATCGTAAGACCTTTTTCTGTGTTTTGCACTTTCGCGGAACTTGACTCCGACGAGGACGAGGACGCCGCACTTCCGCTGAAACAGAACACGCCGCCGCCCCTTGCGACATGCTCATCCATGACGCTGCGCATCGTGTCGCTCATTGAGGTTGCGTTCGATAACCGTATCGTAACGTCCTTCGCGATTACAAACGCGGTGGGGAAACACGGGAAAATGCACTTGTTCATTTCGTCAAGCATATTACTCTCGGTATGATCGGTCGTATGATCATCGGGGTTATACGAGACGCGCTTTCCCGCAATGTTAAACATGTCATTGCTCAGCTTGAACACTCCCGGGTTAAACCATGCGCGGGAAATGTCCACCTTCGTCACGTGAAAGCCTATATCTATTTTGTTATCGCTGGATGAACTGAAATCGGTAACCGTGGACTCCGCCTTTGATTTGGACTCGCTGTAACCGCCGAGCCAGAACGAAACGCCGAAGTTCGAATCTGACGAGCTCGATTTTAATGAGCCGGCTGATTGTGTGGAGGAGGCGTCCGTGCTTATAATAACCTCCATAAATTCGTTTTCAGCCGCGCGCGCCGTAAGGTCTGTCGGTTCTTTGCTTATCTTTACAGCGTTCTTTGCCCTCTCCTGAATATCCTCGATTTGTTTGTTGACCTCGTCAAGCTCCTTGATAAGAGGAATAAGCACATCCGAAAACTTCATCGCTTTATCGGCGATGACATTACGTCCCGCCTCGGCAAGTTTCTTCGCCGCTGTGACAAATTCATTCTGTTTTTCGGTGAGATTGTACTTCTTATCCTTATCCTGAGGCCGATCTTGCATCCAATCCAACAAGTTGGCTGTGGTAGGTGTTGACGGTTTTTCTGATGGGTTGGGATTGGGGTTGGGGTCGGGTTTGGGTTTGGGGTCGGTTTTCTTCGGTTCTTCTTTTTCGTGCGGCTCGGGTTTTATCTTTTCGCACTGCATACCGTATATAAATTTGAGATTTTCCGCATCATCTTTTCCCACAAATCCCGCCACGGTCTGTAACAATTTCGCGGTACCTTCAATATAACTCTGCGTTAAAGTTGTCGCTGAGTTGTCATAAGCTTCCTGTGCTTTGGAGAGATCTGTAATAGCCTCTTTGAGTTCCTCACTATGATCCAAGTCCTTAAATCTCGAGATTTGGCTCGCAAGTGACAGACGGCGCTCCGAGAGCGTTCTGTACTTCTGCATGAGCGCGTCGGGCGTATCGAGCAAATCAATTGCGTCGAACTTACTGTCGAGAAGCTTGGGCCAGTCGGACGGAGTGAGGGTTACCGGATATGTAGCGCCGCCGTCGGGATTGTATCTCTTCGCGTTTAAGACAGATGTTTTTGCCTCGTAAAGCTCCGAGCCCACGCTGCTGTTCAAAACTCCCTCTATAATCTGCATATCGTCTACGGAAAACAAGCCGAGCACCTTGCCGAGTTTCGCCTCGACCGCAAGCAGGTAAGGCTCCGCCTCGATCTGATACCACTCCAGATACTCCTCCTCTATCTTTTTCTTGTTTTTATCCGTATTGTCTCCGTATTTGGCTCTTATCTCGGATTTTTTGTCGCTCTGCACTTTCGCCCATTTGCGCTTTTCCTCCACCCATTCCTCGTACAGACGGTAGAATATCTGCTGGAATGTCGCCTCTACGGGACCGTCATCGAAATCATATTTTATTTTGGTTGTAAGCATCGTGCGCAGAACGTTTTTCGCCCTTGCAAGCTCGGGGTTGAGTTTCGGGGTAAGCACGTTCAAAGCGGACAAAAACTGCGTCGGGAGCGAGCGTCCGTTGTCGCTGCCCGTAACGTGGCACGGGTCGAAAAGCTTGTTTACGAGTCTCGATTCGTTTGCGGCAACCGTTGCAGGCTTTTCGCCTTCGGTGTCGTACCGATAATCCGAGGGGTTAAGCGTCGTGCCGGGAGACATCATGCAAAAGATTTGGTTTTCGTTTGTTCCGCCTATCACCTCGTTTATTGCCTGATATATCTGCTCGATTAAGGCGGGTTGTTTGTTTTGTTGTTGACCGCCCCCCGAAGGCTTGCCACCACCCGAAGGCGTGTCGTTCTCGCCGTCTGCTGTGCTTATATCACAGTCATACGGCTGTTTATCAAACTCTTCCGCGCCGCTTTCGGGCAAATCGAAATCGTCTTGATAAATGTTGTTTTCATTTTCGCTCATAACATTCACTTCTTTCTTTTTACTTTTGTACGTTTTATCGGGCGTTCGCTGCAGCCGAACGCTTTCGTTTTTTGACGGTAAAATTTTACCTTTATAATAAATATATTCCGGCAAGTATAAAAATATGACCGATTTTTTTAATTTTTTTGTATAAAAAATAACCCTCTCGTATAACCGAGGGGGTTAATCGGGGCACATGCCGTTTTTTATCCCAAAATCATTTTTGCTTTGAGTATCGCTATCGCCGTTTTCGCGTCGCGTATCTCGTTGTTCATCGCCATATTGTAAAGCTCGTCAAGGTCGTACTTTCTCACGTTCAGAAATTCGCCATCATCAAGATGCTGTCCGACGAAGTGAAGATTTTGCGCGAGGTAGAGATTCAGTACCTCCTCGCAGTAGCCCGGGGTCGCGTAGTACGCGCCGAGGTGCGTGAAGTCGGCAGCCTCGTAGCCCGTTTCCTCGATAAGCTCGCGCTTGCCGCACTCCAGCGGATTTTCGCCGTACTCGAGCTTTCCCGCGGGTATTTCGAGCATCATCGACTTCGCCGCTATGCGGTACTGCGTTACCATGAACACCTGTCTGTCCTCCAGCACTGCGATCACGCCCACACCGCCCGGATGCGAGATGAGTTCGCGCATTGACTCCGTGCCGTCGGGCAGTTCGACCTGCTCCTTCCTTACCTTAAAAATCTTGCCGTCGTATATCGGTTCAACGCTCAGCGTCTTTTCCTCAAATTTCATGGCCGTTATCCCCCTGTCTCGTTATTTTAAATCCTATTTTCTGCCTTAAAAACCTCTCGATCGCCGGTTCGACGTGCAGCATTTCCTTCAGATTTTCGTAATCGGCTCTCGCCTTCGTGCTTTCCCTGCCCGTGTACACGGCGCGTATCATTATATTTTTCGGTGTTTCAAGCGGCGAGATGTACTCGATCATGCTCACTCTGTACCCCACGCTTTCGAGATACGCCGCGCGTATGCCGTCGGTGAGCGTGTCGGCAAGCCGCGCTTTAAGTATGCCGTACTTCATTATCGGCTCGAACGGCTCGTAGGAATACTGCTTTAAAATATCCTTGTGGCAGCACGGCACGCACACTATCGCACGCGACTTCGAGCGTATGCCCAGACCCAGCGCCATGTCGGTCGCCGTGTCGCACGCGTGGAGCGATATTACTATGTCGGGACGCACGTCGGGCGTGTACTCCGTGAGGTCGGCTTTGATAAATTCCATGTTGTTGTAGCCGAGGTTCGCGGCGATACGCTTTGACGCGTCGATTACCGTTTTTGAATAGTCAACGCCGATAAAGCGGCATTTCTTTTTCAGTATCTCGCGCAGGTAAAAGTTCAGCACAAACGACAGATAACTCTTTCCGCAGGCGGCGTCGAGTATGACGTACTCGTCTCTGTCGCCGATTTCCTTCAAAACGCCTTGCATAAGCTCGACAAAGTAGTCAATCTGATTGTACTTTCTGATTTTGTCGTTCTTTATTTTGCCGTTTTTCGCGAGTATGCCGATTTCCGTGAGCAAATCCTTCGCGAGCGCGGGGTTCACGACGTACTCTCGCCCCGTCTATACCACGCTCGTCTGCGGCGCGTCGGCGAGCGCGTCCTCGTGGCGCATATTGACCTTTTTGTCGCTCGCCTCAATTACAAGTCTCGCGCCGCGCTCCGCGTATATTATACGCGTCTCATCGTACTTTAAAAGCTCGGCGGCGATTATATCCCATATTTTATCGGCGGCGACGGTGCGCTTTACCGCCTGGTAGTCGAGCGTCACGCCGTTTTCGTCAAGCAGTATTTTCGCGGGGAATATTTTCGCGCCCGATTTGAATTGTATCGTTATGTCGGTAAAAAAATCTCTGTTTTCCTCCATGCGGCTCAAAAGCCCGGAGAAAAACAGATTGATTTTTGATACGGTTTTTTTGTTCATCGCTCTTTCCTTTACAGTTCTATCGTAAGCCGCCGTCCGGTCGGCTCGTATTTGCGGTACGTTACGCCCACCATGTCGAACATGCGCTTTGACGCAACGTTGTCGTCCTCGCCGTCGTACTTGTCGCACGCGTACACAACCTCGCGTATGCCCGACTGTATAATGGCTTTCGCGCACTCGTTGCACGGGAACAGCGTCACGTACAGCGTCGCGCCCGCGAGCGAGCCGGAACTGCGGTTCAATATCGCGTTAAGCTCCGCGTGGCAGACGTACATGTATTTTGTGTCAAGCGGCGCGCCGTCGCGCTCCCACGGCATAAGGTCGTCGTCGCAGCCCGTGGGCATACCGTTGTAGCCGAGCGATAAAATTTTATTCTCGCTGTTCACAATGCAGCAGCCGACCTGCGTGTTACTATCCTTCGACCGCTGCGCCGATAAAAGCGCGATACCCATAAAATATTCGTCCCATGATATGTAATCGGTTCGTTTCATTAAATATCACCTCGAATTTGAATTGGATTTATAATTGGGGTTTAATGCACGGGCGAACACGGTTCGCCCCTACGTGAGGCCCCCTTGTCAAAGGGGGCTGTCACGCGCAGCGTGACTGGGGGATTCCATTTTTGATTTTTATGGTGAATCCCTCCACCGCCTTCGGCGGTCCCCCTCCCTTTGACAAGGGAGGCTAACCCACGCCGCAAGCGTTACCCACATAATTCCCATCAATACTTCTTTATACCAATATCGCTCCTATGGAACTCGTCCGTGAAGGAAATTTTATCAACCGCCGCGTACGCCTTATCCCGCGCCTCGTCGATATTCGCGCCGAGCGCGGTAACGCCCAGAACGCGTCCGCCGCTTGTCACGATTTTTCCGTCCTTTACAGCCGTTCCCGCATGGAACACGGTAACGCCGTCAACGCTGTCAAGACCCGTGATTTCATAGCCTTTCTTGTAGCTTACGGGATAGCCGCCCGACGCCATAACGACGCATACGGCGGCGTTGTCCTCCCACTCTATCTCGATTTCGTCAAGCTTTTCGTCGATTATCGCCTGCATTATGTCAACCAAATCGGTCTTTAATCGCGGCAGTACGACCTGTGTTTCGGGGTCGCCGAAACGGCAGTTGTATTCAATTACCTTCACGCCGTCGGCGGTCATCATCAGTCCGAAGTAAAGCACGCCCTTAAACGGTCTGCCTTCAGCGGACATCGCCTTTATCGTCGGCAGGAAAATATTTTCCATGCACTCCTTCTGTTTCGCATCATCGTAGAGCCGCGACGGCGAGAACGTACCCATGCCGCCGGTGTTCAAGCCCTTGTCGTTGTCGTACGCGCGCTTGTGATCCTGCGCCGACACCATAGGTTTAACGGTTTTTCCGTCGGTAAACGCAAGAACGCTCACTTCCGGTCCTGTCAGAAATTCCTCAATAACGACACGGCTACCGCTCTTTCCGAACTTGCCCTCGTCAATCATTTCGTGAACGGCTTGCTCGGCTTCGGCTAAGTCCTGCGCGATTATAACGCCCTTGCCGAGCGCGAGTCCGTCAGCCTTGATAACGGCGGGGAATTTGCCCTGCTCCTTTATGTACGTGATAGCCTTCGCGCTGTCGTCGAACACCTCGTATTTCGCGGTCGGGATATTGTACTTTTTCATCAGTTCCTTTGAGAACACCTTGCTGCCCTCGATGATCGCCGCGTTTGCGCGCGGCCCGAACGCGCGTATTCCCTCTTTTTCGAGCGCGTCAACCATGCCCATGGCAAGCGGGTCGTCCGGCGCGACCATTACGAGATCGACCGCCTTTTCCTTCGCAAGCGCGACCATACCGTCAATATCGGTCGCCGCCACGTTTACGCACTCCGCCAATTCCGCTATGCCGCCGTTACCGGGAGCGCAGTAAATCTTCTCAACCTTCGGCGACTGCGCGATTTTCCAAACAATGGCGTGCTCGCGTCCGCCGCCGCCTACTACTAAAATTTTCATAATGTTTTCCTCCAGTTTTAGTGTCCCCGTGTTTTAGTGTCCCCATGTTTCGTGGACGGGCGACCGCAAGGGTCGCCCCTACGGCGCACACTTTATAAAATAAAGGTGTAGGGGCGACCCTTGCGGTCGCCCGTTAAAACCCCTCAGTCAGCCCAACTATTGCTACGCAATAGTACGCGCTGACAGCTCCCCTAGTAGGGGAGCCTCGCGTAAAGCGTCGCACTACGTAAGCCTCCCCTAATAGGGGAGGTGGCGCCGCAGGCGTCGGAGGGGTTTATATATAATCAGTGGTGGAACAATCTTATTCCCGTGAACGCCATCGCCATATTGTATTTGTTGCACGTTTCAACAACGTTATCGTCCCTTATCGAGCCGCCCGGCTGCGCTATTACCGTGACGCCGCTCTTTCTTGCGCGCTCGATGTTATCGCCGAACGGGAAGAATGCATCCGAGCCGAGCGCTACGTCCGTGTTCTTGTCGAGCCACTCGCGCTGCTCCGCCTTTGTGAATACGGGCGGCTTTACCTTGAATATCTTCTCCCATGCGCCGTCAGCCAAAACGTCGTCGTGCTCGTCGGAGATGTACACGTCGATTGCGTTGTCGCGGTCGGCGCGCTTTATGCCGTCAACGAACTCAAGATTGAGCACCTGCGGAGCTTGTCTGAGCCACCAGATGTCAGCCTTGTTGCCCGCGAGACGCGTGCAGTGAATACGTGACTGCTGACCCGCGCCGATACCGATTGCCTGACCGTCCTTGACGTAGCAAACGCTGTTTGACTGCGTGTATTTGAGCGTAATCAAGGCAATCTTCAAATCGCGCTTTGCTTCGCCCGTGAGCGTTTTGTTTGCGGTCACGACGTTTGACAGGAGTTCATCGTTTATGTCAAGCTCGTTTCTGCCCTGCTCGAACGTGATGCCGAATACCTGCTTGCGCTCGATTTGGGCGGGAACATAATTCGGGTCGATTTTAATTATGTTGTAGTTGCCGTTTTTCTTGGACTTCAATATTTCCAAAGCATCGTCGCTGTAACCCGGAGCGATCACGCCGTCGGAAACTTCTTTTTTAATAAGGAGCGCAGTCGCCTTGTCGCACTCGTCCGAAAGGGCGATAAAGTCGCCGAACGACGACATTCTGTCCGCGCCCCTCGCGCGCGCGTACGCGTTTGCGAGCGGAGTGAGTTCAACGCCGTCAACGAAATAAATCTTTTTGAGCGTGTCCGAAAGCGGCAAACCGACCGCCGCGCCCGCCGGTGACACGTGCTTAAACGACGTCGCCGCCGGAAGTCCCGTAGCCTTTTTGAGTTCCTTAACAAGCTGCCAGCCGTTCAATGCGTCAAGCAGGTTGATGTAACCCGGCTTTCCGCAAATCACCTCAAACGGCAGGTCGCCGTTCTCGATAAATACCCGCGACGGTTTCTGGTTCGGGTTGCAGCCGTATTTTAATTGTAATTCGTTCATAATATATGTTCCTTTCTTTTATTGTTCGTAGTATTCGTCCGATTCCCATTTGGACGGGTTCTCGTCAACGTATTGCCATATTTGCGCGTAATCGTGTTGGGTACGGATTACGTGGTCGTAATACGACCTGTGCCATATTTTTTCGCCGCATTGTTTGTTGGTAAACCGTTTTAACATCGAAACAAATGCGGGGATCGTTTCATTCGTACGGGACGGCGCCCTCGACGTCCCGTCTATCCCATTCGTATGGGACGGCGCCCTCGACGTCCCGTTTGGGTCATATAAAATGTTTATTATCATATGAATATGATTTGGCATAATGACATATTTATCAATTTGAATATGTTGATAAATATGCATTGATTTTTGAATTTCATCATCCAAAATTTTGCCATACGATGTTAATTCGACACGCGGGGCGTCGAGGGCGCCGCCCCCTACGACCTCGCTCAATATACATTGTCTGTTCTTTGTACATATTGTCACAAAATACGCACCGGCGGCGGAATAATCGTATTCGTCCAATCGTATCTTTTTTCTTTCAGATAAATCGCTCATTTCCCAAATTACTTATTCTTATTCACAATCCGCGATTGAACCTCGCCCGTTTCGAGATTGATAAATCTCACGAACAGCGACACCTTATTGTCCTCGTTCAATGCGTCCCACAGACCGTTTGTGAACTCGTCGATATCGCTCGGTACCGCGACTTTTTTCGGCTCGCCCTCGAACGAGGGGAGCGGGCTGCCGTCGCCCATGTAGGTGTGGATGAACCTGCCCTCGCCGCCTATCGGGTTCTTGTACGAATAGGTGTAGCGCAGGCACGATTCGGGGTTGCCGTTCTCGCTCTTTAAGATTGACATCGCGTAGTTGAAGCGTCCGTCGTCAACCTTGATTATGCCGGAAATTCTCGGCGTGTAATTGGGCGCGTCGTCCTCGAACTCGCGTCCGCGCAGCGACTGCTCGAACGTCATTTGCTGGTTCATAAGCTCGTAAATCGTGTCGGTCTGGTCGCCGTTCGTCACGATTGTTTTGTTGCCGAGAACACGCACAGGCGCGTAAATAATGAGGTGCGGATCCTTCATTTTCGACGGGTCGAACGCCTGCGTACGTATTCCGTCGCCGTCCTCGACGAACACGCGGTTGCGGCTGTTTTCCGAGCGTCCCATGATAAAATACGCCGTCACCGCCGACTTTCCGTCAGCCGACTTGCCGATAACAATTCCGCGTCCCGGGTACGCGTTTTGCTTTAATTCCTCGTAGATGTTAAGTGTTTTCATGTGTTTCCTCCTTGTTCACCGCCGTTTTTATTGTCGTTTTTACCATTATATCATTTATTTTACTGTTTGTCAGCCTGTTTTTAAAATATTTTTACATAAAAAAAGCGGATCGCTCCGCTTTTGTGGTTCAATTGTATATCACCGTGTTCGTTATGAACGGCGGTATGTAGAAAAATCGCTTTATTTCGCAGCCGTTAAAGCCCGTGAATTTCGTCCATGTGTGTTCGGTGTAGAAGTTTAGGTGCAGCGGTGTAGACGACTGCTCCGACATCATTTCGCGCCACACTCGGAGTGGGAAAAATACCTTGCCGCTGTGCGGTTCAAGCAGCGTCGCGACGGACGGCACGACTGAAAGCTGATGCGTCCCGACACGCTCCATTTCGCGTATGACGCGGCACAGCTTTTCGACGGGTTCGATATGCTCCAAAAGTCCGATTGAAACAACCAAATCAAACTCGCCGTCGTCAAACGGCAGGTCGGCTGCGTCGGCGGTCACAAAGTGTATGTCCGCTCCCGCGCCGCAATCCGCGTCTATGTCCGCGCCCCATATTTCAAATTTGTCACGCGGCAGAAATTGTATAAAATCCCTGCCGCTCGAACAGCCTACTTCAAGCACCTTTATCCGTTCCTTGTCGGGCAGCTCAATAAGCCCCATTATTTTATTGAACCGTCTTTTCTTCCAGAATGATGAGTATTTGTCTTTCCACACTCTGTAAAATTTCATTTTCCCTATTATCATTTTGACCTCCCTCAAATACAACATATGTTGTATTTATAGCATAATTGTACAACAAATGATGTATTATGTCAATAGGGAATATTATTTTTTACGGAGGGAAACAGCATGGCACACTATCCGAGGCTCAGAGATTTGCGTGAGGACAGCGATTTGACGCAGTCGCAGCTTGTTGAAATTCTTAAAATGCACAAAACGACCTACACGAATTACGAGCAGGGCTACCGCGAGATACCGTTCTGTCTCGTAATACGTCTGGCAAAGCTGTATAACGTCACGATTGACTATATAGCGGGACTCACCGACGAACCGACGCCGCTTAAGAAAAATCATAAATGCAAATAAAATAAGCGGCAAATATGCCGCTTGTTTTGCGTGTTGGTTTTTAAAATAAATCACTGTGACTGCCGGTTCTTGTCAAATATAAAATCAAAGTGTCCTCAGTAATCTTGACGACGGTATGATTTTATATTTCATTTCTTACTTCCTCTAATAATTCGGCAAAGCTGTCATACGATTTTACTTTTGGGTCGTTTTTCAATTCGCGTACTTCTTCGATTGCTGCTAAAGTTTCATTGTTGGACATTTCGCTCAGAATTTTTCCACCGCGCACGGTAAACACTTCCTTACTATTTAACTGCTGCAACGGTAAACTCGCCGGGTACATTTTCATTCGTCCATGCGGGGTGTTCGTCAAATCTTTGCAGGGCAAATCCGCCGGCTATGACCGCATTAATTATCTCGCTGACGGTATATTTTCTGTAGCTGCATTTAGGCATTTTCTCGCGAATCTCATCATCAAAAAACCGCGCGTGCGCCATTTCTCCATCGAAGATTTCCGTTGAAAAATAGCTCATAGCGGGCTGCTCCAAATTCAGTATATCGGATATTTTTGTAAACGGATGAAAATCGCTGCATACCATTTTCCCGCCGACTTTGAGCAGGCGATACATGATACGCATAAACTCATTGATGTCGTGGAAATAGTGCAGCACTCCGCCCTCCATGAAAACAACGTCGAAACGATTGTAATATTTTTCGTCAATGTCCAAAACGTCGCATACCTCATAATTTATATGCGTTCCGGCGGCATCCGCAAGCTCGGACGCGTACCTTTTGTTGTCCTCCGAAATATCAAAAACCGTCACGTCCGCGCCGAGCAAAGCGAGCGGAACGGCTTTCTTGCCGCACGAACCGCATATGTTCGCGATTTTAACGCCCTTGTATGTATCAAAATACGCCGAATACCTCTTTAGCTGTTTGATTGGATTTTCCTTGATTTTCTTCGCCCGTTCCGCAGGCGTACCAATATGCTCAACCCAAAATTCATAAGCGTTGTATTCCCACGCACGTTTGTTTTGAATACTGTAATCTTTCATATCGTATCAATTTTGTTATGCGTTCTCCGCACAGAATTTTTCCACCGCCTGCGGCAGAATTATCCATTCCGCCTGTTCCATTACTCGCTTTTGCAGCACTTCGGGCGTGTCGCCGTCCTGTACCTCGACCGCCTTTTGCATGAGTATCTTTCCGCCGTCAACTACCTCGTTCACGAGGTGTACCGTCGCGCCCGTGACCTTTACGCCGTAATCGAGCGCAGCCCTATGTGGCTTTAGTCCGTACATGCCCTCGCCGCAGAACGACGGTATAAGCGACGGGTGTATGTTTATTATTCTGCCCGAATATTCCTTTAAAAGCTCGCCGCCGAAAATTGCAAGAAAGCCCGCGAGTACCACAACGTCAACACGCATTTCCTTCATGTACGCGCAGATTTGGCGGCTGAACTCGTCTATGTCGCCGCCGCAGTCGGCGTTTTTGCGGATTATTTTTGTCGGTATTCCGGCGTTCGCTGCGCGGGTCAGGCCGTATGCGGATGCGCTGTTTGAGCATACGCAGACTATTTCGCCGCTTTTTAAAATGCCGCTTTTCTGCGCGTCAATCAAGGCTTGCAGGTTTGTGCCGCCGCCGGAAATTAACACTCCTATTCGTTTCATTTTGTCCTCCTTGTTAAACCCCTCCGACGCCTACGGCGCCACCTCCCCTAATAGGGGAGGCTTACAGTATGGCTCCCCTACTAGGGGAGCTGTCACGAAGTGACTGAGGGGTTTCCGCATTACACAATTTCAACGCCGGTTTCGCCTTCGTTAAGTTCGCCTATAATATACGCGGTTTCGCCCGCGTCGGTCAGGCACTTCACAGCCGCGTCAGCCTTATCCGCGTCAACGGCGACGATCATACCGATACCCATATTAAACGTATTATACATATCGCGCTCGGGGATATTGCCCTTTTCCCGCATCAGCTCAAATATCGGCAGCACCTTCCATGTACCCTTGTGAATTACCGCCTTCAAGCCCTCGGGGAGCATACGCGGCACGTTTTCGATAAAGCCGCCGCCGGTGATGTGCGACACGGTGTTTATTCCGACTTCCTCAATCAGCTTTAAAAGCGGCTTTACGTAAATTTTTGTCGGCGTTAAAAGCTCCTCGCCTATCGTTTTGCCGAGCTTGTCCGAATAGGTATTAAGCGTTTCCTTCGCGTCCGCGTCGTTAAGTCCGAACAGCTTTCTCACGAGCGAGTAGCCGTTCGAGTGAATACCGCTTGACGCTATGCCGATAAGCTTATCGCCCGCCTTGGCGTTTGCGCCGTCGGTGATTTTGCTTTTCTCGACCACGCCAACGGAAAATCCCGCGAGGTCGTACTCGTCAACGGGATAAAATCCCGGCATCTCGGCTGTCTCGCCGCCCACGAGCGCGCAGCCGGCCTTTACGCAGCCGTCAGCCACGCCCTTTACAATCTGCACGATTTTTTCGGGAACGTTCTTCCCAACCGCCAGATAATCGAGAAAAAACAGCGGTTTCGCGCCCGAGCAGGCAACGTCGTTCACGCACATCGCAACACAGTCCTGACCTATCGTGTCGTGCTTGTCCATCAGAAACGCGACGCGCAGCTTTGTTCCCACGCCGTCCGTACCCGACACGAGCACGGGGTTCTCGTAATTTTTCGGCATTTCAAACAAGCCGCCGAAACCGCCGATACCGCCGATAACTCCCTCTATCGCGGTGCGCTTTACGTCGTCCTTTATAAGTCTCACGGACTCGTAGCCCGCCTCAACGTCCACGCCCGCCTGTTTGTACGCATTTTCACTCATAGTTTTATCTCCTTTATTTCAAATTGTGGTTTAGTGGTGTAAATGCGGGCGACCGTGAAGGTCGCCCCTACGTAAGGCCCCCTTGTCAAAGGGGGCTGTCAGCGAAGCTGACTGGGGGATTCTTTTCCTATTTTCATAATGAATCCCTCCACCGCCTTCGGCGGTCCCCCTCCCTTTGACAAGGGAGGCTTTCTTCGCATAACTCCAAAATTACATCTCTGCGACTGCTTGCTTTATTTTCGCGTCCTTTGCCGCCACGCCGTCAGCCATTTTTGCCTTCGCGGCTTTGAGTGCGTCTTTTAAGTAGTCGTATTTGAGCGACAAAATCTGTGCCGCGAGTATCGCCGCGTTTGTGCCGTTGTCAAGACCGACGGTCGCAACGGGTATGCCCGGCGGCATCTGAACCGTCGCCAAAAGCGCGTCGAGACCTTCGAGCGTGGACTTTATCGGTATGCCTATCACCGGCACAACGGTGTGCGCCGCGATTACTCCCGCGAGGTGCGCCGCCATTCCCGCCGCGCAGATGATTACCTCTATGCCGTTTTGCTCCGCTGACTTCGCGAACTGAGCCGCCTTATCGGGCGTGCGGTGCGCGCTTATTACGTTTACGTCGATTTCAATGTCAAATTCCTTTAATTTCGATACGCAGCCCTTGAGTTTTTCAAAGTCCGAGTCTGAACCCATGATTAACGCCGCTTTTGGTTTTGCCATATGTCATTACCTCCGTTTTTTGTTATGTTTATAGTATCAAAATTCCGCACGGTTGTCAATATAAAGCCGTGATTAGATGTGCGGGGAATTGAAATTTTGGGCAAAAAATATGACCCCCTCGGAGTGGGGGTCTGTATCATTCCGTGTGTTCGCGTGTTTTTTCAATCTTTTCGGAACTTACGGGCGGGCCTTGATGCGGCGTGGGTTCCCAGCGGACTTTTTTAAATATCGCCAGTATTGAAATAGGTACGTAAGTAAACTGGAACAGCGGGAACGTGAACAGGTACTTCATCCGCTTTGCCGTGCTCGTGTGTATTCTTTTAGACTCCGTAACAGCCGCGACGAGTCCCATTATAAACAGCATCGCGTACATTCGTCCGCACCACTGTCCGACCGACCACAGCGGCTCCCACCACGCCATCGCTCCGTTCACGATTTGAACCGAAAACGTTATCACATTCATCACG
Organism: uncultured Clostridia bacterium; assembly: GCA_947631235.1. GTDB lineage: Bacteria > Bacillota > Clostridia > UBA1381 > UBA1381 > Hominilimicola. The sequence goes on along the minus strand of CANRKO010000003.1, from coordinate 7,832 downwards.
GCTATCGCGAGCGTTATGACGTTTATCGGCAGAACGGTTATAAGCATGTCGTAACACGTCCAGCCGTTTTTTGAAAATATACCCTTAAACAAATCGAGACCGTAATGGCAAAACACCTGCAAAAACCCGCGCGCCCATCTTAAACGCTGTTTCCACGACTGCCTGAACGTGCGGGGCTGCTCGTCGTACACGAACGCGTCGGGGCAAAACGCTATCCTCTCGCCCTCTATCGCCTTCGCAATCGAAAACTCTATATCCTCCGTAAGAAGATGATACTTCCAGCCGCCCGACTTTTTAAGCACCTCGCCGCTTACGAGAAAGCCCGTGCCGTTTATGGCGCAGCCGCTGCCCAAGAGCATACGCGAATGGTTCACGTACTGCGACTCTCTTATGTACCACAGCGCGTAGCCCGACGTTATCCAGTTCGTGCCGTAGTTTGTGGAGTTGCGGTAGCTTGTGACGATTCTGTGTCCGTCGGAAAACGTGCGGTTCATCGCCGTAATGTAGCCGGTGTCGAGTATATTGTCCGCGTCGAACACAAAAAAACCGTCGTAAAAATCATCGCCCTTTTCGTTAAAAATCCTTGATATGGCGTAATCGAGAGCGTAGCCCTTGCCGACAAGCTCAAGATTTTCGCGCACAAAAACATTCGCTCCCGCCTTTACGGCGCGGTCGGCTGTGTTGTCCGTGCAGTTATCGGCTATAACGTATATATCGACAAGCTCGGCGGGATAGTCCTGATGATGTATGGAATTTACAAGATTTGCTATGACGTTTTCCTCGTTCCTCGCGGAAATCAGCACCGCGTATTTATGGAGTTTGCTTTCCTTGTGGGGCTTGTCTTTTTTTATAAACGGTACGCATATATAAAAAATCTGATATGAGTAAAATAACAGAAACATCGTACCCAAAATCATATTTATCATTCTGACTGCAGCCATCATATTCCCCTCTGTAATCCTTCCCCGAAACGCGTTCCGAACGCGCATAAATACGCGCCGAACGGAGCAAATCCGTTTGGGTAACAATTATTATACATAATATCACATATTGGGAATTAAGTCAATACGGCTTTTGATTTCGGAGACGGTGCGCGCCTTAAACGGAACGGCACAAAAGCACGCACAGAACCGTGAAAACGGCGGCAAGAACGATGAAAAACGCCGTTAAAGCGCTGCGCAGCCTTTTCTCCCTGCGCGCCGAGCGGTAAAAAGCGGCTGCCATGTGCGCGCTGTTTTTGTCGAATTGTGTAATCATTTGTCATTTATCCTTTCGTAAAAGTGTGCTTACAACATTATATGCGCGTATTTTCCCAAATATTACCGCAAATTTTTGAAATAATACGCGTAAAAAATGAACAGTTTGTAAATATACGGAAAAAGGGTTTGAAATTTTCAGAAGTTGTGGTATAATTGTTTTCATATTGATAAACTGCGTTTATCTCACGGAAAGGGTACTCAAATGAATTTATGTGTAAAGTGCAATAAAAATCCGGCGGTGTTTTATATAACCAAGATGGACGGCAACAGTTCAAAGACCGAGGGTCTTTGTCTTTCGTGCGCGAGAGGTCTCGGTATAACGCCGCTTAACAATATGATAGACAAGTTCGCCGTGACGGATGAGGAACTTGACAATCTGAACAGTCAGATGTCGGAGTTCATGGAAAGTCTCGAAGATTTGGACGGCGAGGGCGGCGACCCGATGTCCATTATGGAGCAGTTCTCGTCCGGCGGCGACGACGAGGGCGGCGCGGCGACAACTCCTTTGAGCATGTTCAAGGACTTTTTCGACAATATGCCCTCCTCCGCCCCGAACGGCGGTAAGTCAAGCGGCGCGAAGGAAAAGAAACAAAAGAAAAAGCAGAAGAAAACGCTGCTCGACACCTACGGCACAAACCTCACCGAGAAAGCCGCCGAGGGCAAGGTCGACAGAGTGGTGAACCGCCAAGATGAAATCGAGCGCGTCATTCAGATTTTGAACCGACGCTCAAAAAACAACCCCGTACTTCTCGGCGAGCCGGGCGTGGGCAAGACGGCTGTCGCGGAGGGTCTGGCGTGCAGAATATTCGAGCATACCGTTCCGCCCAAGCTTTTTGGCTACCAGCTATACCTGCTCGACTTCACGGCTCTCGTCGCGGGAACGCAGTTTAGAGGTCAGTTTGAGGCACGTCTTAAAGGCGTCTTAAACGAGGCTGCCGAGAGGGGCAACGTGATACTCGTAATAGACGAGATACACAACATTGTCGCGGCCGGCGACGCGGAGGGCGCGATGAGCGCGGCGAACATATTAAAGCCCGCCCTTGCCCGCGGTGAAATACAGGTAATAGGCGCGACGACGCTTACCGAATACCGCAAGCATATAGAAAAGGACAGCGCGCTCGAACGCCGTTTCCAGCCGGTCATAATCGACGAGCCGTCTATAGCGGAAAGTATAGAGATTCTCTCGGGCATTAAGGACTACTACGAGAAGTACCACAAGGTAAAAATATCGGACGATACGATAGAGCAGGCGGTACGGCTGTCGGAGCGTTACATCACCGACCGTTTCCTGCCCGACAAGGCGATAGACGTTATAGACGAGGCGGGTTCGCGCGTGAACCTCAAAAACCGCGCGCTTTACGATATGACGCTGCTTACGGGCAGACTTGACGTGCTTGACGCGGACATGGCTGTCGCGCAGGAGAACGGCGACTTTGAAAAACTCGCCAATCTGCGCGTTGAGAAGATAAACGTCGAGAACGAAATCGCGAAGGCTGCCGCCGAGGCGGAAAAAGCGGAGATTACGTTTGACGACATCGCGGCGGTCATAGAGGGGTGGACGAAAATACCCGTTCACCGTCTCACGGAGAGCGAGTCGGAAAAACTCCTTAACCTCGAAAGCCGCATACACAAGCGCGTTATCGGTCAGGACGAGGCGGTAGAGGCTGTGTCGCGCGCGATAAGACGCGGCAGAGCCGACATTACGACGCGCAAGCGTCCCGTTTCGTTCATATTCGCGGGTCCCACGGGCGTGGGCAAGACGGAGCTTGTAAAAACGATAGCCGAGGTAATGTTTGACAACGAGGAAGCTCTTGTGCGCCTCGACATGTCGGAGTACATGGAAAAGCACTCGGTGTCAAAGCTTATCGGCTCGCCCCCGGGTTACGTCGGTTACGACGACGCGGGTCAGCTTACGGAGAAGATACGCAGAAAGCCGTACTCGGTAATACTGCTCGACGAGATTGAAAAGGCGCACCCCGAGGTGTTCAACCTGTTCCTGCAAATTCTCGACGACGGACGTATCGCCGACAGTCACGGCAAAATAATTAACTTCGAAAACACGATAATAATAATGACGACCAACGCCGGCACGGAATTTAAGACAGCCGAGGTCGGTTTCAATTCGAGCGACGAGGTTTCCATGGAGGACAACGTAAACAAGAGTCTCAAAAACTTCTTTAAGCCCGAATTTCTGAACCGCATCGACGAGGTCGTAACGTTCAAGCCGCTTACGAAGGAGGATTTGAGACAGATCATCGACCTTCTCTTAAAGGACATCGTGGAAAAGCTCCGCGAAAAGGGCGCGGAATTTGTCATCACCGACGACGCGAAGGAACTTATACTCGAAAAGGGCTACGACAAGAAGTACGGCGCGAGACCGCTTAAACGCGCCATTCAAAAGCTTTTGGAGGATAAGCTGTCGATGCTGTCGCTCACGGGAGGAATAACGGCGGGCTGCACGCTCATAGCCGACAGAGACGGCGACATGATAAACGTGACGGCACAGTCAAAACTGCTGACGCAGTAATTACGGGAGGAAAACAATGCTTGAAGATATAATCGCTTTGGACAAAAAATATTATATGAACACCTTCGGCGACAGGCAGAAGGTGTGCTTTGAGCGCGGCGAGGGAATTAAGCTGTACGATACCGAGGGCAAGACATACTACGATTTTCTCGGCGGCATAGCCGTGAACGCGCTCGGTCACGGTCACAAGGACTTTATTGCCGCCCTGAAGGCGCAGCTCGACAAGGTTATACACACGTCGAGCCTTTACTACATAGAAAACCAGGCGCGTCTCGCCGAGAGACTTGTTAAAAGCACGTGCGCCGAAAGGGTATTTTTCGCGAACAGCGGCGCGGAGGCGAACGAGGGCGCGTTCAAGCTGGCGAAAATATACTATTACAAAAAGAGTATTGACAAAACGGATATAATCACGCTCGACCACTCGTTCCACGGAAGAACGCTCGCTACGGTGGCGGCGACGGGTCAGCCGAAGTATCAAAAGCCGTACAAGCCGCTTACGCCGGGCTTTACGCAGGTCGAGCCGAATAACTTGGACGCGGTAAAGGCAGCCGTGACGGACAAGACAGCCGCGGTTATGATAGAGCTTATACAGGGCGAAAGCGGCGTTCACCCGATGGATAAGGAGTACGTACACGCGCTGCGCAAGCTGTGCGACGAAAAGGACATACTGCTTATATTTGACGAGGTTCAGACCGGTATGGGCAGGACGGGTCACCTGTTCGCGCACGAGCTTTACGGCGTCGAGCCGGACATATTCACGTCGGCGAAGGCTCTCGGCGGCGGTATACCTATAGGCGCGGTGTGCGCGTGCAAGAAGGTAAAGGACGCGTTCGAGCCGGGCGACCACGGCACGACGTTCGGCGGTAACCCGTTTGCGACGGCGGCGGGACTTGCCGTATTCAACATATTTGAAAAGGAAAAACTTGTGGACAACGCGAGAGAGGTCGGCGCGTACCTCAAGGACAAGCTTACCGCGCTCATGGAAAACTCGGACGGCAAAATAACCGATGTGCGCGGCGCGGGACTGCTTATCGGCATACAGATTAAGGATGAAATCGCGAAGGACGTTTTTGCAAAACTGTTCGGCAAGGGCTTTCTTACGAGCCTTTGCGGCGGCAACACGATACGTATCGCCCCGCCGCTGATTTTGAAAAAGGACGAGGCGGATATGTTCGTGAACGCGCTCGCCGACGTTATCGCGTAAGGGGTATAGATATGTACGAAGTAAAGAAACGCATAGAAATAAGCGCGGCGCACTATCTGACGCTTGACTACAAATCGAAATGTCAGAATCTCCACGGTCACAACTGGATAATCGACGTGTACCTGCACAGCGACACGCTCGACAAAAACGGCATGGTTATTGATTTTTCGCATATAAAAAAGCGCGTAAAGGACAAGTTCGACCACAAGGTCATAAACGAGGTCGTTGACTTCAACCCCACGGCGGAGAACCTTGCAAAGCACATCTGCGACGAGCTCGCGCCGCACTGCTACAGGGTCGACGTGTGGGAGAGCCGCGACAATATGGCGTCGTATATAAAGGATTGAATATGAAAGTAGTTGAAATTTTCGACTCGATAGAGGGCGAGGGCATACGCACCGGTCAGCCGGCGACGTTTATACGGCTCGCGGGCTGCAACCTGCGCTGTGCGTACTGCGACACGCTCTACGCGCTTTTCGGCGAGGACGAGCCGTGCCGGTACGAGGAAATGACGGTTGACGAGATAGCCGCGCGCGTAAACAAAAGCTATATGCGCGTTACGCTCACGGGCGGCGAGCCGCTTGTGCATAAGGACGTGAACGCGCTTATAAAAAAGCTCGCGGACATGGGCTGCGGGATAAATATCGAAACGAACGGCGCGGCTGACATAAGCGAAGTGCCGAGGTACGACGGGCTGTTTTTCACGATTGACTGCAAGCTGCCGTCAAGCGGCGTGAGCGATAAAATGCTTTGGTCAAACTTCACGCGCCTGACTCCGCACGACGTTGTAAAGCTCGTGTGCGGCACGGACGAGGACGTGCGGGCTGCGGTCGATGTCGCGTCGCGGCTCAATGAAATGTACGACGAGCCGCCGCATATATTTGTCGGAGCGGTTTACGGCAGCATGGATTACAAAAAGCTTGTGAACGCGATACTTGCCGAACCGCAGCTAAAGGACGCGCGGTTTCAGATACAGCTCCACAAGGTTGTCTGGAGCGCGGACGAAAGAGGGGTATAAATGAAAAAGGAAATTGACAGCGAAAAAATAAAAAAAGCGGCGCGTATGTTTATCGAGGCCGTCGGCGATGACCCGAACCGCGCCGACCTCGTTGAAACACCCGACCGCGTGGCGCGTATGTGCTGCGAGCTTTTCGAGGGTATGCGCTGCACGAACGACGAGATTGCCGAGATGTTCGGAAAGTGCTTTGAGTACAGCAAGTCGAACGATTTGGTGATAGTTAAGGATATAGATATTTTCAGCTTTTGCGAGCATCATATCGCGCTCATGTACAATATGAAGTGCCACGTCGGCTATATCCCGAACGGCAAGGTTATAGGACTTAGCAAAATCGCGCGTATATGCGATATGGCAGCTAAGCGCCTTCAGCTGCAGGAGCGTATATGCGCCGACATAGCAGAGATTATACAGAAGGCTTGCGGCACGGAGGACGTTATCGTCGTTGTCGAGGGCGAGCACAGCTGCATGACCGCGCGCGGCATACGCGCCCGCGGCGCAAAAACCCGCACCGCCGCCATCCGCGGTATGTTCGACACCGACCACGAGCTTAGAAAAGAATTCTACAGCCTTATAAAAGAATGATACTTTGTATTGACAAAATACTTTTAAAGATATATAATATAAACAGAAAAAGGCAAGACCTCAAACGGTCAGCCGTGATATTAGTTACAAAGTAACCGCTATCCTTGGGCTATTGGAGCGGTTACTTTGCATTTATAGCAAAAGCTGTTAAAATAATAATAACATACAATGCTGTTTCCAACATCTTTGAAATTATTTTTTTCATAGCAGACCACCTCCGTTGAGCATTTCATATTGATTGTTCATCTATGCTCTTAGGGTATGTAATACATGGTGGCTAACCGTCCGATTTGAAATCGTTTTCAGTCTTACCTTTCCGCCTTGCATAAGCAAGGAAAAAGATGTCGGAATATACCGACAAAGATATTATATATTAAAGTTCTTATTTTTTCAACACATTTCAACAAAAAAACCGCTTAAACTCAATGTTCAAGCGGTTTTTGGTACAGCACCCACGGATAAAGGCGAACTCGTTCGGGTGGGCAGACTGTGCGGTATTTTAATATCGCTGTAATGTAATATAAATGTCCGCATTTAGGCGAATTTTTAGCTTGAAAAATCCGCATGGAGACTATGTTTTTAAAAAGCAAAAATGTCGATTTTAACAAGGTGCGTATAGTTATACTAACCCTCTTGAAATCAGGGGTTCTAAATGCCTACGCGAAATTTAACGATATACGGTCAAGAGCCGTATAAATTGAAAATTTGACGATAGAAATGCTCCGAATGAACAACGGTTCATCTGAGCGTTTTCTGTTTCAAAATTGTTGTTTTTCACAAGTCAAGAGCCGTAAAAAGTAAGCAAAAATCCCCACACCTCTTAATGGGGAACAAAAATAAGGTTAATAATTTATGATTTTCACAAACTATGGTAAATGCAGGCTGGACAAAATGTGATCAAGTATGATATAATTGAAACATAATATGCAGAAATATAAATCATAACTTAAAAGCGAGATGAAAAATTATGGCATCGAGTAAAGAATATCTGCAATTCATTTTGGAGCAGTTGACCGATTTGGAAGAAATTACTTACAGACCGATGATGGGCGAGTTTATTATTTATTATCGCGGCAAAATTATCGGCGGTATATATGACGACAGGCTGCTCGTGAAACCGGTAAAATCAGCAATAGCTTATATGCCGTCAGCTTCTTATGAACTGCCTTATGACGGAGCAAAGGAAATGCTTTTGGTTGACGAGGTTGAAAACAAAGAATATTTAGCGGGCTTGTTCAAGGC
>CANRKO010000002.1 GCA_947631235.1 uncultured Clostridia bacterium | reverse complement strand
GTCGTGTCGTGGCTGTGCGTGGTGCTTGCCGCTCCGTTCGCGGCTGCGGGATTCTTTAAATATAACGGCATGACGTTTGAGAAATTCGCTGTGGCATTTATCCGCAGCGAATTTTTAGCGTCCGGCAAGAGACTGTTTAAATCGGAAAACATACTACTTAATATTTACGAGGAGGCATTACGAGATGCGCAGAAAGCAGGAAGAAATCAAGGCAGAAAAAAGAAAGATTCCTAAGACCGTTCAGCAGTCTATCCCGATAGATTGTATATTCAGGGACGGTATTTTCAGATACGGCAGGATTTTCTCTAAGACATGGCGGTTTTCGGATATAAACTATGAGGTGGCGTCGCAGGCAGACCAAGAGGAAATGTTCCTGTCGCACTCCGCTATACTTAACGGCTTGCCTACGGACGCGCTTGTTAAGATAAGTTCGTACAACAGACAGCTTGTGAACAGCGTATTCGAGCAAATGGCGCAGCCAAAGACGGGAATTGGGTTTGCTACATATACGCATGAACTGGAGGGACTTTTGAGCGACAAGATGGCGGAATCGAATAATATCGTCCACGATAAGTTTATTACCGTTTCTTCAATAAAGAAAAATATCAAGGATGCGCGGACATATTTCGCTCGTGTCGGCAGTGATTTAGCGTCGGATTTTACAAAAATATCGTCGCAGACAACTGAACTTGGCTATAAGGAGCGGCTTCGTATTTTCTATGAATTTTTCAGAGGAAACGATGAGGACGAGTTTAACTTCGACCTCAAAAACGCTATGGCGCGCGGAGCGCATTTTAAGGACTATATCTGCCCCGACAGTATAGAGTTTAAGAAGGACTATATCCAAATCGGGGACAAATACGCGAGAGTGCTGTTCTTAAAGGAATATCCGTCATTTCTCAAAGACGATTTACTTTCACAACTTACGGATTTTTCGCGGAGCATGATGGTGTCGATAGATATTCTGCCTATATCAACCGATGAAGCGGTTAAAGATATCCAGAAAAAACTGCTCGCGATTGAAACGGATATTACGAAGTGGCAGCAAAAACAGAACATGAATAATAATTTCTCGGCTACCATCCCTTATGAACTGGAGCAGATGAGGAATGAAATCAAGGAGTTTATGGACGACCTCACAACACGCGACCAGAGAATGATGTTCGTCACACTGACGCTCGTACATATCGCGGACTCATTGGAGGAACTCGATAACGACACGGAAACGCTGATGTCAATAGGCAGAAAAGACCTGTGTAACCTCGCGGTACTTAAATATCAGCAGGAGGACGGTCTGAATACTGTGCTCCCCTACGGTCTTATGGAGATAAGCGCGACGCGAACGCTTACTACGGAGAGTGCGGCGGTGCTTATCCCGTACAAAACGCAGGAGATTATCGACAATGACGGCTTGTATTACGGCATAAACGCCATATCGCATAACCTATTGATGTGCAACAGAAAATTACTGCTTAACGGCAACGGATTTATCATAGGTGTGTCGGGTTCGGGTAAATCGTTCGCGTCGAAGATGGAAATAGCTATGGCGGCGCTGTTTACCGATGATGATATTATCGTGGTAGATCCCGAACGCGAGTATGCGCCGCTCGTGTCAAATCTCGGCGGTGAGATTATTAAGCTGTCCGCGTCCTCTCCCAATCATATAAACGCTATGGATATAAGCGACGATGTTGGCAGTGATGATAATCCCATTTCAATCAAGTCGGAATTTCTCATTTCGCTGTTTGACCAGTTATTAAAGAACGGCGATGCACGTTTCGGCGGTGGTGTCGGAGCGAAAGACCGCTCTATTATCGACCGCTGTACGATAAACGTCTACAACAGATATTTCAATGGGAAATCGAACATTATGCCGACACTGGCAGATTTCCGTGACGAACTGCTCCGTCAGCCGGAACAGGAGGCGCACGATTTGGCGTTATCGCTTGAATTGTTCGCAACGGGCAGTTTGGATGCGTTTTCGCATCAGAGCAATGTAAACGTCAATAACCGTATCGCCTGCTATGATATACTTGAACTCGGCGACCAGATGAAGTCTATCGGACTGTTAATCATGCTCGATAATATAATGAACAGAGTTATGGCTAACCGCAAGCGCGGTACGTACACGAGAGTGTATATCGACGAGGCGCACCTGTTCTTTAAGAATCCGTACAGTGCGGAGTTTTTGCTTAAAGCATGGAAGCGTTTCAGAAAGTACGGCGGTCTGCTGACAGGTATTACACAGAATATAGAGGATTGTCTGAGGAACGAAACGGCGCGCGGTATGCTCGCGAACAGCGAATTTCTGCTGATGTTAAATCAAGCACCGTCAGACCGTATAGAACTTGCGGGACTCTTGAACATATCGGAAACGCAGATGGGATATATAACGAACGCTCCGGCGGGACACGGACTGATTAAGGTCGGCGGCTCTATCGTACCGTTCGCAAATGATTTCCCGACAGATACACAGTTATATAAATTGATGAGTACCCGTCCGGGTGAGGAAACGGCGGCGGTTTAACCCGTCGCCTTCTTTTATGGAGGTAAATATGAAAAAGAACAAGCTGAAAAAGTATATAAAGACATATCTTCGTGAATATTTGCGAAAATCCGATGTAATAAATATCGCTGTTGTAAGCATCGACAATCTCAAGGAAATCACAGCCGCATTCGGCGAGGACGCGGAGAAAGACGCGGACGAAACGGTACGCGGTTGTATTGCCGACGTATTTGAGAAAAACGGTAAGTATCATAAAATAACCGAGGGCGAGTATATTTGCTTCGTTCAATCGGATATTCGTAGCTATGTTTCGCAGCTAAAGGACTCCATAGGCTTTGCCGCAACGGGCAAAAACTATCCGCTTGCAGTGACGATAGAGCATAATATGATGTAAAAATATATACGGCTCAGTGTAATACCGAGCCGTATATTACCTATTTTCCGAACAAATCGCTGTGTGTGCCTGTGCGCGACAGAGTAAGAACAAGTACATCGTCATCATAATATTTTGTTTGTCTCATTTTTCCAAATCGGCAAACAATTCGTCTAAATCGGTGTAACCTTTTACAGACGAATCCTTTGCAATCCTTTCAGCTTCAATTATAGCGGCTATCGTTTCCTGATTAGGCTGACTAAGCGATATATCAAACGGTATTCGCTTTTCGCGCAGAGCCTGACGTACAAATATATTAAATGCGGTTGAAATGTTCATGCCCAATTCGTTAAACAGCGCGTCAGCTTGAGATTTCAGCTCGGTATCCATACGGATACTTATGTTTGTCGTGCTTGCCATATATATTCTCCTTTCGGCTTGATACATATATTATATGCCATTTGCACGAAAAAATCAATACATTATACGAAAAAAGAGGTGAAAACTTGAAAGACGTAAAATCCAAACCTAAAACGACAAAGCAAAAACAGTACACACCGAAGCAGTCCGCATCGGCGAAACCGAAAACGGCGCAGTCGTTCAAAGCGTCCGTACCCGTGAGTACCGTGGACACTTTGAAGCACCAGTATGCTCAGAAGAAAGCCGAAATTCAAAAGCAGACATCGGAACAGACAGAAAAGCCGGAGAATTATGCTGTTGATGAGGTTGAGGACAGAGCCGAAACAGCCGTATATGCTGCGGCTGACGTGATTGCACGGACGGGGAAAAATATAAAGCAAAAGGTACGTAAGCGTAAATTAACACAAGCTCCGACATCGGATATTCATAGCAGTACGGATATTGCACAACAAACAAAGGCGTTAAACACTGAGTTAGCGGAAACAAGTCTGAAACCAAAGCTTCATGAACAGGCTATGATAAAAACACGTCAGTCGGTAATGGAGCAGAAACAATCTGGGCAAAAAGCTGTAATAAAGACAAAAGAAAGCGTATTAGCACACAAAGGTGATAATACTGTACCTGCGCCGACCGCACAGCAGCGGCAGACTGCAGCAATAAGGGCGGAGAAACATAAATCGGTAGTGTCGCCAACAGAATCCGCTGCCATCGAGGAAACCCCGAAATCGTCAGAGACGCCTATGAGAATAAAGACAAAAGACGAATATCTGAAACAAAAGACCGAGACTACGCAGATTAAATCCGAAAAGGTAAAGCAGCCGTTTCAGCCGAAAACGCTCCAAGCGGTCAGGGCAAGGGAAACGGAGCAGCCGCCTGTTGATAAATCCCAAGCAGCAAGGCGGAAGTATGTGCAGAATAAGCTGAAAGCACAGGCGGACGCGGTAAAGAATACTGTTCCACAGACAGAATCGCAAACCATTCTCATACCGGACATTGGTTATTCCACAGAAACGGCGACTGTACCGGATATGCCGATTGTTACGGACTCAAGGACTATCCACAAGCAGAAATCCGCGCCGGAGAAATTGATAAAGACTAAAAAGGCGGATATAAAGACGCGCGACAGCTACATTCTGTCACATAACGGAACAAATATCAAGGCAAAGTCCGCAGAGCTTGACAGTCCACGTATCATAACCGCTGATAAGAGCAGTATAAAAAGCAAGCCGAAAGGTATAACGAATATTGTAAGAAACAAAACGGAGCATATAAAAACGTCGGTTTCTAAGCCTGCCCGCGTGGTAAAGACCGCAAACCGCAGTATCAAATCCGCAAAGGCAGCAGTAAAGAAAAAAGAACGGCAGCTTGCAAAGCAAGCCGCCAAAAAAGCGGTTAGACAGGCGCGTGAGGTTGCACAAAAATCAGCGCAAGCAGTAAAGGCGGGCGTAAAATATGCCGTAAGATTAGCGAAAACTATCGCCACGGCTGCGGCGGGAATTGCGAAAACGGCAATGACGGCTATATCGGCTATGGGTGGTATAGCCGTAGTTGTAACGGTTCTTATTATTGTGATAATAATTGCGGCGATCGCGGCAAGTCCGTTCGGGATATTCTTTTCGGAGGAGGCGAACGACGTAGGCACAATCCCGCTGTCGCAGATAATAGCCGAGTACAATGTTGAGCTTACACAATCGACGGAGAATATAGAGTTATCAGTGCCGCATACGGACGTGATGGTTACCGATAATCAGACAAACTCCAATGTTGTAATAGCTGTATTCGCCGCCAAGACAGCCGGAGCGGAGGACGAAACAGCAACGGATGTTGTTGTATTTGACGCGGAGAAAGCCGAGAAACTGAAAGAATTTTTCCGTACCGCGAACACAGTTGAATACACTGTTGAACCGTATAATAATGCGGGTGGTACAGGAAATCGCTTGAACATAACGGTGACCGGAAAAACAAAAGAGGAACTCATGGACTATTATGAGCTGACCGCTAAGCAGCGTGAAGCCGTGGAAACTTTGCTTGAGCAAGGCGATGTGCTTACATCATCAAGTCACAGCCTTGCAGTGACGGACGCGAATGTGCGAGCGATTGTCGAGGGGTTGCCTGCATCGCTTCCGCAAAAGCGAAAAGACGTTGTAAAGAACGCCGCGTCGCTTGTCGGTAAGGTCAATTATTTCTGGGGCGGTAAGTCGAGCGCAATCGGTTGGGACAGTGCATGGGGTACTATGCAGCGGGTAACAGCCGAGGGCAGTCCGTCATCGGGAACGATACGCGCATATGGTCTTGACTGCTCAGGATTTGTAACATGGGCGTTCAATAACAGCGGCATGGGCTATGCTGTCGGTCACGGTACATACGGTCAGCGAGACGCAAGCGTCCAAGTATCCGCATCCACGGTGCAGGCGGGAGATTTGTGCTTTTTGCCGAGTTATAGCCATGTCGGTATAGTTGTGGGTAAAGACGCAGACGGGAATATCCTCGTAATACATTGCTCGTCGGGAGCTAATAACGTCGTGCTGTCAACGGCATCAAGTGTGGGATTTACGGTGTTCCGCCGACCGAATTGCTATTAAGTGCGGCATTGTACCACAAGAATAAGAATTTGTCAAATTTTTTTGAGAATACTTCAAAATTTGATAAAAGTAAAAATCTCTGATACAATTTATTTAGAAAATAAATTATGAAAGGGGTTTTCACAATGAAAAAGTTTATCACATTTGTTTTAGCGGCAACGCTGACGCTTACGGCGGCGACGCCCGCACTTGCGGTATCAATCCCGCGCGAATCTGCTCCGGCGAACGCGACGGAGGAAGCAATACAAATCACGGAAAACATTATCGGCGGCATACTTGACGAAGTGGAAAACGGAACGGCTGAGTATTCAATCGGCAGGGCGAACGCGCTGGTAAGGAAAGCGGTTATCGCAGGAGAAACAAACGGCTACGGCTACGGAGTTATGTCGGCAATCGTGAGAAACGCAATCCGAACAATGCGAGATATGCAGTTAAGACCGGAGCTTTACCAATCGGAAACGGAGCGGCTAAAGGTGCTGCTTGCGGACATAATCACAGAGGTTGAGAACGGAGCAGATTATACCGAGGCGAGGGATAAGGCGTATATTCGTATTTATCAGTCAGTAGATCCGACATTCAATCCCGATGAGCAGTTTTCAATCGACACCTGCTACCGTGATATGCCTGCCGTGGATATGGCGACATTCACCGTCGCGAGAAAGCTGTTGATAGAGGCACAAAACGCGTATTTGCAGCAATGAGAATATATTGAAAACAAGAAGTGTGCAAATTATAGCACACTTCTTGTTTCATCTGTTATTTATTTGTCGATATGTCGTTAGCGCACTTTTACATATATTTACCAACAGGGTATATTCTTCTTCTGAACAATCATCAAAAATATCTACCAATTCTTTCTTAAACTGTATCAATGAATTATCTACTACGTCCATAAGGAAGCAATCTACTGTTACATTAAGGGCATTGGCAATAGCAACAATGCTGGGCAAACTAAATTTTGTATTACCACATTCAATATGCGAGATGCTGTTTATGCTCAAATTGGAAAGTTCTGCAAGACGCATTTGTGACATATTTTTCTTTTCACGTTCATTTCTCACTCTTTTACCGATTGCAGCATAATCAATTTTCATAATGCCCTCCACTAAAAATATATTATATTACTATTGTACATCCAATAAGTTTGTGTTAAAATACATTATACATACTTTCAGTATGTATAATGTTAATAACATATGAGAGGAATTATGGAATATACAGTTTGTTTTACCGGACACCGACCAAAGAGCCTGCCCTGCGGATACAACGAGGAGCATCCGGCGTGTAAGCTGATAAAATATCGTCTATGGCAGCTTATTGAGGGTATAATACGCAAGAAGTCAGTGACGCATTTCCTGTCGGGGTTGGCAGAGGGCGTTGACACATGGGCGGCGGAAATCGTACTTGACATTAAAGACGAGCATCCGAATATCACGTTAGAAGCGGCTATCCCATGTGAAAATCAAACCGCAAGTTGGAACGTCAAGAGCAAGGAACGGCGGGATAAAATTATGGCGATGTGCGACAAGGTGACGGTTTTGCAGAAAAATTACACTTACGACTGTATGATGAAGCGAAATAAATATATGGTGGACAGCAGCGATTATGTTATCGCCGTGTGGAACGGGCAGCCGAGCGGAACGGCGAATACGATACGGTATGCGGTAAGCAGGAATAAGCCTGTTTATTATGTGGATTTGCGTGATTTTAAGATGAAGGCGCTATAAAAGCCGCCGATTCCGATAGGCGAAACGGCGACTTGATGCTCACACTTCTCGTAAAACCTTTTCCTTTCCCCAAAAATCTCTAAACCTGTTTCCAAATGCTCAGAATGTCAGGGCGCAAAATCCATATTTCATGTCTTATATAATTAAAATTATTAAAAATTTAGAGGTGACCATTAGTGTAGAATTACTGTCTGCTAAGCAGAAAAGCAGCAAATCATTGACAACTTCCGAATGGGAATTTTATTTTCGTGGTAGAATAAACGAATAAGGAGTTGTTGACGATGAAAAAAATTACAGAGAAACATATAGAAAATTTTAAGAGCTACCTCCAAAACGAGGAACGCGCGGCGGCGACCGTGGAAAAATATATACGCGACATTCACGCGTTCAGCGCGTGGCTCGGCGGACGGGAAATCGGTAAAAACGCCGTACTTGCGTACAAGGAGTATTTAATCGAAACCTACGCTCCGGCGAGCGTCAATTCCATCTTATCCTCGCTGAACAGCTTTTTCCGTTTCGCCGGGTGGCACGACTGCCATGTGAAAACGCTGAAAATCCAACGGCAGATTTTCGCTAAAAGCGAGCGCGAGCTTACAAAGGCAGAATATGAACGGCTGCTCAATGCCGCGCAGAAAAAGGGCAACAGGCGGCTGTATTACCTTATGCAAACGATATGTAACACCGGAATACGAATATCGGAGCTGCGCTTTATCGACGCAAACGCCGTTAAAACAGGCAAGGCGACGATACGGTGCAAGGGCAAAATGCGTGTGGTAATACTGACCGCGCCGCTCTGCAAAATGCTAAAGGGATATATGAAAGAACAGGGCATAACGTCGGGCAGCGTATTTCAGACACGGACGGGTAAACCGCTTAACCGCAGTAACGTATGGCGAATGTTAAAGGCTTTATGCGAAAGCGCGGGAGTATCGAAAGACAAGGTTTTCCCGCACAACTTCCGACACCTGTTCGCGAGGACATTCTATTCGCTGCAAAAGGACGTGGTACGACTCGCGGACATTCTCGGACATTCGAGCATAAACACGACGCGTATCTACACAATGGAAAGCGGCGCTGTTCACCTCAAACAAATGCAAAAGCTCGGACTTTTGCGCTGTTAAAAAAAACAACATAACAGAAATTATGTTGTTTGGAATATGCAAATTTATCTACATAGATATTATAATTATAACACTAAACCATTATGTTTGTCAATGATTTGGGCTGTTTTTCCCGACTTTAGATTAAATATGTATAAAAAACACTTTTTATAGATTTTTGTAATTATTTTGTTGTGAAATAACTAAGAAAATATCACGCAAAGAAAACCAATGAAAAGTCACAAATTACATTGGTCTGTTTGTTGCGCCTTTTTTGCATCATTTGTACTGGCAGAATACCGAAAGCTATGGGATACCAAGCTTACTCAGCAACATAATTTCTGTTATGTTGTTATAATAAAAATCATCTATCTAATAAAGAAATGCAACCTTAAAACATACGAGGAGGAATGAACGATGAAAAAGCGAATTTTAAGTTTAATTATTTTATTTGCAATGATATTACCATTTATTCCCACCCCTGCATCAGCTGCGTATAACGCATACATATTTGAGTGGGGATCGGGAACAAAAGACGATCCATATCTTGTGAATAGTTCCTCAGATATGGAAAAACTTATTAAGCAGGTAAACAGCGGAAATACTTTTCGTGGTGAATATATTAAGCTTGCCGCTAATATATCGTTTACTCCTTCCGCGCCCATAGGAGACTATCCCTATAATATTGATAATGCAATAGGTTTTGAGGGAACATTTGACGGAAATAACTGCACCATAACCTATACCATCAACAACAAAGGCACTGATAGATGCGCAGGACTTTTCGGATATAACAGCGGAACAATAAAAAATCTTAAAGTCAATGCCACCATTACGGTGAGTAGTGGCCTTTTTATCGGCGGTGTGGCAGCTTATAATGACGGAACTATAACTAACTGTACGTCATCGGGAACATTAAGCGCAAGTTGCATCTCCAGCACATACATTGGAGGAATTGCAGGATATAATACTGAGGGCACTATACAGCGCTGCGAAAACAGCGCGACAATACAACATGTTTCAGGAAATGCCGGTGGTATTGTAGGGAGAACTGATAGTTATTCAAAAACCAATAAAGTTGAGATATGTTCAAATTCGGGCCCTGTCACTACAACAAACAGCATTGACACAGGTGGTATTGCGGGTTCTGTCTATAACTGTAATATTGTAAACTGCTATAATGCAGCTACTATTACAGGAACTGGAAATGTTGGAGGCATATGATGTAACGATATAAGAGTTTTGTTCAATAACAAAAGGCTTTGCCAATGCAGTTGGAAATTGAATGTCACTATATTTTTTATTTAGTCTTGACAATGAAAAATATTTTTTGATAATATTTAACTAAATATATGAGAGAGGGGTCAATTATGATAAAAAGATTATTTGTAAATTTGCTACTTCTTATTAGCTTGTTATTTAATATTCCTACTACCGGAGAAACAGAAGGGCTAACGGAACATAAACCATTCAAAGAAGTATTTACTGAGTCCATATCTACTAATCTTGACAATATAGGATATGGCATGATTTATTTTTCTGAACTATACAATCCAATAGCTGCAAATCTTGAAGATGAAGATTTACAACTTATTAAAGAAGAATATCAAACAATTGAGGGCGAACGAATTGAAGCACCATATAATGAGCTTGTATTTCCAAGTCATTATGATGAAAAAGTAGAAGGTGAATATTTTTATATAGGATTGAGTGAAACATTACCTGCAGAACGATGGAATTGGAATAATACGAAAATGTCAGCACTTTATTTTGGCGGAGGACAGGTTGGTGATGTAATGTATGGTAGCTTTGGAAGAAAAAACAGTGATTATGGAGAGAATTATCCTAAACCCGTATCAAACTATTATATATGGTATCGCCCTTATGGTAGCGGAAAAGAAAGGATAGCAAAATTAGGCAAATACCTTTATGATAAATATAAACCACTTGCCAAGCCATTAGGTGACTATGAAGGAACACAAGATGAGAGTTTTTTTAGCGGCTATAATGGAGTCTGGGAAACGATGTTTAAACTCCCAGAATGTCTTAACACAGTTGGTAGCAGCGATTGGTCTGAATATACATTACAGCTTGCTGCCATGGAGGGATTATATACCTATGAACAGGCAGGAAATTATACATCTCCGATTACACGCTTAGATTTTTGTAATCTTATGGCACGACTATTAAATAAGATCCCTTATCGTTATATTGAAGACTATTATACAAATCAATATGGGTATACTGTACTTGAGAACAAAGTGGCAGAACTGGGATTATCAGATATAGCTCAGAGCATCCGTTATAATGATATATCAGTAATGAACGATGATATTAAATATATTTCTGCTATTGGACTTATGCAAGGAGTTGGAAACGGTGATTTTGACCCCGATAGTTATTTAACTCGTGAACAAATCTGTGCTGTATTTGACAGAATGTTTGAACTCTATGATAACTATGCAATTTACAGAGTAACAGATTACGAAATTGGAGAAAATAAATTTTATGACGATGATGCAATATCAAGTTGGGCAAAAAAGTCTGTATACAAAATGCAGAAATCGGGTTTTGTAAGCGGATACGATAATAATCGCTTTGTCCCAAAAGACTATTGTACTAAGGAGCAAGTCATAGCAATAATTTATCGCGTCTTGCAGGGGTGTCAGTATTAAAAGTTATATAGTAATCCTGTTGCATTGGTAGACCCACTCGGTTTATCGGGTAATTCATCTTCAAAAGTGCCGAGCGATTTAGACTGGGATGGTGATGGTCGTATTGATACTAAAGAAGACAGAGCATATTTTGATGCGGATGGCAATCATATAGCGGATTGGAATGAAGACCGTACATACATCGCTCCAAAAGAGTGGTATAGTTATAAGAATTCTAATATAATTTCTAATTTTAGGCATGTAGACCAAGGCTATACCAATTGTTGTTGGGCAGCAAACATAGCTCAAAGTGTAGGGCATCTTACACATAAAGAGTTAGACTTTATACAAGTGGCTAAAGATGAATATGGTGATAATTACAATAAGGGTCACAGCAACCCACATGGACAGGCTAATGTTATAATTCGTCATGGGTATTTAGAAGGAAGTAATTATGTGGTTGATGAAAACTATTTTAATCAATGGCATGGTAACAAAAATAGTAGAGAGTTCACATTCGAGGATGTGATGACACAAATAGATAATCAAATTCCTATTGTAGTCAAAGTGCCAAAAGAAAACCATGTTGTGACTATTGTTGGTTATGCTTATGATGAGGTAAACAACAAAAAAATGATACTAATAGATAATACCAATGAGTCAGCACTACAATACAGAGAATTGGTTCAGTTTGATGGTCCCAATAAATCATCGTGCTATAAAAATCAACCGGCATACACATTTAAAACAGTAAAATAGAGGGGTGACTAATGTGATAAAAAAAATAGTGCTTGTATTATTATCTACTCTATTACTATCTTCAAATAATATTTATGCACAAAGCAATACAATAAGCATAAGTGAGAAATATTATGCTATAAAGAATGACGATACCCTGTGGACATGGGATAAGGACGAAAACGGAGAGGTAAAAGATCTTCATAAAATACTCGATAATGTTAAAAGCGTTCAAAATGGCTATGCCGTAGGGAATGATGGATTGTTGTGGGGATGTGAAGAAGGTGTTTTCGGTAAGAATACAGATAATGTACCTGAAAAGATCATGGAGAATGTAGAATGTGTTTCTAACGGCACTACAGCTATAATGTTTAAAAAAAGTGATAATACATTATGGGGCATAGGCTCAAATATAACGGGCGAAATGGCGACCGGTGATGAGACAGAAAGATATGACGAGCCTGTAAGGATAATGTACAACGTCCAAGATGTTGCAAACGGATATGGACACACGGTAATTCTTAAAACAGACGGAAGCGTATGGACTGCAGGAACAAATGAATATGGTGTACTTGGGATAGGTAAAAACATCGAGTACTCTCTCAAACCTATAAGGATTATGGATGGAATAAGCAAGATATACACCGGGGAAACCTCAACCTTCGCCATTGATGAAAACGGCACATTGTATCACTGGGGCTGCAACTACGGAAACGGCGTGGGAATAGACAAGAAGTCTATGTTGTACACGCCTCTTAAATATACCGATAATGTAAAAAGCGTATGTTCTCATTGGGGATTTAATCTTGTATTAAAGCATGATGGTTCACTTTGGATTTATGGCGACAGTGAGGATAGCGGTGAAGGATATACCCTAACTAATATAGACGGCGTAAGCTTATATAACTTGCCGAAGAAAGTATTTGATAATGTAAACAGTATAAGTGAATGGAAATATTCAGATAGCCACTCAACACTGATACTTACAAATGAAGGTGAATTATTTGAATTTGATGTGACAGACGACGATAAAGATCATTTAGCCGAAATAAAAGCAAACAAAATAATGGACAATGTGAAATTGCCTGCGGAGCAAGCTTCTGTAGATCGCACGAACTTGTCAGATATATCCGATAAAACAGAGGAAGTACAGCAATCAATCAATTCACTCACAAAAGCAAATATCATAAGCGGAACAAGCGAAACAGAGTTTTCGCCCGACAAACCGATAACTCGCGCCGAAATCGCCGCACTGCTTCTTCGTATGACGGCAAAGAATGACGAGGACGGAAACGGCGGATTTACTGATGTAACATCTGACGACTGGTATTATAATACGGCAGGCGCAAGCAAAAAATACAATATTATTGCAGGTTTTGAGGATAACACTTTCCGTGGTGATGAAACGATTTCAAAGGTTCAGCTCATATCGCTTGCTGCAAGGACGCTTAGAAATGAAGGGCGTGTTGTAGAAGCAGTTGATATTGCAGATATAAACGCTCCAGAATGGGCAATAAATGATTTATCTCTTGCGTTGCAGGAAGGGTTAATTTCCGAAAACGATCTCAAAGATATGGACAGTAGCATGACTCGCGCCGATGCAGCGGTGATACTGTATAAGCTGTTTGAAAAAATTTAATACGATACATATGTCAAAAAGACGTTTTTCTTGACGCATAACACATGGGGACGGTTCTATTGTGCTAAAATAAGCATAGCAAAAATGTCACACTGTGATACACAATCAGCTATTGCTACGATGAAAACGGAACGCAAAGCTCAAATATGAGTATGTCGGGACATTCCGGCGGCAGCACGATGAAGCTTTACCGCTATGACGAGTTTAACCGTCTTATAAAGTACAATGATGACGGCACAGAAGCAAAGTACACCTACGGTGTAGATAATCTCCGCGCGACCAAGACAGTAAACGGTACAACAACAAGCTATGTCTGGAACGGACAAAATCTTGCAAGCGAAACAAAGAACAACGCAACGACGGTTTACTATTACGACCCATTAGGTGTAAATGGCGCAAAGACCGACAATGATACCTTTGTTCGCTACATAAAAGACCCGCACGGAAATGTAGTTGCTACAAGCAAAAATAACGCCCTTTTCGGCACATATGACTACACCGCTTTCGGCAACCAGCTTGAAGCAACCGATACAACCAATCCTTTCCGATATTGCGGTGAATACTATGATGAAGAAAGCGGCTTGACCTACTTAAGAAATAGATACTATAACAGCAACACAGGACGATTTATCACCGAAGACCCTGCAAAGGACGAGCTGAATTGGTATGTGTACGGAAACAATAATCCTGTGATGTTTATTGACCCATTGGGACTAAATGATGAAAAAGAGAAAAGTGGATGTACCTTGCCAGGATATGAAAATAAAGATGATTTTCGATTTAAGGCGTTGCAGGAACTTACGGATGACACTTTAGACTACATAGATGGCAAATTACAAACTGTTGAGTCTAACAATAATGGCAATAAATCTGTTGGAACAGCACTTGTCAGGGAATTAGTATCATCTCCGATACCTGTTGAAATAAAATATTATAACAAACAGAACTACGAAGTTTCCCCCAAGTATAATAATCCGCTGAAAAAAGACATGATTATAGGAGCTACCATATATATTGATACAAAAATGGAACATCCTTATTTTGTCGAAAATTTGCTTCCCAATCAAATAAATGCTATACAACCAGTGATACCATATGTTAATATGGGTCATGAATTACATCATCAATGAACGCGGGCGTCTTAGAATTACCGGCAGTTCTTCGGGTAACGAATCAGGCAACATTGTCAAGACGGAGCTTACCGACGTGGTATATTCAGCCGATAATGGCACGCTTGGAAATGTTAAGTTTAACAGCGGCGTAAAGGCGCTTGACGTTATTGATTATATTGATTACGGCTACGACGGATATGCCTCGGTTGTGAGCACGTTTAAGGACGGCAATACTTACAGCGCATATGTTTACGGTACCGGCAATCCCGAAAATGATCCGCATGGGTTTATGATGGTAACGAAAGGCGAAACCGTTACGGCGAAAGCTCGTTACGGAGTGATTGACAAGATGTATTACGACGAGGAAACTTCATCATATAAGGTAGATGTTATAGACGCGGGAGAAACGGTCAACACATACAATTACGAATGCCGTGATTTGCGTGATTTCTTGATTGACGCGCTTTGTCTTGCATATGACGTAAATCCGTTAAATAGCGTTTCGGATTTGACTGACGATAAACGCTTGCCCGCGGAAAACAGAATAATAACATACACCGTTTATAATGATGATACCTTACGGATTTTATATTCCGGCGGCAGCGAATTAAGCGTCTATGACGGAAGGTATGATCCCGCCGCGCCCGACAGTACGGTGTGCAGTATCGGCAGCATAAGATTTGACGACAGCACAAAGGTGCTTGACTTTAGAGAATATGAAGCCACGGGTAATGTTTCGCAATTTGGCGAATTTCAAATAGATAAGCTGTATACCGTATATGCCTGCGGACAAACAGCGAAAGGTAACTCGGCGTTCCTTATGGTGCTCGATGAGACCGACATTCCGAATTTAAGCGGCTACGGTGTAATTGACAGAATTTATTCGGGCTATGACGGTAATAATTATGTGAGAATTACAGATGTGGACGGCAATAAGGCAGATTATGTAGTCGAACGCGGATTTTCATTCGACGACTCAACACCTGTTCAGAACAGAGTTATAAACTATTCGGTAGAAATTACAAGCGATACGCAAGGCAACGTAACAGATACCCTGTCGGTTATCGATTACGTTGAGCCCACACAAGCGCAGGGCGAGTACGACTCCGACACGAACAGCGTGGGAAATGTAAAATTAAACGAAAGCTCGCATATTCTTGATTTTTCAAAATATGATGAGCCGGAAAAAACAGTTGACAACATTACGCGCTTACATAAGGGAGGAAATTATACCCTTTACGCCTACGGTGAAAACAACGAGCTTGTACTCGTAACGGACGGCATCGAACGCTTTTATGCCGACTCCCCGCTTGCTGTTGTAAATTCTGTATCTGTCGGAAACTACCAAAACAGCAGCACATATATAATCGACGCGTATACCGACGGTGAGCAGCGCGAATTGATTGTAGCTGATGATTATTGGATTGACGGCGTAGGAAATCTTGACTCCGGCGATGTAATCCTTTATGAAACGAACCGTGACGGCATGGTAACGGATATTATGCCGATACATGAATATGCGTTTTATAACGATGATTACTACGCATATATCGAGGAGCTATTATATATGGCGGGACAAGCGGAACCGTCGAGCGCCGGCAGCGCGTTTGATACGGCTCTTGACGACGGCGTGCCTACGGCTGCAACATACCAAACCTACAACGGCTCATTCTTTAATACAAAGAATTACAGCTATTTCACCCTCGGTCCGATACTGTCCGCAGAAGGCGGTATATCGATAGGGACACTCGCGGAGGACGGCTATTCGTATATTGACGCTGCGACCAAATATCCGATTGCCGACAACTGCTGCGTATACACTTTTGATTCTAACAGCAGAAATGCGGACGAGGCGCTGAGTGTTGGGGACGTAAATTCAATACAAAGCTCAAACATAGCCGACGCTATACAAGACTCCGGCGACGGCGGGCAGTATATTGATTGGGATATGCTTGACTACGAAGATATTAACATCGCTCTCCTTAAAATAGAGGACGGCAAGGTGGCGGCTGTTTACGCCATTTTGCCCCCTCAATGATGATATATTGTCATAGTGAGATTTTGCTGTGAATTTGGTAACAATAGGCGGTATAATATACGGCCGGAAAGACACTAAAAACAAGGGAAAGTGAGGAAAATGAGATACTTTTTAGGAAGTTGATTGCTATATTTATAGCTGATCAGGCTGCTGCTGCATCTGCGGCAGCAGCTTTCTCTTATACATGTTGAATACGTTAAAAGAGGCGATATTACTATAGATACCGGAATGGGAAAATACATAAAACAACTACCGAGAAGAAAAGGCTCGGACAAAACAACTGAATATTATATCAAAAACACGCACTTAATGTCGAAATTAAAAAAATCTTTCGTCGATTAGGTGCGTGTTTACTATTTAGCGCGAAAAATGACGAACAAAGACAATATAGCGCGAATAATGGAATTGCGTTTGTTTTCGTCACATGGTACGTAAGCGACTTCTTTTATTATGTATCATACACTCTTATCGGTCATATATTATTTCAAACTATTAAACGATTACCCCACGTAAAATTATCAAAACCAGATGCTTTCGCTTTTATAACCATACGTTGGAGCAAGCCTCCGATGCGGTATCCCTGACTCCGATTTTATTTGATTATTCATAAGAAAAATCGGAGGTTATAGGTGTGAAAAATAAAAAAATTAAAATTTTTAAGATTTTTTTCAAATGTACCTCGGAAAGTGCGGCACTTTATGTCTATAATGGACGTAAGAGAGGAGGTGCAATCTGTGAGTGATGATTTTTCAGTATTTGACCGACGCATGAAAATATTGGGAATTTTGAAAAATCAGCGCCGCATTTCAAGACTTGAACTGGCAAGACGATTTTCCGTTTCGGATGATGCCATAGGTCGTGATGTGACAGCACTCAGCAGATTTGTACCTATAAGCAGCAGTATGGGCAGGAATGGAGGCATTTACATAATAGATGAATATGATACAACAAAAACATACCTATCCCGTGATGAGGAGAATTTGCTAAAAGAATTGATGCCAACCTTAAGCGGCAAGAAAAAACTTATATTGGAAACAATCTTATATAAATTCTCAATACCTAAAGCAAAATAATACAAAAACGGCATTTAGATTTGTGAAATACCCCCTAAAAGTCCGAAGTAAGGCGCATTGCCGTTTTTGCGCCTTGCTTGCGGATATGTTGTCAATCTGTTAAAGCATATTCTTGTAATGTGCTTTAACAGGCGGACAAGCCTACTATAAGTTATTTATTCCTAAAAAGAAAGCACGGAAGATAACGCCGTCGCAGCATAAAGAGCAGCCGGATACGTTCCGGTATGGACGAGCCATGGATTGAGTGCGCCAAGACACTGATGTATAGCTTCTACCTGTGCAAAAGCCGCACAGCGAGTTTACGCACATATATGTCAGCCGAGCGGGAAACACCGACAATCGAAACCATCGGCAAATGGGACGGCGGTGACTTCATATCGAGATAATGATACTTCTGCTGAGTTGAACTTGAGCGTTAAAAGCGTCGCACGTCATACAGCAGTCCGGGCGGATGCCGGGAAGGTGAGATTCCTATGGGCGGTATTGCAAGCCGCCGTTCGGTAGATTGCTTAGTTTTCATATCAGAAATCAGACGATTTATGCAGTCGTTTAATTTGTGGTATGGAAGTATATCGGACGAGTGTTTAATCATACAATACAAAAAGAAGCGAGGTGCTGCCTATGGACAAAGAATATTCGGTTATTTGTCCTGACGAGGATTTAAACGAAAATGACGAATTTATCCTTAGTATTCAAAAGGCAATATTGGTTACCATATTGGAAAAGAAAAAAATAACTCAAAATCAATATAATTACGCGTGTGAATTGCTTGAAAAGAAATTAAGAGCGCGCTAATTTTTTTGCCAAATTACTTCTTCGGTGGTAGTATTATATTTAAGAAGGAGTTGATTGGAATGCTAAATGTAGCGGCATATTGTCGTGTATCGACAGACAAAAGCGACCAAGCAAATTCATTTGCAAGTCAAAAGAGGTATTTTGAAGAATATATCAATCGTAATCCCGATTGGGAACTGACGGAGATATATGCTGATGAAGGACTGACAGGGACAAATACAAAAAAGAGAAAAGCGTTTAATAAAATGATAGCGGACGCTCACCTCGGACGGTTTGATATGATAATTACAAAAGAAGTAAGCCGTTTTGCGAGAAACACAGTCGATACGCTTCAATACACGAGAGAACTGAAGGCAATCAATATCGGCGTTTTATTTATGCTTGACAACATTGATACGCTCGCGCCGGACGGTGAGCTTCGCCTTACAATTATGGCGTCGCTCGCACAGGAGGAAAGCCGTAAAACCTCAGAGCGCGTAAAATGGGGGCATAAGCGGCAGATGGAAAAAGGCGTGGTATTCGGACGCGATATGCTCGGTTATGACGTGCGCGGAGGAAAGCTGTATATAAATGAGGACGGAGCGGAAATTGTAAGGCTTATTTTTCATAAGTTTGTCAATGAAAGAAAAGGCGCGTGTACGATTGGCAAGGAGTTAAGAGAAGCCGGATATAAAACAATTACCGGAAACGCTATGTGGTCGAATACCGTAATAATGCGAGCTATCAGAAATGAAAAATATTGCGGTGATTTGGTGCAGAAAAAGACATATACGCCCGATTATCTGACACACTCAAAAAAATATAATCACGGCGAGGAGGAATTTGTGGTAATACGCAATCATCACGAACCGATTATTTCGAGAGAAATGTGGGAAGCGGCGCAGGAGATAATAAAGCAAAATGCTCCGAGCGAGGAAATACGGTATCGAAGCACAAATCGCTATCCGTTATCAGGCAAGATATTTTGCGGGTGCTGTGGGAACAAGTTTGTTTCCCGAACAAAAAAACGAAAGGACGGCAGCCGATATAAGGCGTGGCACTGTTATCAGGCGCAGCATTACGGAACCGCTAAGATCGACCAAGCAGGTAATCATATAGGATGCGATGTAAAATCACAAATTCGTGATGAGGATTTTATGATTGCCATACAAAAAGTCGTGGAATGTCTTGAAATAAATAAAGATAAAATTTTGAAAGGACTTGCGAATGTTATACGCATGATATTATCAAACGATGCGGGAGAAACTGTTGATGAAAACGAAATACAAAAGAAAATTGAAAATATGACTTCCAAATCGGAACGATTACTCGATTTGTATTTGAGTGAGGATTTAACAAAGGAAGAATATCGGAAAAAGAAAGAGGAATATGAGAATAAAATCGCCGAGTTACATTCCTTGCTGACCGATGCGGACAAAGAGCGTAAAGACACGTATGACAGTGAAGCCGCAATTAAAGATATTACATCATACATAAATAATATTCTCAGCGGAAATCAGAGGGATGAAATATTCTATCAAAATATTGTTGAGAAGATAGTGGTATATGACAGGAGGCATATGGATATTTATTTACGGCTGCTCCCGTACAAATGGAAAGTAGTGTTAAATTCAGCGTTAGAAGCTGATGACTTGTGCGGGAGCATTAAGGAACCGATGTCGGCACGGAGGAACTGGCGCACCTTGAAATAGTCGGCTCGCTCGTGTCGCAGCTTTCGAAGTGCGCGCCGCCCGAGGAGTGGGAGAAACTGCAAAGCTGGGAATACTACAGCGACAACGGCGCGTCCGTATACCCGCAAAGTTCGCAGGGTTCGCCGTTTAACGCGGCGTCCATAGCCGTTACGGGCGACCCTCTCACGAACCTCTACGAAGATCTCGCGGCAGAGCAAAAAGCCCGCGCCGTGTACGACAACATTCTGCGTCTGTCCGACGACGCCGATGTGAACGAGGTAATCAAATTCCTCCGTCAGCGTGAGGTCGTGCATTTCCAGCGTTTCGGCGAGGCGCTCGACAAAATGCAAAGCGAACTTAAACAGAAAAAGATTATGGGCACAGGCTTAAAGAAATGCGGAAAATAACACCGACCAAAGAGGACGCTCAGGCGTTCTCTTTTTATTCCAAAAAAAATCATCGGGATCTACCCGATGATTTTTTGCTTATCTTATTTGTGTGACCTTACCCTGCACCACATATCTTGCGCCGCTGAAGTCGTAAGAGCACGTTGTAAGAGTGATTATGTTATCGCTTGTTGACATCGGCAGCCATGACGTATTTATTCTTGACTGCGACCAGCGCGCTCTCATGTAATCGCCGTACGCCTTCTCCTCGGGGAAAAATATCGTAAACACGTCCGAGTCGCTCGTTGTCTCAAAGCTCGCGAACACGTCTATCTTATAATCGTGCTCGTTCGTTATATAGTACATAACGGGGTGAGCGTTGTAATACCACTGCTCGTCATAGTTCTGAAGCGACGCGAACATTG
The DNA here is from genome assembly GCA_947631235.1 of uncultured Clostridia bacterium. Classification (GTDB taxonomy): domain Bacteria; phylum Bacillota; class Clostridia; order UBA1381; family UBA1381; genus Hominilimicola. The sequence continues at coordinate 255,070 of CANRKO010000002.1, read as the reverse complement.
AGCCGTTCTTCATGTTATGACCGTAAATAATGGTATTGATATTCGACAAATCGGGCGAGTTACGCGCGTCCATGAATATCGTTCCCGATGAATTCGACTGATTGTCGTAAAGATGCGTCAGGTAATATGAGTTGTCACTGCTCTGAACCACGGGATAATTTATTTGAGTTCCGGGGCAGTACAGCCAGCCCACTACGTTTGCGTTCATCTCTTCAAGCGCCTCGAAATTTACGTCTATCGGCGCGCCGCCGTCTTCCTTTTGGGAAATATACAGGTCGGCGTCAAGATGCGATACCATTACGTTTGCCAAATCGTCATATTCCTTTTCACCCTGTTTATACTCATGTGTTATCCTTATAACCTGACTTATGGATAAAACGCAAGCCAATACACACAGAACAGCCGTTATGCTTAAAAATATTTTCTTTTTCATATCATTACCCTCCCATGTATATTATTGATTACGTTTTTTCTTAAGTTTCCTGAGCGATATAACCGCTCCGCTTCCGAATACAGCCGCGGCAGCCATCCACAGCATCAGCATACTGTTGTCGCCGGTCTGCGGTGTTACGCCTCCCGACTGACCGTCCGTATAACGCGGCGGTTCGGTAGGCGTCGGAGGAGGTGTAGGTGTTGGTATCGGCTCGGGTGTTGGCGTTGGTGTCGGCGTAGGCTCGGGCGTTGGCGTTGGCGTCGGCGCAGGTGTCGGTTTCGGTGAAGGCGACGGACTTGCCGGCGACTGATCGCCGTTCGGGTTGGGTGACGCGGTCGGTTTCGGCGAAACAGTAGGTTTCGGAGTAGCCGTCGTGCGGCGTCGGCTCGTGGATCTCGTGGGCGTAGGAGTCGGCGTCGGTTTCTCATACGTATTTGTATATGCAACCGTACTGCCCGTTTCGACAATGCTGCCGTTTACAGTGCCTTTTTCGAGCGTGCCGCCCGTTACCGATGCGGTGTAATTATCGACAGCCGTTTCCTTTATCGCGTACTTTGTGTCTACGTCAATTCCGTCTACTGTGATTTTTTCATTGTGTTTAAGCTTTACCGTCGCTTTGCCGTCAGCGTCAAAGGTAATTTTCTTATCCGCAGTCGGCGCAGCGTCATTCACTGACGTAGGTTCACCGGTGTAATCATATGTCTCATTGTTTACTCCGTCAAGCGTTATCGTAAATTCAAATTCCGCGTTTGCCGGTGCGCCGTCGCCCGTTACCGTCTTGCTGACAGTCAGCGAGCCGGTCTTTGGCGGTTCGGGCGGATTGGGCGGCGTTACTGTTTTATACGTATTTGTATACGCAACCGTGCTATTGGCAGCATCGGAAATTGTGCCGCTTTCTGCTCCAGTAAATGTCTTTGTGTATTTCGTGTATTCGGCTTCGCTTACCGTGTACGCCGTATTCTCGGGTATATCCTTAATCGTGATTGTTCCTTCATCTTTAAGTTCCACCGTCGCTTTGCCGTCAGCGTCAAAGCTAATCTTCTTATCCGCAGTCGGCGCAGCGTCGTTTACGGACATGGGATTGCCGTCATAGCTGTATTCGGCATTGGCTGCTCCGGTTAGCGTTATCGTAAACGTAAACACCTCATCCTCGCCCGCGGGCGCGTCTGCAACCGTCTTGCTCACCGTCAGCGAGCCGGTCTTCGGCGGTTCGGGCGGATTGGGCGGCGTCTGAGTTTTATACGTATTTGTATATGCAACCGTGCTGCCCGCTTCAACAATATTGCCCTCTACAGCGCCGTCAGTCAGCGTTCCGCCCGTTACCGTCGCGGTGTAGTTCTCTGCCGCTGTTTCCTCGACCTTATATTTTGTACTCAGCGGCAAATCGGAAATTGTGAACGTTTCGCCGTCTTTAAGACTAAACTCTGCCGTTCCCGTGCCGTCTGTAACTGTAATCGAATCACCCGGTGTTTCGCCTTTTTGGGTAGTATACGTTCCGTCAGCCACGTTGGTGAGCGTTATATTGAACGTAAACGGCTTATCCGAGTCTGTTGCAGGCGCGTCTACAACCTTTTTACTCACTGTCAGCGAGCCTTTTTTCGCAGGCGGTTCGGGCGGATTATACGTATTTGTATACGCGACCGCATTATCAACAGTATTGGAAATTGTACCGCTCTCATCTCCCGTAAATGTCTTTGTGTATTTCGCGTACTCGTCTTCACTTACCGTGTACGCTGTGCCCGGCAGTATATCCTTAATCGTGATCGACTCGGCATTTTTCAGCTTAACGGTCGCTGTGCCGTCGGTGAATTTAATCTGCTTATCCGTCGGCGTATCGCCGTTTACGGATGTCGGATTGCCGTCGTAGTGAAATGTTCCGTTTTCGACTTCGGTTGTACCGTCAAGCGTTATCGTAAACGTAAACGCATCATCCTCGCCTGCGGGCGCGTCCACAACCTGTTTACTGATTGACAGAGCGGTCTTATCGATGTCCGCCGTAACCTGCGCCATAGCGTAACGTTTGTCACGGTAGTCGCTGCCGTCGGACGTCTCTCCTCCTATTTTAATTGTGCCGTCCGCAGCGGTTTCAGCCGCGAACTCGTCTACAGTATGCGTTGTTCCTGTTGCTCCGTTAAGTATTTCTTCGGCTGTTTTTGTGTTATTGTCGCTAAACGTTTTGAAGGTGTCCGTTTTGCTGTCCGCGAGAGTACCAGCCGAAATGGGGTTGAATTTTATACCGAAGCCCTCGCCGCTTACCATCTGAACCTCGTATTCTCCGAGCGGCAAGCCGTATGTTCCGTTAAAGCCCTCGCTGTATGTTATCGAAACAGGGATTTTAACCTCCGCAGGCGTTTCATCGGGAGTAGTCGGGACTTTATACTCGGCGGTATACGTTCCTATTGCGTCCGTCTCACCCTTCTTTACAAGTTTCGCCTGATATGTAACGGTCTGACCGGGCGCGTACTTTTGCAGATATTCCACAACTTCTTTCGGAAGCACCATTTCAAACGCGACTTCTCCGCTTACGATATTGGTCGTATACGGGCCGTTCGCTTTAAACTCCCCTGTTTGCTCCGTGCCGGGAGCGGGCTTGAATTTCAAATCCCATTGATAAACATTCGTTCCCCCTTCTGTTTCATCCACAACGCCGTTGCCGTTTCTTTCCCCTGCTGCAACCGGCGTATATGTTACCGTAAGTCTCGAACGTCTAGGGCTTAAGTCTTTCGTTATATTGCCGCTTTCCGTCGGATATTCCTTGTAATCGGTAGTGTTGCCCGCATCGGTTGTGTCTGTGCCTGTAATATCCTGCCACGTAAATGTCAGCGTGCCGAGCTTATCCTTCTCGTGCTTCGCACTGTCACCAGTCTGGGTGGTGTCCACGCCCTCGCCGACGTTGGGGATATAGAAGTAATCATATGAAATCTTGCCCGCGGGATCCGTCGCCGTCGCTATGATTTCGTCAAGTAACTGGTCAAACGGGGTTTTGTCGGGATCAGTATATTTCGTATCTTTGTAATATTCCGCGTAGCGTTTGAGATAGTTCCAGTACCACACGCTTGTATTTGTACCTTCCGCATCCCACATATCTCTTATGCTTTCGCCGAGCTTTCTCGCGACGCCCTCGTTCGTAAGCTCCTCGCCCATGAAAATTACCTGCTTATCCTCGGTAATTTTTATATCGGGGACTTTTACATTTACAGCCGTTCTCGGGAAGCCCTTTGAGGGAAGATCAGTTACTTCGTCACCGGTCATTTCGCGCGATGTATCGCCTGTGCCCGAGGTTGCATTTTCACCTTTGTCGCTTGTGGAATACACGTAGTTTTCAAGCTGTACGTTACCGTTCGTGATAACGGCGTTACCGCCGATGAAGTCGTCCTTCGCTTTAACGGTAACCTCCGCGTTCCACACGCTTAGCGTGGTTACGCCTGCCGAACAGCCGGGGATCGTCGCGCCGTCCCATTCGAGGTAGTACATTTTCTTTTCGCTGTCGTAGTGAAGTATCGCGCTGTTACCCTCTATCTTTCGGTCTTTGCGGAGATTTATGCGTGTTCCTTCAGTACCGAATATATTCTCTACTTTATCGCCTTCTTTATCCTCTATGGTTACCTTGCCGTCCTTTTCGAGTTTCCATGTTCTACCGTCCTCGTCAACGAGGTTAAATCTCGGATCGATGTAGTCCTTTACCGTATACGATTCAAGGTTATCGGCAATTCTGCCAACGATGTCCTCCGAGAACGCCTCGGTTATCTCATCGGAGGTGTGTCCCTCGAATATGTTATTGTATTTACCGGTGTTGCCGGCGTAGTCTTCCGATTTTTCATCATAGTTCGCAGGTAATTTACCCGAATCGTATTCCTCGCCCGCGATTGCGGCAAGGAATTGGATAGACTGATTATAGTCCTCACTGCCGCGCGTTACCGAACCGCCGGAAAGCATTACGCAAAGAATCGTGTAGCCGTCTTTGCGAAGATCTTTTGCCAGCTTAACGGCTTCAAGCGCGTTTCCGCTTGTATCTTCAGGATCAAGTAATTCATTTATATTGGCTCCGTCAGCCTTCAAAGCCTCTGTCAAATCGGTATCTTTACCGTCTGTGAACAGAATAATATACTTTTTCGTTTTCTCGTCGGGATCAACGCTGTCCGCAAGGCACTTGTTATACGCCTTAAATCCGGCGGCGGTCGATGTGTTGCCGGTAAGCACGTAATTGTACAGTCCGCCATCGTTCGCTATAACGCCGTCAGTGCCGACGTCGCCGCGCTCGCGGTTCAGTATTGAAATAGCGTCCGTAGCGTTCGTCGCCGTTTCCGTCCAGTCGAGAAGTTTAAACATGTTGTAATTTGCTTCGCTTTCATCAAATTTCTCCGAGCTGAAACGTACCGCAGATACGCGGCTGCCGGGCGAGTTTTCGTTCATCTTTGTAACGAATCTTCCGAGAGCGTGCTGCAGCACCTCCGACTTAACTCTCGTCGTGTCCTTCTTCAAATATACGTGCGACCAGCCGTTTCTGTCCATACCGCTGCCGCCGGTGCTGTAGAAGCAGCAGAGGTGACCGTTTTCGTCGAGGAAGAACTTTATCGGCTCAAATTTATCCGGCTGATAGTAGAAATATTTGCCGTCCTCTTTTCCCTCTTTTATTTCCTTGTCGACTTCGTCATTGAGTTTGCCTTCGGCGGTTACATCCGTGGTATCGGTATTGTAGCCGTTGTAATAGTACTTATTACCTTCGCGCACGTCATTTCTAAGCGCGTGCATGTATTTCGCCGTGCCTACTTCAAGAATATCCTTCCAAGTCGAGTCCGAAGTTACGTAGTACCATCCCGCTCTGTCCGCTGCGGATGTTTTGGTTATATCATCATCGAGTCTCGCCGTTGCCGATGTGCTTTCGCCCACGGTGAAATAGTGCAGTCCGGGATCATCCGGAGTGTCCGGCGTCGGCGTAAGCGTCCACGGCTGCGCCTGTGTCGTACCCGTTTCCTTTACATCGGCGTTGTTTTGATAATCGTTGTAAAGCGTTTTAACGTCACTTGACGACAGCGCCTCATTGAATATGTATACGTTGTCGACGTACAAATCCTGTCCGTCGTAGGTGTCTTGCAAACCGTTGAGAATAACGCAGCAGTTTTCAGGCAAATCTATATTATATCCGCTTTCGCCGGGAACATGACCGCCATCACTCTCCGGCAATGCGGCGGTTTCGCCGTCTTTGTATACTTTTACATTTGTTTTGCTTGTACTTGCGTCATAATTAAATGTAAGCGTGTATGTAATCGGCGTATTTTTATCGACAATCGTGTCAAAATCCTTTATGCTGTAAATTGAACTGTCAGTTCCGTCACCGCCGCTGCCAATTTTCAGTCTTGTGTCACTACTGGTGTTTCCTCTGTGTATATTTACATAATTTTTATCGGGATTGCTAAGCGGACCTATATATAATATTTGATCTTCTTGGTTATTATGGCTTGCGCCTGTAGGTTTACTTTCTTTCTCATTATATTCTGTATTCGTGCCGTATTTATGCCTTGAAGCTAAAGTAAAAGATACGGTAAAGCTTTTGCTTCCCACTTGACCAAGGAGAAGTGATTTATTCCTATCCGTGCTGTTTTTACCATACGATACGTTAAAGCCGTGACTTTCATCCCAGTTTAATTGATTCCAAGGCGCGTCATCCTTAGTTGTTGTGGGTGAATTGTCATCTATATCGGTGCCGGAGTCACTAAAGTTTATATCGCTGGCGCTGACTGATGCAATACTTCTCGCATACTTTCCATTGGACTCTAACGCACTGCCGTCAGAGTCCATCTTTATACGGTTTATTCCCCATGTTCTTGCATCGGCATTATGTGATGAGTCGGCATAAAATAGTGTTTCCTTCTGCATATCATAATATCCCACAAGACTATCGCGTCCGGGCATACCTTCATCGTCCGGTTCTGTCGGTTCTTCGTTCGTATAATGCACCGTCTTGCCGTCCCAGTAGCCTATGGGCACGTACTCGTTTGTGGTCGCGCGCTTGTCGAATATGTAGTAGCTGTAACCCGTGTAGCTGAGAGATGAATTGTCTGTGTATTTGGTCGGATCTACAGTACCCTGACTCTCGCCGGGGACGTGATCTCTGAAAATCTGATTGACTTCATCGTCCGTAAGGATTTGTTTTCCTTCCTCCATTTCGGTACCTGTATCGGAAGCTTTACTTATGATGGTTTCTCTGTCTGTCAGTTTAGGATCATCCTTAGTATCATTGCCTCCAAACATTTTACCGGTGGTTTCAATCTTTTCAAATCCCTCGTCTGCGTCGCTCGCGGACGAGAACGCCATACTTCCCGACGCGTCAAGAATAAGACCTACATCCGCCTTGTTGTTGCCGACGAACCAGGACTCCAAATCGAGCTGATATGTACGCTCGTCCTCGCTTATAACGGAAGCCGTTTTATCCGTGTGCAAGCCGTCTGTGGTCTTGTAAACCTTAGCGTCGGTAAGTTTGATTGTTTCCCAGTCGATACTTCCTTCGGTACTGCCGCTTACCGTAATTTCATTGTTTGCTAAGCGCTCTTCTACTTTTGCCTTCGCCGCAGCTTCCGAGCCTTCAGCGCTTTTCATTATATATACATCTTTACCGTCGATATTTTCGGTTATGGGAGTTTTGGACAAATCAGCGGTTGTAGCCGCGTCCTTTGTTCCCTCAGGATAGCCCCATGCCGCGGCGGTGTCCTGTTCGGGATCGTTTAAGCCTGCAGCTCCACCGTAAACAGCTTCATCTTCCGAGCCCGCGACCTGCACGCCCGCGTTCTTAAAAAACGCGTGCGCCTTTACAACGTGCACATCGGGGTTGTACTTTATAACCAAATTGCCGTCTTTATTGATCGACGCGGCATCCTGTCCGGAGGAAATCGAAAAGCCCTGAAATTCCCCGTCGCTGACACCGAAATTGCTCGGCGTTACTATAAGGGTGTCCGGTACGCCTTGTTCCGGTTTCAATTCACCGGTCCATTCATATCCGCCTGTACCCTTTTGGTAAACGTAACCGTTTTTTTGCTCATAGCTGCCGTCGGAACGCCACGCGCGGACAATATAATGCATTGCCGCCGAATCACCTTCCGCCGCCGAAACGGGAAGCGCAATATTCATCATTGAAATCATGGTGAACATACAAATCAAGCCCGCCGTGAAACGGCGCGCCGCAATTTTAAATTTGGGTCTTAATCTGCTTGTTTTCATGGTTCGCTACTCCTTAAATAATGTGATTTAACACCCCCCCCCCGTTTTTTACGAGAGGGTTTAATTTATAATATACGGCAAATATACCATAAAACAGCAAGATTGTCAAGAGTTTTTTTGTGCATTATTCACAACATTTTGTTGTAATTTTACATTTTTCTACAAATTTTTATTGTATTTTTATTGTACCCCCTCCCCATATTGACGCAAATTAAAACACCTCTCCCAATTATTCGAGAGAGGTGTTTTTTGTGATATTATTCCTCGTAATACGTCGGCGTTTGGTCGCCAAAACAGTCGGTATTTTCTCATTATTATAGTATGTAAAAAAATGTTGTTATCTGTCGATATTGATTTTGCAGCGGCTTTTTTCGTCGTCGATGATTATCTCGCCTATACCGTCGGCGGTAATGCTGCCGCCGTAGGGGTTTTTAACGCTTGTGATGCCGCCCTTTACGGTCGCGGTCACGTCGCTTTTTTCAAACGACAGGTCGCAGTCAATCATCTCGCAGTCCTCCAGTACAAGCCCTTTCGCGTAGCAAAGCGGCTGCGTACCCTTTATTTTGCAGCGTACAAGGCGCAGATTTTCGCTGTACCACGCGAGGTACTCGCCGTTTACGACGCTGTCGTACACCGTCACGTTTTTGCTGTGCCAGAACGCGTCCTTCGTGTCGAGTACGGAATTGCGTATCGTCATGTTCTCGACGTACTGGAACGAGTACTTGCCCGTCATATGCAGGTTTTCGATTTCCACGTTTCGGCAGCGCATGAACGGATATTCGGACGTGAGCGTACAGTCCGTGAGCCTTACGTTTTGGCAGAACCAGCCGAACTCCACGGAGTTGATGCCGCACTTTTCGAGCGTTATATTGTCGCACTCGCGCAGCGCCTTGATGCCGCCGAGACGCGTGTTTTTGATTTCAATGTCCGTGTCGTACCAAAGCGCGGCGCGGCACGTGTCGGTCATTTCGCAGTCCGTTATAACGGCACGGCGCGTATGCCACAGCGGATAGCGAAGCCTAAATGTGCAGCCCTCTATCTCAAGGTCGGATGTTTCTTTGAGTGCCGACTCGCCGTCCGCCTCGCCCGCGAACGCGCAGTTTACGAGACGCGCGCCGCTTATGCCGTAAAAAGCGCGCTCCTCGTCGGTCGTTTCGTTTATGTAAATTTGCATATCCATATTCTCCCGTTACAAAATCTATATATATTTTACAACAAAGCTTATGAAAATGCAAATACATTTATATCGAATTTGCCGATATTCTCTTTTTATGCGCTCAAATTCAAAAAAGATGTTGACATATAAGGATTTTTATTGTAAAATAACATAAGTACATGAAAGAGGTGTTAATTATGCGTTACACAATGTCCGCAAAATTAAATACTCTCCTACTTCTAAGCTGAACGGGCAATGGTGTCTTCAGTTTGGTTTTTCTGTACTGTTTAAGTATCGGAATTATGCTGGGTCCCATTGCGTGGCTCAGCTTTTTTGATGAATATCGCGGCGGGCTCGCAATGTACCCCGAATGAAAGGAGTCGGTTTTATGAATTACAAAAAATATCAGAAAATGTACCATCCCGTGCCGCTCGAAAACCGCGAGTGGCCCGATAAGGAAATCACGCACGCGCCGGTATGGTGCAGCGTGGATCTGCGCGACGGTAACCAGGCGCTCTACTCCCCCATGACGACCGAGGAAAAGATTGAGTTCTTTAAGTTCCTCGTAAAGATTGGATTTAAGGAGATTGAGGTCGGTTTCCCCGCCGCGTCGCACACGGAGTTTGAATTCTGCCGCCGCCTTATCGACGAGGGACTCATTCCCGACGACGTTACAATTCAGGTACTCACGCAGGCGAGAACGCACATAATCGAAAAGACGATAGAGGCTGTCAAAGGCGCGAAAAACGCCATTATCCACCTCTACAACTCAACCTCGACGCTCCAGCGCGACGTTGTGTTCAACAAGAACAAGGACGAGATCAAGCAGCTTGCCGTTGACGGCGCAAAGCTCGTAAAGAGCCTTGTTTCGGGCAAGCTTGACGGCAATATCCGCTACGAGTATTCGCCCGAAAGCTTTACCTGCACCGAGCCGGATTACGCCGCCGAGGTGTGCAACGCGGTCATAGACGTGTTCGAGCCGTCGGCTGACAACAAGGTTATAATAAATCTGCCCTCGACAATTGAGGTCGCGACCGCGAACGTGTACGCCGACCAGATAGAGTATATGTGCAAACACCTCCACCACCGCGAGAACCTCGTTATAAGCGTACACGCGCACAACGACCGCGGAACGGGCGTAGCGTCAAGCGAACTTGCGCTTTTGGCGGGCGCGGACAGAGTTGAGGGAACGATATTCGGCAACGGCGAGAGAACGGGTAACACCGATATTATCACGGTCGCGCTCAATATGTTCTGTCAGGGTATCGACCCGATGCTGAACCTCGAAAACATAGACGAACTTATCGAGGTGTTCGAGAAATACAACAAAATCCCCATTCACCCCAGACACCCCTACGCCGGTTCGATGGCGTACGTGGCGTTTTCGGGTTCGCACCAGGACGCAATCAAAAAGAGCATGGATCGTTTCGGCATAAGCCCCGACAACAAGTGGGCTAACCCGTACCTCACGATCGACCCGTCGGACATCGGCAGAAAGTACGAGCCTATCCTCATCAACAGCCAGTCGGGTAAGGGCGGCGTAAGCTTTATCATGGAAAACAAGTACGGTTACAGACTGCCCAAGAAGATGCTCGTCGAGTTCTCGAGCATTATTAACGATATGTCGGACGAAAAGCAGACGGTGCTTTCAAACCACGAGATACATCAGGCGTTCAAGGATTTGTATGTGAACACGTCCGAACCGATAAAACTGCGTTTCTACCGTTCCGGCGAGGACGGCGAGAAAACAACGCTGTCGGCTACGATTGAAACGGACGGCAAGGTGTCGTCGATAAGCGGTACGGGCAACGGTCCCCTGGACGCGCTCTGCAACGCGCTCCGTCCGTATCTCGGCAAGCGGTTCGAGATAAGCTCCTACGACGAACACGCGCTCGAACGCGCGTCCGATTCGAGAGCGGCGGCGTACATTTCAATCCATATCGGCGACGGCGTGTACTGGGGCGCAGGCGTTGACGGCAACATCAACACCGCGTCGATCTACGCGCTCATATCGGCTGTGAACAGAATGCTCTCGGCTGAATAAAACAGAAATTTAAAAACGGATTTGCCGTTAAGCAAATCCGTTTTTTGTTATCTCATAAGTCCGACAAGCTTTGAGTGGGCGCGTGTCGTCCACGCGTCGTCTATGTACACGGCTATGGGCAGCGTATACCTTTCGCCGTCCACGTACACGATTTCCGACCCCGTCTGCATGAGCGCGGTGTGACCGTTCAACATTCCCGCGACCGTTTCATGCTCGCCGAGCCACTCCACCGCGCCGCCGTTATCCTCAAAGAATTTCCGCACTGCGATCTCATTCTCGTAAACCTCCGGCACGTCGCACGGCGCGCTGTCGCTCCACGCGTAAATTTCTATCGTCCACGCGTCGGGGTTAAATTCCTCCGGCAGCGTGTAACCCAAATTTATGTCTGTCGCCGTCTTTAACGGCACGGATTTTGCCGGTACGGACTTTGTAAAGCAGCCCTTTAAAACTCCCGCGTCGTCGTACACCGCCACGGCGAACACGGCGTTACCGTTCACGAAATAATTTTTAACCGCGTTTACCGCCTCGAGCGTCTTTCCGTCCTCGCTCATCAGCGCGGTGTTGAGCGTGAATATATCGCTCGACGCTACTGTTATCGTCGTTTCCGCGCTCATGCCGCCGCTTTTCGCCGTTACGGTAACGCTGTCGCCCTCGTTCGCCGAATCCGAAACAGTAAGCACACCGTCGTCGGATATTTCCGCCGCGCTTTCTAAAGCAACCTGCTGCTCAGCCGCCACGTTTGTCCAACTGCTTACAGAATATTCAACGGGAGCGTCGTATTCAAGCGGTTCGCCCTCGCGTAAAAATCTCGTCTGTAACTGTGTCGCGCTCGCGGCTGTCACCGTCTGCGGCGGCGACACGAATTCAATCGCGTCGGGCTTTAAAACCGTGACCTTTACGTTATCCACAACGGTATTCGGCTCAACTCGGATATGCTCGGGTCCAACGCCCGACGACGCGTACATCTCGTTCATCAGTATCAGATACGCGTTTTTCGTTTCCGTCACCTCGCCGTTCTCGCCGAGCGTTTCGGCTACCATGTCGATTATACCGTTCGCCGTGCCGTATGTGCCGATAAGCTTTATGTGGTACGTCGCGTTCGTGTCAACGGGGTTGTAATAGATGTAGTTACCCTCTACGCCGCCGTACGCAGCCATGGTGAGCACGTCGTTGCGCATAACGGCGCGTATCGACGTGCCGCCCTTTTTGTTGTCAGCCGAGCGCAGCGTTATTCCCGCGTCGGGGGCTTTAAACTGCACGTCAGCCTCGAATATCGCCTTTGTGAAAAGCTCCTCGCCCCAGCCGTCCAAATCAACGGCTTCGGACGTTGCTTCCGTTCTGCCGCTTTCGTATATAACATCGTCTGCCGCATACGCCGACGCGGCGCACGTCACAACTGCGCCGACGGTCAAAGCTGCGGCTAAAATCTTCTTTATTTCCATATTTCGTACCTGCCCTCGCTTTCCTTAACGTTAAGTCCGAGATTTGACGCGACCGCGCTTATTTCCGCGTAGAACACGCCGTCAATAATTTCGGGCCAGTCGTTTATAATGGACGGCTCGCCGTTTACAATCATCTCAGAGTGCTTTACGGTCGTTTCAATCGTGTTTCCGTTATACGATGCTTTAAGCGTCTCGCCGTCTATCTTGTAATCCACGCCGAGCGCGTCGAGAACCGCGCCTATATCGCCGTACACGCCTTCCATTTTGTACGCGTCAGCGTCAAGTTCCTTACCGTCCGCGACAATTACGACCGTCTTTTTCTCGCTCGTCTGCGCCTGTTTTACGCCGGTGTTCACGCCGAACATAACCTTAAACGTCTTTGCCAGCCTTTGCATAGGCGCTGCTGCCGTTTCGGTCTTGGGCGGCTCGGCTGATATGCCCTGAGGGCGCGTCTGCGGCATTGTCGTCGTCAGTCCGTCGGTCGCCGCAAAGTCCTTAGTGTTCAGCTTTACCGACACGTTTTGCAAGCCCGCACGCTTAGCGGTTACCGTGACCTCGCCCGCCTCACGCGTCGAGCGCAGAAATACGCGGTTCGTGCCGCACTCGGCGTACACGTAATTATTCGAGTGGTTCAAATCCTTAATGCCGCTGTTGTAACCGCCGAGCATCACGGCGTTACCCGTGACCTCAAAATCAATCCTGTCGTAATCAAGCGGACATACGTTTCCGTTTTCGTCAACGACCTCAACGTCCACATACGCAATATCCGCGCCGTCGGCAAGCCAGCCCTCGGGGCCCGTCACGGGCGTAAGGCGTATCTGTGCCGGCTCGCCCGCGGTGTCTATGCGCTGACGCACAAGCTCATTACCCGCACCGTCATAGCCGACCGCCTCGATATAGCCGTGCTGCGTAACGTCGATATTCGGGAACGAGTACACAAACCCGTTTGCCGGCTCCTTGCACTCTCCCTTTTCCTCGCCGTTTACAAACAGTTTCACGCTCGCTACATTCGACGCGATAACGTAAACCGTCTTATGCTCCGCGTCACGGAGCGCCGTCGTGCCCGTGTACGCGAACGAATCGTCCTTTTCCTCGTACACATACGCGTTTTTATCGGTCGGGTAGTTCCAGTGACCCACAAGGTAGAGCGACGGCTTATCCGACTGCATTACTTGATACGCGTAAAAACTCTGCTTTTTTATTCTTACGGGGTCAACGCGTCCGCTCATGCGCGCGTTTTCCGTACCCTGCTGTCTGCCGTGCTGGTTAGAGTCCGACCAGCAAAGAGCCGCAGCCGCGCCGTAGAACGGGTTCGCGCTGTTTACCTGCGTGCTTTGCGAGTAAAACTCGTTGTACGCCGCCGCGTCTGACAGCACGAAATCCTCAGCTGTCAGATCGTACGCGTCCTTGTAGCTTACCTTTGAACCGCCGGAGAACGCGTTTTTATAGTCGAAGTCGGGCGGCGAATAATCGTCCCATACGCGTCTGGGCGACTCCTCGCGGTGGTACTCCGTCTCAACAATCACCCTCGCGTCACGCGCAGCCTTGCCCTCGTCGGTAAACTCCTTACCGTTCCAGACGTTTCTGCCGAGCATCGTGCCGACGTACTCCGACTCCGCGACGGTCGCCGCGTCAATTATGCTGCGCGAGCCTATGTACCGTCCGCCGTGCGGGTCAAGCGCTTTTTTAAGCTCCGTCATTTCCTTCATATGCTCGGCAGAGTTCGCGCTGTTACCCGACTCGTAGAACACGATCGAGGGGCTGTTGCGGAAATAAATAATCGTGTCGCGCATTACCTCGACGCGCTGATCCCATTGTCTGCCGCTCACGTCGCCCTCCTTGTCGCCGGCGGGCTGAACGCAGACTATGCCGTATTTGTCAAACGAGCGTATGTCCGCGGGCTGCGCCGCGATGTGCATCCAGCGTATGAAATTGGCGTTACTCTCGCGTATAAGCTGCGCGTCGTAATCCTTTAGCCAGTCGTTCGCCACGCCTATCGCCGCCCACTCGTTCGCGCTCCTCTGCGCGTAACCTGTGAGCCAGTAATACTTGTCGTTAATAAACACGCCGCCGTCCGTGCCGCCCTTTGCCTCGACCTTCCTAAAGCCCGTGACTGTTTTCGTAACGTCCTTTACCTCACCGCCGACCTTTACAATCGTGTACACCGTGTAAAGGTACGGGTCGTCGGGCGACCAGAACCGCAGATTTGACGCCGGCGCCGACGCGGTCAATACAGCCGTTTCAAGCGACGCCGTACTCGTCGCCGACGGGTTTTCGTCATACGCGTCGGCGGGAACTATGGACAAATCGTAATTCTTGTCCGTGTCCGACGCGCTCTCGACCTTCGCCGTCTCCGAGGTCATTGTGGCGACGACCTTTCCGTCGTTGTCCGCGACGACCGTCTCCAGCGTCACATCGGCAGCCGCGCCGCTTTCGTTCCTTACCTCGGTTTCAACGTGAATGTCCGCGCTTTTGCCGCGTATGTTGAAGTTGTCCGCATAAATATAGCTGCCCTTTGTGCGCAGATTTGAATAGAGCGGCAGCGTCTCGTACACGCTGTCCTTGATATGGAGAATTACATCTCTCGTCAGTCCGCCCATGTCGGGGTTAAAGTCCTTCGTGTTCCACTGGAACGCCGCGCCGTCGTTCGCGCCCGGTTTCGACCCCGGTTTCGTTTCGGCTATGATTTGCGTCATACCGCGTGAGGACGTGTTGTCGAGCGCGACCGCGATAACGTTGTCGCCGCCGTAATTTACGTACTTCGTAATATCCATGCCGAACGGCGACACGCCCGCCTCGTAATAGCCCGCCATAGTGCCGTTTACGTACACATACGTACCCTGGCGCGCGCCTTCAAATTCGATAATGACCTTTTTGCCGCTGTGCTCCGACGGGATTTTAAAATGCTTTCTGTAAAAAGCGATACCCCTGTAAGAGCCGCCGTCGCCCGCATCGTTCGCGACGTTGCGGAACGAGTCCTCGTCGTTAAACGTGTGCGGCAGCGACACGTCCTTCCACGAGCTGTCGTCAAAGGCGACCTCGTAGAATTTATGACCCGCCGCGTCAACCGTAGTGTCAACAGCGTCGTTTAAGGGCCACGTTGACGAATACGGCTTTGAGAATTTCCAGTCGGGATTAAAATTGTAATCAGCCGACGGCGCGTCGGGCAGCGTGTACGTTTCCGCCGCGTGAGCCGCGGTAATGCCGCACTGCAGCATCATTGCCGCCGTAAGCAGTATTGATAGGATTTTTTTCACACTGTACCCCTCCCCGTTACTTTTTTACCTATTACCATTCTACCACAATACGCCGCAATTTACAAGCATGAACATTGCGCGCAATTTCACGCAAACGGTCGACCGCAAGGGTCGCCCCTACGTATTGAGGGGATGTTTGCAATGTGCGCTGCCCGCCGTATGGCTCCCCTATTAGGGGAGCTGTCACACGCAGTGTGACTGAGGGGTTTATTTTTATAGTCGTTTCAAAACACCTCCGTCGGCTCCGCCGCCACCTCCCCTAGTAGGGGAGGCTCACCGTAGGGGCGAACCGTGTTCGCCCGAACAAAAAAACTCCCGAGGTATCAACCTTCGGGAGCATCCTTTTTATCTGCGGCTTTTATGTACATTTCCTCGGTCTGTTTCTGAACCTCTTTAAGTTCCTCGATAACGTCCGTAATCTTATTAAACAGCGTCTTGTACATTTCCTCATACTCGTTCATGTCATGCACCTCCCTAAACAAATAAAAATGCGTGGTATAAATCTATACCACGCACAAAAACGCGGCTTAGATTTAATGTTACCACACATTTTATCGTTATTTGAAACACTGTGGAATATTTTGCTTACAACACAAAAAACAAAGTTCTCAAATATACAAAGCCGGCATTTTTCAATGCATTCTTTGTTTTTTGAGTTTTAGTATAAAATATCCCATCCGGAATGTCCTAAAAACATGTATTAAAAAACAGTGTCACGCGCTTTCGCGCACAACGATAAAATAATGTGGTATGGTTAGTATACCATTGTTTTTTGAAAATGTAAAGGGGTTTTACGAAAAAAATGTAAATTTCTGGAAATTTTGTGTGCCGCACCTACATAAACGGGCTGTCGAGGGCGCCAGCCCCTACGGCGCACAATTTATAAAATACGGTCGTAGGGGACGGCGCCCTCGACGTCCCTCGCACTCCCACAAAAAATCACCCCAAGGGGTGATTTTCTCATTTTTGAAACAATATTCCCTTTTCCAATCTCTCGCACGCGTCGTAATAGCTTTCGGGCGTACCGATGTCTATTCTCACCGCGTCGAACACGTACGCGTACACGTCGCGCTGCCCTATGAGCCACGGTATAAAATGCCCGGGCGCATCGGGGTTATTGCCCTCGGCGAGATACTTGCCGATAAGCGGCAGCGTGTCCCTCTTATACAGATAAAACGGCGGAACGCCCAGATCCGACTTCGGCTTTTCGGGTTTTTCCTCAAAGCTTATAACCTTGCCGTTTCCGTCAAGTTCCACAACGCCCATCGAATGAAGGTCGTTCTTGTTCTCTATCGTGTGGGCGCAAATCATGTCGCGGCCCGTTTCACGGTATTTCGCGGTAAAGTCGGTAAGCGGGAAATCGAATATATTATCGCTCGCCATTACGAGAATTTCATCGTCGATATTCTCATTATCAATAACGTACTTCAAATCGCCTATCGCGCCGAGACGGTTCTCGTTCGAGGTTGTATGGTCGTTCAACACCTTGACCGTTTTGCCGCCCTTGTACTCGGTTTTCGCCCACTCCTCAAACTGCGCGTGGAATTTTTCGTTCGTGACGATGTAGATATTTTCTACCTCGCCCACCTCGTCAATCTTATCCGTCACCATTTCGAGGATAGTCTTGTCGCCGAGACGCAGAAGAGCCTTCGGCATATTATCCGTAAGCGGGCGCAGTCTCGTGGCGTAGCCCGCAGCCAACAGTACACACTGCATTTTCTTTCTCCTATGGTCTTACGATTACTTATTGTTGAATTTCTCGACGAGCGCGTTGATTTTGTTGACGGGGTCGAGCAGCTTGGAAATCGTCTCGTCGTGGTTCAGCGTGTCTATGAGGAGCGACATATATTTCGACATATCGACCTCGCAGTACCACTCGCGCGACGCAAGGTCGGGATTTCTGTATATGAGGTTTGTCGTGAATATCTTGTCTATTACGCCTTCCTCGTAGGCGCGGTCAATACCCTCGAGACCGTTTACGAACAGTCCGAACGTCGAGAACACGAATATTCTCTTCGCGCCGTCAGCCTTCAGCTTTCTTCCTACGTCTATAACACTCTCGCCCGACGAAATCATGTCGTCAACGATGATAACGTCCTTGCCCGTGACCTCGCGTCCGAGGTACTCGTGCGCTTCTATCGGGTTTTTGCCGTTTACGACGCGCGAATAGTCGCGGCGCTTATAGAACATACCGAGGTCGAGCTTTAATACCGACGAATAGTACATACATCTCTGCATACCGCCCTCGTCGGGAGAAATGACGATCGTGTCGAACTTGTTGAGCGATATGTCGGGGACGTTCCTCGTGAGCGTCTTTATCATCTGGTACGTCGCCTGTACGTCGTCAAAGCCCGCAAGCGGTATCGAATTTGAAATTCTCGGGTCGTGCGCGTCGAACGTGATTATGTTGCTTACGCCCATGTTCACAAGCTCGTGGAGCATGATCGCCGCGTCGAGCGACTCTCTGCCCTTTCTTCTGTGCTGTCTGCCCTCGTAAAGCATCGTCATAATAACGGTCACGCGTCTCGCCTTACCGCCCATCGCGGCTATGATACGCTTTAAGTCCTGATAGTGGTCGTCGGGACTCATGTGGTTTTCCATACCGTACATCTTGTACGTAACGCCGTAATTGAACACGTCGCAGATGATGTACACGTCGTGTCCTCTGACGGTTTCGTCGAGCACGCATTTGGCTTCGCCCGTTCCGAACCTCGGGCAGTCTACGTGCGTCACGTATGTTTCTTCGTTTTCGTCGGAGCGGAAGTTCTTTAAGTAGTAGTCGATCTTTGATGTAATTTCCTCGCAGCCTTTCATGCCGATTACGCTCAGCTTTCCCACAACGGGAGCGGCTTCGTCGCTTATAAAGTTGTTTGTCATTATGATTCTCCTTTTTGTCACTCGCATATGTGGCACACTTTACATGATAAATATACCATATATAGTATGTTTTTGCAAGTGACAAGCGGAAATTATTTTATCGGAAAATCGACAAAATTTTACGCTTATGTTACAGTTTTTTTGATAAATTTGTGCGATATATAAGCTCGTAGAGCGCGAACACTATCAGTATGTGTATCGGAAAAGCCGCGAAATTCTTAATGATACGCGCCGCCGAGAAAACGGCGAACGCCTTCGCGTACAGAACCGACAGCCAATAGGTATTGAGCATTATATTTATGAATAAAGTTATAATAAGCTCCGCGATTACGACGCGCAAAAACGCGTATTTCGGCTCGGCTTTGTACAAAAGCACGCCGTGAACGAGTCCGCCGAGCGCGGCAGATACAGTAAAGCCGAAAAAGTACGCGCCGCCGCCCGGGTTTAAAAGGTAGCCGAGTATGTCGCCCAGTCCCCCGACGAGCATCGCGGGAACGGGTCCCAGCGTTATACCCGCCGCAGCTGTCGCCGCGAATGTGAAGGTTATGCGGTTGTCGGGCGTAAAAAGCGGGATTTTGAACACGCCCAGTACCGCGTGCATCGCGAGCAGCATGCCCGCGAGCGCAAGGTGGCGCGTATTTGTGAGGTTACGCGCCGATTGTCTGAAGTTTTCAAGCGTTTTAAGCATAATAAAAACACCTCTTTAATAAAAATTTCGGCAACCAAACATTGCCAAAAAAAGAGATGTCCTGTTTTTTCAGCGGGATGCGGCATACGCACCGCAAGCCCCCGCTTACGCGGACGGCTTTTCGTCGGAACGACAACTCCCCGTTCGTTCCGCACTTTACGCGCATACACCTACTCTGATGTTCGATTGTGGATATATTATACAACGCTTTTCACCGATTTGCAATACCAAAAGCAATTATTTTTAAATTTGCTCCGCCGCGCACCGCAAAAACGGCTTACTTGTACGGTTTTCTGACAAAATATAAAATTGTCACTTTTTGTACTTTACAAATCATTTCCGCGGTTGTATAATTCTATTATCTATACCCGGAGGGATAATTATGGAAGATATATTAAAGGACGTTGCATCGGCGCATAGGATTGTCGTAAAGGTCGGCACGTCGTCGCTCACATACAGTCAGGGCGCGGTAAACCTCAAATTTGCCGACCGTCTCGCGATGGTTCTGTCCGACCTTAAAAATAAGGGCAAGGAGATCATACTCGTATCGTCGGGCGCGATAGGCGTGGCGATGGGTAAACTCCGTCTCACCGAGCGTCCGCACGACACAAAGGGCAAGCAGGCGGTCGCGGCGGTCGGTCAGTGCGAGCTGATGTTTTTGTACGACAAGATGTTCGGCGACTACAACAACACCGTCGCGCAGGTGCTTTTGACGCGCGAGGATATAGCCGTGCCGAAACGTAAGAGAAATATTCAGAACACGATAAACACGCTGCTCGAAATGGGCATAATACCGGTAATAAACGAAAACGACACGGTAAGCTACGACGAGATAGAGATAGGCGACAACGACACGCTTTCAGCCGTCGTAGCCGACATGGTCGACGCGGATCTGCTGATACTCTTTTCCGACATCGACGGTCTCTACGACGACGACCCGCACACGAACAAAAACGCGAACCTTTTATCCGTGGTGTACGACATTGAGTCGGTAAAGGGCATGGCTGGCGGCGCGGGTACGAACCGAGGTACGGGCGGTATGGTTACGAAACTCGACGCCGCAGAAAAGGCGACGAACGCCGGTATACACATGATTATAGCGAACAGCAGCAACATTGACGGCATATATGATATATTGGACGGCAAGAGCGTCGGCACGCTTTTCGTGTCCAAGAATTTTGAAAAGAGGTATGAGGAATGACGGAACTTTTGGAAAAATGCACGCTCGCGAAGGACGCGTCGTTTAAAATGGCGGGCGTTTCGACCGTCACGAAGGACAACGCGCTCGATGCTATAGCGTCCGCGCTTGTGAGCCGCGCAGACGAGATTATCGCGGCGAACGCGGAGGATATTAAAAACGCGCGCGCAAAGGGTACGCGCGAGGCGATGATTGACCGTCTCACGCTCACAAAGGAGCGCATAGACGGTATCGCGGAGGGCGTAAGACAGGTAAGATCGCTCGCCGACCCGATAGGCGAGGTCGTCAAGATGTGGAAACGTCCAAACGGTCTGGAGATAGGGCAAAAGCGCGTTCCCATGGGCGTTATCGCAATCATATACGAGGCGCGCCCGAACGTCACGGTCGACGCGGCGGCATTGTGCCTTAAAACGTCGAACGCCTGTATACTGCGCGGCGGCAGTGAAGCGATAAATTCAAACAAGGCGCTCATGCGCGTAATGCAGGACGCGGCGTACGGCGCGGGACTTCCCGAGGGCAGTCTCAACATAATCGAGGACACGTCGCGTGAAACGGCTGCCGAGCTTATGAAGATGAACGGCTATGTCGATATGCTCATACCGCGCGGCGGCAAGGGGCTGATCAAATCGGTGGTCGATAACGCGACCGTGCCGGTCGTCGAGACGGCTGCGGGTAACTGCCACGTGTACGTTGACGGCTCGGCCGATCTCGGTATGGCGAAAAAAATCGTTATGAACGCGAAGGTTCAGCGTCCGTCGGTCTGCAACGCTGCCGAAACGCTGCTCGTTGACAAAAAAATTGCCGACAAATTCATTCCGGTAATATTTGACGCGCTGAAAGAAAAAAATGTCGAAATAAGAGCCGACAAAAACGCAAAGAATATTTACGCGGACGTTCTTGACGTAACCGACGAGGATTATTATACCGAGTACAACGATTATATAATCGCGGTAAAGGTCGTTGATGGCGTTGACGAGGCGATAGCGCATATAAACAAGTACAACACGAAACATTCCGAGGCGATCGTGACGAACGACTACGCCGCCGCGCAGAAATTTTTGAACGAGGTTGATGCGGCTGCGGTGTACGTGAACGCGTCTACGCGCTTTACCGACGGGTTCGAGTTCGGTTTCGGCGCGGAGATAGGCATAAGCACGCAGAAAATGCACGCAAGAGGCCCTATGGGACTTGAGGCTCTCACAAGTATAAAATATATAGTTTACGGCAGCGGACAAATAAGGGAATAATTTTGGGGGAATATGTGATGGAAGGCAATGAAACGGAAAACAACTCGGAAATTACGGATGAAATAACGAGCGAAAGCAATGACGCCGCAGACGAGGCGGCAAATAAAAGCGAAGAAACGGAAGGCGCGGCTCCCGAAAAAAAGAAAAGCGTAAACGTTAAAAAAGCAATCATAATCGCATCGTGCGCGGCGGGATTTTTGGCTGCCGTGTACCTCGGAGGCGCGGCGTTCTACAGCCGCCACTTCTTTATCGGCACGAACGTCGGCGGCACGGACGTTTCCAATATGAGCGTCTCCAAAGCCGAAGAAACCGTCGGTAAAGATATGGACAATTACACCTTCACGTTCTTTGAAGAGGACGACAAGCAGGAGACGATAACGGGCGATGAGATCCACCTCACTCACGGCGGCGCGGAGGGTCTTGAAAAAATATGCTCGCAGCAAAACCCGTTCGCGTGGTGCTGCTCGTTCAAAACGCGCACGTACCCGCTTAACGCTGCGGTGACGTACGACGAGGACGCGCTCTACAACCGTCTTACGCAAATGGAATTTATGGCAAAAACGCGTGATAATATAGCGGGAAAGGCGCAGAATATTTACTACGAGAACGGCAAATACGCCATTAAAGACGACGGCGGCACAAAAATAGTGAGCCTAAACTCTCTTTATAAAAAAGTCAAGCCTAAAATTTACGGTCTTTACAAGGGTATGTCGCTCGAAAAAGAGAATTGCTACGAGTCTCTTGCGGCGGAGGACACGATAAAGGGCGTGCTCAACATGCTTAACAAGTATGTCGGCACAAAGATAACATACTTAAACGGCGACTCCTCCACGCTGCTCGACGGTTCGACGATAAACGAGTGGCTCACCGTTACGGACGACTATCTCATACGTATAGACGAGGCAAAAGCAAGGGCGTACATCGACGCTCTCGCGCAGGGCTACGACTCCATAGGCAGCACGCGCACGTTCCACACGACGGGCGGCAGCGACGTGACCGTTTCGGGCGGCAATTACGGCTGGTGCGTTAATAACGCGCAGGAAACGGGTATTCTGCTCGATATAATACGCGGCGGCGAAACGGTCGAGCGCGAACCCGTTTACAAACAGCAGGCGCGTGCGCACGGCTCGAACGACATAGGAAACACATACGTTGAAATAAGCATAGGCGCGCAGCATATGTGGTACTACAAAAACGGCTCTCTCGTCGTTTCGAGCGACATGGTAAGCGGCAACCCCAACAAGGGCAACGCCACGCCGACGGGCGTGTACCGCATAGCGTACACCGATAAAAACGTCACTTTAAAGGGCGAGGATTACGAAACGCCCGTGTCCTACTGGATGCCGTTTAACGGCGGCATAGGGCTGCACGACGCAACGTGGCGCGGCTCGTTCGGCGGCAGCATATACCGAGGCGGCGGCTCGCACGGCTGCGTCAACCTTCCCTACAGCGTCGCGCAGACGCTCTTTAACAACGTTTCACCGGGAGACCCCGTTGTTGTATATTAAACAAACAATTCAAAAGGGGACACTAAAATTTTAGTGTCCCCTTTTTAGTGTCCCCGTATTACACGCCGAGGTAAGCGTGAAGTCCGCCGTCAACGGGTATGACCGTACCCGTCACAAATCCCGACAGGCTGCTGTCCGCGAGGAACAGCATCGTGCCGAGCAAGTCCTCGGGAACGCCGAAACGATCCATCGGCGTGTGCGCGATTACCTTTTTACTGCGCTCCGTGAGCGAGCCGTCCTCGTTTGTAAGTAAAGTCTTGTTCTGCGTCGTCAAGAACCAGCCGGGCGCAATGGCGTTTACGCGCACCTTCTGTGGTGCGAAATGCACCGCGAGCCACTCCGTCAGATTTACGACGGCAGCCTTCGCCGCGCTGTACGCGCTCACCTTCGTAAGCGGGTGGTACGAACCCATTGACGCGACGTTTATGACGCACGTTCCTTCCCTGCCGAGCATATCGGGAATGAATACCTGCGACGGTATGATTGTGCCGACGAGGTTTAAGTCGAACACAAAATTAAAGTTTTCCTTCGGAATATCGAAGAACGACACAACGTTCGGATTTTCCATGTCGCCATCCTCATAATGCTCCTTGTCGGTGTTGCCGCGCGGATGGTTGCCGCCCGCGCCGTTCACGAGAATATCGACCTTGCCGAACGCGTCGTTTACCGTCTTTTTCGCCTTTTTGACGCTTTCCTCGTCAACGACGTCGCACGCCACGGCGAGACCTTTGCCGCCGAGCGCAGTTATCTTCTCCGCCACCGGTTCAAGCTTTGACATGGTGCGTCCCAGAACGGCGACGTTCATGCCCTGCTCTGCGTAAGCGTACGCGAACGCGCTGCACAGCACGCCGCTGCCGCCCGTTATAACTGCGGTTTTACCTTTGAGGTTGTCAAACTTCTGCATCTTCATTCCCCTTTCTTTGATTTACGTATACGTTTATTCCGCATTTGCAAGCTTTGCCGCCTGGTCGGCTGTCACAAGCGCGTCTATTATTTCGTCGAGCGAGCCGTTTAAGACCTGTTCGAGTTTGTACAATGTGAGGTTTATTCTGTGGTCGGTGACGCGGCTCTGCGGATAGTTGTACGTGCGTATTCTCTCGCTCCTGTCGCCCGAGCCGACCTGCGACTTTCTCTCGTCCGCGATTTCCTTGTGACGCTGCTCTTCCATAATCTCGTATATGCGCGAACGCAGTATCTTCATAGCCTTGTCCTTGTTCTTGTGCTGCGACTTCTCGTCCTGGCACGACACGACGATACCGGTCGGTATATGCGTTATACGCACTGCCGAATCGGTCGTGTTTACGCACTGACCGCCCGGACCGCCCGCGCGGAACACATCTATTCTAAGGTCATTTTGGTTTATCTCGACTTCGACCTCCTCCGCCTCCGGCAGCACAGCAACGGTCACCGCCGAGGTGTGTATACGTCCGCCCGACTCCGTTTCGGGTACGCGCTGCACGCGGTGAACGCCGCTTTCAAACTTCAATCGGCTGTACGCGCCCTGCCCCTCCACGGAAAAGCAGATTTCCTTGTAGCCGCCTATGTCGGTGGGGTTTGAGTTTAAAATGTCTATCTTCCACCGCTGCGTCTCGGCGTACATCGTGTACATTCTCATAAGGTCGGCGGCGAAAAGAGCCGCCTCCTCGCCGCCCGTGCCGCCGCGTATCTCCATTATGACGTTCTTGTCGTCGTTCGGATCTTTCGGTAAAAGCAGTATTTTAAGTTCGTCCGTAACGCGCTCTATCGCCGACTGCGCCTCGGTCATTTCGTCGCGTATCATTCCCTCAAATTCCTTGTCCTGCGGACTTTCGAGCATCTCTCTATCGTCCTCGACCGTCTTTTGAGCCGACTTTAATTCTCTGTACTTTTCCACAATCGGCGTCAAATCCGAATGTTCCTTGCAGTATTTTCTCCACGCATCCTGATCCGCTATTACCTCGGGGTCGCTGATTTTACCCGCGATAAGCTCGAACCGTTCCTCCAGCGCAGCCAATTTGTCAAGCATATTCCTTCTCCTTTATGAACCTTGTTGCATTATATAATAATATTAAATCATATTTGGCGGTCAATGTCAATGAAAATTACGGCTCGTATTCCTTTATTTTTAAGCGCGTATTTGACTTTTTGCTTTAAGTATGATAAGATAATAAATTGTAATAGCGGTGCAGTATCCTAGTCAGTACGGCTTTTCGGAAAGCGGGCCTAAAAATCCGCCAAATGGCACATCGATGAAGTTTCTGGTGTTTTGCTTTGAACGCCCAGTTCGGGGCTGATGCTGGGAGTTAAGGTTTAGGGGCGGTTGCTAACGGCATAGTAACCCTTCCCCCTTTTCCGTGGAGGCCTGTGACTGTGGCAGCCCATTCCCCCTAAGGGAGTAAGCTGTTACGGCTCAGGGGAAAACCTGTTTTGCGGTCAGTAGCGCGTATCTCTCATAAGGAGACCGCGCGAGGGCTGTGGGCAGCGTAGCCAGCCTTGAGTGGACGTGGCGGATGCGCGAACAGAACCTTTCGCCTACTTTGGCGCCTATCGGGCACAAGGGGAATCGCGCGCTGAAACCATGCTCTGCAAAAGAGGATACGGAAGGCTTTGGCTGTATGGGAAAACCTCTAGGCTGTCGTAAAAGGGTGAACGGAGGATTGCAGTGCGGACTCAGTGGCGATCCGGCTACTCGGTACGCCGAAAGGCGTATAGGTGTCGGTCTTTAATGGGAAACCGCTCCCTCGGCGACGAGGAAGCTGACCGACGGGAAAACCTGCCGGACCTAAGCCGCAAACTTTACTTCGTTCACTACCCTATTTTTATTATGTTACCAACGCCTCAGGGTGCGGTTTTAAAATAAAGGAGAGAAAACAAATTGGACAAGTCCGACATACCGAAACGAAAAAAATTCAGTGTTCCGCAGCCCAAAATCAACGTGACCGTGTCGCATAAGTGGACGGTGACGGTGCTTATACTGTCATTTGTGCTTTCGGTGTTCTTCAGCTTCATAACGTCCGTGCTCATGCAGTCATTGACGCTGTTTTTCGCTTTTGTGCTGCTGTTTGTCATAATCGCGGTAAACATCTTCTTCGACATGATAGGCACGGCGGTTCAGAACGCGGAGGAACATCCGTTTCACTCGCTCGCGGCAAGGAAGGTAAAGGGCGCGAAGGAAAGCATTTCGGTAATACGCCACGCTCCGCAGCTCGCGAATATGTGCTGCGACGTAATTGGCGACATCGCGGGTATTATTTCCGGTGCGACGACGACGCTTATAGTAAGCGAGCTTATAAGCGTGTTTAAGCTGACGGGAATACTGCCGAGCCTTATCCTTACAGGTATCGTCGGCGCTCTCACGATAGGCGGAAAAGCCATGTCAAAGGGCGTTTCAATGCAGAACGGCAACTCGATTGTGTTCGCCGTCGGAAAGATAATGTACTTTTGCAGGCATTTCCTGAGAAAATAAGCTATGTACAAGTTATTAGACAAAATCCAATCGCCGGAAAACTTAAAAACCCTCACAATTCCCGAGCTTAACGCGCTGTGCGCCGAAATTCGGGAGTTTCTTGTTGACAGTGTGTCAAAAACGGGCGGCCACCTCGCGTCGAATCTCGGCGTCGTGGAACTTACCGTCGCGCTCCACACTGTTTTTGACGTTCCCAAAGATAAAATAATATTCGACGTGGGGCATCAGTCGTACGTCCACAAAATTCTGACCGGCAGAAAGGACAAGTTCGATACGCTCCGCCAATTCGGCGGTCTTTCAGGGTTCCCGAAACGCGGCGAGAGCGGCTGCGACGCGTTTGACACCGGTCACAGCTCCACCTCGATAAGCGCGGCTCTCGGCATAGCGCGGGCGCGCGACCTTGACGGCGATGATTACAACGTCATTTCCGTGTTCGGCGACGGCGCGCTCACAGGCGGCATGATGTACGAGGCGATGAACGACGCGGGTCACTCGCGCACGCCCTTAATACTTATATTAAACGACAACGCCATGTCCATAGCCCGAAACGTCGGCGCGGTATCGACGCATCTGCGCAAGCTGCGTATGTCGCCGGCGTACTTCCATTCAAAGGTTATCGTTGAAAGGATACTGAATAAAATCCCGCTCGTCGGCAAGGGCATAGCGACGGTTATAAAAAAGGTAAAGCGGTTTTTCCGCCGTCTCGTAATACCGACGACGATGTTCGACGATTTGGGCTTTACGTACATGGGACCTGTGGACGGTCACGACATCGAGGCTCTCATAAGCTGTTTCGACTACGTGAAAAGCGAGAAAAAGCCCGTGTTTATACACGTTCAGACGAAGAAGGGCAAGGGCTACGCTCCCGCCGAAAGCAACCCGCAGAAGTTCCACGGCATTTCGCCGTTCGACAAAGAGACGGGCGAAACGGCAAAGTCGGGCGAAACGTACAGCGACCGTTTCGGCGCGGCTATGGTGCGCATAGCCGAAAAAAATCCGAAGGTGGTCGCTATCACGGGTGCGATGCCGAACGGCACGGGTCTTGACGAATTTGTGAAGAAAAACAAAAACCGCTTTTTCGACGTGGGTATAGCCGAGCAGCACGGCGTAACGCTGTCGGCAGGTCTCGCGGCGGCGGGGTACATTCCCGTAATACCTCTGTACTCGTCATTTTTGCAGCGCGCGTACGACCAGACGCTGCACGACGTTTGTCTGCAAAATCTCCACGTCGTGTTTCCCATTGACCGCGCGGGCATTGTCGGCGCGGACGGCGAGACGCACCAGGGCGTTTACGATATTTCCTACCTCACGCATATGCCCAACATGACGCTCCTGTCGCCCGCGACGCTCGACCAGCTTGAGGAAATGCTCGACTTCGCAATCAACCGCTTCGACGCGCCCATAGCTATACGCTATCCTCGCGGCGGGTGCGAGGCTGAAAACGTGCCGCGCACGTTCACGCTCGGCAAGGCGCAGCTTATACGCGAGGGTACGGATGTTACGATAGTCGCGACGGGCAGAATGGTAAAACGCGCGGAGGAGGTCGCCGCGGTCGCGGGAAGGTCGGTCGAAATACTCGCGATGCCGACGATAAAGCCGCTTGACGGCGAGACTGTTATCGCGTCGGCTGTCAAGACGGGTCATGTGATAACGATTGAGGACAACGTGAAAATCGGCGGTATGGGCAGTATGATTGCGTCGCTTATCGCCGAGCGCGGTATAAAGTGTACGCTTAAAATATTCGCGTTCCCCGACAGTCCGATACCGCACGGCACGGTCAGCGAGCTTGACGCGTACTGCGGCTGTGACGCGGCGGCGATAGTCGGATACATGAATAATTCAATGCGAGAGGAAAATAATAATGGCTAAGGTAAGGCTTGACGCGCTCCTTGTGGACAAGGGGCTGGCGCAGAGCCGCGAGCGCGCGAAGGCGCTCATAATGGCTGGACAGGTTTATATAGACAACCAGAAGTGCGACAAGGCGGGTCAGCAGGTGGACGAGCGCGTCACGCCCGAGGTTCGCGGCGAAACGCTCAAATACGTAAGCCGAGGCGGGTTAAAGCTCGAAAAGGCTCTCAGTGTGTTCCCCGTGTCGCTTGAAGGCAAGGTGACGATGGACATAGGTGCGTCAACGGGCGGTTTTACGGACTGTATGCTGCAAAACGGCGCTAAAAAGGTGTTCGCGGTCGATGTGGGGTACGGTCAGTTCGCGTGGAAGCTGCGTTCGGACGAGCGCGTCGTGAACATGGAGCGCACGAACATACGCTACGTCACACTGGAGGACGTCGGCGAGAAGATAGATTTCGCGTCGATCGACGTGTCGTTTATTTCGCTCCGTCTTGTACTGCCCGTGGCGAAAAATCTGCTCGCGGACGACGGCGAAATAGTCGCGCTCATAAAGCCGCAGTTTGAGGCGGGGCGCGAACAGGTCGGCAAAAAAGGCGTTGTTAGGGATATTAAAGTCCATTACGAGGTCATAAAAAACGTGCTCAATTTTGCGCGGAGCATTGACCTTCACGCAGCGGGGCTGTCATTTTCGCCCGTGAAGGGACCTGAGGGAAATATAGAGTACCTCGCGTATTTCAAAAAGAGCGAATGTGAGGATAGTATAACGGACGAGGTGATACGCCGCGTCGCGGACGAGTCGCACAGTGTGTTGTAAAGGAGTGGTAAATATGCTTTCGGACGACATAGTAATAACCGGCAGACGCGCCATAGCAAGGTCGTACGCGAAGATCAACCTCACGCTCGACGTTCTGTCAAGGCGTGCGGACGGCTACCACGATATAAAGATGATTATGCAGACGGTGTCGCTGTTTGATTTGCTCATAATCGACAAAACCGACGGCGAAATATCCGTTTCGACAAATCTGAAGTATCTGCCGACAAACAATAAAAACCTCGCGTACAGGGCTGCGGAGCTTTTTTACTCGCTCACTTCGATACGCAGCGGCGCGAAAATAATAATACATAAGAATATCCCCGTGGCTGCGGGTCTCGCGGGCGGCAGCGGCAACTGCGCCGCCGTGCTTTGCGCGCTCAATATGCTCTACGGCTGTCCGTTAAGCCGCGAGGAAATAATCCAAGCCGGAGCGTCGCTCGGCGCGGACGTGGCGTACTGCTTTACCGGCGGTACGCAGCTTGCGGAGGGTATAGGCGAAATTTTAACGCCTCTCCCCCCTGCCCCGAAGGCGCATATTCTTCTCGTAAAACCGCCCGTCAGCGTTTCGACGGCAGCGGTGTACGAGCAGATCGACGGCGCGGAGGACATGACGCGCCCCGACACGGACGGCATGATACGCGCGATTAAGTCGGGCAGTGTCGGCGCGGTCGCGGATAAACTTTCAAACGTCATGGAAAGCGTCACGGTAAAACTGCATCCAGTCGTCGGCGGCATAAAAAAGAAGATGATAATGAACGGCGCGCTCGGCGCGGTAATGAGCGGCAGCGGGCCGACGGTATTCGGGATATTCGACGACTACGCCAAGGCGAAAAGGAGCGCGGACAGCTTTGCGATGCAGTTCCGCGACGTGTACCTGACGAGTATAATGAACTGAATAAGAGGTGTTCCTTTTGGAGAGAGAGAAGGACAATATCATAATAATCACCGACGAGGACGACGCCGCTGCCGAAACGGTAAAAGCGTCCGACGGCGGCAGAACCGATACAACCACTGCGGAAAATGACAGCGCGGAGACAAAAAAACGTACCGCGCCCGATTTTTTGCGTTCATTTGCATCGGGAATACGCGGCGCTGCGTTTAAGACGGCGGAGCGTATAAAATCACTGCCGTCCGACCTTACGTCGAATTTTGTTAAAATATCGTGCGCCGCGAGCGCGGCGGTAATTGTCGCGGCGGCTCTGACATTGTTCTTTATTCCGAAAAGCGACGGCGCGGCGGAACGCGCCCTAAATTCGCTCCGCGAAAACAACGGCGCGTATATTGAGGCAAAAGCCGCGTATGACGACGCCGTTGCCGAAAACGAGCGTCTCGGCGGCGAGCTTAAATCAAAAAACGAGGAACTCGACGAATTTCGCACCACGCAGGGCGGTCTCGACAAAATAAACGAGAGCAACGCGGAACTTGAAAAACAGAGAGACGAACTTCTAAAGAAAGCGGAAGAGAAACAAGCCGAATACGATTCGCTCACAGCCGCGCAGGACGGCGGGTCGGGCAGAATTGTAACACTGCCCTCCGGCTACTACACCGCCGGCAAGGATATTGCCGCCGGCAAGTACACCGTAACGGGTTCCGGCTCGATAGCGGTGGCACGCGGCGGAAAATCAACGGCTAACAAGCTGCTTACCCCCGACGGCGAGGAGTTTGAACTCAGGAACGACGACCGCGTGCAGATTGACGGCAGCGCGAAATTTGTTCCGAGGTGACGAGGTGGCGCATATGACAAAGAAAAAACTGTTTATTATATTGCTCGCCGCGTTCACAGCCGCGGCGTCAACCGCAGCGGGAATTTTCGCGTTCGGCGCGAGCACGAAACGCGAGGCGGCGGCACAGCTTGAAACGGAAACGACCGACATAAAAGCGGATACGGAGACAATCACAGCCGAGTCGGAAAAAATAAAGGAGCAAATCAGCGCGGTTGACGCGGATTTGAGCACACGCAACACGGTAAACGGCTACTACATGGAATACAAAAAAACGCACGATAGCCTGACCGAAGAAATCAGCTCTCTTCAAAGCAAAATCGAGCAGCTTGACCGCGATATTGAGGCGAAGAAAAGCGAGACGGGCGACTCCGATACGGGCGAAACGAAAAAGGGCAAAAAATACTCGTTAAGCGCAGGCGAAAGTTACTCCTGCCCCGACAAAATACCGGCGGGCAGATACGTGGCTGAGGGCGAGGGTCAGCTTACCGTCCTGAACTCCGCAGGCAGAGCGCGTATATCGCAAAATCTCAGCGTCGCGTACGACCACACGTACACTTTCGACATTTCAAAGAGCGAAAAGATACGGGTCTCGGAGGATATAACGCTTACGGAACTTAAATAAATACGGGGACACTAAAATGGGGACACTAAAATTTTAGTGTCCCCGTTCTTTTGTTTTAGTGTCCCCTATTGTAAATCTACTCTGTTTCTTGTGCCGCCCATTATGAACGTCTCTATGTTCTTCGCCACCTCATCTATGCACCTCACGCGCGACTCGTACGCGCCCCATGCCATGTGCGGCGTGAATATTACGTTTTTTTCGTTTAAGATACGGTTATACGGGCTTTCGGTGTCAAGCGGCTCTTTTGAGTACACGTCTATGCCGAGACCGCCTATCTTACCGTCCTTTACCGCGTCCGTAAGAGCCGTCTCGTCGCACACCGCTCCGCGCGACACGTTTATAAGCACCGCGCCGTCCTTCATTTTCGCTATACGCTCGCGGTTTATCATATTCCTCGTTTCACTCGTGAGCGGTACGTGCAGTGAAATTATGTCCGATTTTTCCAAAAGTTCGTCAAGACTTACGAAAAAGTCATATTTACCCTGCGGCTTATGCGGCGTGACAAGCACGCTGCATCCAAGTCCTCGCGCTATACGAGCCACCTCGCCGCCGATGTTGCCGAAACCTATTATTCCCCACGTCATACCCTTTATCTCGTGGAAATACGGCTTTAAACGGTTCTGAACGCCGCTTTCGGTGTACCGTCCGTCCTTTACGTACCTGTCAAACGCTCCGAGCCGCGTCACGAGCGACAGCGCCATAGCGACGGTAAGCTGCGCGACGGAGTCGGTCGAGTAGCCCTTTATGTTGCACACGCCTATCTGCTTGCGCCAGCAGTAGTTCACGTCTATGTTGTCAAAGCCCGTCGCCGTCACGCATATAAGCTTTAATTTCGGTGCAAGCGGCAGGTTTTCACTCGTGAGTTTTACCTTGTTTACAATTATTACCTCCGCGTCCTTTATGCGGTCGGCAAGCTGCAGTTCGGACGTCGTTTTGTAGACCGTGAGGTCGCCGAGCCGCTCTATCGCGGAAAACTCGATGTCGTCGCCGAGCGTTTTCGCGTCGAGTATCACTATCTTCATACAATCACCTCACATAAGAGCCTGCAGCTTTTCCCACAGTTCGGGCTGCGCCTTTTTCAGATTTATCGGCACGAAGTTTTCGTTCACAAAGCCGTGCGCCGTTCTGCCCGTCGTCGCGAGTTTCATTTCCGGCAACTTGTATACCTCGTACTCAAACTCGCACCGTGCGACCGTCAGCTTTGTCATACGGCACTTTACCAAAACCTCGTCCTCGTATTTAAGCCCGAAAATGTATTTCGCGCCCGTTTCGGTAAGCGGCATCTGCACGCCCTTTTTCTCCATACCGCTGTACGTCTCGCCCGTCTTTTTTATATAATCCGTACGCGCCAGTTCGAACCACGGATAGTAGCGGGAGTGATGCACTATTCCCATCATATCCGTTTCCGCGTAGCGCACCGTTAAATATGTTTCGCTCGTATACGCCATTTCGTTTCCCTTCAGTCTTTTATATAACCTTTTCCGTGCCGGAGTAAACAAGTCCGCGCTTTGCGTCCATCGTTACCGTCGTGCCGGAGGTGAGTATCTTTGTCGCGCCCGGCGCGGCGACGATTACGGGTATGTCGAGTGCGGCGGCAAGCACCTGCGCGTTGTTTGCCTCTCCCGTTTCCTCGCTTATGATACCCGCCGCTTTGCGCAGCGTCGAAATCATGTCGTTCGTCACCATATTCGTAACGACTATATCGCCGTCCGTAAAGTCGCGCGTAAGCTCTTCGTTACTCGTCGCGACGCACACGTTTGCGGTCGCGCTGATGCTTGAAAGACCCTTGCCGCTCACAAGCACATGACCTACGAGATGCACCTTCATAATATTCGTAGTACCGGCAACGCCCATAGGAACGCCCGCCGTTATTACGGCAAGTTCGCCGTCTTTTATAAGACCCGTTTTCTGCGCGCACTCAACGGCGTGGTCGAAAAGTTCGTCGGTGTTACTTCTCGACTCGCTCATTATCGGCGTTACGCCCCACGAAAGGTTAAGCTGTCTGCGTCCCTTTACGCTCAATGTCGGCGCGATGATAGGACACGCAGGACGGAAACGCGAGATTTGACGCGCCGTGCCGCCCGCGTATGTAAGCACTATGATTGCAGCCGCGTGAAGGTCGTGCGCCGTCGTGCAGGTCGCGTGGCTTATAGCGTTCGTGATGTCCATGCGTGAGTTAAAGTTCATGTTTTCGAGACGCTTTACGTAGTCTATATCGTTCTCCGTGCGCTCCGCTATCGACGCCATCGTCTTAACCGTCTCAACGGGGTACTTGCCGACAGCCGTCTCGCCCGAAAGCATTATAGCGCTCGTGCCGTCGTAGATAGCGTTCGCGACGTCGGTCGTCTCGGCTCTCGTCGGACGCGGATTTCTTATCATCGAGTCGAGCATCTGCGTCGCCGTTATAACGACCTTGCCGGCGCGGTACGTTTTCTTTATAAGCTGTTTCTGTATTACCGGCAAATCCTGCATATCTATCTCAACGCCCATGTCGCCGCGCGCAACCATTATGCCGTGCGACTCGTGGAGGATCGCGTCGATGTTTTCAACGCCCTCGGCGTTCTCGATTTTCGCGATTACCTTTATGTCGCTGCCGCCGCGCTGCTGGAGAAGGTTCTTTATCTCCTTAACGTCGTCCGCCGTTCTCACAAACGACGCGGCGATAAAGTCAACGTCCTGCTCTATGCCGAAAATTATATCGTCGATGTCCTTCTGGCTCATGTACGGCATCGAAAGCGACACGTTCGGGATATTCACTCCCTTTTTGTTCGAAATTATTCCGCCGTTTTTAACCTGACAGATTATGCGGTCGGAGTTTACGCTTAAAACCTCCATTTCGATAAGTCCGTCGTCTATGAGTATTCTGTTGCCCGCCTTAACGTCTTTGGGGAGGTCTGCGTATGTAATCGACACCTGCGTTTCGTCGCCCTCCACGTCGTCGGTGCAAAGCGTGAATTTCTGACCCTCTTTAAGTTCCACCTTGCCGTCCTTAAAGTCCTTTATGCGAACCTCGGGGCCTTTTGTGTCGAGCAGTATCGCGACGGGCATATCAAGTTCCTCGCGTACCTTTTTTATGCTGTTCATCTTTTTGAGCGCTTCCTCGTGCGTGCCGTGGGAAAAGTTAATTCTCGCCACGTCCATACCCGCTATCATAAGGTCGCGGAGTACGTCCTCGCTCTCCGTCGCGGGTCCCATCGTGCAGATTATCTTTGTCTTTCTCATAATTTATATACCCTCCCTTTCTTGTATAATACAAAAAGGTGCCGCAGAAACAACACCTTTAAATATATTCACACACTCAGCTTTTTCGCGAGATCCACAAGCTGCTGCGGAAGTTCCTTCGTCATATTGAGACCCTCCTCGATGTCAACGTCGGTGATGATGTGGTCTCTCATGCAGACAATTCTGTTTTGCTTGCCCTGCAGCAACAACTCGACCGCCATACCGCCCATTTCACTCGCGACAACTCTGTCGCGCACCGTCGGGCTGCCGCCGCGCTGTACGTGACCCAAAATCGTCGCTCTCGACTCGATACCGGTCTTTTCCTCGATTTCCTTCGCCATTTCGATAACGCCGCCTATACCCTCGGCAACGATGATGATCGAGTGCTTTCTTCCTCTCGACTTGCCTTCGAGAATGGGGCGCAGCACGTCCTCGTCAAAACTCCATTTCTTCTCCGGCACAAGGATTACCTCCGCGCCGCACGCTATACCCGCCTGAATTGCGATATAGCCCGCGGCTCGTCCCATTACCTCGATAATCGAGCAGCGCTCGTGGCTCTGCGCGGTGTCTCTTATCTTGTCCACCGCGTCCTTAACGGTGTTAAGGCACGTGTCATAGCCGACGGTGTACTCGCTGCAGCTTATGTCGTTGTCTATCGTGCCGGGCATGGCTATTGTCGGCAGACCATGGCGGCACAAATCTCGTGCGCCGCGGAACGAGCCGTCGCCGCCTATTACGATAAGTCCGTCAAGTCCGAATACCTTCGCTATCTCGACAGCCTTCTTAACGCCCTCTTCTTCCTTAAATTCAAGGCAGCGTGCCGTTTGCAGTATCGTACCGCCCCTTTGGAGCGTTTCGGAAACACTCCTCGCGTTCATCTCCACGAGGTCGCCCTTTATAAGTCCGTTATATCCGCGCTTTACGCCGAATACCCGAAGTCCGTAATACGAGCCCACTCTTACAACGGCGCGTATCGCCGCGTTCATGCCGGGAGCGTCGCCGCCCGAAGTAAGCACGCCTATTGTTCTTATATTTCTGTGTTCCATCCTGAGTCCTCCCACCGTATTTAAAATAAATCGTTTTCAATAATCAAGTCCTGCGCCGCCTCCAGTTCGGTATCCGGCACAAGCACCTCGCAGCAGCCCTTGTTTTCTCCGTCGCCGCCCGACTGTCTTATTTTTGAAACTATGCCGTTCTTGTCCAGAGCGTCCGCAAGTTTTTTCGCCGTTTCCGGCGACTGTGATACATAAATTACAGTCCACATTTTAAAATCCTCCCGCGAAGGAAAAGTTTACCTCTCGTCCGACATCACTTTGCCGTGTTTGGTGTATATCTCCGCCTTGCCGTTAATCTTGATCGCCGACGTTACCTCCGTGAACTGCGCCACGTAGACCTCGCCCTTGTCAAGCTTTTCGGTATGGTGAAACTTCGTGTCCTTACCTCTCGTCAGCCCTATAATGTTGACGCCGTTTTCGAGCGCCTTTATAACAATATAGTCGTCCATACTCATCTCTCCCCGTCCAATCTCGAATATACTCTATATATAATACTATATTTTCTCGTATTTTGCAAGTCCTAAAGCGTTAAATTATTGGCAGAGGGATATTTTTGGTTAGTTTTACCGATTTATTTTATTTTCACGTTGTCCTCGCCGAAAACGGATTTCAAATCCTCGACCGCTCCCGCCGTGCCGTTAAAGTACAGTCTGCGCGGCGCGCGCGTGATTTGTTTCGTGTCACGGAAGAACAGCCGCACCTCCATATCGCCGCCGTACGGCGCGAGAGCCTCGGACACAGCCGCGAGATTTTCCTCGCTGCGCGTGTCGAGCTGTATATAGAGACGCTTGGGTTCGATTTTACTCGCGAGCGCTTCCTCTATCGGCATAGCCGACTGCATCAGAAGTTTCGGCTCTTCGTCCTCGCGTATGCTGAGCCGCGCCGTCACCGCTATAAGGTTGTCCTCGGTGAGAATGGGCGAATACTCGGCAAGCACCTTCGGGAACACGATACACTCTACCGAGCCGTATATGTCCTCCAGCGTCAGAAACGCCATCTGCGCGTTCGCGCTGCGTGTCGTCTTGTTTTTCCTCGACGCTACGGCGGCGCATATAACTATCATCTCGTCGTCCTTTATTCCGCCCTCGGCGGCGCGGTAGTTGCCGTCCTCGTCGCGGTGAACGCTCGATAAAACGTCGCCTATGGTGTAGCGCGTGAGTTTTTTTATCCTGTCGGCGTACTCCTCCATCGGGTGACCCGAAAAATACATTCCCGTGGACTGTTTTTCGAGTTTTAGGAGCGTCTTTTTGTCAAGCTCCTCTATGTCGGGGAACTCCATTTCCGCGTCCGCGTCGTCAATGTCGTCGAACAGCGACACCTGACCGGCTATGTTGTCACGCGCTGCCTTAGCCGTACCCTCCAGCGCGCTTTCGTAAACAGCGAGCAGCTGCGACCTCTTAATGCCCATAGAGTCGAACGCTCCGCAGTTTATAAGGCCTTCGAGTGCGCGCTTGTTCATATCGCCGCCCGCCATACGCTCTATAAAATCGGAAAAGCTCTTAAATTCGCCGCCGCGCTTACGCTCGTTCACAAGGCTCACGATCATTGCGCGTCCGACGTTCTTCACCGCCGACAGTCCGAAACGTATCGAGCCGTTCTCGACCGTAAACGTATCCTCGGACTTGTTTACGTCGGGCGGCAGACGGTCTATGCCCATGTCGGCGCAGTTTTGTATATAGTGGTTTATTTTGTCGATGTCGTCTATGCTCGAAATGAGCGCAGCCATAAACTCGACGGGATAGAATTTTTTGAGGTACGCCGTCTGGTACGCCACAACGGCGTATGCCGCCGCGTGGGACTTATTAAAGCCGTAATTCGCGAAATCGCTCATCTCGTCGAATATAGCCGTCGCGGTCGCTTCGTCTATGCCGTTTTTGATACAGCCCGGTATTTCGCCGTCGTCGCTGCCGTAGATGAAGTTTTTACGCTCAATCTTCATCTGCTCTTCTTTTTTCTTGCTTATCGCGCGGCGCATTATGTCCGCCCTGCCGAGCGAGTAGCCCGCGAGCGTGCGCACTATCTGGAGTATCTGCTCCTGATAGAGCATACAACCGTACGTGCTGTTTAATATGCCTTCGAGCAGCGGGTGCTTGTACGTGATTTTTTCGGGGTGCGCCTTGTTGCTGATATAGCGCGGTATCTGCTCCATGGGACCCGGGCGGTACAACGATATGCCAGCCGTGACGTCCTCAAAGCACGTCGGGCGCATTTCCTGCATGAACGACTGCATACCCGCGCTTTCAAGCTGGAACACGCCGTCGGTGTTGCCCGACGATATGAGGTCGTACACCTCTTTTATGTTGAAGTCTATATTGTCTATGTCAATGTCAACACCGCGCGTTTTCTTTATGATTTTCACGGCGTTTTCGATTACCGTCAGATTGCGAAGTCCAAGAAAGTCCATTTTGAGTAGTCCGAGACTTTCGACCGTGTCCTTCGGGAACTGCGTCTGTATGAAATTGTCGGCGTTAAGCTGGAGCGGCACGTAATTAACGAGCGGCTCGCTCGTAATAACCACTCCCGCCGCGTGCGTTGACGCGTGGCGCGGCAGTCCTTCGAGAGCCATTGACGAGTCGAGCAGTTCTTTTATTTTCGGGTCGTTCTCGTAGAGCGCGTTAAGCTCTGTCGATATGTCGAGCGCCTTACGTATCGTCATTTTGAGGTCGAACGGCACAAGCTTTGCCACCTTGTCAACCTCGGCGTACGGTATGTCGAGGGCGCGTCCCACGTCGCGTATCGCGAGCTTTGCCTTCATTGTGCCGAACGTCACTATCTGCGCGACCTGTCCTTCGCCGTACTTCTGCACGACGTACTCTATGATTTTCTGCCGTCCGTCAGGCGCGAAGTCTATGTCTATATCCGGCATACTCACACGCTCCGGATTTAGGAAACGCTCGAAGATAAGCGAGTACCTTATCGGGTCTACGTTCGTTATGCCGAGACAGTACGACACAAGGCTGCCGACCGCGCTGCCGCGTCCGGGGCCTACCATTACGCCGTTGTTTTTCGCGAAATTTATAAAATCCCACACTATGAGGAAGTAGTCCACAAAGCCCATGCTGCTTATAACACCGAGCTCGTAGTTAAGGCGGTCTTTAAGCTCGTCCGTGACGGGATCGTAGCGTTTTTCAAGACCCGTCTCGCAAAGCTCGCGGAGGTAATCATACGCGTCCTTGCCGTCCGGTACGTCGTACGCGGGGAGGTGGCGCGTGTTAAAGTCAAAATCAACGTGACACCTGTCGGCGATTTTCTGTGTGTTTTCTATCGCCTCGGGCGCGTAATCGAACAGCTCCGCCATCTGCTCCGGCGACTTTATATAAAATTCCTCCGTTTCAAACTTCATGCGGTCGGGATCCTGCACCTTTTTTTCCATCTGTATGCACATCAGAATGTCCTGGTACTTCGCGTCGTTTTTTGTGAGGTAGTGTATGTCGTTCGTCGCGGCGAGACCGATACCCGTTTCCTTCGACAGTCTCATCATGTCGGGGATTATGCGCTTTTCCTCCGCGAGACCGTGATCCTGTATTTCGAGGAAATAGTTGCCCTCGCCCATTACGCCGAGGTAGCGCAGCGCGGTTTCCTTCGCGCCGTCGTAGTCGCCGCGCAAAAGAGCCTTCGGCACTTCGCCCGCAACGCAGGCACTGAGCGCAATAAGCCCCTCGTGATGCGCCGTAAGGAGTTCAAAGTCAATTCTCGGCTTGTAGTAAAAACCGTCTATATACGCCGTTGACACAAGCTTTATGAGGTTTTGATAGCCCGTTTGGTTCTCCGCTAAAAGTATGAGGTGGCTGTTTTTGTTGTCAATGTCGTAAACCTTGTCGGTGTGCTTTCTCGGCGCGACATATACCTCGCAGCCTATCACGGGGTGTATACCCTGCGCCTGCGCTTCGCGGTAAAAGTCTACCACGCCGTACATCGAGCCGTGGTCGGTTATCGCGCAGGAGGTCATGCCAAGTTCCTTGACGCGTGCAATCAGCTTTTTTATGCTCGCCTCGCCGTCAAGTAAGCTGTATTCGGTGTGCGTGTGTAAATGACAGAATTGCATGGTTGTTCCTCCTTTTTCGGGTAAAATATATAAAAGCGACCGACATATAGGCCCCCTTGTCAAAGGGGGCTGTCACACGTAGTGTGACTGGGGGATTCCTTTTCCTAATTTTTATAATGAATCCCTCCACCGCCTTCGGCGGTCCCCCTCCCTTTAACAAGGGAGGCTAACGGGCGACCGCGAGGGTCACCCCTACGGCGGTGTGCCGCAAATGCGGACGGATAATATCCGCCCCTACAGGGTTTCGGCTATTATTAAAATTCTGTTTAATCTATGATTTACCCCCGACTTACCAATCGGCGGGTTTGTTTTTTCTCCGAGTTCCTTCAGACTGTCCTCGGGGTACTCCTCGCGCAGCCGTCCTATTTCCTTCAAAACGTCGGGCAGCTTGTCCCACTTGCCGGCGCGGCGTATCTTCTTGATTGCCGTGAGGTGCTTTGACGACGCCTGCGCGGACTTATCGGTATTCGCCGTCTCGCAGTTGACGCGGCGGTTGACGCTATTGCGCATGTCGCGCTCTATCTGCACCGAGTACATCTCAAACGCGCCCGTTGCCGCGCCCATGTAACCCAAGAGGTCGGCGATTTTTTCGCCGCCCTTCATGTAAAGCACGTAAACGCCCTTACGCTCCGTTATTTTAACGTCAAACCCGTCCTCGGCCGCGAGCCTTTGCAGGAGCAGCGCGCCGTTTTTGTCGCGTGTGTCAAATTCGATGTGGTAGCTTTTATTCGGGTCTGTCACCGACCCGCCGCCGAGAAACGCGCCGCGCGCGTACGCCGCCCTGCAACACGAAAACGGTACACCGCCCGCCGGCGATATACCGCCTTTTATGTTTTCTACGCTGTAAATATCGTCCACCGTTATGCGATACGAGCGCGTACCGCGTTCCGTGCGGACGTTTATGCCGAATTCGTCCGCTATATCCTTTTTGACGCGTTCCACAGCCGCGCCGCACTCCGTCGTGAATTTGATTTCCGTGTCGCTTATTTTACCGCCGAACGCAAGCGCGCCCGCCGTCTCGTACAGGCGGCACTTCGGGCATACAAATTCCGCGCGGCACAGTCTTTCCTTTACATCCGATGAAAAAGACATATCCACATCCCTTTCGGTATATTTTACAATTCCGAGCCTATCCTCATAATCGTTCGCGCAAGACGGCTGAAATTGTGGCGCACCTTGCCGTCCTTTACGAGCAGCATATTACCCTGCACAAGCGCCGCACGCTTAACAAGCTCATCCTCGTCCACCGTCACAGCCGACGCGTGTTCCTCCGCGTATAGCTCCAAAAGACTCTCCGGCACAGGCGCGTTGTTCGCTATCACCGCGTCCGCTATACCCTCGTACGAGTGCCTTTCAATCGCCTTCAGATGCTCCGACGCGGTGTAACCCTCCGTTTCGCCGCCCTGAGTCATTATGTTGCATACGTATATTTTAACGGCTTTGCTCGCCTTTATCGCGTCAACGACGCCGTCAACGAGCAAATTCGGTATTATGCTTGTGTAAAGGCTGCCGGGTCCCATTACTATTATATCCGCGCGTTCTATAGCGCGTATCACGCCCTCGACCGGTTTCGGAAGAGTGGGCGTAAGCGTCACTCTGTCTATCGGCGACGACTGTCCGCCCCGACGGTGTCCTATGTTGCTCTCGCCCTCTATGACCGTGCCGTCCTTCAAAAGCGCGCTGAGCGTCACCGCCTCGTTCGTCACGGGGTACACCGTTCCGACAACGCCCGCGAGACGGCTGAATTTCTTTACCGCTTCGTCAAAGCTTGACGACGTTTCGTTAAGCGCTGCGAGAAAGAGATTTCCGAGACTGTGACCTTTAAGACTTCCGTCCTTAAAACGGAAATTCAAAAGTTCGCCCATTACGGGATCGACCTCCGCGAGCGCGTTCACGCAGTTCCTTATATCGCCGGGCGCAGCCATGCCGAGGTCGCTCCGAAGTACCCCCGACGAGCCGCCGTCGTCCGCGACGGTCACGACCGCCGTTATGTTGTGAGTATGTAATTTTAAGCCTTTAAGCATGGTGGACAGCCCCGTGCCGCCGCCGATTGCCGCAACGCGAATATCAGATAACATTCCGCTCCGCTCCTTACTCCTTGCCCAAATCCCTGTACGAAACGTTTACGTCGTAATTTTCCGACTTCAAATAGTCAGCCAGTTTGTTCGTCATTGTAACGCTCCTGTGCTTGCCGCCCGTGCAGCCTATGGCTATCGTGAGCGATATTTTACCCTCTTCGATGTAGAGAGGTATCATAAACGACATTAAGTCCTCAAGTTTTTTCATAAATTCGACAGCTGTCGGGAACGACATAACGTAGTCCTGAACGGCTTTGTCGTTACCGGTAAGGCGTTTAAGTTCGTCGATGTAAAACGGGTTCGGGAAACAGCGCACGTCAAAAACAAGGTCTGCGTCAAGCGGCATGCCGTACTTGTAGCCGAACGCCATGACGTTTATTTTAAGGCTCTGACCCGTTGACGCGGGGGCGTAAATTTCCTTTAATTTCGACAAAAGCTGCGCAGCCGTCAAATCCGACGTGTCTATTACGTAATCCGCGTCGTTAAACAGCGCGGACAGCATACCGCGCTCGGTGCGTATAGCCTCCAGCAGTCCGCCCTCGCCTTCGAGCGGGTGCGAGCGGCGCGTCTCCTTGTACCGCTTTACGAGCGTTTCGTCGCTCGCGTCAAGGTACAAAAGCGTGCAGTCGTAGCCCTTCTTTTTAAGCTCGTCTATCTGCTTTAACAGCTCGTTTATCATATTGCCGACGCGTATGTCTATTACGAGCGCGACGTTGTTGAAATTACCGTTCACAGCCGAGAGCATTTCGGAAAATTTGGGTATGAGAACGGGGGGCATGTTGTCGATACAGAAGTACCCCATGTCCTCCAAATAACGTATTACCTTTGTTTTTCCGCTGCCCGACATTCCGGTTACGATTGTGTACTGCATATTACGTCTCTCCTATAAATCTGACCTCCGGCTCCAGCATTACGCCGAATTTATCGTTTACCGCCTTTTGAATATATTTAATCAGCGCCATTACATCCTTCGCCGTCGCTGTGCCGTCGTTCACGACAAAACCCGCGTGCTTGTCGCTGACCATCGCGCCGCCTATCTTGCAGCCCATAAGACCCGCGTCCTGTATAAGCTTGCCGGCGAAATACCCCTCTGGGCGCTTAAACGTGCTGCCCGCCGACGGCTGTGTAAGCGGCTGCTTTTCGGCGCGTCGGCGGCTGAGTTCTGCCATACGCTCCTTTATCTCGTCGTAATCGCCTTCTTCAAGGCGCATTTTACACGACAAAATCGTGTAGCCGCCCTCGGTGAAAACGCTTGTCCTGTACCCAAACCCCAGATTATCCGCCGTTTCCGTCTTTATAAGCCCGTCGGGAGCGATAAACGTCACCGTCTCTATTATATCTTTAAGTTCGCCGCCGTAAGCGCCGGCGTTCATGAATATTCCGCCGCCGAGCGTTCCCGGTATACCCGCCGCAAACTCAAAGCCGGTAAGACGCG
Organism: uncultured Clostridia bacterium; assembly: GCA_947631235.1. Taxonomy (GTDB): domain Bacteria; phylum Bacillota; class Clostridia; order UBA1381; family UBA1381; genus Hominilimicola. Next base: position 211,717 of record CANRKO010000002.1, on the reverse strand, counting down.
CCTCTAAAATATTATGCGCGAGCGCGGACATCAGTATACCCGCGTCGGCTGTCACCTCCGTGCCGTCTATGCGGCACTTCGACATAGCCTTGCCTATGTGTATGACAACGCCGCGTATGCCGCCGTCGCCGACAAGCAAATTAGAGCCGTTTCCGATTATCACGTACGGCGTGTCGGTATCCTTGCAAAAATGTATTACCTTGCCTATTTCCAAAGCGTTCGCCGCGCTCACGAACGCGTCAGCCGTTCCGCCTATGCGGAAGGTCGTGTGTGCGCTCATCGGCTCGTCGTAACGAACATCGTCCGCTGCGGACGAAAGTCTTACCTTGTCTAACATATCAGCCTCCGTACACATTTTCGCGGTCAGTAACTCCACGAATATAATTTCTTGCCCTTGTTTTCCATAAATTCCTCAAAGGATTTTAAATCTCTGTTCATCACGAGCTTTTCGGGGAAGTCGACCTCGCGCAAAAGTTCCAGCGACGGCTCGTACTCGCCTATGTCGAATGATATGTGCGCGTCCGACGACACTACTATTCCCACGCCCTTCTCCTTGCAAAGACGCGCGATAGTCTTACAGTTTTTTATGCTTGGTCTGCGCACGTAGAAGGAGTGGTTGTTTATCTCCATAAGCTTGTGATTTTTCTTCGCGAGGTCTGTTATAAGGTCGTAGTCATACGGTATATCCGCGTAGCCGCTGTGGCATATAACGTCTATGAGCGGATTGTTCACGACTGCGAGGTACGCGCTCGTGTTGTCCTTCGCGCCGTAATCCCTGTAGCACTCCTTATGTATGCTCGCGTTCACAACGTCGAGTTTCTTCAAAATGTCCTCGTCGAGATCTATGTTGCCTTCGAGGTCGAGAATGTTGACCTCCGCGCCGTACAGTATTTTTACGCCGTACATATCGCGGGGTATCGCTTTAAGATTAACGAAATTCCACACATGCGGGCTGTCGGGTATAGACGGCGCGTGATCCGTCACCGCGATTGCCTGCATGCCGACCTCGGCGGCGCGGCGCGCGTTTTCCTGAATTGTCGAGTACGCGTGCGCACTCTTTAACGTGTGCGTGTGCGTGTCTACCAGTATTTTCATTGTTTATTATTTCCTCTTTTTCTGTAATGTCGCAACCATATCTGTATGCCTCCCCTACTAGGGGAGGTGGCGCCGAAGGCGTCGGAGGGGTTTGGTTTTTCGCAAAACCCCTCAGTCACACTACGTGTGACAACTCCCCTAGTAGGGGAGCCTTATGGTTGTTCCACTTACAAACTCAACTGGCTCTCCATATGCTCCATGAGCCGCTTGTTAAGTTCCACTGCGGCATTGTAGCCCATGCGTTTCTGTCTGTTGTTCATCGCCGCGACCTCTACGATAACCGCGAGATTACGTCCAAGCTTTACCGGTATCGTAAGCGACGGCACGTTTATGCCCATAATATTCGTAAACTCGTCAACCATGCCGAGACGGTCGTACTGCTTGCCGTCCTCCCACGGTTCGAGGTGGATGATCATGTCGATGTTTTCCTCGCCCTTTACCGAGCCTATACCGAATATTTCTTTTACATCTATAATACCTATTCCGCGCAGCTCCACGAAATGCCTGATAATTTCGGGCGCGCTGCCTATAAGCGTGTTATCGCTGACGCGCTTTACCTCCACCGCGTCATCCGCGACAAGGCGGTGTCCGCGCTTTACAAGTTCGATAGCCGTCTCGCTCTTTCCGACGCCGCTCTCGCCCATGATGAGTATACCCTCGCCGTAAACCTCGACGAGCACGCCGTGGCGCGTAAGTCTCGGCGCAAGCTGACGGTTAAGGTACTCGATAAGTGCGCTCATAAACGCACTCGTCCCGCTTTCCGTTCTCAAAAGCGGTATGCTGTGCTTTTCCGCGAGTTCCATCATCTCGGGGAAAATCTGCATTCCTCGTGCGATTATAAGCGCGGGGATATGCTGCGCAAACAGTTTTTCTATCTTTTGCGAGCGTTCGTCAACGGAAAAGTTCTCAAGGTATGTAAACTCGACCTTTCCCATTATTTGAATACGATTGGAGTCAAAATAGTCGAAAAAGCCGGCAATCTGCAGTCCCGGTCTCGTTATGTCGGAGTGCGAAATAAATATTTCCTCGATGTTCGCCGGCTCGTAAATTTTTTCAAGGTCAAACTCCTCTATGATTTTGTTCAATGGAATTTTATACTCGTCGTTTGGCATGTGCGTTTCCGCCTTTCGTGTCTGTTTTGTACGAAGATATTGCCCGCTGCATATATCTCCGTTTATATTATACATTATTATTCCTGATTTTTCAATAATAAATAAGTAAGTTTTCGTAACTTTTGCAAAATGAGCGCAAAAAAACAGAGGGCGTATGCCCTCCGTTCGGTTTTTGTTAAGCCTGTTTGTCGGCCATTTCCGTTGTGTTGCCTATGTACTGCGACGATCCGAAACCGAGAATAAGCATGAATATCGGGTTTAAGAACACAAGACCTACGGTAAAGCCCGCGCCGTGTCCGAACGACTTTGAAAGCTTGCTGTACTCGATAATATTGATTACGGCTGCCGCAATAAAGAATACCAGTGAGATCGATGCGAATATGACAGCCTGATCCGTCCTTCTTTCGGAAAGCGACTGGAACATGCCGGCAATAAATCCTACTACAAGCGCAATCCAGAAGACCTTCGTTTCCCATGTTTTCTTGTATAAGATGTACGAATTGTAGAACGGAATTATCGCCTTCCAGCCGGGTTCACCCATTTTATTGAATATCTTCCAGTTTGCGATTACCTGAATCACATACCATGCAAGAATAATCAACAGCATTCCCGTAATTCCTATAGCGGCAAAGAGAGCAACTAAGCCAAACTCTTCCGATGTAAGATTTTCCATTGTTATTTACCTCCTTAAAACTTGGATATATGTATTTTAACATATTATTCCCGTCCTATGGTATCACGGCGTTTACTTTATTGTTACTTTTTTGTTTCATTGGAATGTTATAAGGCGATGCGGGCGACCGCAAGGGTCGCCCCTACGGCACACAATTTATAAATTGTCCGCGGGCTGTCGAGGTGAACAACACGCTAGTGTTGTAGGCGTGTTGCGTAGCAACAAACGCCGTAACAAAACGCCAGCCCCTACGGCACACAACGAGTGTAGGGGCGACCCTTGCGGTCGCCCGTAAAAATTAAGAGGGGCTGATACCGCTTTCCGCAATTATTTTCGCGAATTCTCAAAAAAGTTCAAAAAAACTCTTGCATTATTAAAGAAACTGTGTTAAAATACTGCTTGATGTTTTGAAATGCTATTCAGGAGGTGTAAGAAAATGGCAAAATGCGATGTTTGCGGCAAGGGCGTAACCTTCGGTATAAAGGTCAGCCACTCGCACAGACGTTCAAACAGAACCTGGAAACCGAATGTTCGGAAGGTAAAGGCTATCGTAAACGGAACTCCGAAATCTTTACACGTATGCACACATTGCCTTCGCAGCGGAAAGGTAGAACGCGCTTAACTTATGAAACAGCGGCAGCTTGCCAAAGGGCAGGCTGTTTTTTTCTGTCGGGGCGTTTACAATTTTTTTGGCAGAAATTTCTCAAAAAAATTGCAATTTACCTTTTTTTGTGATAGAATAAATATGTATGGATTTTTACACGTAACCAAAGGGGTGTCACATTTGGAGAAACTCTTGATAAAGGGCGGTAACAGGCTGCACGGCGAAGTGACCGTGAGCGGCGCGAAAAACGCCGCCGTAGCCATTCTTCCGGCGTGCATACTCGTCAAGGACGTTTGCCGGATCGAAAATCTGCCCGATATAAAAGATGTAAAGCTGTTTTTAACTATACTGTCGCGTCTCGGCGCCGACGTTAACATGATTGACAGAAACACCGTCGAAATCGACTGCACAAATGTAAATTCTTATGAGCCGATGAGGGATCTGACGCGTAAAATGAGGGGTTCGAGTTACCTCATGGGCGCGCTTTTGGGGCGTTTTGCGAAATTTAAAGTAGACCCTCCCGGCGGCTGCGATTTCGGCACGAGACCGATAGACCAGCACATAAAAAGCTTTGAGGTTCTCGGCGCGGACGTCGATACATCACGCGGCTTTGTGAGCGCCTCGGCTGACGCCATACGCGGCGGACATATTTTCTTTGACGTCGTTTCCGTAGGAGCGACGGTAAACGCCATGCTCGCGTCGGCGACGGCTGACGGTCTTACGATTATCGAGAACGCCGCGAAAGAGCCGCACATAGTTGATTTGGCGAACTTCTTAAACAACATGGGTGCGAACATACGCGGCGCGGGTACGGACACGATACGTATACGCGGCGTTAAGGATCTGCACGGCGGCACGTACGCGATTATTCCCGACCAGATAGAGGCGGGTACGTTTATGATTGCCGCTGCCGCGACACGCGGCGACGTTACCGTTAAAAACGTCATACCCCGTCACCTTGAAGTAATCAGCGCAAAGCTTATCGAGGCGGGCGTAAACGTCGAGGACGGCACGGACAGCGTGCGCGTGTGGGTCGACGAGAACAAAAAACTGCGTCGTATAAACTTTATCGCGCTGCCCTACCCCGGTTTCCCGACCGATATGCAGCCCCAGCTTGTGGCTTTTCTTACGACGATAAGCGGGACAAGCACCGCGAGAGAGGGTGTTTGGGATAACCGTTTCAGATACGTGAACGAGCTTAAACGCATGGGCGCGAACATACGCGTCGAGGGTAAGCTTGCGATTGTGGACGGCGTTGACCGCCTGCTCGGCGCGCACGTCAAAGCGACCGACCTCCGTGCCGGCGCGGCGATGATTATCGCGGGTCTTATGGCTGACGGCACGACGGAAATTACCGATATATACCACATTGACCGAGGCTATGAGAGTTTCGAGGAAAAGTTTGCCGCGCTCGGCGGCGATATTCGGCGCGTCACGGTAGTGGACGATATTTATTAAAACGATTAAGGGTAGACGATGAACAGATTTGTTTCACTTATAAGCGGCTCGTCGGGCAACGCGACGTTCATATCCGACGGCGAAACGAACATACTTATAGACTGCGGAATGTCGGGGGCGGGGCTTAAAGAGTCGCTGCGCCTTATCGGCGTCGCGCCGGAAAGTCTCGACGCGCTTTTGATAACGCACGAGCACTCCGACCACACGAAGGGTGCGGGCGTCGTGTCGAGACGCTACAACCTTCCCGTGTACGCGACGATCGGCACTCATGCCGGTATGGATATAGGCAGGATCGACGATAAAAATATACGGTTCGTAAACGAGGGCGTGACGACCGAGGTCGGCACGATAGCGGTTACGCCGTTCGCTATTCCCCACGACGCGCAGCAGCCCGTGGGTTTTACATTTGAACTCGGCGGCGAGCGATACGCGCTCGCGACCGATATAGGCGTAATGACGGATGAGATTTTGAGCCGCATAGCGGGCAGTAAAAAGGTCATTCTCGAATCAAACCACGACGTGCGGATGCTGCGTTACGGCTCGTACCCGTACCCGGTAAAGCGGCGTATCATGGGCGACAAGGGGCATCTGTCGAACGAGGCTGCATCAAAGGCGGCGCTGTTCCTTGTGCAAAACGGCACGGAGCATATCGCGCTCGGACATTTGAGCAAGGAGAACAACCGCCCCGAAATCGCGATGCTCGAAACGTACAACCTGCTCACCGACGCGGGCGTTGACGTGGGAAACGACGTGACGCTCAAAGTCGCGGACAGGTACAAGCCGACCGCGCTGTAAGGAGCAAATATGAACATAAATATTATATGCGTCGGAAAAGTCAGGGAAAAATTCTTCACCGCAGCCGTTGACGAATACATAAAACGGCTCTCGCGGTTCGCGAAGGTGACGGTCACGGAGGTAGCGGACGAGAAAATTCCCGAAAAAGCGTCCGAAAAGGAAATCGAGACCATAAAGAAAAAAGAGGGCGAAAAAATCCTCGCAAAGCTCGGCAGCGAATACGTTATCGCGCTGTGCATAGAGGGTACGGAGATGTCGTCGGAGGAAATCGCCGCAAAAATCGCGGACATTTCCATGACGTCGAGCGGTATCGCGTTTATTATAGGCGGCTCGCTCGGGCTGAGCGATGAGGTTAAGAAAAGAGCGAACATGCGTCTGAGTTTCGGACGCGTCACGCTCCCCCACCAGCTTATGCGCGTCGTGCTTGCGGAACAGATTTACAGAGCGTTTAAAATAAACAATAACGAAAGCTACCATAAATAATGGGGACACTAAAATTTTAGTGTCCCCATTTTAGTGTCCCCGTATTTTACAGTTCGACTACCGTTTCCACTTCGAGCAGCACGTCCTTCGGCAGACGCGCAACCTCCACGCATGAGCGCGCGGGGTACGGCTCGGTAAAGTATTTCGCGTAAATTTCGTTTATCTTCGCGAAATCGTTCATGTCCTTTATAAACACAACGGTCTTTACAACATTGTCTATGCTGCCGCCGGCTGCCTCGATAAGATTTTTCACGTTCGTGAGAGCCTGCTCCGCCTGCGCCTCGACGCCCTCGGGTATTTCGCCCGTCGCGGGGTTTATAGGGATTTGCCCCGACGTGAACAGCAGATTGCCGACCGTTATCGCCTGCGAGTAAGGTCCTATCGCCGCGGGAGCGTTTGTCGTTTTTGTTTCTTTCATTTATATCATTTCCTTTCAGTGTATAGTCAGTATTAGCCTTAGCATGATGCTCAGGAACAAAAAGTAACCGAGCAGCATGGACAGCAGCGTCTTTGACGGCGGCACGGAGTACCATTCCGTTTTGAGCGCCACGTACGTGAGCGCAGCCGTAACCGCCGCGCCGCACAGTATAAGCGCGGCGAGCGTAAGCGGTGACAGAAGGCTCAAAAGCGCGCCTATGATACATATCGCCGTGAACGGCAGCCACGCGATAACAAGCCTTACGCAGAATTGCCAGTAAGGTATACGGACACGCACCACAAATCTGCTTATAAAACAGAATATGCCGGTGTACAGGAAGAACATGATAACACCCGCGACCGCACCCGACAGGAGCGTCAATCCTATTTCCGCAATCAGCGGGTATCCGCCGCCGAAACCCATCATCGCCGCCGCGAGTTTAAACGGGCCGACGCCGCCGCCCCGCAGCACAAAGTACGCTCCGAGCCACAAAAACGCGCCCATGACCGCCGCGATTATGAGCATCGCCGCCTTGCCGAAATTCGGCGGATTTGTTACCGCCTCCACGGGTGAAACGACTGCCGAAAGTACGTCGCGCCACACTCCGCCGTGCGGCTTTGCGCCCCTCGCGGCGCGTTTCGCTTTGTATCTGTCGCGCGCGCGTTCAAACGGACTGTCCTTTCCTGCGTAGCCTGTTTTGTACGACGTGCCTTGATTTTGCGTATACTGTGTGTTTTGTGTGTTTTGACTATTGTTTGCGCTGCTTTTGCCCGTCTCGGACGAATTCTGCGCATTTCCGCCGCGCCGCATGACGCTTTGCGGACACGTACACTTTTCGCCCTTCGCGAGTTCTCTGCCGCAATACATACACGTTCTCAACCATAACACCTCTCTATCGCTATAATACTGAATTATATCCCCCGACGCGTTTCGCGTCAACGTATAAATTGTAAACAATATGTTAATTCGCGCCGTACAGTCTGCTTTCAAAGTCGGCTATATCGCTCGGTTCCTCGTTCCGCACGCGGTGATAGAGCTTTACCGTCACGCCGTCTATGACCGTTTCGCACTCCGGCACCTCCTCGTACGCGGTCGCTATGTCGGCGTACACCTCGAAGCTGCGCACCGCCTCCTCCACGACCGTCTGACTTCCCGCCGCGAGGTGCGTCTGTGCGGGATATGCGGCAAGCACGTAATTTACGGTATACAGCGGGCTTAAATCCCTGTCGCGCGAGTCGACCTGCGGGAGCGACACGATATAGTTTTTACGCGTCTCGTCTATACCGAGCGACGGCTCGACATTCTTTAAAATATCCTCGTTCAGCGTGAACGACGACGCGAGTACGCCGAGAGTGTCGCCCTCGTGCACGGTTTGGTCAAGCTTTTGTTTGAGCGCGAGTATCTCGTCCGTGTCGGTGCGCCGTTCGGGTATCATCGAAAATGTCGGTATGACTGCGAGACCCTCTATCTCCTGTATATTATGCGGCTGCGGACGCGGTATATACACGAATACCGAGTGCAGCAGCGCGAGTGCGCCAAGTCCCACGAGCATCCATTCCTTCGTTATGTGCCGTATCATTATTAGCGTAATCATTATTAGCGACGGCAGATACAGAAGAAGATGCTGCTGTCCGTGCGTCTGGGTCGAAATGAACATCACAAGACACACGATTATCTGCAGCCACATAAAGACCGTCCGCGTTTCCTTTTTCTTCACATGCGCCGCGACGGAACTTACGGCAAGCGTTATTACAAGCAGCAGACCGAAATATCTCGTTATAAGTTTAAAATCGGTCATCGCGGGGAATTTGTAGCCCGCGTACAGACTGCCGTAGTCAGCCATAAGCTTGTAGAACACAAAGTCCGTAAAGCACAGCCCCAGCACGGCGCAGACCGTAAGAGCCGTGATAACCGGAGCGTACCATTTGCGTTTAAACAGTGCGCTGTCGGCTACCATCGCCACGATGAACGACACCGCGAAAAACGCGAAGTACCGCCGCCACAGCACGGCAAGCACGAGCAGCAAGCCTATGAGAACGTACCTTAACGGATTGTCCCTCGCGCCGTCCTTCGGGCAGTACGCGTAGTACGCGATAAGGCATATCAAAAGCGCCCCGACGTCCACAAAGCCGATAAACGTCAGAAACGCCGTACACGGGAACAGCAGAGCCGTTACGGTAAGCGCGATTTTCGGAGCTTTGCTCACCTTTTTCGCGAGCAGGTAAATCATAACGTACGACGGCAGAAGGTACATATTTACAAGCCCCAGCACGTACGCGAGCCGCGACTCGCCGAATATCTTCATCACCGCCGCCGACGGCAGCGCGGCTATATAGTTGTAGTCCTCCGCTGCGACGGATTTATACACATTAGTCCAGAAACCGCCCTTGTCCACCGCGCCCGACACTATACGGCGCGATATGCTCCAGTAGGTCGCGTCGTCCCAGAAGAAAATCGCCTTGCCGCCGTTCACGTAAAGAACGGCAAGCAAATTAAGCACAGCCGCGATGATTACAAAAAACAGCGCGGTTTTGTGCCAAGCCTTTATCTCAAACTTTTTTCTTTCCTCCAAATCGTAACGATCGCTCAGTACTGCTCTGAATTTCAAGCCGGTAAACCTCCGTTATTCAAACAGTGAAAGTATCTCCCTATCGGTGAGCGAGGCGAATGTCTCGGTGTTTACACGCACTATATCGTCCGCGAGACTTCGCTTGCTTTCCTGCAGCCGAATTATTTTTTCTTCTATCGTACCCTTTGCCGCGAGGCGCATTATCTGTACCGCCTTCGTCTGACCTATGCGGTACGCGCGGTCGGACGCCTGATCCATCACGGCGGGGTTCCACCAAGGGTCGTAATGTATAACCGTGTCCGCGCCCGTGAGGTTAAGACCCACGCCGCCCGCCTTGAGCGAGATAAGGAACACATCGCGCTCGCCGCCGTTAAAACGCCGCGCAAGCTCGCTCCTCTCCTTCGACGGCGTATGACCGTCGAGGTAAAAGTATTCGCACCCCTCCTCGTCAAGCTTTTCGCTTATGATTGAAAGCATCGACGTAAACTGCGAGAACACAAGCACGCGGTGTCCCGCGCCGCGGGCGTTCGATATGAGTTCCAAAAGCAAATCGAGTTTCGCGCTGTCTTTTTTGTAATTCTCGTCGAACAGCACGGGGTGACAGCATATTTGCCTCAGTCTCATAATGAGCGACAAAATCTTCATTCTGCCCTGCCCGCCTTCTCCGAGAAGTTCCCTCGTCTGCTCCCTCGCGACGGACAGGTAGGCGGAGTACACGTCCTTTTGCTCCGGCGTAAGTTCCGCGTAAATAGTGTTTTCTATCTTGTCGGGAAGTTCCGTCAAAACGTCGCGTTTCATTCGCCGCAGCATAAACGGCTTTATTCTCGCGCGGAACGTGTTCGCCGTCATCTTGTCGCCGTCCTTTACGAGCGGCATTTCATACTTTGCGCGGAACTCGTGTGCGCTGTAAAGGTATCCGGGCATTATAAAGTCGAATATCGACCACAGTTCCATAAGCGAATTTTCAATCGGCGTACCCGTAAGAGCAAATTTGTGACGCGCGTTTATCTTTTTTACGCTGTGCGCGCTCATCGTGCGCGGATTTTTTATGTGCTGCGCCTCGTCGATAAAGCAGTAGGAAAATTCCTTCTCGGCGTAAAGGGCGATGTCGCGCCTCAAAAGCGGGTACGACGTTATGATAAACTCGTAGCTGTCGATTTCCTTCATGCGTTTTTCGCGCTCTTCCCTCACGCCGTCGATTATGAGCTGCTTTGCGTCGGGGATAAACTTGTTAATCTCGTTCTGCCAGTTATACAGGAGCGCACTCGGCGCGACTATAAGGCAGGGCTTGTCAGGTTTTATGCCGTGAATATACGCGATTACCTGCAGCGTTTTGCCCAGACCCATATCGTCGGCGAGTATACCGCCGAAACCGAGATATGCAAGCTGCGTCAGCCACTTCATGCCCTCCCTCTGATACTCTCTTATAACGCCTTCGAGATTTTCAGGCACGGTCGGCTCTATCTTTTTCATATCCTCCATAAACTCCACAAAACTCTTGTTTTTCTTTACGCTGTCGAGAGAGTTTAGGTATAGCGCGTGGTATTTCGGTATCGTCTTTGTGCCGACGCGCAAGTCCTCATACGTGAAATCAAGCTGGTTGAGCAGGTTGAGCGTTCCGAGCTGCTTACTGTGTTCAAGGTCTATAAAGCTGCCGTTCGACATGCGGTAAAAGCTTTTTTTCAGCTTTACCGCGCTAAGTATTCCGCTTATCTGCTCGTATGAGAGGTTACTTTCAAATCCCGCCTCAAGCAGATCTATGTGCGACATGTAGCTTACCGACGCGCGTATGGGCACGTCGTCCGTAATCGTGAGATTCTTAAACCTGTCCGAGAAAAACAGTCTTGCCATTTTTTCAAGGCGCGGTATTTCGTCGGAGAGGAATATGTAAATATCCCTGTCGGAGTAAAGCGACAGCGTGCCGTTATCGTCCGCGAACGCCGTAAACGAGGACATCACAGCCTTCTCGCTCTCAAAATCGCGCACGACAATTTTGCCGTCCGCCGGTGCGTCCGACGGCAGCTTTACCGATAAATTGCCGTACTTCGCGAGTACGACGGCTGTTATGCCGTTTTCAATCGTATCGAAATATATCTCGAAAAACGGCTTTTCGCTTATCACGAGGTCGTCTATGCCGCGTGCGATAACGCCGTGTCTGTCTCTGAGGTGCGGCAGCACGTGCGTGGCGAACAGTATGGAGTTGTCGCCGCGAAAGCTTAGCTGCGTCCTGCCCTCGGACGCGAGAGCGCGGTATATCGGCATAAAGTAGCCGCGCCATTCCGCGTCGGTGCGGTAAATGGTGTTCTCGTACAAAAACCACTCTCCGCCGCGTGTCAGCGCGAAACCGCGCTCGCTTACCGACATTGTGATCTCGCCGTCGCCGCCGTCTATATCTATTATAATATCGGGATTTTCGTCCGCTATACGCACCCTGCCGAGCGTCATACCGTCGAACACGACGCTGTAGTCGAGACGGTTCAAAAGCGGGAAAATACGCTGCGCCGCCATAGAGCCGAACGACGCGCGGTAAGCCGCCTTCATGTACATCTGCGCCGACGCGCTGCGGCTCTCGTACGTTTCCGCGAGTATTTTTATAAGCTCGTCCTGCGCGGGCGGGAACTCGTGCTCGCGCGGATTGTATTTGTTGTAGCGGTCAAACTTGAATTCCTCTTTTTTTATATACTTTTCGAGAAATTCCTCCACGCCGTGTACCTCTATACCGTCCACGACGAGCGACATGCTGTAATCCGCGCCCGACTTTGTTTTGCTTATATAAAACACAAATTTCGCGTGCAGCTGCTTTTTCTCCTGCGAGGCAGCCACGTAATCGCCGCAAAGCTGCATCGCAAGCTTATCGTTTTCATCGACAAAATCGACGCCTTCTTCAAGTTCCGCCTGACGCTGCTTTAAAGCCGCGATTATATGCTTACAGGCGGCGTTCATCGTTTCATAGTAAGGACACGTGCAAAAAAATTCAGTCACCTTGCCGTCGCCAAGCTTTACGTTTACGTTATACAGTTCGTCGCCGTCCACGACTGCGGTTATTAAGTTTTCCTCGCGTTTTCTCAGGTGTACCCGCCACTCCTTGAAATACTCCAGACCTCTTTTGTACATCGTGGGTGAGCAGATTGTCCTAATCATATTTTCAGTAATCCGCATACTGCCGCCTTTCGTCTCTGATGTGTAATTGTTCGGTATCTTATAATTATAACATATTTTCACAGTTTATTCAACAGTTTTTTACGATTTTGGGTGGATTTATTCGTAATAATGTGATATGATGCGTATAAAGTACGGCTGTAAGGAGAAAAAACATGGGTAAATTCGACAATATACTTTTATGCGTCGATTTGGACGACACGCTTTTAACGTCCGACAAGCGCGTGTCGCGCGGGAATTACGACGCGATAGAATACTTTAAATCGGAGGGCGGACTGTTCACGTTCGCGACCGGACGCGTGCCTCTCGGCGCAAAGCCGATAATAAGGCAGATCATGCCGAACGCGCCCGCAGTATGCTTTAACGGCGCGGTGATTTACGATTTTGAAAGCGGCGAAACGCTCTGGTCGCGGTCACTCGACAAGGGCGCGCAAAACGCCGCACGGTACATAGACGAGACTCTCCCCGATGTCGGTATAGAGGTCTGCACCGCCGACAAGGTGTACTTCTGCAAGGTGAACGATGTTGTCCTCGAACACCAACGGCTCGAAGAATTTCCCGACAATTTTGTCGGTTATCGCGATATAAAGGAAGAATGGATTAAAATTCTGTTTATGACGGAGGAAGAAAATATGCCCGTGCTGCGTGAAACGGTCGATAACGCGCCGTTCTCGGACAGCTACACGTTCGTGAAGTCAAGCCCGTGGTATTACGAGCTTTTGCCGAAGGGCGCGGAAAAGGGGTCGGGTCTTTTGAGACTGGCAAAAATCCTCGGCATACCGCCGAAACGCGTCATAGCCGTCGGCGACAACGAAAACGACCTCGGCATGATCAAGGCGGCGGGTACGGGTATCGCGGTCGCGAACGCCGCCGACTGCGTTAAGGCGGCGGCAGACCGTGTAATGCGCGAAAGCTGCGACAAGGACGCGGTTGCCGCCGTGATACGAATGATAGAAAACGGCAATCTCGATATTATGTAAAAAGCAGCCCCAAGGGCTGCTTTTCATTATTCCGAAATCAATCTTTTGTACGCTCTGCCGGCTGACTTTATCACAATACCGGGGTTGCGGTAACGCATCGCCTGAAGTATTTTTATAATCTCCTTCGTGCCGAACTGCACTATCGGCATATAACAGCAGTCACCGTCGTGTGTTTCGACGTAGAAAATATCCATCGACGAAATGGTGCGCTTACGGTAAAAATCCCTGCTGTTTTCAAGCGCGCGAATGTTCTTCGCGAACGCGGTATCGCCGCTTGTGTTGCGCTTTATGTAATTCTTCGTGCCGATAATTACGGTGCGTATCTCGTTTATCGGTATTTCGAGCGTCTTTGTTTTCGCCGGTATAAACTCGCTCAGGATTTTGATTTTGTAGCCGTAGTCGTACGGAAGAAAGTCGTTCGACCAGTTTTTCATGTAAAGGTTTACGGTGTCCGTTGAGATCGACGTTGCAAAAATTGTGTTTACGCGTATGATTATATACGTCGCGAGCAAAATCATCGCTATGATCCACGCCGCCATGAACAGCAGCTTTTGCTGAACTATACTCACCACTGCCATCACAAGCGAAAATACCGTCAGCAGCGCGCATATTACGATAATGACGGCGTTTGTGCGCCTGTAGCGCGGATTTGTACACGCCTTTAATTCGGTTGCCATGTTATGTACCCCCTGAAATTTAATAAACGCGTCTTGCGCCCGCATATTCACTGCGGTAATAATCCGTGTCTATCGACTGGTATCTCACAACATCTCCCGTGTGCGGAGCGTGGATCATCATGCCGTTCCCGGCATATATGCCCACGTGATGAATGTAACCGTTCTGTTCAAAGAATACAAGGTCGCCCGGCCGCAGCTCGTCGCGGTTCACGCTTACGCCGTTTTTAAACTGCTCCTCGGCTACGCGGTCAACGCTTATGCCGAGCGACTGCATGACGTACTGCACAAGTCCCGAGCAGTCAAAGCCGTCGGGCGATGTGCCGCCCCAGACATACGGAGTACCGAGGTACTTCGCCGCCTCGCTCACGATCGCGCCGCCCAGAGTTCCGTCGTACATGACGCTGTGCTGCGTTATCGTCGGGTCGCCGGTCGTGAACTCCGGCTTTGTGCGGTACGCGTCAAGCCGTTTGTAACCACTCGTCGCCTTAACCTGCTTGCGTATAATCTTTTTCTTCGTTACGGTTTCTCCGTCCTCCTCCACGTCCACAAGTTCCTCGTCGTAGAAATAGAGAAGTCCCATTTCCTCGTCTTCGTAGATGTAGTAATATACCTCGTCCCTGTCAAGGATTATTTCACTTATAACCGGCTCGGGAATTTTCGCCGTAAACGTGACGCAGTCCTGCGCCTTTACAACGTCCGTGCCTCGGCGCAGAGCCGATACGTACAAGAAGTATTTGCCGCCCTCGAGCCCTTCTATATGAGCCTCGTTCTCACCGCGCACAACAGTGCTGCAGACAAGCTCGTCATTTTCGTTGTATATGTCAACTCCGAAATCGTGGTACATATCCGACTGCCACGTTATGTCGAGGCGGTCGTCGTCAAGTATTCCCTCGTTATACGGCGCGATTATGTTTACGCCGCTGTCGTACGCGCTGCCGTAGCTTATGAGCGTTTCCTCCGCCGAAAGCGACTCGCCGTCCTCCGTCACGGAACTTACGGTAAGCAAATAGTCGCAGCCCTCGGTGAAAAGTTCATGCGGAAGAATTATGCTCGTGTCGTCCGTCACTATGTACTCGTTTACGGCATAGCGGTCGTTTTCCACGTCGAACACCTCTATGTGGTACTTCTCTGCCGCCTGCATCGCAAGTTCTATCGTAATATCGTCGCCCGCGCTGTACGCGTCCTCGGTTTTCGGAGACACAAGCACGGGAGTTGTCACCTCGTCCACGCCGTTTATATCGTAATCCTCGCCCTCGATTTCGGCAGCCGTAATTTGGGGTGCGCTTACCTCGCGCGTCGCGTCGGATATTATACACGCCGTCACGCCGCCCTCGTTTTCGTTTAAAGAACTTACGCCCACCGGCGTTACACAGTCGGTATCCTGCGTCAAAATCCCGCTGTCATCAGCCACAAGCTGGCGGTACACCGAAAACACGTCGTAGCCCGATTTCGTAACCGCGTCCACGTTCTCCGTACCTATCGCGGTGAGCCACGCCTCGCTGCTCAGCGCGTTGTCCTCGGCGTATATCATTCTGCCGTTTTTCGCGCGGTTGGCGTTGATCATATCGAGCAGCAAAAGCGACTTCGAGCGTTTTACCGCCGCGCTCTCGTCCTCGCCGCGGTAAGCGGGATTGTAGAGAATACTGTCAACCCTGCCGTCGGGCGTCGGGTAAAACCTGAACCGACGGTCGTCCTCGTAATCGGCTGTGTAAACCATGTCGCAGCCCGACGTTATCTGTCCGAACGCGAAGTCCGTGCCGTTCGAGAATACGGCACATATTCTGTCCGCCTGCACGCCGACCATGAAGAAATTCGCATAGTCGGAGTTGTACACGTACCATTCAAAGCCGTACTCCGTCTTGTCTATACGGTTCGGCTCACCAAAAACGTCCGTAACCGTGCTTACATTCGCGCCGACCGTTATGTCCGCACCGTCCACGGTCACGGTAACGTCCCGCAGAAATCCGTCGCGCAGTCTTTGGATAGCCGCGGCGCACTCGTCCCCGTCAAGTTCGTCCGACGGGTCGGTATCGCCGCCGCAGGGTATTATCCCCTGCTTTATCATAAACGCGTATGCTATTCTGTTTTCGTCGTCTATGTACGCGTTGTTGTAACATTCGTTAAGTATATTGTCAGCCTCGTCGGCGGACATCATGTAGCTGTCGTCCGAGAGGATTATCGTCTTGTAAAGCACGGACATGAAGTCCTGCCGTCTTATGTGTGTGTTTTCCGAAACGTAATATGTATCGTCGAGGTTTATGTATCCGAGCAGCGCGGCTTTCAAAAGCTCCGTATCTTCCGTTTCCGCCGCAAGCTCGACGGGAATTTGAACCTCCTCACCCGACAGCGTCTCATACAGTGAAACAGCGTCCGCAAGCGCGTCTCTTTCGGTTACGGGCGAGGCGTATGCCGATATGCCCGAAGAAACCGCCGCCGCAATAACCGCCGCCGTCAGCGCGGATTTTATCGAAAATTTCAAGCATATCACCTCTTTTACAAACTAATACAGAGTATATTATATCAAAAAATTATCGAAATGTCTACCTTTTAAATGTTAATTTTTTATGACATGGCTTATTTAAGCCGTTTTTTATGGGTTAATAACAGAAATACGGCGGTGATTTCTCACCGCCGCACAATATTTATCTTAGCTGCGCTCCCAGTCTGTGTTCGAGCGAACGCACCGCCTTGTCGAAGGACTTCTGCACCTCCTCGCCCGTAAGACTTCTGTCGGACGCACGGTACACAACGCTGTACGCCACGCTCTTCTTGTCCTCGGGTATTCTGTCGCCCTCGTACACATCGAAAAGCTTAATGCTCTCCAAATTCTTCGACGACTGCGCTATTATTTCTTCTATGTCCGCGACGGGAACGGTCTTATCCACCAGAACCGCTATATCGCGCGTAACTGCGGGGAATTTCGGCAACTCTGTGAATTTGATATTTGTGTTGATGTTTACGAACACGCTTTCAAAATCGAGTTCGCCCGCGTAAACGGGAGTGTCGATGCCGTATTTTCTGCGTACCGCGGGGTGTATCTCGCCGAACACGCCGAGCGTTTTACCGCCCGCCGTAACCTTCGCGCATCTGCCGGGGTGGAACGTCGGGTTGTCCGTTACAGCCGCGTACTTTGCCTTTTCAATCTTTAAATCGTCGAGCAGCGTCTGAACAATGCCCTTTATATCGTAGAAATCGCACTTGTTGCCGTACATGCCGAGCGTGATTTTGTAAGGCTCGTCGGGGAGTTCGCCGCCCGTCGGGATAAACACCTTACCTATCTCGTACAGCTTTGCGGCGGGGTTTCTGTAGTTGTAGTTTCTCGCCAGAATGTCCATCATGCTCGCGATTGTCGTCGTGCGCATAACGGACGTGTCCTCGCCGAGCGGGTTCGTGATTTTTACCGTGTTTCTCAAATCGCTGTCGGCGGGAATGTTAAGCTTGTCAAATATCGACGGGCTTACGAACGTGTATGTGTATATCTCGTTCATGCCCTGCGCGTTGAGGCTTTCGCCGACTGCGTCCTGCATTTTCTGTCTGTCGTTCTTTCTGCCGCACGTCGCTTCGCCCGAAAGGAGCGTCGTCGGGATTTTGTCGTAGCCGTAGAAACGCGCGACCTCCTCCGCGATGTCGGCTTCGCCCGCGAGGTCGGGTCGGAACGACGGCGGTGTGACCGTCATGTTTTCAAGGTCGGTCTTTATTTCGAGCGCGTCAAAAATCTTAACCATGTCGTCCGTCGGAATGTCCGTGCCGAGGAATGCGTTTATCTTGTCGGGTCTGAACGGCAGCGATGCCATATCGGTTACGTTGCCCATAACGTCTATCATACCGCCGACGTTTTCACCGCAGCCGAGCATTTCGACAAGCTGACACGCGCGCTCAACGGCGGGAACGGTGTTGTTGTAGTCGAGACCCTTCTCGTAGCGCGAGGACGCCTCGGTTCTCAGACCTATTCTCTGCGCCGTAAGTCTTACCGACGCGGCGTCGAACGTCGCCGACTCGAATATAACGGTCGTCGTGTCGTCCTTTACCTCGCTGTTAAAGCCGCCCATTACGCCCGCGACCGCTACGGCTCTCTTACCGTCCGCGATCACGAGGTCGTCCGCCGTAAGCTTTCTGTCCTGACCGTCGAGCGTCTTTATAACCTCTCCGTCGTCGGCGCGGCGAACGATAATCTTGCCGTCCGCAAGGTCGCGCAGGTCGAACGCGTGCATGGGCTGACCGTATTCGAGCAGGACGTAGTTCGTAATATCTACTATATTATTTATCGGGCGCACGCCGCACGCGGTGAGACGCTGCTGCATCCACGACGGCGACGGGCCTATCTTCACGTTCTTTACCATTCTCGCGCAGTAACGCTTGCACTTGTCCTTGTCAAGCACCTCAACGCTTATCGCGTCGTTAATGCTGCCGTCCGTTTCGGTGAATTTGACCTCGGGTATCGTAAACTTTTTACCGAACGTCGACGCGCTCTCACGCGCCAGACCGATTATCGAGAAACAGTCGGGGCGGTTCGAGGTGATTTCAAACTCAACGACCGTCTCGTTCATGCCGAACAGGTCGCGGATGTCCTTTCCTATCGGAGTGTCGTCGGGCAAAATCAGTATGCCGTACTCCGGCTCGTAGCCGAGCATTTCCTTTGTTATGCCGAGTTCGTCGTGCGAGCATAGCATACCGCACGACTCCACGCCGCGCATTTTGCCCTTCTTTATTTTTCCGCCCGGCAAAACCGCGCCCACGAGCGCGACCGGTACGATTATACCCGCCTTGCAGTTGGGCGCGCCGCATACTATCTGCAGCGTTTCGCCCGTGCCCGCGTCAACGGTCGTGATTTTTAAGTGGTCGCTGTCGGGGTGGTCTACGCAGGTCAAAACCTTGCCCGTAACAACGTTCGTAACGCTGTCGCCGAGACTTTCGTAACCCTCGACCTTCGAGCCGCTCATTGTCATTTTGTCCGAATATTCCTTCGGCGTAACGTCTATGTCCATGTAGTCGTTAAGCCAGCTTAACGGTAAATTCATTTATTTTCATTCCTTTCGATTATTGTTGGGTTGGGTAAATTGTGATTTAGCACAATAAACCCCTCAGTCAGCTACGCTGACAGCTCCCCTAGTATGGGAGCCTCACAGTATGCCTCCCCTACTAGGGGAGGTGGCGCCGAAGGCGTCGGAGGGGTTTTACACAAATAAACCATAATTTACATTTCCTCTACCTCCCGAACAAATCGTTCCAATTCCTTCGGGTTTGTAAACGTATACGCGTTTTTGCTTTTTATATTTTTCAAACGCTCCATAAATTCCAGATTTCTTTTCCGCTTTTTCCGTCCGCCCCAAAACACCCAGCGCAGAAACTCGAAATCAATTTTTTCCTCGCAGCCCTCGCCCATATCGGGACGCGTCTTGCCGGCGTACATTATCCGACGCTTTATCACGCGGTAAAGACACAGAAACCTGTTGAAATCGAGGAATATAGCCGTGTCCGCCGCGTCGATGCGCTCCTTCCAGAGTATGCGCCTGTAGCTGCCCTCTATTATCCAGCGGTCTTTTTCAAGCTCCTTTTGCACACGCTCGATTTTGTACTCGTCGCTGCTCTCTACCCAGCCGGGCAGCCAGTGCATCGTGTCAAAATGCAGCGGCTCTATGCCGAGCGCCGCGCCCAAGCGTCTTGCGAGAGTCGATTTGCCGCAGCCGGAAAAGCCGATTATCATAATTTTGTCCATGATTTAGAATTGCCTCAAAAATCTCAAATCATTTTCAAAGAACAATCTCAAATCATTTATATCATACTTACCCATCGCAATTCGTTCGAGACCGATACCGAACGCGAAACCGGAGTAAATCTCGGGGTCGATGCCGCAGTTGGCGAGCACCTTCGGATGAACCATACCGCAGCCGAGTATCTCGATCCAACCCTCGCCCTTGCACATCTGGCAGCCCTTGCCGCCGCACTTGAAGCACGATATATCAAGTTCAGCCGACGGCTCGGTGAACGGGAAGTGGTGCGGTCTGAAACGCACCTTCGTTTCGTCGCCGTACAGGCGGTGAATGAACATTTCGAGCGTTCCTTTAAGGTCAGCCATTGTAACGCCCTTATCGACCACAAGTCCCTCGATCTGGTGGAACACTGGCGAGTGCGTCGCGTCAACCGCATCGCTTCTGTAAACCTTGCCGGGCGCGATTATGCGTATCGGCGGCTTTTGTTTCTCCATTACGCGCACCTGCATGCCCGACGTCTGCGTTCTCAAAACGACGTTGTCGCTTACATAGAACGTGTCCTGCGTGTCGCGGGCGGGGTGGTTCTTCGGGATATTCAATGCCTCGAAATTGTAGTAGTCGAGTTCCACCTCCGGACCGTCGGCAATCTCAAAACCCATGCCGATAAACGTGTCCTTGATATTGTTCATTACCTTTGTCAGCGGGTGCAGTTCGCCGCGCTCCTGCGCTCTGCCGGGCATCGTAACGTCGATTACCTCGGCTTTAAGCTTTACTTCCTCGATTTTCGCGGCAATTTCAGCCTTCTTAGTCTCAATCATGCCCTCGACCTGCGAGCGAACCTCGTTCGCAAGCGCGCCGATTACGGGGCGTTCCTCGGCTGTAAGCTTGCCCATGCCCTTCAAAACGGCTGTAATCTCGCCCTTTTTGCCGAGGTACTTAATCCTGAGCTGTTCGAGCGCGTCAAGGTTCAACTCGCCCGCGAGCGCCTCGTGCGCCGCCGCTCTGATTTCTTCAAGTTTTTGTTTCATCATATTTCTCCTTCCGATTTGGTATAGCGGACTGTTTTATTAGACTGCTTAGGGGCGACCAGTGGTCGCCCGTTTTGATGCGGCTTAGCGGGCGACCGCAAGGGTCGCCCCTACAACATCAATTACGCAGTTTTAATAAAACTAAAAAGCACACTCTGTCCCGCATTGGGACGAAGTGTGCTCATATTACTCCGCGGTACCACCCGACTTCCGATTTTACTCGGCGCTCTGTTATGGATAACGGCATTACCCGTCGCGGACTACTTGCCTGTGGTTTCACCCGCGCGGCTCCGGAATGAAATTTCGCGCCGCGCTCTTACCGCGTAAACTCCCAGCTCATCAATTTACGCTCTCTCTGTGGCGAAACGCGCACTACTTTGTTCCTTCATCGCTTTTTATATTCAATTCGGTGGTATTGTAACATATATTTTTTGAAATTGCAAGTGTTTTTTCGGGAAATGTGATTTTTAATCCCAGTCAATATCCTCATGCGAAACGGTGTCGCCCCTCGCAAACTCCTCCTCGGCGCGTTTCATATCCGCCGTCTCGCGCGGCGTTGCTTTTGTGTAGTCGGAATCCCACGCAAGAACAACACGCTTTACAAATTCATTTATTTTATCCTTAATCTTCATATTTTCATCCGCTTTTCAATATTTATCAAGTTAATTTTACCATACAATCCCATTTTATTCAATACATATTTTATATTTTTCAATTTTCAATCAGTCTCACAGCGGCGACGGTCATATCGTCGAGGACGGAGCCGCGGCTTTTTTTGACGGCGGTGTCCATTACGGACTGCGCCATTTCGTCCATTTCGTCGAACGGTTTTTGAATTTCCTTTTTGAGCCAGTCGGTTCGCGCCGCGCCGTAACCCGCCTCGCTTATGCCGTCGCTCATCATCAGTATAACGTCGCCGTCGGCGAGCTTTTTCACCTGCCCCTCGACGTTTATGCCGCCAGCTATCCCCGCGGGGAGCGACACGGAAAATATCGTCTCGACGTTCGCGCCGTGCATTATCACGCTTTCCGCGCTGCCTATCTTGAAAAACTCGCATATGCCCGTCATAAGGTCTACGCTCAACAGGTCAATCGTCGAAAAGCTCTCGTCGTCAAGCTTTAAGCACAGCGCGGAGTTAATCATGTCAATCGCCGTTCTCACACCGAATCCCGACGTTAAAAACTCGCGCAAAAGCCTTAGCGTCATGCGGCTTTCAGCCATAGCGCGGCTGCCGCTGCCCATACCGTCGGAGATTATTATGTACCGCTTGTAGTCGCCCGCCGAAAAGCTGTCCGCACCGTCGCCCGACACCTCGGAAAAGTCGCGGCACGTCTGACGTATCGCGACGTCAACGCTGAATTTTGCCTTCGAGTAAAACCGCATGTACGCGCCCGAGCCTTCCTCGTCGTACGCCATCTGTGCGTCGAGGACTTCTTCAAGCACACGCGCAATCAATGCCTTTTCGGACGGCTTGTTCACTCTCAAAAACACCTCGTACTTACCCTGACCGTCCTCAACGACGTTTACCTCGTACGCCGTTATATCATTTTTGCAAAGCCCGTTCGCAATATCCTCCTCGGCACGCTCGCGGAAATCGAACCCCTCGGTTATATTGCCCGCCATTTCGTCCATAAGCTCCGCTATCTCGCGGTATTGGCGCGTCACGAGGTCGCGCGACTCGCACGCCTCCCCCACTCGTACAAACTGCTTTTTGTAAAGCTCGTATACGTGATTAAATTCGACGACGAAAAGTTCGGTGCGTATGCACTTTTCGCGGAACGACGCGGGTACGTTGTCCATCGCGAGTATACCTTTTTCTTCTATTGTGGTGAGCAGGAGCATAATATTTTTATATGTAAGCCCAAAATCCTTCTGCCAGCACTTCGCCGCGTTCGGGCAGCCGTCGCACACGCGGTCGGCTGTTTCGTCGAGCAGTGCGCCGACCTCTTTGCCGTAGGATTTGAGCCGTTTCTCGCTTACCTCCTCAAAACATTCTTCAAGGCTCTTGAACGCGTCGGCTGTCTTTTCGAGCCGCATCGTGAGGTACTCCTTGACGCGCACGTCGGGGCTTAACGATTCAAGCTGTATCGTTCGGTTGAAAAACGAGCCGATAATATTGTGGACGCGGCGCGGTGTGAGCGCGAAAAACGACGCGCCGAGCGCGACCTCGATTACCGACACGGGGAGTTCAAAGCTGCCGCCGACGTACAGGAACGCTATCGAGCAGCCCACCATAAAACCGAGAGCCGCGCCGAACCTGCCGAAACCTTTTAAAATATTGGCGCAAATCGCGCTTATGCCGAATATGCCCATTGTCACGATTGCCGACGGCGACGACATCGACGTTAAAAAGCCTATGCTCAGTCCCCCGCTGCCCGCCGACGTTAATGACGTGTGATACGCTATACACAGCACCGCGTACACCGACAGTATATCTGCAAGACTGATGTTGGGCGGGAACACAATTCCCGACAGTCCGGTTATCAGTACGCCGACGCTTACCGCCACGCTTATAAGCTCGTCCTGCGGCGCTTTCATGCCGCTGCGGCGGCTCGTGACAAATTCCTCCGACTTGCGGAAGATTATGTACATAAGCCCCGACACAGCCGACTCCACAAGCAGCATAAGGATATCGTAAAATCCTTGGTAGTTGTATATGAGATACATTATGCCGCCTATCAGCATCGACGCGGCGCACGCGGCGGCGTTGTAAATATCGCCGTCCTTTTTCCTGACGCGTGAGTATATCCAGTACACGAGCGCGGCGACGAGATATTTCACGACCGCGCTCCTTCCGCCGCACGTCATAAGCCCTACCGCCATCGAAGCTATTCCCACATACGCTATGCTTTTATCGAAACACGCCGCGAAAAACGCCGTGCCGAACGGGAACATTCCCAGCACCGACGCACGCGAGACGAGCAGCAGTATTCCCGTCCTCCACCCGTCGCGCAGCAGCGGAGCGCGGAGATTTTCAGCGTTTATTTTATCCTTTATATCGGGTTGTGTCATTTAAATCATTCCTCCGTCGGACGGCGCAGACTGCCGCCTTATGTATAACGGAACAATTATAACACGCCGCGCGCGTATTTTTTGTCATATACGGTTGTCAAATAATAAAAACATTTCGACAGTTTTCTTTGACAACGGCGCGTGCGTATGATATAGTATTTTAAACACGTTTCGCGGAGAGATAAATATGAAAAGAATACTGATTTTTTCGGATACGCACGGCTATACCGACCCGTGCATTGAAATTATAAACAGTTTGCCCAAGCCTTACGCGATAATCCACGCCGGCGACTACACGCGCGACGCGGAGGACTTGTCGTACATTTACCCCGACATACCGCTGTATTACGTCAAGGGCAACAACGATATGCTCTCCCGCGCATCGTCGGAGATAACGATTATGGCTGAAGGGGCGAAGATATTCGTAACGCACGGTCACGAGCAGCGCGTCAAGTACGAGCCGACGCTCACGACGCTTAAAGCGCGTGCCGCAAGGGTCAATCCGTCGCTTGTGATTTTCGGTCACACGCACTCGCCCTACACCGAGTATTGGGGTAACGCCGTAATATTAAACCCCGGCAGCGTGCGCTATTCAAAAACCTACGCCGTCGCCGAAATCAGCGGCGGTAAGGTCACGACGAAAATTCTTGATATTGAGTGAGCAATATTCAATAATTTTTCGTATTTACAAAAAATTAACAAAAAACAGTGGTAATTATTTCGTATTTGTGGTATAATAGAGAACGATAACGTAAAAATTCGGTTTTGGCGGATTTTTTATTAAGGATAAAATACAATGAGGAGATATAAGCATGGGCATATTTGACAAGTTATTCGGCTCGTATTCGGACAGGGAACTTAAAAAGGTTTACCCCATAGCCGACAAGGTTATGGCGCTCGAGAGCGACATGGAAAAGCTGTCGGACGCGGAGCTTAAAGCGAAAACACCCGAATTTAAGGAACGTCTCAAAAACGGCGAGACGCTCGACGACCTTCTCCCCGAGGCGTTCGCGGTAATGCGCGAGGCAAGTTGGAGAGTTCTGGGCATGAAACACTTCTACGTTCAGGTGGTCGGCGGCGTTATACTGCATCAGGGACGTATCGCGGAAATGAAAACAGGTGAAGGTAAAACGCTCGTTTCGACGCTGCCGGCGTATCTTAACGCGCTTACCGGCAAGGGCGTACATATCGTTACCGTCAACGATTACCTTGCAAAGCGAGACAGCGAGTGGATGGGTAAGGTTTACCGTTTCCTCGGCATGAGCGTCGGTCTTATCATACACGACCTCGACGGAAACGAAAGACGCGAGGCTTACGCCGCCGACATCACCTACGGCACTAACAACGAACTCGGTTTTGACTACCTCCGCGACAACATGGTCGTACACAAGGAGGAAATGGT
This sequence comes from uncultured Clostridia bacterium, assembly GCA_947631235.1. Taxonomy (GTDB): domain Bacteria; phylum Bacillota; class Clostridia; order UBA1381; family UBA1381; genus Hominilimicola. Next base: position 186,541 of record CANRKO010000002.1, on the reverse strand, counting down.
ACAGCGCGGTCACAATTACGCCATCGTGGACGAGGTCGATTCTATCCTTATCGACGAGGCGAGAACGCCGCTTATCATTTCCGGCATGGGCGAGGACGCGAACGAATTGTACCGCGTGGCGGATATGTTTGTTAAGCGTCTCAAAAAGCACGTCGTAACGGAGCATGACGACAAGCAGCTTGACGAGGATCTCGACGCGGACTATATCGTTGACGAAAAGGCGCGCACGGCTATGCTTACGCCGCGCGGCGTTAAGAAAGCGGAGCAGGGTTTCGGAGTTGAAAACCTCTCCGACCCCAACAACATGAAACTGCAGCACCACATTAACCAGGCGCTGCAGGCGAACGGCGTTATGCACCGCGACCAGCAGTATGTCGTGCAGGACGGCGAAGTGCTTATAGTAGACGAATTCACGGGACGTATAATGCCCGGCAGACGTTACAGCGACGGTCTGCACCAGGCTATCGAGGCAAAAGAGGGCGTTAAGATCGAAAACGAGTCGAGAACGCTCGCGACGATAACGTTCCAGAATTTCTTCCGCCTTTACGGCAAGCTGTCGGGTATGACAGGTACGGCTCTCACCGAGGAAGAGGAATTCCAGCATATATACAAGCTTGACGTTGTGGCTGTTCCGACGAACAAGCCCGTTATAAGAGTTGACGAACACGACTCGGTTTACAAGACCGAAAAGGGCAAGTTTATGGCTGTCATAAAGCAGATACAGGAGTGCCACGCGAAGGGTCAGCCGGTGCTTGTCGGCACGGTCAACGTCGATAAGTCCGAACTTTTGTCGGCATTATTAAAACGCGCCGGCATTAAGCACGAGGTGCTGAACGCGAAGTACCACGCGAAGGAGGCTGAAATCATCGCGCAGGCGGGTAAAAAGGGCGCGGTAACGATTGCCACAAACATGGCGGGCCGTGGTACGGATATTATGCTCGGCGGTAACGCGGAGTACATGGCTAAGCACGAAATGGCGAAACAGGGCTTTGACGACGAACTTATCGCCGAGGCTACCGGTTTCGGCGACACCGATAACGAGGAAATTATAAACGCGAGAAAGGTATTTACCGAGCTTAACAACAAATTTAAAGAACAAATCCGTCCCGAGCAGGAGGAGGTCGTTCGTCTGGGCGGTCTGTTTATAATCGGCACGGAGCGTCACGAGTCTAGACGTATCGACAATCAGCTGCGCGGACGTGCCGGACGTCAGGGCGACCCGGGCGCGTCAAAGTTCTTCCTGTCGCTCGACGACGACCTGATGAGAATTTTCGGCAGCGAAAAGGTTAAGACAATGGTCAACGCGCTCGGTCTCGAAGAGGACGAACCGATTGAGGCGAAGATGCTCACGAACGCTATCGAAAACGCGCAGAAGAGCCTTGAAAGCCGCAACTTCGATTCGCGTAAGCACGTCCTCCAGTACGACGAAGTTATGAACGAGCAGCGTAAAATCATATACTCGCAGCGTCAGGCGGTGCTTGACGGCGAGGATATAAGCGGCACGATAAAGGGTATGATCGAGGCGTGCATAGACAGTGCGCTCGACGATTATATCGGCATTTCGGAGATACCCGAGGAATGGAATATCCGCGCGCTTATCGAATTCGCGAACACGAACCTCAACGCTAAGGGCGAGTTTAAGATTGACGACAGCGAACTTGAAACAATCACGCGCAACGACGTTAAGGACGAGCTTATGGAAATAGCGATGAAACGTTACGCCGAGCAGGAGGAAATATTCGGCGAGAATATGCGCGAGCTTGAAAGAGTGCTTATGCTGCGCGTGGTCGATACACTCTGGATGGATCACCTCGACGAAATGGAACACGTAAAGCGCGAGATAGGTCTTAGGGCGTACGGTCAGCACGACCCCGTTGTCGAGTACAGAAACGTCGGCAGCGAGCTTTATGAGGGTATGCTCGACAGTATAAAGAAGGACACGGTGCGTTACGTACTCACCGCGCAGCCGCGTATCAAGATAGAGCGCGAGCAGGTGGCAAAGCCCATGGACACGGGCGGCGACGGTTCGCTTTCACAGACGAAAAAGGCTAAAAAGCAGCCGGGCAGAAACGACCCCTGCCCCTGCGGCAGCGGCAAGAAATACAAGCATTGCTGCGGCAAAAACAAATAATGCCGAAAAATTTTAACCGAAAGAAGTGATAATATGTTGGAGTACGACGAGTACCGTCTGAGACTTCAGGGTCTCGAAAAAAGCATAACGGATTTGAGGGATTCACTTTGACATCGCATCTGCGCAGGAGGAAATAACAAAGCTTGAAGGCGAGGCTGTCAAGGAAGGTTTCTGGGACGATATGGAAAATTCCCAGAAGGTGCTGCAAAGGACAAAGCAGCTTAAAGACAAGGTTGAATCATACGAGAATTTAAAAAATAAATGGGAGGACACGCTCGTTCTTATCGACCTCGCGAACGAGGAAAACGACGAGAGCCTTCTCCCCGAGGTCACACAGGCGGCGAAGGAAATCGAGGAAGAAATCGACAAGATGACGCTCGAAACGCTTTTGTCGGGTCAGTACGACAAGAGCAACGCCATTATGACGTTCCACGCGGGCGCGGGCGGCACGGAGGCGCAGGACTGGTGCGAGATGCTCATCAGAATGTACCAGATGTGGGCGCAGAAGAACGGCTACACGTTCGAGATAGTAGACTCGCTCCCCGGCGATGAGGCGGGCATAAAAAGCTGCTCGGTCGAGATTACGGGTCTTAACGCCTACGGGTACTTAAAGGCTGAAAAGGGCGTTCACCGTCTTGTGCGCATTTCGCCGTTCAACAGCGCGGGCAAGCGTATGACGTCGTTCGCATCGGTCGAGGTCATGCCGGAGCTTGACGATGATGTCGAGGTGGACATCCGTCCTGAGGACATAAAAATGGAGGCGTTCCGTGCGTCGGGCGCAGGCGGTCAGCATATTAACAAGACCTCGTCGGCTGTGCGTCTCACGCATATCCCGACGGGTATAGTCGTGTCGTGTCAGACGCAGCGTTCGCAGTTCCAGAACAGGGATTACGCCATGAAGATGCTCAAAGGTAAGCTTGTCGAACTTGCCGAGCGCGAGCAGAAGGAGAAAATCTCCGACCTTCAGGGCGTGCAGATGGATAACGGTTGGGGCAGCCAGATACGCTCCTACGTTTTCCAGCCGTACACCATGGTCAAGGATTTGCGCACCGGCTACGAAATGGGCAACATCGGCGCGGTCATGGACGGCGAGCTGAACGGATTTATAAACGCGTACCTTAAAGCGGCGAGTCTCGGCACGCTAAATAAGTAACGCGGGGACACTAAAATGGGGACACTAAAATTTTAGTGTCCCCTGTTTTTATTCTCATATATTATTAGGCACAGGTTCTCCGAATATAGGCAAGCCGTTTTCATCGTAGTCAAACGCCTTGGCGCGCGCATGGCGGTTATTGTCGTCGAGAGGGTCTCCCTCGGTTTCCTTGTAGCTGCGGCTGTGGTATATCAGAATATCCCTGCCGCCGTCGGTCGTAAAGCTGTTGTGACCCGGTCCGTACTGACCCGCGCCGTCGCTTGACGTAAACACCGGAACGTCGCTCTTGCGCCACGATATGGGATTTAAAAGGTCGCTGTCCTCGTCAGCCCAGAGCATACCCATGCAGTAGTGGCAGCCTGTGTCGGACGCGGAGTATGTCACTATCACCTTGCCGTTGCGCCTAAGTACGGCGGGGCCTTCGTTTACCTCGAAACGGTGCTTTTCCCAAGGGTACTGCGGCGTTGTGAGCAGCATCGGCTTTGTTTCGAGCGTCCACGGGTTTTTCATACGCGCCATAAAAAGTTCGGACGGCCCGCCGTGGTACATGACCTGCGCCCATATTACGTACTGCTTTCCGTCCTTGTGGATAAAACTCGTCATGTCGAGCGAAAAGCTTTCGTGTCCGACGTCTATCTGTCCGAGTTCTTCCCACTTCCCCGTAATGGGGTTTTCATCGCGGCAGCGCAGAACGTAGGGGCGTATGCTCCACCTATCCGCGCTGGAGCTTGCGGTAAAATATATGTACCACACGCCGTCTATGTAGTGGAGCTCGGGCGCCCAGATAAGTCCCGACATTTCGCCCGTCATGTGCTTTTTCCATACGATGAACGAGTCGGCTGTCAAAAGACCGTTGAGCGTCCTTGCGCGTCTTATTTCAATGCTGTCGTACTGCGGAATTGTGCCGGTGAAATAGTAGTAGCCGTCGGTGTGGTAATGCACGTAAGGGTCGGCGCGCTGGTACACCAAGGGGCTGTTGTATATCTGCTCTTTGTCCATGTGTGATTGTCCGCCTTTCGGAATTTTCAAACATTGTATATGATACCACCAATCAGCGCGTTTGTAAATGGTTTTTTGAAGAAAAAATGGGGAATTTTTGGATTTTTGTGTTTAATAGAAAGGCTCCCCTAATAGGGGAGCTGTCACACGCAGTGTGACTGAGGGGTTTGTGTGTACTTCGGGGATAAAACCCCTCCGTCGGCTTTGTCAGCTATTGCTGCGCAATAGCACGCGCCGACACCTCCCCTAGTAGGGGAGGCTCACGATGTGTTCACCTACCTCGCAAATTGTCTGCCGGTATTATCGACGGTATAGTCGCTGCTGTACACAAGCTCGGAAACGGTCACGAGGTCGTAGTCACATTCGAGCGCCTCAATGATTTTCGGCAGGATATTGGCGGTGTTTTTCGTGCCGGTGTGCAGGAGAATAATATCGCCCGCCTTAGTCTTTTTGACGCACCTGTTATAAATCGACTCCGTTTCCGCGTCGCCGTAGTCGATACCGTCCACCGACCACTGTATGTACTGTCTGCCGCTGTCCTCTATCGCCTTGACGACTGTGTTGTTGTAGCCGCCGGACGGTGCGCGGGCAAGGCGCGGCTTAATGCCCGCAGCCTTCTCGATCGCCGCGTCGGCTTTGTCGAGGTCGGCTGTTATTTCCTTCGCGCCCATTTTCGTGTAATCGGCGTGGTTGTAGGAATGGTTGCCTATCTCGTGACCTGCGTCGGCGATTTTTTTGAGCGACGCGCCGCACCTCGACGCCCACTCGCCCGTCACGAAGAACGTTGCTTTGCAGCCGTACTCGTCAAGCGTTTTAAGCACCGCGTCAACGTCCTCATCGCCCCACGCACAGTCGAATGTGAGCGCGATTTTGTTATCGCCGCGCTCCACGCTGTATATCGGTATTTCTCTGCCGTTCACATTAAAAACGCTCACGGCCCGCGGCACGGAAAAGCCTATGACAAACGCAGCCGCAAGCGCGATAGCGGCGATTATGACGTGTTTTAATCTGAATACAAAGAATTTCACAGCCGTCACCTCCCGAAATAGTTGTTTGTACTATTTTATTCGGCGCGGCGCGCATATATTACGTCAAATCACAAAAGCCACGACGGCAGGTTCTTCTTCGGCTCGGGCTTTTTCTCCGTTTCCACCTTCTTTGCGGGAGCGCTCTTTTTTGCCGTTTCGGTTTTCCTCACCTTCTCTACCGCGGTCTTTTTCGGCGCGACTTTCGGTTTTTCGGTTCTCCTCGGTTCGGGCGCGGATGTTTTGAGGTTCTTAACGCACTCGTCCACCTCTTTTTTCGTTTCAAGCGGCGTACTGCGGAAACGTCCCTCAAACACCTTGCCCTCTCTGCCGTTTACGTTGTTAAAGTAACGCGCGTAAACGGTCGTGAGCGACTTTACCGCCATGGATATGCCGTTTGACGGCTCTTTTACAGCCATGCGTATCTCAGTTTTCGTTATTTCCAGTCCGTACACCTTGCCGCCCCCGAACTTTTCAGCCGCGATTTCGGCAAACCTTTTCTTGTCCGCGTCGGTAACGTAAAGCTCGTTTCCGCGCAGCGATACGTAATAGTTGCCGCTTTTGCTCACTTCTCTTGCCTGTCTTGCCATTTTAGTGTCCCCTTTCATTTGTTTTTAGTGTCCCTGTTTTACTTTTATGTCCCCATTGTATCACATTTTCGGCGGGGACACTAAAACATTTTTATTACAATTCAAAGACACGCTTGTAATAAAGCGGCGCGGCGGGGAATAATTATTATTTATGAAATAACGGAGGGGCGGACTATGGAAGTATATCACAACAAAACGGCGCGTGAGACAGCCGCGCTTTTAAATACCGATATAAAGGACGGATTGACGGTCAGGGAGGCTGCGCGAAGGCTTAAAGAAAACGGCAAAAACAGGCTGCGCGGCAAAAAGAAAAAGAACATATTCATAAAATTTATCGAACAGTTCAACGATTTTATGATAATAATACTGCTCGCGGCGGCGGCTGTGTCGTTTTTTACGTCGTTTTTGCAGGGCGACGCGGACATTTCCGAGCCGCTTATAATACTCGCGATAGTCGTCGCGAACGCGATACTCGGCGTGACGCAGGAGGAACGCGCGGAAAAGAGCCTTGAAGCGTTAAAGAAAATGTCGTCGCCGCACGCTCGGGTCGTAAGGAGCGGCAACATTATAACGGTTGAAGCGGAGGACGTTGTGACGGGCGACATTATCGCCGTTTCGGCGGGCGACCTGATACCCGCCGACTGCCTTTTAATATCGTCAAACTCGCTCACGACCGATGAATCGTCGCTTACGGGCGAGAGCCTGAACGTCACAAAGTCGGCTGACGCGGTGTCCGACATTCACGCGCCGCTTGGGGACAGAAAAAATATGCTGTTCGCGTCCACGTCCGTGACGGGCGGCAAGGGTCGCGCCGTGGTAACAGCGGCGGGCATGGATACCGAGGTCGGAAAGATAGCCGATATGCTGCTCACCGAGGAACGGGAGAAAACGCCGCTGCAGAAAAAGCTTGCGGACACGGGCAAAACGCTCGGCATAGCCGCGCTCGCGATATGTCTCGCGGTGTTTGTGACGGGGCTGTTTATGTGTCTGCCGCCGCTTGAAATGTTTATGACAGCCGTGTCGCTCGCCGTCGCGGCGATACCCGAAGGACTTCCGGCAATCGTGACAATCATGCTCGCGCTGGGCGTTATGCGTATGTCGGGCAAAAACGCGATCGTGCGCAATCTGCCGTCAGTCGAGACGCTCGGCGGCGCGTCGGTTATTTGCTCCGACAAAACCGGCACGCTCACCGAAAACAAAATGACCGTAACAAAAATCGTCTCGCATGACGAGCCGCTTTTAATGCAGTGCTGCGCGCTTTGCTGCGACAGCGCGGAGGGTAACAAAAATCCCACGGAGGTCGCGCTTTTGCAGTACGCGAAGGAACACGGCACAGACAAATCCGCGCTCGACCGCCGTTACCGCCGCGTCGCGGAAATACCGTTCGACTCGACGCGCAAGCGCATGACGACGCAGCACCGCGACATAAAGGGCAGCCGCACTGTTGTAAAAGGCGCGCCGGAGTACGTGCTGCCGCTGTGTTCGTTCGAGCTTACGGAAAACGGCACGTCGGCGCTGTCGTCGCACGGCAGGAATAAAATACTCGCCGACAACAAAAGTATGGCGTCGGAGGGTCTGCGCGTAATCGCGGTGTGCTGCCGCACCGACACATCGGTCGCGCCGATAAACGAGAGGAATATGACGTTTATCGGGCTTATCGGCATCGAGGATCCGCCGAGGAAAGAGGCTGCGGCGGCTGTGCGCGTGTGCAAAAACGCGGGTATTCGCCCCGTGATGATAACGGGCGACCACGCCGCAACGGCTCTCGCAGCTGCGAAAAAACTCGGTATCGCACGCGACACGAGCGAGGTCATAACGGGCGGCGAGCTCGATAAAATGTCCGACGAAGAGCTTTCGGAGAGAGTTAAAACGTGTTCCGTTTTCGCCCGCGTAACGCCGTCGCACAAGGTACGGCTCGTCAAGGCGTTTAAGGCAAACGGCGAAATTACGGCTATGACGGGCGACGGAGTGAACGACGCGCCCGCGCTTAAAGCCGCCGACATAGGCTGCAGCATGGGCATAGCCGGTACGGATGTGGCGAAGTCCGCGTCGGATATGGTGCTGACCGACGACAATTTCGCTACCATCGTATACGCCGTCAAGGAGGGGCGGTGCATATTCGCGAACATCAAAAAAGCGGTCAAATTCCTGCTGTCGAGCAATATCGGCGAGATACTGACGGTGTTCGCAGGCATACTTTTAAGCTCCTCGTCGCCGCTTACGGCAATACAGCTTTTATGGGTGAACCTCGTCACCGACTCCTTCCCCGCTATCGCACTGGGGCTTGACGCGCCGTCGGAGAACATCATGCAAAAACCGCCGCGTAACCCGAAAAAGGGGCTGTTCGCGGACGGACTGTGGGCGTCGATAATATTCGAGGGGCTTATGATAGGCGCGCTCGCGCTTTTGGCATTCGTGACGGGCTCAAGGGTATTCGGCTCGCTCGTCACCGGCAGAACGATGGCGTTCGCGGTGCTGTCGATCTCGCAGCTCGTACACGCGTTCAATATGCGCAGCGACACGTCGGTAATCAAGGCGGGAATATTCAAAAACCCGTTTCTCGTGCTGTCGCTCATCGTCGGGCTTGCGCTGGAGGCGGTCGTTATATCCGTGCCGTCGCTCGCGCCCGTGTTCGGGGCTGTGCCGCTAAACGCCCTGCAGTGGATAATCGTCGGCGTGCTGTCGGTTATGCCGCTCGTTATCGTCGAGACGCAGAAATTCGTGTCAGCCGCGTTTTCAAAAGAAAAATTTTAATTTACCTCTTGCAAGTTCGGGAAAAATGGTTTATAATAGAAGTGTGTCAAAGAGGACGCGATGTTTTCGCGCCCTCTTTTTGTTTTTTCAAAGCGTTTAGCGCGACACGGAAAGGGCGGTTATATAAATGAATACGGTTTACGGTACGGATATTTCAAATTCCATGAAGGAATATCTGGAGGCTATTTACGAACTTTCAAAATCAAATAAGAGCGTCAGGACTACCGATATTGCGCAAAGGCTCGGCATATCGAAACCGAGCGTCAACAAGGCGGTCGGCGCGCTGAAGGCTAAGGGGTACGTCACGCACGTTCCCTACGGCGACGTCGTTCTCACCGACGAGGGCAGAGAGATCGCCGAGATGGGCGGTATGAAGAACAGCATGATCAAGCGGTTTTTGGTGTGCGTCCTGAACCTCACCGACGACGAAGCCGAAAGAGAGGTCTGCTCGATCGGGCATACGTTAAGCTACGGCACGGTCGAGAAGATGCGGAGTTTTATGGGGGCGTAATGGGATGTTTTGCGCTATGTATGCCTCCCCTATTAGGGGAGGTGGCGGCGGAGCCGACGGAGGGGTTTTATTCCGAAATACACACAAACCCCTCAGTCACACTACGTGTGACAACTCCCCTATTAGGGGAGCCTTACAGAAAGCGACAAATTGCCGTAGGGGCGACCCTTGCGGTCGCCCGACATATATACATAAAACGGGCGACCGCAAGGGTCGCCCCTACTTTTGCATATTTTTTTCATAATCTAATCCCATATTGATAGAAAATCGCGATTTGCAACGAATAAATAAATGAGAGACGTTTCTTATACCGTTTGCGAGGGAGGTGGCACAATGACCGACGAGGAGATTACGGCGGGGATAATACGCCGTGACGAGCGCGCGCTCGACGCGCTTATCGACAAATACGGCGGACTTATAAAATCAATCGTGTCGTACCATTTACACGAAAATTACCGCGGCGAGTGCATGAACGACATTCTTCTCGCGCTGTGGAAAAACATGAAAAGCTTTGCTCCCGAAAGGAACACGCTCAAAAACTGGATAGGCGCGGTGTGCAGATACAAGTGCATAGATTACAAACGCAAGTATTACAATGACAGCCCGGCACGTCTCGACGAGCGTATTCCCTCGGACAAGACAGCCGACAGCGGCATAATGCGCGAGGAAACAGAAAACGAGATAAACGACCTTCTCTCTTCCCTTCCCGAGCGCGACCGCGAAATTTTCCGCAGGCGGTACATTGACGGCGACACGGTGGCGGTTATATCGGGTGAGCTACGCGTTAAGCCGTCGGCGGTGTACAACAGACTTTCGCGCGGAAGGCGGAAATTGAAAAGAGAACTTTCAAAGGAGTGATCACGATGAAAAACGAGTACGATTATCTGAACGATGTTCGGACGGATTTCTCGAAGTATGAAGCTATGGACTTGACGGATAAGGAGCGTAGAGAGATGAAAAACGAATTTAAGAAAAGAAAGGCGCGTTTCTCGTGGAGAAAGTGCGCGGCGTTGGCGGCGTGCGCGGCGGCGATTGCGATAGCGGCGCAGACAGGTTTCGCGCAGAATATGATGGAGCGTATCATAAATGTCGTGCAGACAGGTCACAACGACGTAGTCCAGACGGATTACAGCGAGGCGGAGGAAACGCTTACGCAGACGCTTAAAGGCTGTATTTTCGACAAGGACGGAAACGAGATAATGTCGCTTGACGGCATAACATCATACACCGACTTATACGACGCAAGCGGTGTACGGTATGACGAGGAAAGTATTATAAAGCTGTTCAAGGACAAGGGTTTGGTGGACGATGATGAAGATGTAATAATCCGCGTCAGCAGTACGGCGAAGGATGCGGGAGTTATTCCCGAAAGCGGCAACGGCGAGGAGGTATTTACCTCGATCGAGGAACTCGGCTCAAAGCTTAACTTCACGCTTAAAACGCCGGAGTATATGCCGGAGGGCTGGAACTTCCTCTACTGCTACGGTTTCACCGGTGACGACGGCGTTATGTCGGGCAATTACGCGGTGCTTGTGTACTATGACGGCACAGAAGAATTTTACATTCACGAGCGCGTGATAAACGATGATACGCGTTATACCGCGCCAACCGACGAGACCGTCACCGAAGGCACGGTAAACGGCTGTACTGCGGCGGTTTCGGAGCATGACGTGATGTGGGAGCAGGACGGTGTTTCCGTTGACCTTGTAAGCGGCGAGAGCGATATAACCGGCGATGTGCTTTTAAAGGTCGCAAATTCGGTAAGATAAAATTTTTCGGCGCGTATGTCTTAGGGCATACGCGTTTTTTTGTGCCGCGCTGTTGACACGCGCACGCGTTTATCGTATAATACAGCCGAAAGGAACAGGGTGCGTTATATGAAGAAAAAATTAAGTCTATCCGACCATTTTACATATTATAAGCTCATACGGTTCGTGATGCCGTCAATCATAATGATGATTTTCACGTCGGTGTACGGTATCGTGGACGGGCTTTTTGTGTCAAATTTCGTGGGTAAAACGTCGTTCGCGGCGATCAACCTCATATTCCCCGCGCTCAACATTATAGGCGCGGTCGGTTTTATGCTCGGCAGCGGCGGTACGGCGTTTGTCGGCAAAACGCTCGGCGAGGGTAAGCGCGAAATGGCTAACCGCTATTTTTCAATGCTCATTTGCGCGGGCGCGGTAATCGGCGCAGCGCTCGCGGCTGTCGGGTTTGTGCTGCTCCCGTCTGTCGCAGCGGCTCTCGGAGCGGGCGAAGGTATGAAGAGCGACTGCGTTGTGTACGGCAGAATTATTCTTGCCGCGATGCCGTTCTTTATTTTGCAGAATATGTTTCAAAGCTTTTTTATCGCGGCGGAAAAACCAAAATTGGGACTACTCGTAACGGTCGCGGCGGGCGTTACAAACATGGCTCTCGACGCGCTTTTTGTCGCGGTATTCAAGTGGGGCGTGTCGGGCGCGGCACTTGCTACGGGTATAAGTCAGTTCGTCGGCGCGGCAATTCCGCTTGCGTACTTCCTCGGTAAAAACAGCAGTCTGCTGCGCATCACGAAAACAAAGCTGTACACAAAGGTGCTTTTGAAATCGTGCGCGAACGGTTCGTCGGAAATGGTGACGAACCTCGCCATGTCGTTTATGAATATGCTGATAAACTGGCAGCTTATGCGGCTTGCGGGCGAGAACGGCGTTGCGTCCTACGGCGTTATCATGTACGCGAGCTTTATATTCTCGGCGATTTTCTACGGCTACGCGATAGGCAGTGCGCCCGTGATAAGCTACCATTTCGGTGCGGGCAACAAGGACGAATTGAAAAATCTTTTGAAGAAAAGCATGGTGATAACGACCGTTGTCGGGATTTTGATAACGGCTGCGGTGCTTTTGTTTTCCGCGCCGCTTTCACGCGTTTTCGTCGGCTACGACAAGGAACTTTGCGATATGACCGTCCACGCGTTCAGAGTGTTCCTTATCGGGTACTTCTGTTCCGGCTTTACGATTTTCGGCTCGGCATTTTTTACCGCGCTCAACAACGGTATTGTGTCAGCCGTCATATCGTTTACGCGGACGCTCCTGTTCGAGGGCGGCACTATTCTCATCTTTCCCTTTATATGGGGACTTGACGGCGTGTGGTGGGCGTTTGTCGCGTCCGACTCGGCGGCTATGCTTATGACGCTCGCGTTCATATTTGTTAAAAGGAAACAATACGGATATATGTAAATACAAAAACAGGGACACTAAAATTTTAGTGTCCCTGTTTTTTATACTTCCGTGTTTTCTTCTATTTTAGTGTCCCCGTCCGTTTCGGCATCCTCGTCAGCTTTAGTGTCCCCATCGGATATGTCGGTTTCGTCAATTTCGTCTGTGTCCGTTTCTTCCGGTGGGTTTACTGTGAGGTCGTAAAGACGCATTATCGTGGCAATCGACTGTTCGTTCGTATACGTTGTTTTCGGCGAGAACATATTCTCTCCCACGCCCTGCATAATTCCCGTGTTGTGCATGAGCGTTACAAACGGCTTTGACCAGCCGCCTATTTCCTCATCGTCGGCGTACTCGTATTTCCCGTCGGTTTCAGATGCGCCGAACAGGTACTCGTACGTTTTGCCGAGCAGCACTGCCGCCTCCTGACGCGTTATCTCATTGTCGGGGCGGAACGTGCCGTCGTCGTAACCCGATATAATTCCCGCTGTCGCAAGCTTTCGTATCGTTTTGCTCTCGGTGTCGGTAAAGCTTATATCGTCATCAATATTCTCCGGCATGTTGCCGCACCGTTCGAGCATGCTCGACAGCACATAGCAGAAGATTGTGCGCGTCATACCCTCGTCATACGTGAGTTTATCCTTCAAATCGTACGGCGCGACGTCAATCTCATATGCGCGGCTCACCTCATCTGCCGCCCATTTCGACGGCTCATCCCCGTTATACGTTATTTCGGGGAGAGGCAAGCGGTAGTTGTACTCCTCCCAATTCGTGCTGTCCTGCGTGCGGAAGCGTCTGCCGTCCGCGTCCTCGCGGTAGTACCAACCGTCGTAGGTTAAGGCAAGGCGCGTTATAAAGTCGGGCGTGTAGCGTCCCGTGATGTTGTAGTCGCTGTCCAGCATATACATATCTTTAAGCTTTGCCCAGTGGTCGTAGTAGTAATACGGTATGCCGTCCCAGTCGATGTAGCGGAGCATGTAGCCCCACGGCGCGGGCGTTATCTCAAAGTTTTCCGCGCCGCCGTCAACGATTTTTTTAACGTCGTCGGGCAACTCATTGTACACGGCGTCAGCTGTCACACCGTACGTTACAACGCCGTCCTCTATGCCGTTGTCCTCATTTATATAGTCCTCGTACGTCTTGTCAACGTGCGGCTCATAGCTTACCATGAACGAGTTTTTAAGTCCGCCGACGTAGTTTATCGGCAGCACGACGTTAATCGTAAATTCCTTCTCGCTCTTTGCGGGTATGCGGACGCTCGCGAGAATGTCTCTGACGTCGCCGCCCCATTCGCCCTTTACGTAGCCGCTGTGCTTACCGTCCTCGTCCTCGACGTACACGACAATATTCGATACGGTCTGCGACACGTACTCAAAATATCTGTCCTCCGGCATTGTGTTCTTTACCTTTAAATTGTAGCTTTCCGTCACGCAGTAGTTGCCCATCGAGCAGGCGTATCCCTGGTTCGAACGGTACGGCGAAAGCTCGTAGTTGGGATAGTAATCGTCCTCCCTTTCAAACCACGTCACCGCGCCCTCGTAGTGGGTCGTGTCGCTGTGGAACGGATCCCATATCCAGACGTTGTCGCGCTTATCCTTCTTCACCTTCGAGCCGTAGTAGTCGAGTTTCGAGTCGTCCTCGTAGCGGAACGTCAGAAGGTCGGACTCGGTCGAGATTTTCTTCGACCATATATCGTCCTGCGGATTTAAATGCGTACACCACGCGTCCGTCACAAAGCCGTCCTTCTCGTACTGGTTAAAGACCTTGTTTTCGATAAGGTCGCCGTCTTGGTACTTGTTATCTATCGTGTATTCGAGGTTAGCGTTTACCTTCGGGAGCGTGTCGGCTATGCCCTTCTGCGTGCGCGTGTAGGAGTATTTTCCGTACGCCGCGTCGGGGTCAAAATCCGTTCTGTCGCCGAGCGTGCCGTTTGACTTGAACGCGGCGACGTTAAAGGAAATGTCGCCCTCCTCGACCTCGATTTCGCCCATAATCTCAACGGGCTTGCGGTACGGCACGACACTGTAATTTTTAATGTAGTCGCTAAGCCACACCGTCTCGCCCTTCTTTATCTCGACCGTCACCGGCTCGTACTCTTCGGCGGTATACAGCCATGAGCCGTTGCGCTCGCAGAGGTTCACGCCGAGAAACGAGGCGAGCGCGTTAAGGCAGCCGACCTTGTGCATCTCCTTAGCCCACGTGCCGTCGCCGTAGATGTAGCTGCGCATTTGGGGTGTTTCAAAAAACACCTTGTTCACCGTTATAACGCTGTCCTCGGACGCGGTCATTTCGACGTCAAGCTCGATGTCGTAGCCCACGCCGTAGCCGTCGTCGGTGTCGGTGCAGTTTATGTGGCACATCAGAAAGTCGTACACGTCGGGCGTGAGGTGCGCGTTGTTCATTATATATGACGGCTCGCAGTCGGGGTGGTTCATTAAATCTTTGTTCGCGAGTCCTTCGGGATTGTTGCAGTAAATCCACTTACCGCCGCCCTCAGGCTCGAATTTTATGTCAGCAGCGAACGCCGTCACGCCGAAAACCGTTATTATTGCCGAAATTAAAATTATGCCTATTCTTTTCACAGCTTTACTCCTCATCTCCGTACATTTCGCCTGCCATCATCATTTCTATCATGTCCCATACCGTCACCTTGCCCTCGTCGTCCTTCGTCGAGAACGGAACGAGTATGTCGTCCTCGCCCATTTCGAGCGTTTCCCATATAAGCTCGAAATTCGGCTCTATCTCGCTTTTTTTAAGCTTATCGACCTTCGTCGCGACCACGATAAGACGCTCGTGGTAATGGCGTATCCATTCAGCCATCTGCATATCGTCCTTCGTGGGCTTGTGGCGGCTGTCAACGAGCAGTATCGTCTGCACGAGTTCTTTGCGGTTCGCGAGGTAGCTTTCCATCATCTCGCCCCACTTTTCCGTCTCCGCCTTGCTGCGCTGCGCGTAGCCGTAGCCCGGAAGGTCTACGAGGTATATGGCGTCGTCCACGTTGTAGAAGTTTATCGTTATCGTCTTGCCCGGCGTACCCGATACGCGGGCGAGTGATTTGCGGTTAAGTATTTTGTTTATAAGCGACGATTTTCCGACGTTCGAGCGTCCGGCGAACGCGAACTCCATACGTCCGTCCTTCGGGTACTGCTCCGGCTTTACAGCCGATGTCACGAAATCTGCGTTTTGTATGTTCATATTCCCTCTCCTTACTTTACGTCTACCTTTTCGCCAGCCATGATTTTGTTCATGGTACGCGCCGCGCACATCCTTCCGCACATCGAGCAGGTGTGCTGTTCCTCCGGCGGCAATTCGTTGTAATAGCGCATCGGCTTTTCGGGGTCTATCGCGTACTTGAACATTTCGTCCCAGCAGACGCGTCTGCGTGCGTCGCTCATTTTGTCGTCTATCTCCCGCGCACCCTTTATGCCTTTCGCGATGTCGCCCGCATGTGCGGCAATTTTTGACGCGATTATTCCCTCACGCACGTCGTCGGCGTTCGGTAAGCGCAAATGTTCGGCGGGCGTTACGTAGCAGAGGAAGTCCGCTCCGTTTGCCGCCGCTATCGCTCCGCCTATCGCTGACGTGATGTGGTCGTAGCCGGGCGCGATGTCCGTTACGAGAGGCCCGAGTACGTAAAACGGCGCGTTGTGGCAAAGACGCTTTTCGAGTTTCATATTCGCGGCAATTTCGTCAATCGCCATATGACCGGGGCCCTCGACCATTACCTGCACGTTCTTTTCCCATGCGCGTTTTGTGAGTATGCCGAGCTCCACAAGTTCCGTGACCTGCGACGCGTCGGTCGAGTCGTGCGTCGAACCGGGGCGGCACGCGTCGCCGAGACTTATCGTAACGTCGTACTTCGCCAAAATATCGAGAACCTTATCGTAATACTCGTAAAACGGGTTTTCGTTGCCGGTCATTTCCATCCACGCGTATATGAGCGAGCCGCCGCGTGACACGATATTCGTAACGCGCTCCGTTTCCTTAAAAATCGAAGCGGTGCGGCGGTTGATGCCCGCGTGGATAGTCATAAAGTCAACGCCGTCCTTCGCGTGGGCCTCTATCACGTCGAGGAATTCGTCGGCTGTGATTTCCGCAAGCTCCTTGTCGAGATAGCCGACTGCGTCGTACATCGGAACTGTGCCTATCATCGCGGGGCAGGTGTCGGTGAGCAGGCGGCGGAACTCGTGCGTTTTACCGTAGCAGCTTAAGTCCATAATCGCCTCGGCTTTCATATCGACAGCCATTTTTACCTTTTCCATTTCAACGCTGTAATCGGTGCAGTCCTTGGAGATACCGAGGTTTACGTTGATTTTCGTTCTCATGCCCTCGCCGACAGCCTCGGGGCTTATCGCCTTGTGATTTTTGTTCGCGGGAATGACAACCGTTCCGCGCGCTATTCTTTCACGCAGAATTTCGGCGTCAATATTTTCCTTCTCGCTGACGATTTTCATTTCCGGCGTTATTATGCCCTTTTTCGCCGCGTCCATCTGTGTTGTGTAATCCATAATTTCAATCCTTTCCGAAAAATAAAACGCGTTTCCGTGGCGGAAACGCGTCATAACCTTATTTATTCCCGTGACGGCATTGTCCGTCGGACGGTTCAACGGGTCGAAGCGTACCTTCCTCTCAGCGATTAAGCTCCCCTTATTTTTATATTATACAGTATACAGTAAATTTACCGCGGTGTCAAGCGTTAAAACCACTTCATGTTTCCGAACACGCCGCGTGCGACTTGTCGTCCGACCTCGCGTCCGATTTGCCCGAGAGCGGTGGATGCGACTTTGTTTACCATTGAGAATTTCTTTTTGAGTTCGCGCTCCATGCGGTCGTGCTCGCGCTCCTTCTCGTGCTTTTCGTGTTCTTCCTCGCGCTTTTTGCGCGCTTCCTCTTTTTCCTGCGCAATGCGCTCCTTTTCGGCTTCCTTTTCCTGCTTGATGCGCTCCTCCTCGGCTTTTGCCTCTTCCGCAGCCTTTTCCTTTTCCTCGCGCACTTCTTCAAGTTCCTCGTACGCGGAACGGTTGTCCACCGCGTCCTTGTATTTGAGGTAGAATTCCGAACCGTTTACTATGTTATTGCGTATATCGTCGCCGCACGGCCCCATAAAGCTTTGCGGCGGAAGTATGAACGCGCGCTGAACGATTGACGGCGCGCCGTCGTCGTCAAGGAACGATACGAGCGCTTCGCCCGTGCCGAGTACGGAAATTGCTTCCTCGGTGTCGAACGCCGGATTTGCCCTGAACGTCTGCGCCGCGACCTTTACAGCCTTCTGCTCCGCCGGTGTGAACGCGCGGAGCGCGTGCTGTATTCTGTTTCCGAGCTGCGCAAGTATTGTTTCGGGAATGTCGGCGGGGCTTTGCGTTATGAAGTATATGCCCACGCCCTTAGAACGGATAAGACGTATAACTTGCTCGATCTTTTCCACAAGAGCCTTCGGCGCATCGTTAAACAGCATGTGCGCCTCGTCGAAGAAAAATACCATTCTCGGCTTGTCGAGGTCGCCGACCTCCGGCAGCATTTCGTAAAGGTCTGTAAGCAGCCACAGGAGGAACGTTGAGTACAAAAGCGGCTCATTCGCAAGTTTTACACAGTCGAGCACGTTTATAACGCCCGCGCTCTGGGCGTTCGTGCGTATCCAGTCGCGTATGTCAAGCTCCGGCTCGCCGAAGAAAATGTCGCCGCCCGCGTTTTCGAGAGACAAAAGCGAGCGCAGTATCGCGCCGACGCTCTGCGCCGAGACGTTGCCGTACTTCGCCTGTATCTCCTTTGCGTTGTCCGAGACATACATGAGCATGGAGCGAAGGTCTTTAATGTCTATGAGCAAAAGCTGTTCCTCGTCGGCAACGCGGAACGCTATTTCGAGAACGCCCTCCTGTGTCGGGTTAAGCCCCAGAAGGCGCGAGATAAGCGTAGGTCCCATATGTGAAACGGTCGTTCTTACGGGTATGCCCTTTTCGCCGTAAACGTCCCAGAATACGGTCGGGTAGTCCCTGTACGGAAATTCCTCCGTGACCTTGCATTTTTCAAGCTGCTCCGTTACGTGGTGGTTTTCCTCGCCCGCTTTCGCGATGCCGCACACGTCGCCCTTTATATCGACCATGAAAATCGGCACACCGGCGGTGCTGAGCGTTTCAGCCATGACCTTTAAGCTTATCGTTTTACCCGTACCCGTCGCTCCGGCGATAAGACCGTGCCTGTTCGCCATTGCGGGGTTGAGTAAAATAGGCGTTTCGCCCGTCGCTATCCATAATTTACCGTCCTTTGTATACATTAAATATCCCTCCGTTCGCATCCGTGTATGCTATACACAGTAATTATATAATAAATTCGCGGATTTTGCAATACGGGGCGGGAAAATAATTGGAAATTTGGGGAATAAAAAGTAGGGGCGACCCTTGCGGTCGCCCGTTTTTCAATGTGTCTATATCGGGCGACCAATGGTCACCCGAAGTGAGGTCCCCTTGTCAAAGGGGGCTGTCACGCGGAGCGTGACTGGGGGATTCCTTTTCTATTTTAATTATGAATCCCTCCACCGCCTTCGGCGGTCCCCCTCCCTTTAACAAGGGAGGCTAACGGCAAACATATGATTCATAGGCCCGCTGCCTGTGCCGAGGTTGAGACCGTCGGCAAGCGCGGCGGATATATATTCTTTCGCGCGTTTTACCGCATCGGCGAGCGCGTAACCCTTTGCCAAATTCGACGCTATCGCCGACGAGAGCGTACAGCCCGTGCCGTGGGTATTGGGGTTGTCTATCCTCTCGCCGTGAAACCATGTGAAAATGCCGTTTTCGCACAGAAGGTCGCTCGCGTCGTTCACGCTGTGACCGCCTTTTACGAGTACCGCGCAGCCGC
The DNA here is from genome assembly GCA_947631235.1 of uncultured Clostridia bacterium. Lineage (GTDB taxonomy): Bacteria > Bacillota > Clostridia > UBA1381 > UBA1381 > Hominilimicola. Next base: position 167,332 of record CANRKO010000002.1, on the reverse strand, counting down.
ATTGCGAGCATATTTTTGCGCCCGCTTTTTCCATATCGGCGGCGGACGTTATTTTCATGCCGCTGAGCGTTTCGGTTTCGGGTATATTCGGCGTTATGAGCGCGGCGCGGGGGAACAGTCTTTCGCGCAGCACAGAAATCGCGTCGTTATCCGTAAGATTTGAGCCGCTTGTCGCGACCATTACGGGGTCTATGACTATATTTTTCGCGCCGTAAAATATGAGCCGTTCGGCTATCACCTCCGCAAGCGGCGCGGACGACACCATCCCGATTTTTACCGCGTCGGGGTAAATGTCCTCGAATACCGCGTCAGTCTGCATTTTGAGAAATTCGGGCGTTACCTCGTATATGCCGCGCACGCCCGTTGTGTTCTGGGCAGTTAGAGCCGTTATTGCGCTCATTGCGTAAACGCCGTGGGCGCTCATCGTTTTTATGTCCGCCTGAACACCCGCACCGCCGCTGCTGTCGCTGCCGGCTATCGTAAGCGCAGTTTTCATATTTAACCCTCCGTTTTGCCGTTTATAAGCGCGTTCGCGGCGCGTAAAAGCTCGCGTGCCGCGTTTTGTACGTCGTCCGCCTTCATCACAGCCGACACGACGCACACGCCTTTTATGCCCACGCCTTCGAGAACGCCGAGATTGTCCTTCGTAAGACCGCCTATCGCGTTCACGGGGATAGGCACGGCGCGGCATATCGCGTCGATCGTTTCCACCGGCGTTATGCGCGTCACGACGTGCGTTGTCGTCGGGTACACCGCGCCCGAACCGAGGTAGTCCGCGCCCATGCGGTACGCGGTTTCGGCTTGCTCTACAGTTTTCGCGGTCGCGCCGATTATAAACTTGCCGCCCGCGATTTTACGCGCTGCGTCCACGGGCAGGTCGCTCTGTCCGAGATGTACGCCCTCGCAGCCCGCCGCGAGCGCGACGTCAAGCCTGTCGTCTATTATAAGCGGCACGTTGTACCTTGCCGTTATCTCGTGAACCCTTTTCGCGAGACGGTAATATTCAAGTCCGCCGCGGTTCTTTTCGCGCAGCTGCATAAGCGTTGCGCCGCCAATGAGCGACTGCTCGACGCGGTGAAGAAATTCGTCCTCGGTGAAGTTTTCGCTGTCGGTTATGACGTACAAAAGCGGGTTAAACTTTTCCATGCGCAGCCTCCTCGATATTCAAACGCTCTTTTATGCGCTCCGCATTGAGCGTCGTGAGATTGTCAATCAGATTTACCATGAACGTACCGCCACCCTTATCGGTTTCGGACATTTCGCCGCTTATACCGAGCAAGGCGCAAGCCGACGCGGCGGCGTCAAAGCCGCCCGTTACAGCCGCGCAGCACGACGCGAGCGCGCCCAAAATACAGCCCGTACCGGTCACGCGTGAAAGCTGCGGCGTGCCGTTATGCGCGTAAAGAACGCGTCCGCCGCAGCATATTATATCTGTTTTACCGCTCGCAAGTACGACCGTGTTAAATTTATCGGCTAAGTTTGCGGCAACCTCCGTGACGCTCTCCATGGTTAGCGAGCCGTCCGCGTCAACACCCGCGCTCGTGTAGCCGATTTGTGACATGGCTGTTATTTCTGAATAGTTGCCCTTTATAATCGTCGGAACGTTCGCGCTTATAAGCTCCGACGCGTAATCCCTCCTAAGTGTCGAGCAGGCGACGCCCACAAGGTCGAGCGTTACGGGGATATTTTTTTCTTTAGCCGTTTTTACCGAAATCATCATCGACTCCATACGCGCGTCGGTGATGTTGCCGAGATTGAGGTACAGCGCGTCGGCAGTTTCCGTAATCTCGCGTACCTCGCGCGGATGCTCAGCCATTATCGGTCTCGCGCCGACCGCGAGCAAAGCGTTCGCGCACTGGTTTATGGATATTGGGTTTGTTATGGAGTGGATAAGGGGTGATTTTCCCCTTATCCTCTCCGTTATGCCGTATATTTCGTCAGCCTTCATTCGTCTTTCTCCCGAGTACCTTTACCGCCGTGTACACGAGCGCCGCAAGCACGAACGCGCCGAGTATGCCGTATGTTATGTAAGGCATGGCGGTGAAATTTATCTTGAACAAATCCTTTGCCAAATTTATAACAACAAATAATATAACTCCTATCGCGGCTATGGAAACAGCGTTGCCGATTATGCTGCCCTTATACTCGTAAACCGGTGAGCCGAGCGCGGTCTGGAAACGCGTGAGCGCACCCGCCGACGACAGCTTTTTCAAAAACGCGAACGCTATACTTCCGCCTATGAGCGTTCCGCATATGAACGACGGCACGTAGAAGAACATCGTAAGTCCTTCCTTACCCCACAAAAGCGACATTACGGGGTACGACACGATCGCGCCGATAATTCCCGTTCCTATTACCTCGCCGAGTACCGCCATTAAAAGATTGCCCTTGGACGTTCTGTAAAAAATTCCCGACAGGAACGCTCCGAATACCGCGCCCGTAAGCGCCAGCGGCGGTATGCCCATGAACGCCATACGCAAAATTCCTATCATTGTCGCGCACGCGAGCGAGTAGTACGGCCCCAAAAGCACCGAGCAGACGATGTTTATAAAGTGCGCCATCGGACACATTCCCTCGACGCGCAGTATCGGCGATATTACAACGCCGAGCGCGACGAGCATCGCGAGTACCGTCATTTTCAAAAGTTTCTTATTTGTTTTCATTTTTAATTCCTCATTTCGTAAATAAAATTACGAAAGAAGTCAATCTTTCGCACGGTCGGAGTTCAATTACTCCCTCTCACCTCGAAACACGAGTTCCCATCGCAAAAAATACGAGCGTCGGGCGCTCCCCCGCCGTCCGGTATAACCTCCCTTCACGATTTGATTTATAATATAAACGCGGATAACCCGATAAGAAAATTATCTTAACGCGTTATCGAGCACCGCATCCATGTTTGTTACGGGTATGAAATGCAGTTTGTCGCGCACCTCGTCGGGTACGTCGTCAATGTCGGGCTTATTTTCCTCGGGTATGATTATGTCCTTTATACCCGCCCTGTATGCCGCGAGCGACTTTTCCTTAAGTCCGCCTATCGGCAGCACGCGTCCGCGCAGCGTTATCTCGCCCGTCATGGCTATGTCGTTTCTTACAGGATTTTTCGTGAGCGCGCTCACAACGGCTGTCGCCATGGTTATGCCCGCCGAAGGCCCGTCCTTAGGCACCGCGCCCTCCGGAACGTGGATATGTATGTCGTACTTCTTGTGGAAGTCGGACGGTACTTTGAGTTCCTTCGCGTTTGCGCGTATGTAGCTTATCGCGGCAACCGCGCTTTCCTTCATCACGTCGCCGAGCTTACCCGTAAGCTCCACCTTGCCGCTGCCGGGCATTACGTTTACCTCTATCGACAGCGTGTCGCCGCCCACCGACGTCCACGCCAGTCCGCGCGCCACGCCGACCTCGTCGTGCTCGTTCATCATGTCAAAGCGGTAGTGGGGTTTGCCGAGGAAGTCCTCCAAATTCTTTACCGTCACCTTTATTACGCGCTTACGCGTACTCAAAAGTTCCTTCGCAGCCTTGCGGCATATCTCTCCTATCTTCTGCTCCAGCTTTCTCACGCCCGCTTCACGCGTGTAATGCTCGATTATTTCGCGCAGCGCACTGTCGGCGATCGTAAGCTGTTTTTCGGTAAGACCGTTCGCTTTGAGCGTTTTCGGCATGAGATAGTCCTTCGCGATATGGAATTTCTCCGCGCTCGTGTAGCCTGTAAGCTCGATTATTTCCATTCTGTCCAAAAGCGGGCGCGACACTGTGTCGAGCGTGTTCGCGGTCGTGATGAACAGTACCTTCGACAAATCGAACGGCACTTCTATGTAATGGTCGCGGAACGTGCCGTTCTGCTCGTAGTCAAGCACCTCCAAAAGCGCGGCTGACGGGTCGCCCTTGTAATCGACGCCCATTTTGTCAATCTCGTCGAGCAGTATGAGGGGGTTAAGCGTTTTCGCTTCCTTCATGGCAGCCATTATTCTGCCTTCCATAGCGCCTATGTACGTCTTTCTGTGACCGCGTATGTCGCTTTCGTCGTGTATGCCGCCGAGCGATATGCGGACATATTTTCTGCCGAGCGCCCTCGCGACGGATTTCGCGACAGACGTTTTACCCACGCCCGGAGGTCCGACAAGACAAAGTATCGCGCTGTTTTTGCCGTTCGTCATCTGTCTGACGGCGAGGTACTCGACTATTCTCTCCTTCACCTTGTCGAGACCGTAATGATCCTCGTCAAGCACGGCGCGGGCGTTTTGTATGTCGTTGTTTTCCTTAGTCGTCTTGTTCCACGGCATTTCGAGAACCGTGTCGAGGTAACTTCTTATAACCGCGCTCTCCGACGACGAGGGCGGCATTTTAAGGAAACGGTCAACCTCCTTTAAAAGCTTTTCCTTTGTGTCCTTCGTCGTTTTGAGTTTCTTTATCCTGTTTTCGTACTCTTCAGCCTCGCTTATCGTTCCGCCGCCGTCAAGCTCCTCCTCTATGACGTGGAGCTGTTCGCGCAGGTAGTACTCACGCTGGTTCTTGTCGAGCCGTTCCTTCACGCGCTCGGCTATCTGACGTTCAAGCTTTAAAACCTCCATGCGGTTCTGCAGCGCGGCGGTGAGCATTTCCGCTCTCGCGCACACGTCAAATTCCGCGAGCAATTCCTGATTTGTTTCAACTTCAAGCTCCGCGCCGGCGGCTACAATATCGCACAGTTCGCCAAGCGTATGCGCCGACATTACCTGCATGAAATTGTCGGCTGTAAGGCGCGGGTTCTGCGAGAAGTATTCCTCGTAAGTTTTGCGCAGACGGTTCTTGTGCGCCGCCGCGAGATTGTCATTATCGTAGTAAGAGTCCTCGTATTCGAGTATGCCCGCCTTCAGATATTCGTCGCACGGTATTTCGCAGTCGATCATGCCGCGCCGCACGCCCTGAACTATCACGCGCACCACGCCGCCCGGCATACGCATTACCTGACGTATATGCGCGACCGTACCGACATCGTACACGTCGGCAAACGACGGTTCTTCGACGCTTATATCCTTCTGCGCCGTAAGGAACACCGTTGAATTTGCCGCGCTTGCGGCTTCAATGGCTTTTACGGACGCTGTCCGCGCCGCGTCGAAGTTGAGCGTCATGTGCGGAAAAAGCACCATTCCGCGCATCGGCACAACCGGCATATAATTTAATTCGTTTTCCATTTTTCCCACCTCAAATGTCTGTTATAAAGCGATATAAATATTATAGCTGTTATCAGCGTCGTTTTCAACTGTTTTTTTATGGTCATGCGCCGCGTCCCGACACAACTCGGTCGTTGCCGCACAAATCCTTTATTATCCTTATGTCTTTGAAATTTTTTTCCATAAGTTTTTTTACGTTTTCGCCTTGGTTATAGCCGATTTCAAACGCGAGAAGTCCGCCCTTTTTCAGCATTTTCGGGGCGATTTCGGTTATGCGTCTGTAAAACGTAAGCCCGTCCTCTCCGCCGTCGAGCGCGGAAAGCGGCTCGTAATCTTTTACCTCGGTCTGCAGCGTACCGATAACCGCCGTTTCGATGTAGGGCGGATTTGACACGATAATATCGTACGCGCCGTCGGGGATCTTGTTTAATATGTCGGCTTTTATAAACTTCGTTCTTCCCAAAACGCCGTTTATTCCCGCGTTTTCACGCGCCGTGTTGATCGCGTCAAAGCTTATGTCAAGTTCCGTCACGCGCGCGTTTTTGTTGTAGTGCGCGAGACTTATACCGACACAGCCTGTACCCGCGCCGATGTCAAGAATTTCGCACGATTTGCCGTTCATGTGTTCCAAAACGTGCTCGACGAGCGTTTCGGTGTCGCTGCGCGGTATGAGCGTCGAACGGTTCACTTTAAACGGCAGCGACATAAATTCCGTTTCGCCGAGAATATATTGAAGCGGCTCACCACCTGCACGCCGAGCCGCCGTTTCGTTGATTATTCTCATTTCGTCGTCCGTAACGGCGCGGCTTGAATCTGTTATGAACCCCGTTCTGTCTATACCGAGAACGTGCATCACTATCTGCTCAGCCTCGAACCGTGCGTTGTCTTTAAGCTTTGAGGCAACATATCTTACAAGAGCGTCTATTACCATTTGTCGTCCTCTTTATCCTCGGGTATACACGGTTTCATAGCTTCGATCGCGACCTCTATCATGCTTTCGTCGGGTTCGCGTGTCGTGAGTTTTTGGAGCCACAGTCCCGGCTTTGACAAAAGACCGACGCATTTGTTTTTGCTCCTGCCCGCCCACTTTATAAGTTCGTACGATATGCCCGCGACTACGGGGAGCAGCAAAAGGCGCGTGCTCATTCTTAAAAGCGTGCTGACCGCCGCGTTAAAGCCGTCAAAGCGCGGCAGCAGCGCGAAAAGCAGTATACTCACTATCATTACGAACAGCAGAAAGCTTGTTCCGCATCTGGGGTGGAAACGCGTGTATTTCTTCACGTTCTCCGGCGTAAGCTCCTCGCCCGCTTCGTAGCACGCTATCGTTTTATGCTCCGCGCCGTGGTACATGAACACGCGTTTTATATCCTTCATCTGTGACACGAGCGCAAGGTACGAGATAAATATCACCATACGTATAACGCCCTCGAATATACTCGTGAACGCGCCTGTGGAGGTTACCGTGTTCACCGCCGGCGACAGTGCGCCGAGAGCCTCGACGCCTTTTGTGATAAACGTCGGCAAAAGCATGAATATTGCGATGCTGAACACGAGTGAAATCGCGATTGCGGCGTAGATTACCACGTCCTTTATTTTATCGCCGAGCTTATCCTCCAGCCACTTGTCGAATTTGCTCTCCTCTTCCTCCTCATCGCCCTCAATGTCGACAAATTCGGCGCTGTACATGAGCGCCTTCATGCCTATCACAAGGCTGTCTATGAAGTTTACGCAGCCGCGTATTATCGGCAGCCGCCAGAATTTCGAGCGCGTTTTAACGCCGTTGTCGTCTATCTTGCAGGCTATGTCGCCGTCGGGCTTGCGCACCGCCACGGCTGTTTTATACGGCCCGCGCATCATTACGCCTTCCATGACCGCCTGACCGCCTATTGAAGTTATATGCTGTTCTTTATTGTTCATATCGATTTTCCTTTCCGAAAAAATCAGCACGGGTCGCACCACGGCGTGCAGCACTGCAGACACAGACACATCGTGCAGGGGTCGCACGACATACACATACCGCCGCCCTGAGTGGAGTTTGTGTATTCTTGGCGGCGCGACCTCAGATTTTGAAGTGCGTCAATGTATTCCGCGTTGTTCGGCTCCATATTTACAGCCGTTTGAAAAAAACTCAAAGCCTGGTCGTACCAGCCCATCTGCATACGTACGCGCCCCGAAAGGTAATACCATTCCGCCGTGCGCGGCAATGAGTTAAGCATCGCAGCCGCCTCGTTTACGCGTCCCTGCGCGATAAGCGTCCGCACAGCCGCAAACGACGCCGAGCCGCCCGTGTAGCCGCCCGACGATGCGCCCGTGTAGCCGCCGGACGATGTATTCCCCGAGTAGCCGCCCGCACCCCGGTTGTTCATAATCATGTCGTACGCCTTATTTATTTCCTTGATTTTCTCCGCCGCCAAGTCGGCAAGCGGATTGTTGACGTACTTGTCGGGATGATATTTTTTCACAAGCTCGCGGTAAGCCCGTTTGATTGTTTCCTCGTCCGCGTTTCTGTCAACGCCCAAAACCTTATACGGATCCATTTATTCCTCTCCCAATACAGATTTTTGTTTCCCCTTTAATCCCTGATATACTATGTTTTCTATCAGCGCACGGTTTCTGTGAAGATTTAAAAGTTCAAGCGCCGACGCCATATTTTCAAGCGTGAGCGTGAGAGTGAAATCCACACGCTCACGGATTTGATTTTTTATTTCCTCCGCGCCGACCGACGCGTTTTGAAGAAACGCGTTGTACGAGCCGGATTTATAATCCTTTTCAATGTCGTTGTACGCGTCGATAACGTACAGCCACCGTCCGAGGTTATAGCCGAGCCATGACAATATCCGCCGCGTATCGCCGTCCGTGACAAAGTCGGGTGTGAACACGTATTCGAGTATTTTCGCGAATTTGTCGGCAACCTCGTCAATCTCGGAGCAGCTTTGCTTTTCGAGCAGCGACAATTCCGACAGTCGGTCGGATATAAAATCAAACGTCTCTTTGTTCTTCGCGACAGCCCTGTTCTTGCCTCGGCGGAGCGCAGCCATTGCGAGACGCGCCTTCACGCTGCCCTCGTCGTCACGGTCGTCTTTAAGCTTTAAGTACGTCAGTATTTCCCCCGCACGCGCAGCGTATTCGACAGCCGCGTCGTTTGTAACGCACGGGTGTTTTTTGAACGGGTGTACGGCGCAGCGTTCCTCAGTTATGTCCGCGTCCTCAAAAAGCGCGGATGACAGCACAAGCGCGAGAAAGGTTATGTCGTAACTCAGTCCCAGCCGCGAAATGTGCGAACATTCCCGCCCCACAGCCTTGCACAGACCGCAGTAGTATGCGCGGAACACGTTCGCGTCCCCGCTGCCGAGTCCTTCTTTGCAGATTGATATATATCCGAACATGGCTTTTCTCCGTAATCTTAAAATTGCCTGTACCAAATAATTATTATATCGCAAATGCCGTCAAAATTCAACCTTCGGCGCGTATATTTTATAAAATTTATATTTTGTTCATATTTCCGACCGCATCCTAAAAACAAAAAATATACCGTCCCGATATTCGCATATCGAGACGGCGTATGGATTTACGTCAACAATTATAAATTTTTGTATACCTGACCGCGGTTATCAATGTTTATCACATTTATTTTGTAAACTCCGTTGTCAATCTCATACAGTATTCGGAAATCACCCACCCGAAGTCTGTACATTTTTGTTCCCGCAAGGCGGCGTATGTCCGTTCCTTGCGGCAGCATATAGATTGCCTTGTAAAGCCGCAGCCGCTGCTGTTTATCCTGTTTCTCGATAAATTTTTGCGCCGCCTTTTGCAGCTCAATTCTGTAAGTCCGCATAGGTAAACCCGTCCTTCGCCATCATTTCTTCAAGGGACACCGTTGTTCCGTCGTTGATACGCTCGGCGTCGCGAATCATCGCCATGTCCCATTCGTCGGGGGCGGCGGTTTCAGCCGTCGGCTCGTTCGCGTAAGCCTTTAACGATTCGAGTATGTCAACTATATATACAAGTCTGTTGTCGGGGACGTTATCTATAAGCTGAATAATACGTTCCTTATTTGACATTGTTATCACCTCGCCTATATTATATATGATTTCACCTCAAATATCAATAGTTTTACGCCCAACGTCGGCAAAAATACGAAAATTTATATTTTGTTCATATTTTGCCGAAACGGTGAAATGATATATAAAACGGTCTGAATTTGTGAAAGGACGGATTTACGGATATGAAACATGAAATGACGAACAAGGAATACGGCGAGTATGTGAAAAAGAAAACGCCCAATTCCACTATACTCAAAAACTGCGTCAAGGCGTTTTTGATAGGCGGGCTAATCTGCGCGATAGGCGAGGGATTTATAACGCTCTACAAAGCGATAGGGCTTGACGAGGAGAGCGCGGCGACGTTTGAGTCAATTACGCTCGTATTCCTCGGCGCGCTGCTCACGGGTCTCGACATATACCCGAAAATCGCGAAACACGCGGGCGCGGGTACGGTCGTGCCGATAACGGGTTTTGCGAACTCCGTTGTGTCGCCCGCGCTGGAGGCGAAAACCGAGGGCATGGTACTCGGAACGGGCGCGAAAATATTTACCATAGCCGGTCCCGTCATACTGTACGGCGCGCTCGCGTCATGGGTCGCGGGGCTTATCTACTGGGTTACGAGCATGATTTAACGCTCGGGAAAGGAAATTTGTATGAGCAGAATAGGCAGACAGACAATTAAAATAGAAAGACCGGTGTATATTAGGGAGTCGGCTGCAATCGTCGGCGTAAAGGAGGGCGAAGGTCCGCTCCGCGACAGCTTTGACGTGGTGCTTACCGACGACACGCTCGGCGAGAGCACGTGGGAAAAGTCGGAGAGCAAATTGCAGAAAAAGGCGGTGTTCGCCGCACTCGACAAGGCGGGTCTCGAACAGAAGGATATTGATTACGTACTTGCGGGCGATTTGATAAACCAGTGCATAGGCGCGCACTACTGCATGCGCGACATGGATATTCCGTTTCTCGGGCTGTACGGCGCGTGCTCGACCATGACCGAGAGCCTTTCGATAGGCGCGATGCTTATAGGCGGAGGGTTTGCCGACAATGTGCTGTGCGCGACTTCAAGCCACTTCTGCACAGCCGAAAAGCAGTTCCGCACGCCGCTTGAATACGGCGGTCAGCGTCCTCCGGCGGCGCAGTGGACAGTGACGGGTTCGGGCTGTGCGGCGTTGTCGTCCGAAAAGGGTATCGCGATGATCACGCACGTGACGAGCGGTAAGGTTATCGACAAGGGCATTTCCGACCTTACCAACATGGGCGCGGCTATGGCTCCGGCGGCTATCGACACGCTTATCGCTCACTTTAAGGAGACGGGCTTTAAACCGTCCGACTACGACCTCATTCTGACCGGCGACCTCGGACATATAGGCTCGGACATTCTTATAGACCTCATGGGCAGAGAGGGCTACAACCTCCGAAACATTCACAACGACTGCGGAAAGATGATTTTCGACGGCGAAAAGCAGGACACACACGCCGGAGGTAGCGGCTGCGGCTGCTGCGCGAGCGTGCTGTGCGGGCATATTATGAACGAATTTAAAAAGGGAAATTTAAATAAAATACTCGTCATGGCGACGGGCGCGCTGATGAACCCGATGATCGTTCAGCAGGGCGAGAGTATACCGTGCATAGCGCACGCGGTCACGATTGAAAAGGAGGTTCAGTGATGGAGACGGTTATTGAATTTATAAAGGCGTTCGTCGTGGGCGGGCTTATATGCGTTATCGGTCAAATCCTTATAGACAAGACGCAGCTCACGCCCGCGAGAATACTCGTCACGTTCGTGGTAAGCGGCGTTGTGCTGCAGTTTTTCGGCATATACGAGCCGCTTGTAAGCTTTGCCGGAGCGGGCGCGACGGTGCCGCTTACGGGTTTCGGCTACAACCTGTGCAAAGGCGCGTACCGAGCCGTTGCCGAAAAGGGGCTTTTGGGCGCGTTCACGGGCGGTCTTACCGCCGCCGCGGGCGGTGTGTGCGCCGCTATCGTGTTCGGATTTCTCGTCGCGGTCGTGTTCCGTTCAAAATCAAAAACGTGATTTTTTTTATAAAAAGCAGTTTAATTTATTAAAAAACCTGTTCAACCGAAAAAAATTGTGGTAGAATAAACCCATTCTTACGAACGGAGATAAAAATATGATTGAAATAAACGGACACACACAGCATCTCGGTATAATCGGGTATCCCGTTGAGCATACGTTTTCACCTGCTATGCACAACTTCATATCCGAGACCGTACATAACAACTACGTGTACGGGGCGTATCTCGTAAAACCCGAAAATCTCGGCAAGGCAATAGAGGGTATGCGCGCGCTCAACATTAAGGGCATAAACGTCACCGCACCGCACAAGACCGAGGTAATGAAGTACCTCGACGTCGTTACCGACACGGCGAAGGAGCTCGGCAGCGTCAATACGGTCGTCAACAATAACGGCGTTCTCACGGGTTACAACACCGACGCGGACGGGTTCTGTATGGCTCTTAAAACCGAGGGCGCGAGGATAGAGGGCAGTAAAATCCTTATAATAGGCGCGGGCGGCGTTACGCGTCCGACTATTATACGGCTCATAGACAACGGCGCGAAGGAGATCACCGTCGTAAACCGCACGAGGGCGAAGGCTGTGTCTCTCGCGGAGGATATTCTGAAAACAAAGGGCTTTAATATTAAGACGAGCGTGGACGAGTTAAAATTCGATATAGTCATAAACACCACCTCGGCGGGTATGGAGCCGCAGGAAAACGTCCTGCCGACCGACAGCATAGACGAAATTACGAGCCTTGATTTTATCGACGGCAATACCACCGTCGCGGATATGATTTACAACCCCGACGAAACGCTTTTTCTCGCCGAGGCAAGAAAGCGCGGCGCGAAAACGCTTAACGGTCTGGGTATGCTGATATATCAGGGGATAATCGCGTACGAGCTGTTCACGGGAATTAAACTCCCCGACGGTATGGGCGATAAAATCCGAAAAGAGGTGTTCGGCAGATGAACATAGTTCTGACGGGATTTATGGCGACCGGTAAGACGGCGATAGGCAGAGCGATTGCCGACAAGTCGCGCTACCGTTTCGAGGACACCGATTCCATGATCGTGACCGAAAGCGGTATGGAGATAAGCGAAATATTCGAGCGTTACGGCGAGGAGTATTTCAGGGCGCTTGAAAGGAAAGCGGTCGAAAAGGCGGCGCAGTCCGACGGCACGGTCATAGCCACGGGCGGCGGAGTTGTTCTCGACAAGAGGAACGTTGACGCGTTAAGAAAAAACGGCATAATCTTTAACCTCGACCCCGACTTTGCCGTCATAGAGGAGCGCGTCGGCGAGGCGAGAGCGACGCGTCCGCTTATGAAGGGCGAAAGCATGGAAGAAATACGGGAGCGATTTTTGAAACGCAAGCCGTTTTACGACGACTGCGACGTTAAAATCCGCGTGATAAAAGGGCGCACGCCCGCGTCGTACGCGGAGGAAATTCTTAGTATTACGGAGGAAAAGCTGAAATGAAAATTACACGTGAGGCTGATTACGCGCTGAGAATAGTCGCCATGCTCGCGGCTGACAATACGCGTATGGACGCGAAGGCGATTGCGGAAAAGAACCATATCCCCTACCGTTTCGCGCTGAAAATATTAAATAAGCTTGTAAGTTCGGGTATACTTAAATCATTCCGCGGCAGCAGCGGCGGTTATTTGCTCGCTAAAAGTCCGAAGGACATAACGCTGCGCGACATTGTGGAACTTATCGACGGCAAAATCGCGATAAACAAGTGTCTCGAGGATCCGACGGCTTGCGAGAACAGCGGCGTGTGCAAGGTGCAGCGAAAGCTTTATTCCGTACAGTGCGCAATCACGGGCGAACTTGAAAAAATAACGTTCGACGACGTTCTCAAAGAAAAATTATAGTACATAAAAACGGTTCGGCAAATCGCCGAACCGTTGTTTTTTATACGGGATTTATCACCGACAGCGCGCTGCGCTCCGTCACGAAATGATTTTCGAATCTGCGTTTTACGTCGTCGAACGTGACTTTCGCGTACGCGTCATGGTAGTTAAAATAGTCCGCGCCCATGAAGAGGAACTGCATGAACGTTCCCGCGTAGTCCTCGACGTCGTTGTGCGAACGGATATATTGTCCCCACATGACCTTTTTAATTCTGTTAAAGTCGTCCTCGTTAAGACCCTCATTTTTTACGCGCTCTATCTCATTCTTTACCGCCTCGTACACCGCCTTGCTGTCGCGGCTCTCGCCCTCTATCGCGCTGTACGCGTAGGACGGCTGAACGGTGTAGTCGGTTTGGAAGGTGTTGTTTATGAGACCGCTTTCGTAAAGCTCCTTGTACAGACGCGAGCTTTTGCCGAACAGCATTTTGAGCAGTATGCTTACCTCGATGTATTTTTTTAGCAGCCTTTCGCCGCCGCAGCCCGTGTCGGTGTCCTTAAAGCCTATCATAAACAGCGGCGACGCGACGCTGAGACTTTGCTCGGCGTAAGGCTTTGCGATTTCATCGGGTTCGTCCTCGTATATCTTCTTTATTTCCTCCGTGAACGGCTCGTTCTTCTTTATGCCCTTTTCTATTACGTCAAGCACGCTCTTTACGTCAAAACCGCCGACAACGACGATTGACATATTTGAGAGGTTGTAAAAGGTGTTGTAGCACTTGTAGAGGTACTCCGGCGTTATCCGGCTTATGCTCTCGACCGTTCCCGCTATCTCCTTTTTGACGGGGTGGTTTTTGTACAGGCAGTTTAAGAGATTAAAGAACAGTTTCCAGTTTCCGCTGTCGTCGTACATCTTTATTTCCTGACCGATTATTCCCTGCTCCTTCTGCACCGTTTCGTCGGTGAAGTAGGGCGACTGCACGTAATCCATCAGCGCGGCAAGGTTTTCCTCGACGTGTTCCGTCGCGGTAAAGAGGTACGCGGTCATGTTAAAGGACGTGAACGCGTTGGCGTTGCCGCCGTATTTCGCGAATTTGTCGAACACGTTGCTGCCGTCGGGCTGGTCGAACATTTTATGCTCCAGATAGTGCGCTATACCGTCCGGCACCTCCGTGACTTCCGTTTCGCCCGGTACTGTGAATTTCGAATCGACCGAGCCGTAGCGCGTGCCGAATATCGCGTACGTTTCGCTGTAACCCTTTTTCGGTATGAGGTATATGCCGAGTCCCGACGGGTGCGTGCCGCAGTACATTTCCTCGCCCGTTATTTCGCTCGTGATATGCTTTAATTCCATGACCTTATTCCTCCTTTCCCGTTAAGAAATACACGGTGTTAAGCTCGATTTTTTCGGCGGCGCGCTTTATGTCGTCCACCGTTACGGCTTTGATTTTCTCCTTCACCGCGTCAATGTCATCCGTAAGTCCCGCGAGACGCTGGTTTATATGAAACGTCTGCATCGCGAACTGGTTGTCCTTAAAGCCCTCGAAACCGTTCACGAGCGCCTTCACACTCGACACGTACTCCCAGTCGGATACATCGCCGTTCTTCACCGCGTCAAGCTGCGCCATTATCTCGTTGTACGCCTTGTCGAAATTTTCAAACTCTATGCCAGCGTTTACGAGCATCGCGCCGTTAAGGCTCAACAGGTTTGACGACGCGTAGTAGCACAAACTCAGCTTTTCGCGCACGTTTGAGAACAGCTTGCTGTGCGCTCCACCTCCGAACACGCAGCACATGACCTGCAGCGCATAACAGTCGCTGTCGGTCGGCGCGGTACCCGTCTTAAAGCCGAGACAAAGCTTGCCCTGTGTGACCTCCATGCGGTCGGTGACGCGCTTTACATTTTCGCCGCCCGCGAGCATTTCCGATTTCGGCAGCTTTGCTTTTGTAAACTCCATACCCTGAACGTAAGGCTTTACCGCGTCGGCTATGCTTTCCGCGTCCGCGCTGCCGCACACATATATGTCTATCGGCGTCGAGGTTATTATTTTGTCGTAGTGTGCTTTAAGGCTTTGCGCCGTGATTTTCATTACGCCGTCCTTCGTGCCGTGCGCGCTCAAAGCGTAGCCCGACGGCGCGAACATTTCCTCTATGCAGCGGTTACGGGCGTATATGCGCTTGTCGTTAAGCTCCGACATTATCCTGTCAACCGCGTTTTTCTTTTCGATTTCCACAACCTCGTCCGTGAACGAGACAGGCTCGAACAGTACCGACATCGCGAGCCGCGTAAGCTCAGCCGTAAGCTTTTCCCCGCCCGCGGCGTACCTGTCGGATATTGTTTCAAAGCCGAGGTGTATAAACTGGTCGTTACCCGATTTTGAAACGCCAGCGCCGAAGGACGCGCCGTACAGTTCTTCGAGGTATTTCGCGACCGCCTCGCTGTCCTTCGCAGCCTTGCAGCCGCGCTTTAACACGTACGGCAGCACGGCGTTCTCCGACACCTCGCCTTCGCAAAGCGGTCTGTGCAGGTACACGCCGATAGAGGTTGTTTTGAGTTTCTCCATCGGAATGTAATACAATGTGATATTGTCGTTTATCCTTATCGTTTCCATTTCCATTCTCCTTTGAGTGTTTGGATATATTTTACATTATTAAAGCCGATATGTCAATCGTCTAACCCACAAAGCTCTCAACGTCTCTAAGCGACATATCGCGGTGCAGCGCGAGATTTATACCGTTCGCGACCGTTTTCGCGCTGCGCTCTATCACAAGGTCGATGTCCTTCGTCGTGACCATCAGCGGAGCCATTTCCTTCGGTATCTCCGTCTTTGAAATGGTGGACGCGTCGATTACCGTCGGAACGCCTATCGCGATTACCTTCACGCCGGTCGTGTGCTCATTCAGACCGTCGCGGTTATTCCCCACTCCCGCGCCCGGCTGTATGCCTGTGTCGGATATTTGTATCGTGTTGCTTATCCTCTCTATGTCGGCGGCGGCGAGCGCGTCAACGGCTATGATTAGGTCGGGGCTTACGCGGCTTATCACCGACTTGATTATATCCGCCGTCTCTATGCCCGTCGTACCCGAAACGCCCGGTGCTATCGCGCACACGCTGCCTATACCGTCGCCGAAAATATTGCTCATGCTCTCCTTTAGGTGGCGCGTTATGAGCAGCTTTGACACAACGCTCGTGCCGAGAGCGTCGGGCGTTATGTCGCGGTTGCCGAGTCCCACGACGAGCGTCAGGGTATCGTTGTCTATATCTGCCATTTTATGGATTTCGTCCGATATTATCTTGCACACCTTCTCGTACGTTTCAAGGCTGTATTTAAGGTCGGGAGCGTCGATCGTGACGTAGTTGCCGCACGCTTTGCCGAGCGCGCGCTCGCCGTTTTCATTCGTTATATCGACACGCGTTATCGTTATCCTGCCCGTCTCCTCGACGCGCGATATAACGCCGTCAATCTCCGTCGCGTCGGCTGCCTCCTTTTTGCTAAGTTCGTGCGCCTCGACCGCGAGGTCGGTTCTTACAGTTATCATGCTTTTTATCTCCTTATTTTTATCTATTGTATATTTTAAGGAGATTTTGTTTTATTATACGCGTTAAAAAACTCCCACAAGGCTTACGTCCCGTGAGAGTTTTTTGTCGTTTTTTACGCGCCCATCGCCGCGTCGATTATTCCCTTCAGCGCGTCCTTTTCGTATGTCATAGGACTCATCGCCGATATGTTGTTCGACGTGTCGAGCATGATTACCATCGGCGTCTGACCCTGTACGGGGAAGTTGTTCGCCGCCTCGGTGTTCTCGTCGATGTTGATAACGTCGAAGTTCACGCTGTCGCCGTATTCCTGCTGCAGTTCCTCAACGTTCTTCTGCTCCTCGTCAAACGTCTCGTCGCCGTTTGAAATGAAGTACATGAGCGTCGGGGTTACCTTTTCGACCGGTTCTTCCGCTGTCGGTGCGGTTGTCTCGGCGGGAGTGGGGTTTTCCTCTGCCTTGTTTCCGCAGCCCGCGAGCATAACCGCTCCCATAAGCGCTGCCAAAATAACAGCCGTAATTCTCTTTTTCATAATTTACATCTCCTTAGTTTGTTGTTTTATTATATCTAAAGCACGGAGCGCTGTCTTGTTGTAACGCTCGGCTTTATTTCGTATTTTTTCGCCCAGCCCTTCTATTATGCCGAAGTTCGCGTTCATCGGCTGGAACGCACTGTTTTGAGGATTTGAAATGTACAGCGGCAGCGCGCCTATGCACGTCCTCGCGTCGGGTTCGAACATTTCCCTGCCCGACAGCATTTTCGCCATATTGTACCCCGCCAAAATACCGCTCGACGCGCTCTCGACGTAACCCTCTACGCCTGTAATCTGTCCGGCGAAAAATATTTTCGGGTACTCGCGCATACGGTAGTACTTGTTCAAAAGGCGCGGCGAGTTTATATACGTGTTGCGGTGCATTACGCCGTAACGCACAAATTCCGCGTTTTCAAGCCCGGGTATCATCGAGAACACGCGCTTTTGCTCGCCCCATTTGAGGTTTGTCTGAAAGCCGACCATGTTGTAAAGCGTACCGTCCGCGTTCTCGCTTCTAAGCTGCACCACGGCGTAAGCGTCGTCCTTCCCCGTTTTCGGGTCCACAAGTCCGACGGGCTTTAACGGTCCGAACGTCAGCGTTTGTTTGCCGCGTTTCGCCATTACCTCCACAGGCATACAGCCCTCGAACACCTTTTCGTTTTCAAATTCCTTCAGCGGCGCGGTTTCGGCGTTCACAAGTTCGCGGTAAAACGCGCCGTACTCGTCCTTTGTCATCGGGCAGTTTACGTAGTCCGCGCTGCCCCTGCCGTAACGCGCAGCCATAAACGCCTTGCTCATGTCTATGCTATCGGCGGTCACGATCGGCGCTGCCGCGTCGTAAAAGTACAGTTCGTCGCCGCCCGTAAGGCGCGATATTTCCTTTGCCATAGCGTCGGACGTTAAGGGTCCCGTGGCGATTATCGTGTACTCGTCGGTATTTATTTCGCTCACTTCGCCGTAATGCACGGTTATAAGCGGGTGCGACTTTATTTTGTCGGTGATGTACGACGAAAACACGTCTCGGTCAACCGCGAGCGCGCCGCCCGCAGGTACGCGGCTCACGTCGGCTGCTTTCATCATCAGCGAGCCGAAAAGCCGCATTTCCTCTTTTAACAGTCCGCACGCGTTTTCTATACGCTCCGCCTTTAAAGAGTTCGAGCATACGAGTTCGGCGAAGTTTTCGCTTTTGTGCGCGGGCGAATACTTTTCGGGTTTCATTTCGCAAAGCTCTGCGTTAATGCCGTGCTCCGCAAGCTGCCACGCCGCTTCGCAGCCCGCAAGCCCCGCGCCTATTACTTTAACCTTCATTCTTTTTGCTTGCCTTGCGCTCGTATTTGCAGTCCTCGTTTATGCAGAAGATTTTACCGTTTCTGCCCTGCTTTTTGAGCAGCAGTCCGCCGCACTGCGGACACTTTTCTTTAAGCGGCATATCCCATGCCATAAAGTCGCACTTCGGCAGCTTTTCGCACGCGTAGTATATCTTGCCCTTGCGCGAATGTCTGACGAGTATCTCGCCGCCGCACTTCGGACACTCAACGCCCGTACCCTCGCGTATCGACATCGTGTTGCGGCACTCGGGGTAGCCCGGGCAAGCGAGGAATTTACCGAATTTCGACAGCTTGTAAACCATGTTTCTGCCGCACTTGTCGCATATTACGTCGCTTACCTCGTCCTTTATCTTTATTTTCTCGATGCCGGACTGCGCCTTGTCGAGATTGTCCTTAAACGGCGGGTAAAAGTCCTCTATGACGCGTTTCCACTTTTCCTTGCCTTCCTCGACCTCGTCGAGTTTTTCCTCCATACCTGCGGTAAACTCAACATCGACTATGTCCTTGAAGTTGTTTTTCATTATTTCAGCCGTCACAAATCCAAGCTCTGTCGGCACAAGCTGACGCTTGCTGCGCGTCACGTAGCCGCGTGAAACGATCGTCGCTATCGTCGGCGCGTATGTTGACGGTCTGCCTATGCCGTTTTCCTCCAACTCGCGGACGAGCGTCGCGTCCGTGTAACGCGGGGGCGGCTGCGTGAAGTGCTGTTTTTCGTCAAGATTTTTCAGCTTGAGATTTTGACCCTTTTCAAGCGGCGGCAGCATTTTATCCTTTTTACCGCTGTCCGTCGATTCAACGTATACCTTCGTGTATCCCTCGAACGCTATCTTCGAGCCGCTTGCCTTAAACGTGTGACCGTCCGCGTCGATCGTAACCTGCGCGGTGTCGTATACCGCGTCAGCCATCTGACTTGCCGCGAACCGTTCCCATATAAGTTTGTACAGGCGGTACTGGTCGGGCGTAAGCTTATCCTTTATGCCTGTCGGTTTTATGTTTATCGAGGTCGGTCTTATCGCCTCGTGCGCGTCCTGCGCGTTCTTCTTTGTTTTGTACTGCCTTGCCTGAACGTATTCGCCGCCGTACTTTTCCGTAAGGTACTCGACCGCCTCTCTCTGCGCGTCGTCCGCGATACGCAAAGAGTCGGTTCTCATGTACGTTATAAGACCGAGCGTACCGATAGTGCCGCCAAGATTTACGCCCTCGTAAAGCGTCTGGGCAATCTGCATCGTCTTTGCCGACTGGAAACTGAATTTATTCGACGCTTCCTGCTGGAGCGTACTCGTCGTAAACGGCGGCTGCGGCTTGCGCTTTTGCTTGCCGTTCTTTACGCTTTCAACGGTGAACGCGGCGTTTTTTATCTTCGCCGCTACGGCTGCCGACTGCTCCGCGTTTTCAAGCTTTACTTCCTTGTTTTTCTCGCCGTAATACTTCGCGGTAAAGCTTTTTTTCGACTTCGGGTCGGTAAGCTCCGTCTCTATCGTCCAGTACTCCTGCGGCACGAAGTTCTCTATTTCCTCCTCGCGGTCGCAGATGAGTCTTGTCGCCACCGACTGCACGCGTCCCGCGCTCAGTCCGCGCTTTACCTTCTCCCACAGTATCGGGCTTATGGTGTAGCCGACTATTCTGTCAAGCACGCGCCGCGCCTGCTGCGCGTCAACCAAATCCATATCAATGGGGCGCGGCTCTTTTATCGCGGCTTTTACAGCAGTTTTCGTAATCTCGTTAAACGTCACGCGGCACGGCGACGACGGGTCTATGCCGAGCGCGCCCGCAAGATGCCAGCTTATCGCTTCTCCCTCGCGGTCGGGGTCGGTCGCGAGATACACGACGTCGGACTTTTTCGCTTCCTTTTTAAGCTGCGCCAAAAGCGTTCCCTTGCCGCGTATCGTTATATATTTCGGTTCAAAATCGTGTTCGAGGTCTACGCCCATATTGCTCTTCGGGAGGTCTATAATATGTCCCATAGATGCGAGAACGGTGTAGTCCTTTCCGAGATATTTTTTTATTGTCCCCGCCTTTGCGGGCGACTCCACTATCAAAAGCTTTTTCTTCGCAGCCATTTCTATCCTTCTTCCTAATCAGTTTTAAGTCTGTACGCGCTTGCGGGCAGCTTTTTTACAATGCCCTTCATTTCAAGCATTACAAGCTGTGTGTTAAGCTCGCTTATCGGCATACCCGTAACGCGCGATATTTCATCTGTCTGCATATCGCGCCCCAAGAGCAGTTCGGCTATCGTTCGCTCCGTACCCGAGAGCGACTTTATCTTTTCCTTAATCTTATCGTCCGCGTCCTTTTTTGCCTTCGGCGGTTTTGCCGCTGTTGCTCGAAGGTGATGACGCTCCCTTTTTTCACTCGCGGGTACCTCTTTTACCTCTATCTTCTTCGCGTAGGGGTACTCGCAAAGTATGTCGTTCGGGTGAGTGATAAGCTTTGCGCCCTGTTGTATCAGCTTGTTCGTGCCGGAATA
Organism: uncultured Clostridia bacterium; assembly: GCA_947631235.1. Taxonomy (GTDB): domain Bacteria; phylum Bacillota; class Clostridia; order UBA1381; family UBA1381; genus Hominilimicola. Next base: position 146,401 of record CANRKO010000002.1, on the reverse strand, counting down.
CCTCACGTCCGAAATGTTGCGCGGTACTGCGAACACGTCGCGTCCCTCGTCCATGGCATAACGCGCCGTTATCAGCGCTCCGCTTTTGGGCGGCGCTTCCGTTACGAGCACGCCGCGCGACAGTCCGGCTATTATACGGTTGCGTATCGGGAAATTTTTCGATATGGGCGGCGTTCCGGGCGGGAACTCCGTCATAATGCAGCCCCTCTCCGCTATCGCCTTGTAAAGTTCCGCGTTTTCCGTGGGGTAAACCATGTCTATACCGCAGCCAATCACGCCTACCGCCACGCCGCCTTCCTCGATTGTCGCCCACGCGCCGACCGCGTCGATACCTGCAGCCATACCGCTTACCGTCACAACACCGACTCTCGCAAGATTGGCGCACAGCCGTTCCGTGACAATTCTGCCGTACACGCTCATGTCGCGTGTGCCGACAACGCCTATCGTCAGCACGTCGTCGAGCGACGGTACCATGCCTTTTATATACAGCACCGTCGGAGGTGTGTGGGTTTGTTTGAGGAGTTTGGGGTAATTCGCGTCGTCAACGGCGATTATTTTACCGCCGATACGCGCCACTTCCTCGCATATCTTCTCTGCTTTCGACAAGTCCTTGTCGTTTAACATGCGTTTTTCCTCGTCGGTGAGGTTCAGTTCGCTGAAGGCGTGCGACGCGTACACCTCGTCCACTCCGCCGAAAAATTCGGTAAGTTTTGCGATTTTACGGTTCGCGCCGTTAAATTTTGAAGTGAGCCACAGCCAATGCAGCATATGCTCCATTTCCATAAACAATCACCTCATCCAAAATCATATGTTACAATACTACAAAATTTCCGACTTGTCAAGCCCTTTGCCTTACAGTCTCGTACATAAGCACCGCTGCGGCAACCCCCGCGTTCAGCGACTCGGCTTTGCCCATTATCGGTATTTTAACGCTTTGGCACAGCCTTAACACCTCGCCGCTTATGCCGTTCGCCTCGTTTCCTATGACTATCACGCACGGCTTTGTAAAATCAGCCTTGGTGTACGGTATGCTGTCTGCGCCGAGCGAACCGCCGTATATCGCAAAGCCCGCGACGGCGCACTCTTCGAGCGTTTTTGCGCTCACGTCCGTCATAACGTTTACGTTAAAAAACGAGCCCATGCTTGCGCGAACCGTTTTCGGACTGTAAAGATCCGCGCAGCCCTCCGACAGCAGCACTCCGCCCGCGCCCGCCGCGTCGGCTGTGCGTATGACCGTGCCGAGGTTTCCGGGGTCTTGCAGACGGTCGCAGTAAATGTAAAATTTTTCCTTGTCCAATTCAAAGCGCGTGTCGGTCATTTTTATTACGGCAAGTATGCCCTGCGGCGTTTTTGTGTCGCACAGCTTTTCAAACACCGCGTCCTCTACGCGGTATACGGGAATATTTTCGGGATAGTCGAATTCCTCGTTTTCCGTAAAGGATTTTGACGCGTAAAACGCCGTCACTTCCCTGTCCGACGAGAGCGCGTCGCGCACCGACTTTACGCCCTCAACGGTGTACTCCCTATGCTCCGCGCGTGATTTTTTCTGCGCAAGAGAACGGATATATTTTATTTTCGCGTTCGATTGTGAGGTTATGTCCTGCATATCGTCACCTTTATCTTATTATTTTCTACCTATTATATACCTCTTTTTTTGATTTGGCAAGTCAAATATTCCGTAACGTAAAATATGCACGGGCATATTCTAAACATGAGAACTTAAAAGGAGATGATACGTTTTGAATACGGATGTTATTTTCGCGCTGTCGCTGACGGTCATGGCGGGGCTTGCGACAGGTGTGGGGAGCGTTATCGCGCTGTTCGCGAAAACAACCAACACAAAATTTCTCGCCGCGTCGCTCGGCTTTTCGGCGGGAGTTATGATATACGTTTCGATGGTGGAAATATTCCAAAAGTCGCGCACGTACCTGTCGGGCGGGTTCGGCGACAAGTGGGGTTACTGGCTCGCCGCCGCGTCGTTTTTCGGCGGTATACTGTTTATCGGGCTTATCGACTACTTCGTGCCGTCGGCTGAGGGCGACATCGGCAATCTCACCGACAAGGACAGCCGCAGCGTCGCGTTAAAACGCATGGGATTTATGACCGCGCTTGCTATAGGAATACATAATTTCCCCGAGGGTCTCGCGACCTTCACATCGGCGCTCAAAGACCCGCACCTCGGCGTCGCGATTGCCGTCGCCATAGCCATACATAACATACCCGAAGGAATTGCGACTTCTGTGCCGATATATTATTCGTCGGGCAGCAGGCGCAAGGCGTTTTGGGTATCGTTTTTCTCGGGCGTTACCGAGCCGCTCGGCGCGATTATCGGGTATCTGCTGCTGCGCCCGTTCTTTAACGACACGATATTCGGAGTGCTGTTCGGCGCGATCGCGGGAATTATGATGTTCATATCGCTCGAAGAGCTGCTACCTATGGCGCGGGAGTACGAGAAAAGCAAAATCACTATCATAAGCGTCGTAATCGGTATGGCGATTATCGCGCTCAGCTTGCTGCTGTTTCTGTAAAGCGAAACGGAGAGGGTATGCCTCTCCGTTTTTTATTTTTCATATTTTTCGCGCAGCCTTTGCAGAAACAGTTCAGCCGCTTTTGAAAATACCTGATGTTTCTTCCACACAATATCGAGATGCACCTCCATGTCGGACTTTAAGGGTCTGAAGGTAAGCGTCTTTCCCTCATTCGTGCGGATTATTTTGTCGAGACACAGCACGTACCCCAGCCCCTCGTCAGCCATGAGCGACGCGTTGTAGATCAGATTGTACGTTGCGACGACGTTGAGGTCGTCGAAATCGCGCCCTATCCATTTCGGTATGTCGCGGCTCGTAAGCGACTGGCGCGACACGATAAGCGGCACGCCGCGCAGGTCGGAGGGTTCGATGTATTCTTTGGCGGCAAGCGGACTGTCGGCGCGCATCAAAATTCCCCACTTGTCAACCGCCGGCAGCCTTATGTACTCGTATTTGCTCACGTCTGCAGGCTCGACGAAAACGCCGAAATCGAATATCCCTTTGTCGAGCTTATCCGTAATATCGTCGCTGTCGCCGCTGAAAATATGAAAATGAATGTCGCTGTGTTCGTCGCGTAGCTGCGCCGCGATACGCACAAGCATACGCATAGTGTCCGTCTCTCCGCCGCCGATGTAAACGTCTCCGCCGATATGGCTCTCGCCCGACGAAAATTCAGCCGTCGTCTTGTCGGCAAGGCTTATTATTTCCTCGGCGCGTTTTTTCAGTCTCATGCCGTCGGGCGTAAGGCTGAGCCTTTTGCTGCTGCGCACGATTAGCTGCGCGCCGAGCTCCTTTTCCAAATCCATAATCTGCCGCGACAGCGTAGGCTGCGTTATATGCAGCGTGTCGGCGGCAGCCGATATGCTCATCTCCCGCGCCACGGCGAGAAAATATTTCAATACGCGGATTTCCATAAAATCACTTCCTTTTTTATATTATACTTCCCTGTTGTTATGCTTGTCAAGCATATTAAGGTATTCAATATAAGTATTTGATATTTTTGTATGCCCATTATATAATAGAGTAAACGAAAAAGGAGGAAACGGCTATGAAAAGAATTGCGGCGTTAATATTGATTGTGATTGCGTGCCTTATGAGTGTTTCGGCGTGTGCGGCGGAGTCTTACTCCGACGGTGAAAACGTGATGGTTTCGGGAGTTGACGACGGCGCAAGACTGATTATTGCCGAGTACAACGAGGACGGAAGGCTCGTCGGCTGCAAAATGTATAAGCCCGAAAACGGCGTGATAACCGCACCCGACATATCCGACACCGTAAGCGTAAAGACATTTTTGTGGAACATGAACACGCTCGAACCAATCAACGTCACAAAAACCGATACGCCCCCGACCGTACCCGAAAACAAACCCGATGTCGGAGAATTTAATTTTAATACGAAAAAAGTTCTCTTAAACAGCGGCTACGAAATGCCGATCAACGGTCTCGGGACGTACAGCCTGACGGGCGAAACGTGCGTAAACTCCGTAAAAGCCGCGCTCAAATGCGGCGTGCGGCTTATAGACACCGCGTCGATGTACGGCAACGAGGCTGAGGTCGGACAGGGCGTGCGCGAGGCGATGGATGAGTACGGCATAAAGCGCGAGGACATATTCGTCACAACGAAAATTTACCCCGGCGAGCAAATGGCAAACCCCGAGCAGTCAATCCGGGACTGTATCGACAAGTTAAATATCGGCTACGTCGATTTAATGCTCCTGCACCACCCCGACCCGAACGACGTTAAGGCGTACAAGGCTATGGAAAAATTCGTGGAGGACGGTAAAATCCGTTCAATCGGCTTGTCGAACTGGTACGTTGAGGAACTGACGGAGTTTTTGCCGCAGGTTGACACGCCGCCCGCGCTCGTGCAGAACGAAATCCACCCGTACTATCAGGAAAACGACGTGATACCGTTTATTCAAAGCAAGGGCATTGTCGTGCAGGGCTGGTACCCGCTCGGCGGCAGAGGTCACACGGCGGAACTTCTCGGTGACAGCGTTATCTCCGAAATTGCTGCGGCGCACGGTGTGTCGTCGGCGCAGGTGATACTAAGGTGGAATTTACAGAAGGGAGTCGTCGTTATCCCCGGTTCGAGCAACCCCGACCACATTCTCGAAAATACAAAACTCTACGACTTTGAACTTACCGATGATGAAATGACGCGCATCAACGCGCTCGACAGGAACGAAAAACACGACTGGTATTGATGGGAGAAAAAATTATGAAAAAGGTTATTGCAATAATTTTAACTGTGATTTTATGCGCCGCGGGCATTACCGCGTGCGCGGCTGAGTCTTACTCCGACGGTGAGAACGTGATGGTTTCGGGCGTTGACGACGGCGCAAGACTGATTATTGCCGAGTACAACGAGGGCGGAAGGCTCGTCGGCTGCAAAATGTATAAACCCGAAAACGGCGTGATAACCGCGCCCGACACGTCCGACACCGTAAGCGTAAAGACATTTTTGTGGAATATGGATACGCTCGAACCGATCAACGTCACAAACACCGATACGGAGGACGATGTAAAAATGAATGTGCAAATAGGAGACGCGGTATTTACCGCAACGCTTGAGGATAACGCGGCGGTCGGCGAATTTATAGAGATGATGAAGGCGTCACCTGTTACGATTGAGATGAGCGATTATTCGGGATTTGAAAAGGTGGGTTCCCTCGGCAGAAGCCTTACGACAAGCAACAGTCAAATGACGACGGACGCAGGCGACATAGTGCTTTACAACGGCAATCAAATTGTCATGTTTTACGGTTCAAACTCATGGAGTTACACAAAACTCGGTCATATCGACGACTTGACGGGCTGGCGCGAGACTCTCGGCAGCGGCGGTATTACGGCTGTATTCTCGCTCGCCGAGTAATGAATAATAAAAAATAACGGAGAGATATTATGACAACGGAGGAATTTTTACAAAAAATGAGAAACGGCACGGTTGCGGTCGCGGGGTCGGATATGCACATGGCAATGCACGAATTAAGTCAGCGCGCGCTTAAAATAACGGCGCGGCTTAACGGCTCATACCACGAGCCGACGGAACTTCGTGAAATTTTTTCGGAACTTACGGGCAAAGAAGTTCACGGGAGTTTCGGACTTTTCACGCCGTTTTACACGGACTGCGGACTTAATATAACGCTCGGCAAAAACGTGTTTATAAACTCCGGCTGCCGCTTTCAGGACTGGGGCGGCATACAGATAGGCGACGGAACGCTTATCGGTCACAGCGTCGTTATCGCGACGATAAACCATGGGCTCTCGCCCGAAAAACGGCACGACAACATTCCCGCGCCCGTCATAATCGGCAAAAACGTGTGGATAGGCTCGAACGCTACCATTCTCCCCGGCGTTACAGTCGGCGATAACGCCGTGGTCGCAGCGGGCGCGGTCGTCACGAAGGACGTTGACGCAAACACCGTTGTCGGCGGCGTTCCGGCACGGGTTATAAGGAAAATCGAATAACGTCATTTCCGTATACGGTCGGCGCGTCCGACCGTATATTTTTTACGTTTTTTACCACCGCCTTTTTTACTTGACAGGCAGGTAAATCCATGTTATATTTTACATATAAGGAAAGAGCCGCGTGACGGCTCTAATCATTAAAACCGAACATAAGAAATTTGCATAAACGAAAAATGAAGGGGGACTATTTATGAAGCGTTTAATCAGTTTAGCCGTTATTGTCGGTATGGCGGCGAGTCTTGCCGTACCTGCTGCTGCGGCGGAGGACAGTTTGAGCATTTACGGCGGTAAGGGAAGCCTTACGGTCACTGCCGACCCGACGGACGCGGACAAAGGAAACGTATTCGCGTTTGACGGATTTTCGACAAACAGGGGCGACGACGCGGAAAAGGGCGTAAATCCGTATATCGAGCTTCCGTCGGACTATCTCTACGAGCAGAAAAGCGGCAAGTACACGATGAAGGACGACTGGAGCGTTTCGTTCGACTGGTACGGAATGTCGCAGGGCTTCCGCTACGCGTTCTACACCGGAACGACCGATGTATTCGGCAAGGGCAGCATGACGGGAATTTACTTCTTCCCCGACAGCGGCTCGACGTCCATAACCGAGGGACTTATAAACGACGAGAAAAAGTTTACCGAGGGCGGCGAGTATGTGTCAATAAAGAACGAGTGGCACAACTTTAAGCTCGAATGGAAGAATAAAAAATTCACGATCTACAAGGACGGCGAGGAGTACATAAAGGCGGACGGCAAGGATTACGCTTACTCCGACGCGAAAGCGCCCGTGACGCGTATCGGCTACACGCCGTACGTAACGGATCCCGGCGTTTATGCGTATGTTGACAATATAGTTGTAACGGCGGACGGCGAGGAGCTTTTAAACGACACCGCCGACGGCGATTACACCGAGATAGGCGACGTACCGCCCGACCCCGAGCCGCTGACAATTCACACGGGCGTGTCGGACGGCAGCGAGACGCAGAAGCTCATCGACGCGCGTCCCGACATGCAGCGCAAGATGGAAACGCTCGACAGAGGTCTTGTCGCGGTTTACTCCGAGACGTACGGCTTTATTTCGTGGCGGTGGCTCGGAACGGAAAGCGCGGACACGAGATATAACCTCTACAAAAACGGCGAAAAACTCAACGCCGAGCCGATGAACAAGACGAATTACGTTGACTACGACGCGAAGGCGGGCGACGCTTACGCCGTTGCTCCCGTAATAAACGGCGCGGAGGGTGAAAAGTGCGACGAGGTAAAGCTGCTTGACAAGGACTATATCGGCTTTAAGCTGGACGTTCCCGCCGGCGGCAAGGTGAGGATCAACCCCGAAACCGAGGAGGAATACTTCTATATCGCGAACGACGCGTCTACCGCCGACCTCGACGGCGACGGCGAACTTGAAATCATCCTCAAATGGGATCCGTCCAACTCACGCGACAGTTCGCACTCCGGCGCGACGGGCAACACGCTTTTCGACGCGTACAAGCTTGACGGCACGAAACTCTGGAGAATTGATTTGGGCATAAACGTCCGCAGCGGCGCGCATGACACGCAATTCTTATGCGCCGACTTCAACAACGACGGCAAAGCCGAAGTCGCTATGCGTACAGCCGACGGTACGGTCGCGGGCGACGGCACGGTTATCGGCGACCCGAAAAAGGACTGGAGAAACGATATAGGCAAAAACCTCGACGGCCCGCTTTACCTCACCGTATTTGACGGCGAGACGGGCGCGGTTATCGACACCACTGATTACTACCCGCAGACGAAGGGCGAGCGCGACGGCGTTAAGTGGGACGTTACGTCATGGGGCGACGACTGGGGCAACCGTTCCGAGCGTTACAACGCGTGCGTGTTCTACGAAAACGGCGACACTCCGTCGATGATGTTCGCGAGAGGTTACTACGATAAGACGGTTCTCGCGGCGTATTCGATGGTTGACAATAAGATAGTAAACGACTGGATTTTCGACACCGACTTTATGACGAAGGAGGAGTCGCTCCCCTATCGCGGCAGAGGAAATCACTCGCTTTGCGTTGCCGATGTTGACTACGACGGTAAGGACGAAATCATATACGGTTCAACGACGTATGACGACAACGGTGAACCTCTCTATTCAAACACCGATTTGGCGCACGGCGACGCGCAGCACATGGGCGACCTCGTTCCGTCGCGCCCGGGACTTGAAATATTCTCGGTTCATGAAAGCGGCAAGTACGGTCATCAGATGAAGGACGCGCGCACGGGCGAGATTTTGTGGTCGTCGCCCAAGACGAGCCTCGACGTGGGACGCGGCGGCAGCGACGATATAGACCCGACGCACGAGGGCGCGGAAAGCTGGTCGTCGATAGGCTTGCTTATCGCGTCGGACGGCAACCTTATAACCGACAACTACAGCATACCCGCGAACTTCTTCGCGTGGTGGGACGGCGACCTCGGACGCGAGGTACTCGACGGCGTAAACATTTCAAAATACAACCCGTACACGTATAAGGTAGAGGAAATATTCTCGGCGACGGAGTGCCACTCGAACAACTCCGCGAAGTCGAACCCGACGCTTACGGCTGACATTCTCGGCGACTGGCGCGAGGAAGTAATCTACCCGACGCTTGACAACTCGGAGCTTAGAATTTACACAACCACAATTCCGACGAGTTATAAGCTGCCGACGCTCATGTCGGATAATCAGTACCGCGACGCGGTAGCCGTTCAGAACGTGGGCTACAACCAGCCGACGCACGTTGACTACTGCCTCGGCTACGACACGAAAACAATCCCCGTTCCGCAGATTTACACGGTTGACGAGAACGGTAGCAAAATAACGAACCCCGACCTTGCGAAAAAGGAGTGGAACATCTCCGATTTGTACGAGGGCGACGTTACACAGCTTGCGGCGGACGAGCCGAAGGCTCTCATTAACGGCGCGCCGTACTACATCGACGGCGGCAACAACGAACTTGCGCCGTATATCGTAAACGGAAGAACGATGGTTCCCATGCGCTTTATATCGGAGGCGTTCGGCGCGTATGTGACGTGGGACGCTGACGCGCAGCAGGTAACGGTGCAAAGTCCCGAGGCAACCGTTGTAATGACGATAGGCAGCACTGATTACACCGTTGACGGCGCGGCAAAGACCATGGACGCCGCACCGGAGATTACCGGCGACAGAACGTTCGTTCCTTTAAGAGCAGTATCGGAAGCATTAAATAAAAAGGTCGAGTGGTACGGCGAAACGGGCGTTATCACCGTAAGTGATATTGAAACGGTAATCGACGACAAGGCGGCTCTCGAAACGATTAAGAGCGCGAAGGCAGCGCAGCCCGCAAGCGGCAAGGTATATACGAACGGCGAGAAAATGACCGGAACGCAGTCCACCGCCCTTGAGGTGTACGCGAGCGAGGGCGACGGCAAGCTGGCTTGCGATTTCGATTACGGAACGGCATGGAAGTCAAGCGGTAAGGGCGTAATTATGATGAAAACCGACAAATGGCCCATAAGCGCGGTAATCGTGAAATTCGCAGACGGCAAAAAGCATCCGTTTAGAGTATCGACGCGTTACGACATACCCGAAGAGGACGTTAAGGACATCACTAACCGCGACGGCTGGGAGGTCGTTATAGACTCTGTAAGCGACGGCAGCACCGACGCGCAGACGTTTATCTTCCCCGTGCCGAAGTACACAAATTCCGTTAAGCTCCAGCTGCTCGACGACGAGCCGTGCGAGATTACGGAGTTCGCGGCTCTGGGCGTTCAGTAATAAAATCAATATACAAAACGGGGACACTAAAGTTAAACTTTAGTGTCCCCGTTTTTTAGTGTCCCTATTTACTTTAGTGTCCCCCGAAGTTTTAGAAGTTCTTCGGCGTTTTTATACGCTATCTTTTCTCTCTCATTGTCCGTGAGGTCGAGAGATATAAACGCTCCCACCTCATCGGGCATATTCCACAGCGGGAAGTCCGTTCCGAAAACAATTCTGTCCGCGCCGTAGCCACGTATATATTTGAGTGTACCGTCCGCGCCTATGAACATCATGCAGCTTGAAAAATCGAAATAGCAGCTTGTGTCCTTCAAATACTCGAACGCTCTGTCAAACATCGACCAGCCGCCCAGATGCGCTCCCACCACGCACAGGTCGGGAAATAAATCGAGCACACGCCTTAGTCTTTCGGGGTCGGAATAGTCGTACCGCGGGTCTCCGCAGTGTATGACGACGGGAGCCTTGCCCCTTACCGCGTCGTACATCGGATAAAGGCGCTCGTCGTCTATGTTAAAACGCTGCGTGTCGGGGTGTATTTTTACGCCCCTTAAACCGAGAGAGAATATTCTCTCGACCTCCTCAGCCATGTTGTCCATTTCCGCGTGAACCGTTCCGAAACCGTAAAATTCCTTATGCTCCCTAACCTCGCGGGCGGTAAAGTCGTTTATGCTTTTCACGTGTTCAGCCTTCACAGCCACGGGCAGCAGCACAAATTCGGATATGCCCGCTTTTTTGCCCTCATAAAGCAGCACGTCCACGCTGCCCGTGTTGTGGTAGTCAAGCCCGTAAAAATCGCATACGCTCTGACTTCCCCGCACCGCGAGTTTATCGGGATAGATATGCGTGTGGAAGTCTATGATTTTCATTATACTCTCACCAGCAGTCCGTTTCTCAAATCTCCGCGGGCGATTTCCTTCATCTTGTAGTGTAGCTTTTTACCCGTCGCGTTCAGCGGGATTTCGGACACAAAGCGATAGTAGCGCGGACGCTTGTAATTCGCTATCATCGGGTTGTTCTTGCAGAACTGTTCAAGTTCGCCGACGGTCAGCGTCTCGTCCGCCCTCACTACGTAAGCCGTCACGATCTCGCCGCGCGTCTTGTCGGGAACCGACGTCACGATGCAGTCCACAACTTTCGGATGAGTGTTTAAAGCCTCCTCGACCTGCACGGGGTATATGTTCTCGCCGCCCGATATAATCATGTCGTCCTTTCTGCCGACGATGCTCACAAAGCGGTTCTTATCCCATGTGCCGAGGTCGCCTGTGTACATAAAGCCGTTGCTGAACTTTCTCTCGCTTTCCTCGTCGTTTCTGTAGTAGAAGTACGAGCCCTTCGCGTACGATTTTATGATAACCTCGCCGACCTCTCTGCCGTCCATGTCGGCAAGCTCGTCGGGCATGGCGTTGCGGTCGTCAAACACCTTTACTACGCGAACGTCGTCATCGGTACACGATCTGCCCGCCGTACCCGCCATATCGGGGAGTTCCGTAGGACGCAGGAACGTGTTCCAGAACGTTTCAGTAGTGCCGTAGCCGTTGAATATTCTCGGCGTAAGCACCTCCTGATAGCGCATACAAGCGGCTCTTTCAAGCGGTGCGCCCATCGTTACTATGCCGTTAAGGCTCGAAAGGTCGAAGTTGTTTTTAATCTGCGCGTCCGTCAAAAGTTCCAGCACGTTCGGCACGCCGATTATGAATGTAAGCTTTAATTTTTCTATGCGTCTGAGTGTTTCAGCCGCGTCGAATTTTTTAAGTATTACGACCGTTCCGCCCGCGTAAAGCGTCGGAGTTATGCCGCCGGAGTGAAGTCCTCCGCGGTGGAACCACGGCGTTGTGTTCATCGTCTTGTCGTCGCTCGACAGCGGGAAATGTATCATTACGTCGTGCGCGCTCAAAACCTCGTTAATGCTCGTGAGACATACGCCCTTCGGTCTGCCGGTCGTGCCGGACGTGTACAGGCGCGATGTTTCGTCGTAGGTCGAGAGTTTCCAATCAAGCTGCGGATTTTCCGTGCTCGCGTCCTTCACAAATTCGGAGTACGTAACCGCGCCGTCTATTGGCTCTGTTTTGCTCGAATCAACCATAATAACTGTCTCGGGCTTGTACTTCGATAATTTTAACGCCTGCTCCACGACCTCGCTGTTCATCGCCTCGTATATAAATATCTTCGGCTTACTGTCCTCGATCGTCACGGCGATTTCGCCGGAGCTTAAACGGAAATTGATAGGACAGCTTACCGTTCCCGTCTTGTGGCACGCGAGGTACGCGAACACAAATTCGGGGCAGTTGAGAAGTTGGAACATCACGACGTCGCCCTTTTTAAGTCCCGCCTTAAGAATTGCGTCGGCGAATTTGTTTGCCTCGGCGTTAAGTTCCTTGTATGTCCAGCTTTGACCCGATGACGGGTTCACGAGAGCCTCCTTGTCGGCGAAACGGTCAACGTTGCGCATAAAGCCCGAAAGCCACGTGTATTCCTCCTGAAAGCCCTTTATAAAGGTCTTTATGCCGCGCTGCTTTTCGTTACCCGTAAACTTGGATTTCGCCTCGGCAAGAGCCTCCTCTATGTCGGCGAATATGCTCTCTATCTCGTCAAGCTTGTAATCGTAATTTGATTTGTTCGAGCAGTTTTCGAGCAGCCTTACCGCGTCAAGCACCTTTTCGCGGCGCGCCTCCGATATTCTCTCGAAACGTTCTCTTTTTGTTTCTGTTGCCATGCAACCTACCTCCTAATCAAAGTATATATCTGGATTATAATTCACATACTGTAAATTGTCAATAGTTTTTGGTAATAATTTTAACATTTATTAAAATTTTATTTTTTGTCACTATATTTTCACAATATTTTAAAAATGTAGTTTTATTGCCTGTGCTATAATACTTTTTGGCGCAAGCCGAATAAATTTTTGGAGGTTTTTACCATGAGAAAAAAAATTACATTTGAGGAAAGTCTGAGGAAGGGCAATCTGTCGGAAAACACGATACGCTCGTATCTGTGGACGGTGCGGTTTTTCGACGACCACTACGACGGCGCGACGAAGGAAAATCTGCTCGCGTACAAGGGTTATTTAATGGAAACGTTTAAGCCGAAAACCGTCAATCTGCGCATACAGGCGATAAACAAGTACCTCGCCTACATCGGCAAGGACAGGCTGAAACTGAAGGCGGTAAAGGTGCAGCAGAAGAACTTTCTCGAAAACGTCATAAGCAACGCGGACTACAGCTTTTTTAAAAGTCAGCTCCGCAGGCGCGGGCTTATGGAGTGGTATTTCGTGGTGTGGTACCTCGGCGCGACGGGCGCGAGAGTGAGCGAGCTTGTACAGATAAAGGTCGAGCATGTGCAGACGGGTTACTTCGACATTTACGCCAAGGGCGGTAAACTCCGCCGTCTCTATATCCCGAAACGCCTTAAAAACGAAACGCTCAAATGGCTCGAATCGACGGGCAGACGATCGGGCTACCTGTTCCTTAACAGGTACGGCGACCAGATAACGACGCGCGGCATTTCGCAGCAGCTTAAAAAGTACGCGAAAATGTTCGGCATGGACACGACGGTCGTGTACCCGCACTCGTTCCGTCACCGCTACGCGAAAAATTTTCTCGACAAGTACAACGATATTGCGCTGCTCGCCGACCTGATGGGTCACGAGAGCATCGAAACGACGCGCATTTACCTGCGCCGTACCGCGAGCGAGCAGCAGACGCTTGTGGATAAGGTGGTAACGTGGTAAACAAAAAAGGGCTTTACGCCCTTTTTTTATTTATTGCTTAACATTCGTATCGCGTTTAACACCGCTATAATCATCACGCCCACGTCGGCGAATATCGCGAACCACATATTCGCGACGCCTATCGCGCCCAAAAGCAGAAACGCGAATTTTACGCCTATGGCAAAGCCGATATTCTCGTACACAATACGCATACATTTTTTCGATATGCGTATCGCAAGCGGGATTTTAAGCGGGTCGTCGTCCATAAGCACCACGTCAGCCGCCTCGATCGCCGCGTCCGAACCGAGCGCGCCCATGGCGATACCCACGTCGGCGCGTGACAGCACGGGCGCGTCGTTTAAGCCGTCGCCGACGAACGCGAGAGCCGCGCCCTTCTTTTGTTCGGCGAGCAACTCCTCGACCTTTTCCACCTTATCCTCCGGCATGAGGTGCGAGTACGCCTTGCTCACGCCTATTTCCTTCGCGACGTATTCGGCAGTTTTCGCGTTGTCGCCGGTGAGCATTACAGTTTGATTTACGCCGCACTCGTGAAGTTCTGTAACGGCGCGTTTCGCCTGCGGCTTTACAACGTCGGAGATAAGTATGTGTCCCTCGTAGCTGCCGTCTACCGCGACGTGCAGAACCGTTCCAGCCTTGTGGCACGGCTTGTATTCTATGCCGAGTTTTTCCATAAGCCTGTCGTTGCCGACAGCCACGCTTTTGCCGTCTATCACGGCGCGCATGCCCTGACCGCTGAGTTCCTCGACCTCGGTGACGCGTGACTTATCGGCGTTGTCGCCGAGAATTTTCGCTATGCTTTTCGCTATCGGGTGGTTAGAGCTGCTTTCCGCGAGCGCGGCGTATTCGAGCAATCTTTCTTCTTCCATTACATTATGATGCACGCCCGCGACCTCGAACACACCCTTTGTGACGGTACCGGTCTTGTCGAACACGACAGCGTCAACCTTCGAGAGCGTTTCGATATACGTCGAACCCTTTATAAGCACGCCCTTCGTACCCGCGCCGCCTATGCAGGCGAAAAAGCTTAAGGGTATACTTATCACAAGCGCGCACGGACAGCTTATTACAAGGAATATCAGCGCGCGCATGATCCATTTGCTCCAATCGGCACTCATGCCCAAAGCCATACTCGCAAGCGGCGCGATTACGGCAAGCGCTAGCGCGAGTGCGCACACGATAGGAGTGTAGTAACGCGCAAATTTCGTTATAAAGTTTTCCGAGCGCGACTTTTTCGCGCCGCTGTTTTCCACAAGTTCCAGTATTTTTGACGCCGTTGACTCGCCGAACACCTTTGTGGTACGCAGCTTTATAAGCCCCGTTGAATTTATGCAGCCGCTTTGCACCGCGCTACCCTCGCCAGTCTCAACCGGCATACTCTCGCCCGTCAGCGCGGACGCGTCGAGAGTCGTGTGACCCTCGGTTATAACGCCGTCAATCGGTATTTTCTCACCGGGCTTAACAACTATCTCCGTACCGATTTCCACCTCGTTCGGGTCGACCTGCACGAGAGTGCCGTCACGCTCCACATTCGCGTAATCGGGGCGTATGTCCATAAGCTCGCTTATGCTGCGGCGGCTCTTTCCGACCGCTACCGACTGGAACATCTCGCCCGTCTGGTAAAAAATCATTACGGACGCCGCTTCGGGGTACTCGCCCAGCACGAACGCGCCGATCGTCGCGACAGCCATAAGGAAATTTTCGTCGAACACCTGACCGTGTATTATGCCCTTAAACGATTTTATAAGCACGTCGTAACCCGCCGTAAGGTACGGCAAGGCGTAAATAAGTATGAGCGCCCACCTCGGCAAAGCTATGTATTTGTCAACAGCCGCGCACACGACGAGCAGCACCGCCGACGCGATTATGCGGGCAAAATTCCTTTTCTGTTTCCGTGTCACCGTTACCTTCCCCTTTCGGCTCAAAAATAAATTTCGCAGTCGCTCTCCACTTTGCGGCAGCTTTTAAGCACAGCCTTCATCACTTTATTTTCGTCCGCGCCGTCCTCGAACTCGACGTTCATTTTAAGCGTCATAAAATTCACGACCGCATTCTTTACGCCGTCCGTTTTATTCGCGGCGTCCTCCATTTTGTTGGCGCAGTTCGCGCAGTCAACCTCAATCTTGTAGCTTTTCTTCATTTTAATCCCCTCCGACCGTATTATATGTGAACATCTGCTCATTTGTTCATTTATTGATTTGATTATACCACGCTTATTTCTGTTTGTCAACATAATTTTATATAAATTTTACATAATGCGCCTTGACACATTTTTTATTTGACACTATAATAGTATATATATATTATTCATTAACGGAAGGTATAAAAATGGCGTCTAAATACAATTACAACACGGAACTTAAGAGAGTGGTGCTCATCGTTGACGACGAGATGATAAACCGCGAGCTGCTCGGTTTTATGCTGAAGGACAGCTACGACGTGCTTTACGCGGAAAACGGCGCACAGGCTCTCGAAATAATAAAAGAAAACAAAAAACTCCTGTCACTCGTGCTGCTCGACCTCATCATGCCGGAAATGGACGGCTTTGAACTTTTGAGCATACTGAAGTCCGAGCCGGAACTTTCGCAAATTCCGGTGGTCGTGCTGACGTCGGACGAGTCGGCAGAGGTTAAGAGCCTGCGCATGGGCGCGGCTGACTTTATCAAAAAGCCCTACAATATGCCCGAGGTCATACTGGCGCGTATTTCGCGTATCATAGAACTTAACGAGGGCAGATTTATTATACGCTCCGCCGCGCAGGACGAACTCACGGGACTGTTTACGAAGGACTTCTTCTTTGAGTACGCGCAGCTTGAAGAACGTTACCACCCCGAGCTCGAAAACGACGCTATCGTGATAAACTCCGACCGTTTCCACCTCGTAAACGAGTTGTACGGCAGAGATTTCGGCGACGCAATCTTAAAAGCCATCGCGCAGGGTATTGACGGCATACTGGAAAATTCAAAGGGTATCGCGTGCCGCGCCGAGGCGGACACGTTTATGATATACTGCCCGCACCGCGCCGACTATGACGAGCTTATGGACAAAATATGCTCGGTGCTGTCGGATATGTCGGTAAATCCCCGCGTAAGGCTGCGCATGGGCGTTTACCCGAACGCCGACAAGTCGCTCACGATAGAGCAGCGGTTCGACAAGGCTACGAGCGTCTGCAACACGCTCCGCGGCAATTACACGACGCGCGTCGCGCTGTACGACGAGGAGCAAAATTCAAAGGACGTGTATTACGAGCGCCTCATAAACGATATGTCCGCGTCGCTCGAAAACAGGGATTTCAAGGTATATTTCCAGCCGAAGTACAACATTACCGGCGAAGAGCCGTACCTTTGCAGCGCGGAGGCGCTTATACGCTGGAACCACCCCGAACTCGGCATGATAAGCCCCGGCGACTTTATACCGCTGTTTGAAACGAACGGTCTCGTATCGCACCTCGACTACTACGTGTGGCAGGAGGCTGGCGCGCGCATTAAGGAGTGGAAGGATAAGTACGGCAAAACCGTGCCGGTGTCGGTGAACGTGTCGAGAATAGATATGTATGACCCCGAAATAAAGTCAAAGCTGCTTAAAATACTCGACGATAACGGTCTTACGACAGATGATTTGCTGCTTGAAATAACCGAATCGGCGTACTCCGAGGACGCGGGACAGATAATCGAGGTCATAAACGGTCTGAGAGACGCGGGATTTAAGATAGAAATGGACGATTTCGGCAGCGGCTATTCGTCGCTCAATATGCTTACCGAACTGCCGATCGACGTTTTAAAGCTGGATATGATTTTTGTGCGGAACATGCACAAGGACGAAAAGGCTCTGCGCCTTGTGGAACTTATAAAGGAGATAGCGGCGTTCTTGTCCGTGCCGATTGTCGCCGAGGGCGTTGAGGAGGAGGAACAGTGCAGACTGCTCAAAAACCTCGGCTGCGAGATTATTCAGGGATATTATTTCTCAAAACCCCTCCCGCCCGAGGAATTTGAAGAATTGCTGAAAAAATAAATAAAGAAAGACCCCCTCTCCGAGGGGCAAAATCCACATTAACGAAAGACCCCCCTCTCCGAGGGGTGAATTCTACACTAACGAAAGACCCCCTCTCCGAGGGGGTCGAAATCTTTGATTTCGGGGGGTGTATTTATTCCGTATCACATTATAACACCCCCCTAAACTTGCAAGCAAGTTTAGACCCCCTCGGAGAGGGGGTCATACAGTATTTACCCCATAGAGAGGGGGTCATACTATTTCCACATATTCACATCAAATTCGCAAACACGACCGTTGCGATATTAAAATAAATAATCAGCGACGCGCAGTCAACGATTGTCGTTATAAGCGGCGTTGCCATTATCGCAGGGTCGAGACGCACCTTTTTCGCGAGCATCGGCAAACTCGCGCCAATCATTTTCGATATTACGACCGTCGCGATTATCGACAGCGCAATCGTGAGCGCAAGCGGAAAATTATGCCCGTACATCAGATATACCCTCGCCCCGTTCACAAGCGCGAGTATCGAGCTCACTATTATCGATATTCTAAACTCCTTGAACACAACTCGAAAAAAGTCCGTAAAACGTATTTCGCCCAAAGCTATGCCGCGTATTATCAGCGTCGAACTCTGCGCTCCGCAGTTGCCGCCCGTGTCCATTATCATCGGCATGAACGACACCAAAAGCGGTAGTACCTTAAACGCGTTCTCGTACCGCGCCGTTATAAGCTGAGTCAGCGTCGCGCTTATCATCAGTATCAACAGCCACACGATGCGGCTCTTCGCATGCTTGAAAACGCCGGTGCGGAAATAGCTTTCCTCGTTCGGCGTTACGGCAGCCCAGCGCGAAATATCCTCGGTGTTCTCCTCTTCGATAACGTCCATAGCGTCGTCGAACGTTACGATACCGACAAGACGGTTGTCGCGGTCAACGACCGGCAGCGCGAGGAAGTCGTATTTCTGGAACATGTTCGCGACGACCTCTTTGTCCTCGTGCGTGTTTACCGATATGACGCGCGTGTCCATTATGTCGCCTATCCTGTCGTCCTCGTCGGCGGTGAACAAGTCCTTGACCGTCACAACGCCCGTCAGTATGCGGTTCTCCGTGACGTAGCAGGTGTAGATCGTCTCCTTATTCACGCCTACCTTGCGTATTTTCTCGAACGCCTCCGACACGGTCATGTCCTTATGCAGACTGACGTATTCAATCGTCATTATGCTGCCCGCGCTGTCGCGGGGGTAACGGAGAATATCATTTATCGCGCGGCGTTCGCCCGTCGTGGAGTTTAAAAGTATACGCGACACGACATTTGCCGGCAAGTCCTCTATCATGTCGACCGTATCGTCTATATAAAGTTCGTCGAGGATTTCACGAAGTTCTTTATCGGTGAACATTCCGATAAGGTGACCCTGCATGTCGGGGTTCATGTGCGCGAACGTTTCAGCCGCGCTGTCCTTCGGCAGCAGGCGGAACAGCGTCATAAACTCCGCCTTCTCGTCGAAATTATCCGCGAAAAGTTCCTCGAAAAGCTCTGCGAGGTCGGCGGGGTTCTCGTCCTTTATTAAATTTTTTACCTCCGAAAACCGCCGTTCTCTTAAAAGGCGGTTTATCATGTCAAGCTGTTCTTCCAATTTTAACCGCCTCCGTTCCGTAAATTTATTTTAAGCCGTCACACAGAAAAATTGTCGGGCTTTTTATCGCTTATGCCGAACTCGTACAAAATCGCCTCGGCGATACGTCTCGACGCCTCGCCGTCGCCGTACGGGTTCGCGGCATGAGCCATTTTATCGTACGCGTCCTTACTGTCCAAAAGTTCCTTCGCGAGACGCTTTATCTCGTCCTTGTCCACGCCCGCGATTTTTACCGTTCCTGCCTTAACCGCCTCGGGGCGTTCCGTCTCGCGCCGCAGCACAAGCACAGGCTTTGCGAGCGCGGGAGCCTCCTCCTGTATGCCGCCCGAGTCGGTCATTACCATGAACGAGCGCGACATCGCGTTGTGCAAGTCCTCAACGTCGAGCGGGTCGATAAGATGCACCCTGTCCATACCGCCGAGTATCGAAAACGCCGTTTCGCGCACCGCGGGATTTAAATGTACGGGGTACACAAGTTCAGTATCGGGGTACTCCGTCACGATTTCTTTAAGCGCGGTGCATATGTTTTCAAGCGGCTTGCCGAGATTTTCGCGGCGATGAGCCGTCACGATTATGACGCGCTTATTTTGGAAATCGAGTTCGTTCAGGCAGTCGTCCTTAAATCTGTAATCGCGGCGCACCGTCGTCTTTAACGCGTCTATTACGGTGTTGCCTGTAATGTAAATCGTGCCGTCCGGCACGTTTTCTTTAAGTAAATTCTGTCTGTTCTGCTCCGTCGGGGAGAAGTTCAAATCAGATATTCTGCCCGTAAGCTGACGGTTCATTTCCTCGGGGAACGGCGAATATTTGTCGTATGTGCGCAGTCCCGCCTCGACGTGACCGACCTTCACCTGGTTGTAGAACGCGGCGAGCGCGGCGACAAAACTCGTGGACGTGTCGCCGTGAACAAGCACGAGGTCGGGCTTTTCCTTTTGTATGACCTCGTCGAGACCCTCCAGAACGCGCGTGGTAATGCCGACGAGCGTCTGGCGCGTTTTCATTATGTCGAGGTCGTAGTCCGGCGTTATGCCGAATATTTCAAGCACCTGGTCGAGCATTTGACGGTGCTGCGCCGTTACGCATATTATGGAGTCGATCTCGCCGTGCTTTTTGAGTTCCAGCGCAAGCGGCGCCATTTTGATTGCTTCCGGACGCGTACCGAATACGGTCATTACCTTGATTTTTTTCATCGTCTTTCTCCTTTTTTTATATCCCTTGACCCCCTCGTTGAGGGGGTCGAAATCTTTGATTTCGGGGGGTGTGGTTTGCGGTATAACACCCCCAAAACTCACAAGTGAGTTTTGACCCCCTCGGAGAGGGGGTCTTGCGGGCGGCCGATGACCGCCCCTACGGTTTCGTTGCCGTCGGGTTGTCGTGGACGGGCGACCGTAAAGGTCGCCCCTACGGCGCACAATTTCATGTAGGGGCGACCCTTGCGGTCGCCCGCCCCATTCCTATCTACTCATTTTCCTCGGTATCGTCTGTTTTATCCCTGGTATCTGGATGGTGGTTATGGCTGCCCTTACCGAGCATACCGCCGATAAGGAGCAGCATTATCATCGCTATTACGACGAGTATCGCCCTGAGCACGCCGCTTTCGGCGAGCAGCACAGCCGTTATTCCCAAAACGCCGCTTATCGCGTACAGTATAAACACGGTCTGTTTCTGCGAAAAGCCCATATCCACAAGTCGGTGGTGGAGGTGTCCTCTGTCCGCCTTCATCGGGCTTTCGCCGCGCAGTATTCTGCGTATCATCGCGAACAGCGCGTCAAACAGCGGCAGTCCGAGTATCAAAAGCGGCACGGCGAACGATATTACCGCGTAGGACTTAAACACGCCCTGAATTGACAGCGTCGCGAGCATGAACCCCAGAAACGTCGAGCCCGTGTCTCCCATAAATATTTTCGCGGGGTTAAAGTTAAACGGCAGAAAACCGAAACACGAACCCATGAGCGCGATACCCATAATCGCTATCGGATACTCGCCGACGCGTATGGATATAAACACGAGCGACACCGACATTATCGCGCTTACGCCCGCCGCGAGACCGTCGAGACCGTCTATGAAGTTTACGGCGTTCGTTATGAACACTATCCATATCACCGTCACTATTACCGAGATCCATTCCGGCAGCACGAGGTACGGGTTGTCGCTCAGAAAATTCGGGTTTGTGAACACGTCAATCTTTATGTCGCCGACGAATATAACGATAAGCGCCGCGCCGATCTGCACGAGGAATTTCAGTTTCGCGGGCAGATCCTTGCAGTCGTCTATAAAGCCCATGACGACTATTATCGCGAGCGCGATAAACATTCCGACCGTCTGACGGCTCGCTATCGAATAGCTGCCCCAAAACGACGAGTCGCCGCTTATTTTCGAAAACAGCAGTATCGTTATGATAGGCACGATAAAGCCGAAAATCATCGCGAGTCCGCCTATTCTCGGCGTGGGCTTTTTGTGCATTCTGCGCGCGTCACGCGGCTTGTCCACCGCGCCCTCGCCTATTTTGAACGCGAGACGGCGCACGTTCGGCGTTGCGACGAACGTAAATATGAACGCCGCCGCGAACACGTATATCATCAGTATTACAAAGCTTTCCGTGTACATATTATACCTCCGCTTATCTCATCACAAAGCCTACTTTTTTGTATACCTTGCTAAGTGTCCTGCGCGCGATTTTGTAAGCCGTTTCCGCGCCCTTTTCGCATATGTCCGTAAGATATTTCTTGTCCGCTATTATTCTGTCGTACTCCGCGCGTATCGGTTTTATGCACTCCACAACAGCGTCGGCAACATCGCTCTTGAAATCGCCGTAGCCCTTGCCGCTGTAGTCCTTTACTATATCGTCAATTTTGCGTCCCGTCACAGCCGACATGATTGAAAGAAGGTTGTTCACGCCCGCCTTTGTCTCGTCGCCCTCACGGTACTCGATAACGCCCTCGCTGTCCGTGACCGCGCTTTTTATTTTCTTCGCGATTACATTCATATCGTCCATCATCGAAATGTACGCCTTCGGGTTCGGGTCGGATTTTGACATTTTCTTCGTCGGATTCTGCAAACTCATTATGTTAGCGCCCACCTTCGGCAAAAGCCCCTCGGGAATGGTGAACACGTCGCCGTAAATGGCGTTGAAACGCTGCGCAACGTCGCGGCAAAGTTCTATGTGCTGCATCTGGTCCTTGCCGACCGGAACGTAGTCCGCTTGGTAAAGGAGAATGTCCGAAGCCATAAGCACGGGGTACGTGAACAGTCCGGCGTTTATGTTCTCCGCGTGACGGGCGGATTTGTCCTTAAACTGCGTCATGCGCTGCAGCTCGCCCATGTACGTGTAGCAATTCAGTACCCACGCAAGCTCCGCGTGCGCCGGATTGTGCGACTGGATAAACAGCACGTCCTTTTCGGGATCTATGCCGCACGCGATGTAAAGCGCGAGGACTTCGAGCGTTCTGCGCCGAAGTTCCGCGGGAGTCTGGCGTACCGTTATCGTGTGCATGTCCATCATCGCGTAGATGCAGTTGTAGTCGTTTTGCAGGCTTACCCAGTTGCGTATCGCGCCGAGGTAGTTGCCGAGCGTTAAATTTCCCGACGGCTGTATGCCGGAAAATATCGTTTTCTTTTCATCCATGTTCTTTCTTCCTTTTTGTATCTATATTATACCACAAAATTGTAAATTTGTCAACATAAATATCTTAAAAAGATATTTTACTCTTTACAGCAATTCCGTCAAGACCTCGCCGAGACGGCGGATACCCTCCTCGATATTTTCAATCGTCGCGGACGAATAGTTCAGTCTGAACATATTTGACG
Source organism: uncultured Clostridia bacterium (assembly GCA_947631235.1). Taxonomy (GTDB): domain Bacteria; phylum Bacillota; class Clostridia; order UBA1381; family UBA1381; genus Hominilimicola. The sequence goes on along the minus strand of CANRKO010000002.1, from coordinate 123,483 downwards.
GCGCGAATATATCGGTTGCGAAGTTTGAGCCGGGAACAATCGCGACCTTCTTTTCAAGGCAGCGGTCAACCACGGGCGTGATGTCGGTGATTGTCGGACATTCGCACCAAAGGAATATACCGCCCTCGGGCGTTACCCACTTTACCTTGCCCTTCGGGAAATATTTTTCCATCGCGCTTACCATTGCCGCGCACTTCTTGCCGTAAAGCTCGCGGTTCTTCGCGATGTAGCTGTCAATGTCGTACTTCTTCATAAACTCCACGCACATAAGCTGTGTGAGCATCGGCGTGTGAACGTCGTTGACCTGTTTGAGCATCTCGATTTTCTCGGCAAGCTCCGACGGGGCGACTATGTAGCCCAGTCGCATACCCGGCGACAAAATCTTCGAGAACGAGCCGGCGTAAACAACTCTGCCCTCGGTATCCATCGACTTTATCGTCGGCACGTCCTCGCCGGAGAAACGCAGGTCGCCGTAGGGGTTGTCCTCCAAAATAAGAACATCGTACTTTGACGCGAGTTCGAGCATTTTCTTTCTCTTTTCGATCGACATCGTTGCGCCGGTCGGGTTCTGGAACGTCGGGATCGTGTAGATAAACTTCACGCCGTCGTTATTTTTGAGCGCGTCCTCCAAGCCCTCCATGCTCATGCCGTCGTCCTCGACCGTTACGCCGACGAGTTCGCACTCGTATGTGCGGAACGCGTTAAGGCTGCCGATAAAGCTCGGGCTTTCGACGATTACCTTGTCGCCCTTGTTTAAAAGCGCTTTGGCGGTGAGGTCTATGCCCTGGTTCGCGCCGGTCATTATGAGGATCGCGTCGTTCTCGCCGACGGAGTTGACCTTCTCGGCTCTTTGACGCGCGCAGTCGCGCATTTTCGGGTAGCCGTCGGTCGTGCCGTACTGCAGCGCGAGCGTCGGGTTAGTCATCAGTATTTTGCCCGCGATTTTTGAAAGCTCGTCGCCCGGGAAAAGCTCCGACGCGGGGTTGCCGCCCGCGAGCGAGATTATTTCGGGGTCTGCCATGCGTTTGAACATTTCGCGGATCGCGCTGCCTTTCATCGTTTTTACGCGGTCTGCCATATATGTTTTGTATTCCATTGTGGGTTCTCTCCTTACTTATTTATCTTTTTCCAGCTATCCTTCAGTGCGACGGTGCGGTTAAAAACGGGTGCGTCGGCTGTGCTGTCGGGGTCTACGCAGAAGTAGCCGAGACGCAGGAACTGGAACGTGTCGCCCGTCTTTAAATCCGTGAGCGTGTCCTCAATCTTCGCGTCGTCTATGACGACCATGGACCCACTGTTCAAATTCTCGGTAAAGTCCTTGACGCCGCTCTCGTCGGACGGGTTCTCGACGTTGAACAGTCTGTCGTAAAGCCTTACCTGCGCGTCGCGCGCGTGGGCGGCGCTTACGAAATGAATCGTACCCTTTACCTTGCGTCCGTCGGGCGAGTCGCCGCCGCGCGTTTCGGGATCGTAGGTGCAGTGAACGGCGGTGACGTTGCCGTTTTCGTCCTTGTCGCAGCCGGTACACGTCACGTAATACGCGCCTTTAAGGCGTACCTCCCTGCCGGGTGAAAGGCGGAAGTACTTTTTCGGCGCGTCCTCCATGAAGTCGTCGGATTCGATGTAAAGCTCACGCGAGAACGATACGAGCCGTTTGCCGAGTTCGGGGTTCTCGGGGTTTACCTCGACCTCTATCTGCTCCGTCTTACCCTCGGGGTAATTGTCTATTATCAGCTTTATCGGTCTTAACACCGCCATTGCGCGCGGTGCGCACTTGTTTAAGTCCTCTCTCACGCACGCTTCGAGCAGCGCGAAGTCTATCACGCTGTTCGCCTTCGCCACGCCGATACGCTCGCAGAAGTCGCGTATCGCCTCGGGCGTGTAGCCGCGTCGGCGCATACCGCATAGCGTTGACATTCTCGGGTCGTCCCAGCCGGTGACGATTTTGTCGTTCACAAGGCGCAGGCAGCGGCGTTTGCTCGTCAGCGTGTAGTTTAAATTCATACGCGCGAACTCTATCTGGCGCGACGGCGCTTTGTAGCCGACCTCGCGCAGGACCCAGTCGTAAAGCGGGCGGTGATCCTCAAATTCGAGCGAGCATAACGAGTGCGTCACGCCCTCGACCGTATCGGATATGGGGTGCGCGAAGTCGTACATCGGGTACACTATCCACTTGTCGCCCGTTCTGTGGTGGTGCGCTCTCAAAATTCTGTATATGATAGGGTCGCGCATATTGAGGTTCGGCGACGCCATGTCGATTTTGGCGCGCAGCACCTTTGCGCCGTCCTCAAACTCGCCCTTCGTCATGCGCTCGAACAGGTCGAGGTTTTCCTCGACGCTCCTGTCGCGGTACGGGCTGTTTTTGCCGGGGGTCGTGAGCGTGCCGCGGTACTCGCGTATCTCGTCGGGCGACAGGTCGCACACGTACGCCTTGCCCTTCTTTATGAGGTCGATTGCGGCGGCGTAAATGTCGTCGAAGTAGTCGGACGCGTAAAGCACCTTATCCCATTTAAAGCCGAGCCACTTTATATCCTCCATTATCGCGTCGACGTACTCAACGTCCTCTTTTGTGGGGTTCGTGTCGTCGAAACGCAGGTTGCACGTGCCGCCGTAGCGTTCAGCCATGCCGAAGTCGATGCTTATCGCCTTGGCGTGTCCGATGTGGAGATAGCCGTTCGGCTCGGGCGGGAAACGCGTCTGAACATGGTCGAAACGTCCTTCCCTGAGGTCGCTGTCTATCGCCTCGCGAATAAAATTTTTGCTGATTACTTCTTCCAAAATTGTAAGCTCCTTTCCGACGGCTATTGCCTTAATATGTCCGCCGCCTCGTCAAAGCGTTTGTTTACTTCCTCCGCGCCGAGTACCTGCATTATCTCGTACAGGTCGGGCGTGTTGCGTCTGCCCGTCACGGCGGCGCGTATTACGCCCGCAACGTCGCCGACGTGTCCCTTGTACGCGTCGGGGTTTTTCTTGTACTCCTTCGGCGCTTTCGCGTAGCCCAAATTGACCGCCATTTCGCGCAATGCGGGGAACCATTCCTCCGCGGGCGCGTTTTCGTCGTAAACGTCCTTGTACGTTTCGATTATCTCTATCATGTCCTCTTTTGAGAGGTTGTCGGCAAAGTCGCGCCCGCGCGTCCAAAGCTCGTCGTAGAAATAGGAAATGTAGTCCTCCACGTCCGACCACGCGCCTATGTCCTTACGCGGTTTCGCGTTGCCGCGCTCTATCGCGAAAATCGCTTTCGCGTACTCCTCGTCGTCCGAAAGCAGGTTATAGAGTTTTTCGTTGTTATCCTGCGCCCATTCGGTCACGAGTTCGTAGACCTCCTCGGCGTTTAATGTGCTTATATAATTCCTGCTCACGTCGGTAAGCTTTACAAGGTCGAACAGCGCGCCCGCCTTGCTCATCTTCGAAAGCGAGAATTTGAAGTCGTCTATATCCGCGTCCTTGTTCGCGAGCCGCCAGTCCTCGTAGGTGGAGTTGGCGAGCGTCATAAGGTACTCCCATATCGCGCCCTTGGGGTAGCCCGCCTTGCTGTAATAGCTTACCGCCGCCTCAGGGTCTTTGCGCTTTGACAGCTTTCTCTTGCCGCCGTTTTCCTCCTTCATAATCGGGGAAATGTGCGCGTACTTCGGCGGTTTAAAGCCGAGCAGATGGAAAAGCTGCAGATGTATCGGCACGGACGAGATCCATTCGTCGCCGCGTATTACGTGCGTCGTGCGCATAAGGTGATCGTCTACGGCGTGCGCGAAGTGGTATGTAGGCGTTCCGTCCTTTTTGAGCAGTACCACGTCGAGAATATTTTCCGGCATCTCTATTTCGCCCTTTATTACGTCCTTGAATTTTACGCGTCCGCCTTCCTTACCGGGGGATTTGAGACGCACGACGTATTCCTCGCCCGCGTCTATACGCTTTTTCGCTTCCTCGACCGTTATGTCGCGGTACTTCGCGTATTCTCCGTAAACTCCGGGGAGAACCTTCTTGCTCTCCTGCTCGGCGCGTATTTCGCTCAGTTCGTTCTCGGACATAAAGCACGGGTACGCGAGTCCCTGTTCGACAAGCGATTTTACGTACGCCTGGTATATCGGCGTGCGCCTCGACTGCATGTACGGGCCGTACGCGCCCTTTTCCTCGGTCTCCGACATCATGCCCTCGTCTATCTCTATGCCGAAATCGTTAAGTCCCTTTACGATAAGGCTCACACCGTTCTCGACCTCGCGCTTTTTGTCGGTGTCCTCGATGCGCAGGTAGAAAATGCCGTTTGTCGTTTTTGCGGCTGTCTTTTCCGTGAACGCCGCGAACAAGCCGCCGAAGTGCAGAAAGCCCGTGGGACTGGGCGCGAAACGCGTCACGACCGCGCCTTCTTCAAGGCTGCGCGGCGGGTAGAGCGTCTCGTAGTCGGCGGGCGTTTTGTCGATATGCGCAAAAAGCAGCTCAGCCATCTGTTTAAAACTGTCCATGTATCTTTTCCTTTCATTTTCGTAATCTATACATACTCCATTATATTATACCTAATTTTCCCTGTAATATCAATACCCTTTTCATGTTTTTTTCGGGAATGTGGGGAATCCCTACATTTGATTGATTTTTTGTATCGGGTATGGTATAATCTTTCCGTAATCAAAGGAGCATTTATGAAGGAGAATGAAATGAAATTAAAAAAATTGCCGTATGATTTCACGGTATGTCAGGCAGCGAGTGCGGAGGATATTGATTTGAACAAGGAGTTCTCATTTGCCGCCAAAACTGACGAAGAGTTGTCTCTCGCCTGCAAAACGGCTGACACTCCCGCAAATACGACCGCCCGTGACGACGGTTGGAAAGGATTTCGTATTCAGGGGGTTCTTGACTTTTCTCTTATCGGGATATTGTCGAAAATATCAAACATTCTCGCGGAAAACGGAATTGCCGTGTTTGCGGTGTCCAGCTTTAATACGGATTATATTTTTGTAAAAGCGGGTAATTTTGACAAAGCCATGAACGCGCTAGCGGACGCGGGCTATACGGTGGAATGAATTGGGAATTGGTGGCGTAAGCCTCCCTTGTCAAAGGGAGGGGGACCGCCGTAGGCGGTGGAGGGATTCATTGTATAAATTAAAAAGGAATCCCCCAGTCAGCTCCGCTGACAGCCCCCTTTGACAAGGGGGCCTCACTGCGCTAAATCATAATTTACTTAACAGATAAAAATAAACATCACAATCAAGAGCAACAAGGCTGTTGCTCTTGATAAGAATTTTAATTTTAACTATTGTATTTTTGCTGACACTTACGCAAAAAGTAATTTCCTATATAACCCAATCCCATGTGCCGTCGGTGGGGTTGCCGTTTGTAAATTCAAGCTGGGGGCTGCGGACGCTGACGCGCATACCCTCGCTGACGGAATTCACGATAAACGCGTTGCCGCCGATCGTCGCGCCGCTGCCGATAACCGTTTCGCCGCCGAGGATTGTCGTGCCTGAATAAATCGTCACGTTGTCACCAATCGTCGGATGGCGCTTTACGCCCTTTAGCTGCTGACCCTTACGCGTCGAGAGCGCACCGAGCGTTACGCCCTGGTAAATCTTCACGTTATCGCCTATCTCGGTCGTCTCGCCTATTACTATGCCTGTGCCGTGGTCGATGAAGAAATATTTGCCTATCTTCGCGCCCGGATGAATGTCGATACCCGTCCGGCTGTGCGCGTACTCGGTCATTATGCGCGGTATCATCGGAACTTTAAGCTCCCATAATTCGTGCGCTATGCGGTAAACCGTTATCGCGAAAAGTCCGGGGTACGAGAAAATAATCTCGTCCGTGCTGTATGCGGCGGGGTCGCCGTCGTACGCGGCGCGCACGTCGGTTTGCAGGTACTCGCGGATTTTCGTGAGACGTTCGAGGAATTTATGCACGATCTCATCCGCTTCCATATTTATCGTGGATTTTTTGCATTCGCTGCACATCTCGATATTACCGAGAGCCTTTGCGACCTGCTTTTTTAAATTATACTGTATAAACTCCAGACGCTCGCCGACGAGGAATTTTATGTACTCGCTCCGCGCCCTGTTCTCGTCAAAAAAGCCGGGGAAAAGCAGCTTGCGTATTTCCTCCACGACCTCGATAAGCGTGTCCTTGGCAAGCATATTTTCCGCGTCTATGCGGTTTGTCGTACCGTCGCTCGAATAGCTTGCTACTATGTCGTCCACAAGCTTTTCCGTTTTTTCGTTCATCGCGCTCACTTCCTTACAAATCATATGCGTTACATACTATGCTATTATTATAATAAACATTAAATAAAAGGTCAATAGTTTTTTATATACAAACAGCCGCCCCGTTTGCAGGAGCGGCGTGTGTGCTTTTTTATTATTCGGTCGGTGCGGGGGTCGCCGCGGCAACCGCAGCGTCCACGAGCTTTTCAATCACGTCGTCGTTTTCCGTGACGGTGACGTTGTACTCCGCAACCCACTTTTCAAGCTGCTCCTCGAACAGTCCGTTCTCGGCAGCTTGGTCGATCGTGTCCTCGACGCTCGCGTACGCCTCTTCGAAATACTCCGGCGACTCTTCAAGGTCGAGACGCTGTATTACGTGGTAGCCGTAGCTTGTCTGTACGAGCGTGAACTCGCCCGGCTGAATCGACTTTGTGCCGTCCTCAAACTCCTGCACCATTGTGCCGTCGGTGAACACGTAGCCGTCGGGATTTCCCTCCATACCGGGATCCTCGCCGTACTCCTTGACGAGTTCGTCAAAATTCTCGCCCGCCTGCGCCTTTGCGAGTACCTCCTCGGCTTTAGCCTTTGCCGCCGCGTCGTCGGTATCGTCGTCAATGGATATGAGCACGTGCTTAGCGCGCAGGTAGTGGTTCTTGAAATAGTCGCGCTTTTCGTCGTCGGTAAGCTCGTTCGTGTCGAGCTTAGCCTTTAACGCGTCGGTGTAGTAGCCCATGCCGACGATCGTGTCTATATCGTCCTCGGTAAGACCGTTCTTTTCAAGGAACGGCTCGTAATTGTCGCCGTAGCTTTCCTTTACCTGATTTTTGTCGTCCTCCATGTTCTTCTGCGCCTCGTCGTCAAGCTTTATTCCCATAGCCTTTGCGACCGCGATACGCTTAAAGCCCATTTCCGCCTCTTCGAGAGCCATGTCCTTCGCTCTTGCGGGGTCGTTAAGCTGACCGTTGTACGAGTTGAAGAACAGCGTGAATATGCCGCCGCTCACGCTCTCCGTGCCGACCGTCATTACAACGTTATCGGCGGGTATTGTCTGCTCCGCTTTTTGCTCACTGCCGCCGTTATTTGCTCCGCAGCCCGTTAAAATAAGCGCTCCCGCAATCACAGCCGCAGCCGTTTTCGTAAATTTCATTTCCATTTCTCCTTATCTTTATTTTTATATGGGTATTATACACTACTTTTCCACATTTTGCAATTCTTTTATCGCAGTTAATAATTTGTTTACAATATTCAAAATCTGCTTATGCTCGCCTTTGAGCGCGTAACCTATCACGGGGCTGTCGCCTGAGTATAGCTTTATGCGTCCTTTAAACATGCCGTCAAGTCCCATTACAAGCCGCGCGTCCACGTACTCCGGCGCGAATTTCAGCATTACGGAGTCGGCGGTCTGGTTTATCTCGTACACGCCGCACTCCTTCGCCGGTATTTTGAGCGACGCGACCGCGATAATGTTCATCACCGGAGCGGGTATGTCGCCGAAACGGTCTACAAGCTCGTCCTCGATCTCGTAGCGGTCGTCCTCGCTCTCTATCGCGGCGATTTTCTTGTACATTTCTATTCGTTGGTTATGGTTTGTTATATATTCCTCGGGGAGGTACGCGCTTACGCTCACGTCGACCGACACCTCGCGCTTTTCCTCGGTCTTTACGCCGCGTGCCTCGTCGACGCTCTCCTTTAAAATACGGCAGTACATATCGTAGCCGACCGCGTCCATGTGACCGTGCTGCTCCGCGCCCAAAATGTTGCCCGCGCCGCGTATTTCAAGGTCACGCATCGCTATCTTAAAGCCCGAGCCGAACTCCGTAAACTCCTTCACGGCGCGCAGCCGCTTTGACGCGACCTCGGACAGTATCATGTCGCGGCGGTACGTGAGGTACGCGTACGCCGCGCGGTTCGAGCGTCCGACGCGTCCGCGCAGCTGATAAAGCTGGGCGAGACCCATTTTGTCGGCGTTTTCTATTATTATCGTGTTCGCGTTCGGTATGTCGAGACCCGTCTCTATAATCGTCGTGCAGACAAGCACGTCCGTTTTGCCGTTTACCATGTCGTACATTATATCTTCGAGACTGTCCTCCTTCATCTTGCCGTGCGCGACGGCTACCTTTATGTCGGGGAACTGCTCCTGTATCCACTCGGCGCGGCGGTGTATGCCCTGCACGCGGTTGTAGAGGTAAAATACCTGTCCGCCGCGTGAAAGCTCGTTGCGTATCGCGTCCGTTATTACGGCGGGGTTGTCTTCGAGGACGTATGTCTGGACGGGGTAACGGTTCTCGGGCGGTTCGGTGAGTACGCTCATGTCGCGCACGCCCGTCATCGCCATGTGGAGCGTGCGCGGTATCGGCGTGGCTGTCATGGTGAGAACGTCGATATTCTTTTTAAGTTCCTTTAATCGCTCCTTATGCTCGACGCCGAAACGCTGTTCCTCGTCTATTATTAAAAGTCCCAAATCCTTAAATTCCAAATCCTTCGACAGTATGCGGTGAGTGCCTATTATAATGTCTATCTCGCCCGTTTTGAGTTGCTTTAATATGCGTTTTTGCTCCGCCTGTGTGCGGAAACGCGAAAGCATCTCGACTTTTATCGGAAAGTTTTCCATGCGCTTTAAAAACGTTTCGTAGTGCTGCATGGCAAGTATCGTCGTCGGGCAAAGGTACGCCGCCTGTTTCGAGTCGCTGACGGCTTTAAACGCGGCTCGCAGCGCGACCTCGGTCTTGCCGAAACCCACGTCGCCGCACAGAAGTCTGTCCATCGGCTTTGTGCTTTCCATGTCGGCTTTTACTTCTTCAATCGAGCGTAACTGATCCTCCGTCTCGGTGTACTCGAAGGTGTCCTCAAAGTCGCGCTGCCACGGTGTGTCCGCGCTGAACGCGAACCCTCTCGCCCTTTCACGCTCCGCGTAGAGCGCGACAAGCTTTTTCGCAAGCTCCGCCGTCGATTGCTTTACGCGCTGTTTCGTCCTGTTCCAGTCGCTGCCGCCGAGACGGCTCAAAGTGAGGTGCTTGCCCTCGCTGCCGACGTACTTGTAGAGCATATTAAGCTGGTCTATCGGTATATATAAAATGTCCGTACCCTTGTACTGTATTTTAAGGTAGTCCTTCGTTACACCGCCTACCGTTATCCTCTGCGTGCCGACGTACTTGCCTATGCCGTGGGTGCGGTGTACAACGTAGTCGCCCGCGCTGATGTCGGTGTAGTTCTTTATGCGGTTGGTGTTGTCAGCCTTGCGGCGCGTGCGGCTCTTTTTCGTCTCGAAAATTTCGCGGTCGCTTACAAGCACGAATTTAAGCTCGGGGTACTCAAAGCCCTTGCTCATGTCGCCGCGCATTATAACGGTGTCGCCGCGGTAAAATTTCACGTCGGAACTTTTTTCATACGCGAATTTGGCGCGTATGCCCCTGTCCTTCAAAACGCCCGCGAGGTTCTCGCCGCGTCCGCGCGACGCCGCGAGGATCACGACGGTGTAGTTCCGCTCCTGCCACTTTTTGAGGTCGTCGTAGAGGTATTCTATTTTGCCGTGGAACGAGACGGTCGTTTTCGTCACGAACGTTTCGAGACGCTTGTACTTAAAGTCGCACGTTGAGTGCGACAGCGCGTCGAGCGCGACGAGCCGCTTTTCCGATAATTCCGTCACAATATCACTGTACGGGCGGCAGAACGCGTCCTTTGCCGAGGACAAAATGTTCTTGTCTTTAAGGTCTGTTACGCGCTCAGCCATGTCGCGCTCAAAGCTTACGCCGCGCTCGCATATGCGCTTAGGGTCGATTATAAACACGAGGTCGTCGGGTGTAAAGTAGTCCGCAACGGACGGTATTTTGTCGTACACTAGCGACACGTACTTGTCGAGCGACGGGAAGTAGCGCGTTTCGTTAAGGCTCTCGACGTCGGCATTCGTTGTTTCGATAAAAACGGTCTCGTCGCTCTTTTTGCGTTTCGCGCTCCCTACGCGTTTTTCAAGCTCCGTGATAAGCGCGGCGCGTTTTTCGTCGGTCAGCGTTATCTCGCCCACCGGCGAGACCGCCGCGCTGTCTACCTTGTCGAGCGAACGCTGCGTGTACACGTCAAACTCCCTGACGGAGTCGGTTTCGTCGTCAAAAAACTCCACGCGGTACGGGTTGTCGCAGCCGGGCGGGAACACGTCAAGTATACCGCCGCGCACCGCGAACTGACCCACGCCCTCGACCGCGTCCTCACGCGTGTAGCCCATTATAACAAGACGCTCCGAAAGAGCGTCCAAATCAAATCGCTTTCCCACTTCGAACGTCACGCAAAGGTCTTTAAATTCCTCTTTGTCAGCCGTAAACTGCAATACAGCGTCAAGGCTCGTCACAACGACACAGCCCTTGCCTGAAATAAGTCTGCGCAGCACGCTTATACGTGCGTGTTCGTTTTGTCTGCCGGACGTTTCTATGTTGTAGAATACGTATTCCTTCGACGGGAAGTACAGCGCGCTGTCGGTGTAAAGCTGAAGGTCGGAATACATTTTCCGCGCCTCGGCGTCGGTGTAGCATATCACGAGCGCGGAAACGCCCAAGTCGCCCGCGAGGGAGCAGATTAGCTGTCCCTGCGCCGACTCCGTTATGCCCGCGACCGATACCGCGCCTTCGTCGATATTCTCTTTTAGACCCGTGTAGGGCTTGTAGTCTGATAAAATGTCGGAAAATTTCATATTATTTACCGTTAAATTTGTTCATCGCGCTTTCCGCGCCGTTTTTGATGATTTCCTCAACCGCGCCGCACGCCCTTATTATAGCGTCCTCCATTACGGGTATCTCGTCCTTCGCAAAGCGTCCCAGTACGTAGTCGGCAAGGTCGCCGCCCTCGCGTTTCGGCGCACCCACGCCCATTTTGACGCGCGGGAACTCGTCGCTGCCGAGCAGGTAGATTATGGATTTGAGTCCGTTGTGACCGCCCGCGCTGCCCTTTGCGCGCACTCTTATTCTGCCCGTTTCGAGAGAAATATCGTCGTTTATCACTATTATACGCTCCGGCGGTACTTTGTAAAACCGCGCCAGTTCCGCGACGCTCTCGCCGCTTAAATTCATGTACGTCTGCGGCTTTACGAGGTATACCTTCTCGCCCGCGATGACGCCCTCGCCGTACACGGATTTGAATTTCAGCTTTTTAATTTTTATGTTGTGTTTGTCGGCGATGTAGTCTATCGTGTGAAAGCCGATGTTGTGGCGCGTCATGTCGTACTGCACGCCCGGATTGCCGAGACCGACTATGATATACATTCGCGATGTTTCCTCCTTGTGGGGTTGTATTGGATTGACATATTGAGGCCCCCTTGTTAAAGGGGGCTGTCAGCGTAGCTGACTGGGGGATTCCTTTTCAATTTTATAATTGAATCCCTCCACCGCCTTCGGCGGTCCCCCTCCCTTTGACAAGGGAGGCTAACGGCGGGTGGCTTCTTACTCTCCGCGTTTATCTTTCCATGTGTTTTTATTCACCTGGCGTTCTCTTGCTATTGCGAGGGCGTTATCGGGAATATCGTCGGTAATCGTCGAACCCGCCGCGATATACGCGCCGTCACCGACGCTGACGGGCGAAACGAGGTTGGTATTGCAGCCGATAAAGCAGTCGTCGCCTATCGTCGTGCGGAATTTCTTTTTGCCGTCGTAGTTACAGGTAACAGTGCCGCAGCCGAAGTTTACGCGCTCGCCCACGTCGCTGTCGCCGATGTAGGTGAGGTGCGATATTTTCGTGCCGTCGCCTATGGTAGAATTCTTGACCTCGACAAAATCGCCGACCTTCACGTTGTCGCCGACGACGCAGTTCGGACGCACGTATGCGAACGGGCCTACGTTCGTGTTTTTGCCTATTTTTGAGTTCAAAATCACGGAGCTTAAAATATGCGCTCCGTCGCATATCTCGGAATTATCCACGGTCGTCGTGCCGCCTATGTAGCAGCCCTCGCCTATCACTGTGCCGCTTTTTATCGTAACACAGCCGTCTATCTCGGTGTCCGCGCCTATCGTTACGCCGTCCTCGATACAAACGCTGTCAATGTCGCGTATCGTCACGCCCTCGCGCATATGCTTTTCGTTTATGCGGCGGCGCATTATTTTTTCAGCCTCGTAAAGCTGCACTCTGTCGTTTATGCCGCGTATCTCGTCGTTGTCGGCTATGGCGTACCCGCCGACATTCTCGCCCGCCGCGAGGAGGATCTCGAGCGTATCGGTGAGGTAATACTCACCCTGCGCGTTGTTCGGCGTGAGCTTTGTGAGCGCGTACGCGAGCGACTGCGCGTCAAACACGTACATACCGGAGTTTACCTCGTTTATCTTCTTTTCCTCATCGGTCGCGTTCTTCTGCTCGACGATTTTTTTAACGCCGCCTTCCGCGCCGCGCACTATTCTGCCGTAACCTGTCGCGTCGGGGAGTATGGCTGTTATGACGGTTGCCTTGTTGCCGCTTGTTCTGTGGTACTCCACCGCGTCCTTTATCGCGCCGGCTGTCACAAGCGGAGTGTCGCCGTTTAAAATCACTATCTCACCGTCCGCGCTTTTTATAAAATTCATCGCCTGCATTACGGCGTGACCCGTGCCTTTCTGCTCCGCCTGCAACGCGTATTCGCACGCGCCGCCGAGCGTTTCCTTTACCATATCCGCGCAGTGTCCGACAACGGCGCACACCTTGTCCGCGCCCGCCGCCTTTGACGCGTCAATGACCCACATCGTGAGCGGCTTGCCGCATACCGTGTGTATTACCTTCGGGCGGCTCGATTTCATTCTCGTACCCATGCCCGCCGCCAGAATCAGTGTTGAAAAGCTCATGTTTATCCTCCTTACAGTACCATGTTCCTTACTATTTCCGTGTCCTTTTGTATCTGCTTTACAAGCTCGTCCGCGCCGCTGAATTTAATATCGCCGCGCAGCCGCTTGGCGAAACTCACGCGTATGTATTCGCCGTAGATGTTTTCGTCAAAGTCGAGTATGTGGCTCTCTATCGTGACCCTGCGCGCGCCGAAGGTCGGGTTTTTGCCGACGTTTATAACGCATTTTAAGCGTTTGCCGTGTACGTATGTGATACCGGCGTACACGCCCTCCTTCGGCAGCGCCATGTGCTTGTCGTAAGCGACGTTCGCGGTCGGAAAGCCCATTTTTGTGCCGTTCTGCAAGCCTTTTACGACTATGCCCTCGACGCAGAACCTGCGCCCGAGAAACATTTCAGCCCTCTCCATGTCGCCCTCGCGGATAAGGGAGCGTATGTAAGTGCTTGACACCACCGTGCCGTCAAGCTTTATAACGTCCGTCACAAGCACCTCAAAGCCGTATTTTTCGCCGAGCCTGCGCAAAAGTTCCGCGTCGCCCGACGCTTTGTAGCCGAAACTGTAATCGTAGCCGCAGCAGACCGCCTTTACATGGAGCGTGTTCACGAGGTACTGCGCGAACTCGTCGGGTGAAAGCTGCATAAATTCCTGGTCAAACCTGCGCATAAACACAAAGTCGGGCTTTTCGCGTCCCAAAAGTTCTATTTTCGCCTCTATCGGCGTTATGAGCTCTACGCCGCCCTGCGTCAAGTCCTTCGTATTCACGTCGAACAGCAGCACGCCGCTTTTTAAACCGTGTTCCTCGGCGTATTTTATGCCGTTTCGTATTATGGTCATGTGGGCGACGTGAAGTCCGTCAAAATTGCCGAGCGCGGCAACGGTGCCGTCGTATGGCACGGTATCGCGCAGTATCTCCATTGTCACCCCTCCTCTTTTGTCTTAACTCCAAAATGATTTTTCGAGCGTGAGCCGTCCGTCCGTGATTTTTGACACGCACAGGAACGCCCCGTTTTCGTCGTAGACGCGGTAACGCTCGTTCTCCGCGCCCTTGTATGTCATGCGTACGCCGTTCGTTACGCTTTTTTTCTGTTTTTCGTTGAGCGTTATGCGCGGCAGGTCGTCAAACAGTCTGTCCACGGGTATAAGCGCTCTCTCTATCTCGCCGTTTTCAGCCATAGCCGTGAGTTCGTCAAGCGTGCGGCTTTCCTCGGCTGTGAACGCGCCAGTTTTAGTGCGGCGCAGCGCGTTCATGTACGCGCCCGTGCCGAGCTTTTCGCCTATGTCGGCGCAAAGCGTACGTATGTAAACGCCCTTCGAGCAGTGTACGTCCATTGTGACGCTTTTGCCGTTTATGCCGATAATGTCTATCGAGTGTATTGTGACGCGTCGCGGCTCGCGCTCGACCTCTATTCCCTGTCTCGCAAGCTCGTACAGCTTTTTGCCGTTACGCTTTACCGCCGAGTACATCGGCGGTACCTGTTCGATTTCGCCGACAAAACTCATTACTGCGTTTCTGATTTCGTCCTCGCCGCAGGTGACTTCATGCTCCGTTAAAACCGTACCCTCCGCGTCCTGCGTGTCGGTCGTTTTGCCGAGTATAAACTCGGCGCGGTAAATTTTGTCGGACAGCGTGAGCATATCGGCAGCCTTTGTCGCGCTGCCCACGCACACGGGCAGAACGCCCGTCGCCATGGGGTCGAGCGTGCCGGTGTGACCGACCTTTTTCACGCCCGTAAGGCGGCGCACCGCGTACACCACGTCGTGCGACGTTTTGCCCTTCGGCTTATCAACGATTATTATACCGTTCATTTCATTTCCTCTAACGCCTTTAAACATTCGTCTATGATTATTTTCTCGGCATCCTCCATGCTTGCGGCATGAATTGTGCCGCCGGCGGCTTTTTTGTGACCGCCCCCGCCTATCGCGGCAGCCGCGCCGGAAACGTCCGCGTCTCCGTTCGAGCGCAGATTTACGCGGTAGCCCGACGATGTTTTCTTTACGCACACGGCTATCTCCGCGCCTTCTATGCGGCGCGGTATCTCCACGAGGTTCGGTATGTCCTCGGGGGCTATGCCGTACTTTTCGCCGTCCTTCTCGTCGGCTGTCACGAGCGTTATCTTACCGTCCGCGTAACTCTTTATGCCGCCCGTTATCTCGGCTTTGAGCCTTGCCGCCGCGAGCGACTCGGTGTCGAAAAGAAGTCTCGCGATTTCGGCGTGGTCAAAATTATATTCAAGCAAATCAGCAGCCATACGCATTGTTTTCGGCGTGACGCTGCTGAATTTAAAGCAGCCCGTGTCGGAGCATATCGCGGTGTACAAATCGGCTGCTATCGCGTCGTCCAAATCGAGTTTCATGTACGCGAAAAGTTCAGTGAGTATCTCCGCAGCCGAGGACGCTCCGCCGTTTACAAGATTCGCGTCGGCGAAATTCGTGTTCGTGTAGTGGTGGTCGATGTTTATCGTAGCGTCCGCCGCGTTGAACAACGATTTGCGCGAGCCTATGCGCTGCGCGTCGCCGCAGTCGATGCACGCGCACAGGTCGTAACGCTTTTTCATGCTTTCGTCGTATATTATGTAATCGCTGCCCATGAACGAAAGGCGTTCCTCCACCTTGCCGCTTACGTATATTTCGGCTTTTTTGCCGAGTTTTGTCATCATTTTTTTAAACGCAAAGCAGGATCCCAAGGTGTCGGGATCCTCGTTTACGTGGGTCAGAATTGCAACCGTTTCCGCGGCTGTTATTTTGTCGGCAACCGCCTTCATATTATTTTCCATAACGTTTTAAAAGCTCCTCTATTCTCGCGCCGTGCTCGATTGAGTTGTCAAGCTCAAAAATAAATTCGGGCGTGTAGCGCAGATCTATACGCTTGCCTATCTCGCGCCGTATATAGCCCGACGCGCTCTTTAAGCCTTCCATAGCCTTTTTTTTCGTTTCCTCGTCTCCCATTACGGAGATGTAGGCTTTCGCATAGCGCAGGTCGCTCGTGACACTGACCTTTACCACGCTCGTCATAAGCGGTATGCGCGAGTCTTTCAGGCTGCGTATGATGTTCGCCAGTTCGCGCATTACCTCGCCGTTGATTTTGTCTATTCTTGCCATTTTTGTGTACCTGCTATAATTTTATTTGCGGGCGACCGCAAGGGTCGCCCCTACGGTGTGGGGTACGGGCGGCCGATGACCGCCCCTACGGCGGGACGTCGTGGGCGCCGTCCCCTACGGTAAGCCTCCCCTACTAGGGGAGGGGGACCGCCGAAGGCGGTGGAAGGGTTTTGTTCGATATAAACCCCTCAGTCACACTGCGTGTGACAGCTCCCCTATTAGGGGAGCCATATTGAGTTACCTCTCTATTTCCTCCATGACGAAACACTCGATGGTGTCGCCTTCCTTAACGTCGTTGAAATTGGCGATACCGAGACCGCACTCGAAGTTCTCGCTTACCTCTTTCGCGTCGTCCTTAAATCTCTTCAACGAGTCGATCTTGCCCTCGTGTATGATAATACCGTCGCGCACTACGCGTATATCCGCGTTGCGGCGTATAACGCCCTGCGTCACGTAGCAGCCCGCGATCGTGCCTACTCCCGATACCTTAAATGTCTGGCGTACCTCGGCGTAACCGAGCACGACCTCCTTAAATTCGGGGTCGAGCATACCCTTCATCGCCGCCTCGATTTCCTCTATCGCCTGGTAGATTACGCGGTAAAGTCTGATGTCGACCTCCTGCTGCTCCGCCGACGCAAGCGCGCCCGCGTCGGGACGCACGTTAAAGCCGACGATTATAGCGTTCGATGCGTTCGCGAGCATTACGTCGGACTCGTTTACCGCGCCCACGCCGCCGTGTATCACCTTTACTCTTACCTCGTCGTTCGACAGCTTTTCAAGACTCTGCTTGACCGCCTCGACACTGCCCTGCACGTCAGCCTTGACGATGATGTCGAGTTCTTTCATGTTGCCCTCGTCTATCTGGCTGAACAGGTTGTCGAGCGATACCTTTACTACCTGATTAAACTCCGTCTCCTTCATTTCCTGACGGCGCTGCTCCGCTACGGCGCGGGCAAGCTTTTCATCGTTTACGACAACGAACGTGTCGCCGCCCGACGGAGCCTCGCTAAGTCCCAAAAGCTCCACGGGAGTTGAGGGCGTCGCTGTCTTTACGCGTCTGCCCTTGTCGTTTACCATGGCGCGTATACGTCCGACCGCCGTTCCGGCAATCACGAAGTCGCCGACTTTGAGCGTGCCGTTCTGCACGAGTACCGTCGCGACAGGTCCGCGTCCTTTATCTATCTGCGCCTCGATGACCGTACCCTGCGCGTCGCGGTTCGGGTTTGCCTTGAGTTCCTGCATATCGGCTACGAGCAGTACCATTTCGAGAAGTCCGTCTATGTTTATGCGCTTTTTCGCCGATATTTCAACACATACCGTGTCGCCGCCCCATTCCTCGGGAACGAGGTCGTACTCGACGAGCGACTGACGCACTCTGTCGGGGTTCGCGCCTTCCTTATCTATCTTGTTTATCGCCACGACTATCTGCACTCCGGCGGCTTTCGCGTGGTTTATCGCCTCAATCGTCTGGGGCATTATGCCGTCGTCCGCCGCGACAACGAGTATCGCCACATCCGTTACCTGCGCACCGCGCGCACGCATCGTCGTAAACGCCTCGTGTCCCGGCGTGTCGAGGAATGTTATTACGCGGTCGTTGAGTTTAACGCTGTAAGCGCCTATGTGCTGCGTGATACCGCCCGCCTCGCCTTCAATTACGTTGGTGTGGCGTATCGCGTCAAGCAGCGAGGTCTTGCCGTGGTCTACGTGACCCATGACAACAACTACCGGCGGACGCGGCACAAGTTCGTCCTCTGCGTCCTCGTGGGTCGTGAGTTCCGCGAGCATATCCTCCTTGGTGACTATGACCTCCTGCTTTACCTCGATACCGAAATCCATACCGACAAGCGCGGCTGTCTCGTAGTCTACCGACTGGTTCTGCGTCGCCATTATACCGAGCATCATCAGTTTCTTCACGACCTCGGCGGACGTTTTGCCCATGCGCGACGCGAGTTCGCCGACGGGGATCGTCTCGCCGACCTCTATTTCGGTTATTACCTTTACGGGGATAACCTTCTTTTCCTTACGTATTTCCTTTTCGCGGCGGTTCTTGCCTCCGCGCTTATTATTCTTGACCTTTCCGCCCTGTTTATTCATGCGTCTGTCGCCCTGTACCATATCTTCGATACGCTCGCGCGACTCGATGGCTTTAAGGTCTACGTTCGACTGGCGCGTGTCAACGTGACGGCGTTTTTCCTCGGTCTTTACGACAAATTCTTCGTCCGTGTCCGTGCGGTCAACGTTTGAAAGGTCAATTCTCTTGCCCGTCTGTTTCTTCGCAACCTTTTTGCGCTTTTCGCGGCGCGGTTTATCGGACGGCTGCTCCTTCTTTTCTTCCGCCGCGGGAACGGGCTGCTCCTTCGCAGCGGTCTTTCCCTTAACGGGCTTTGCTTTCTTTGTTTCCGCGTTCGTTTCGGGCGCGCTCTTTTCGGTCTTGCCTTCTTCCGCAGCCTTTTTGCTCTCCGCCTCCGCCGCAGCGGCAGCCGTTTCCGCAGCCTTCCTCGCGTCTTCGCGAGCCTGTTCGCGCAGCTTTTCCGCCTCGCTCTCGTCCATCGTGTTCGCGGCGGTGTAAAGGTCGAGAATAAAGCCCGCCACGTCCTCCGTTATGACGCTCGACGCGCTTTTAAGTTCTATACCGTATTCGGCAAGCTTTGCTATTACGTCCTTATTCGTTATTTTCAAATTCTTGGAAACGTCTCCGAGTTTTAAAGAATTCGCCATATTCATCATCCTTTCTTTTCTTCCTGTAAGGATTCATATATCTCCGACGGAACGGCGCACCCCAGATGCCTTGCAAAGCCGTTCCTTTTTTTCGCCTTGTTTATACATTCCGTTTCCCTGCACACGTACGCGCCCCTGCCGAACAGCTTTTTTTCATTGTCCGTCAGTACCGCGCCCGTGCCGTTTTCACGCACGACGCGTATAAGTTCGCTCTGCGGTTTCATCTGTCTGCACGAAATGCACATTCTGAGTGGTATATGTTTTTCCGTCATAAACTTACTCCGCGTTTATATCTATCTTCCAGCCTGTAAGCCGCGCCGCAAGACGTACATTCTGTCCCGACTTGCCTATCGCGAGTGAAAGCTGATGCTCGGGAACGGTGACGGTCGCTCTCTTTTCTTCCTCGTCTATTTCCGTGCGTATCACCTTCGACGGGCTGAGACTCGCCGCGATATACTCCGCGGGATCCTCGCTCCACTTTACTATGTCAATCTTCTCGTCGCGCAGTTCCTCGCCTATGTTCTGTACTCTTATACCTCTCGGCCCTATGCAAGAGCCCTGCGCGTCAACGTCGGGGTCGTTCGAGTAAACGGCGATTTTCGTTCTGCTGCCCGCCTCACGCGCGATACTCTTTATCTCTACTATTCCCGCGCCTATTTCCGGCACCTCGTATTCAAACAGCTTTCTCACAAGACCCGGGTGCGTTCTCGAAACGATTATCTGCGTTCCTCTCGCGCCCGTTCTCACGTCGCTTACGTAGCAGCGTATCATTTCGCCCACCATATATGTTTCACCCGGCGGCTGCTCCTTTTCGGGGAGTATCGCCTCTATCTTGCCGATGTCGATAAACACCGCGCCGCGCTCAACTCTTTCGACGCGTCCCGATATTATGTCGTTCGTCTTTTCGGTGTATTCGCTGTATATGATACCGCGCTCCGCCTCTCTTATTCTCTGTGTGACGACCTGCTTTGCCGTCATGGCGCTTATTCTGCCGAAGTTTTTGGGCGTTACCTCTATGTTCACTATATCGCCCACATCGTAAGCGCCGTCTATCTTTCTCGCGTCTTC
This sequence comes from uncultured Clostridia bacterium, assembly GCA_947631235.1. Lineage (GTDB taxonomy): Bacteria > Bacillota > Clostridia > UBA1381 > UBA1381 > Hominilimicola. Next base: position 103,623 of record CANRKO010000002.1, on the reverse strand, counting down.
GAGAGAAATCTGTTCGCGCTCATCCTCAACGGTTTCGGCAACGGTTTTCTGCGCGTATACCTTGACCGTACCCTTTTCCTTATCCATTTCAACCTTGACATTTTGAGATGAGTTGAAGTTCTTTCTGTACGCAGCCACAAGTGCAGCCTCCAAAGCCTCTGTAAGTACGTCGGGGCTTATGCCCTTCTCGTCGCATATTTCCATAAGAACGTCGAATAATCCCTTTTCCATTTTTCTCAAATCTTCCTCTCTTTTAAAATTTAAAGCCTAATCTTATATAAACCGCGCTTTTAACGGGTATTTTCTTTGTCTCTCCGCAATATTCCACATACGCGTCGCCGTCCGTGTAATCTTTAAGAACGCCCGAAAACTCCTTTTGTCCGTCCTCGGCTGCGTACAGTTTCACGTCAACCTCGCGTCCGATGTAGTACAGAAATTCTCTCTCTTTAGTGAGTTTCCTGTCCGCGCCGGGCGACGATACTTCGAGCGTGTACGCGCCGTCTATGAAATTCTCCCTGTCGAGAACCTCCTCGACCGCCTTTGAAAACGTTTCGCATTCGTCTATGCCCACACCGCCGTCGCGGTCGATGTAGTAGCAGAGCGAGTAACCGTCCTGCTCCTTCTTATACGTCACGTCAACGATGTAAACGCCCTGCTTTGCGGCGACTCCCTCGCCCGCGGCGAGAGCCTTTGTTTCCGTTATATTCGCCATATTTCCTCCCTGTTTCACGACTTTTTCGAAAATTATAAATGAAAGAGTGGGACTTGCCCACTCTTTCTGAATATAGTATATTCATAGGTAGTATTTATTATAGCATACAATGTGCAAAATGTCAAGTATTTTTCGGCATTTTATTCTTCATCATCGTATGTATCATAATCGCTCGAATCGTAGTCGTCGCTGTCATCGTATGTATCGGTTTCTTCGTCGTAGCTGTAATCCTCGTCGTAGCTGCTGTCCGTGTAGTCGTAATCATCGTCGTCATCGTCCGATGATACCGAGTACGACTCGGACGGACTTTCGTAGTACGTATCGTCCGATTCGTCGGACGAGCCGGACGCAGCCGCCTGACCGGCTGTTCTTGTCGTCTTGCCCGCCTCGCTGCTATCCGGATCGTTGGGATTGCCGGTCGTTATTCCCGACGCGTCGTAGCCGAACACCGTTTCAATCATTTCTCTCGTAGCGTCCATGTCGGGTATCCACACGTCGCCGTTGCCGTCGTGTCCGTACTCGCCCGGGAGCTGATAGGAATGTATGCTCGCGCTCGTAAAGTCGGTAATGAATTTTGAATACGTGATTATGTCGCTCACGGTGAAATTCGTCTTTATCTCACCGCTTACCGCCTTGAATATCGCGGGGATCTTCATTACGAGGCTCGGATTTACCTTCTGGTCAACGACGGCTTTTAAGAATTTCTGCTGCATTTCCACTCTGTCGGTGTCGCCGTTCGTGTAGCCCTTAAACGTGCCGGTATTTGGATTGACATTACCGTGACGGTAACGCATGAGCCATACCGCCTGCTGACCCGTAAGTCCCGGGTAGTCGCCGCCGTCGCCGTAATGTCCGGGCGGCAGGTATATATGCAGGCTCTGCACAGGGTCGTCGTAAACCATGCCCACGCCGTCGCCGTAAAGGTCGGGTATCTCGAAGTCAATCGGTCCGAGCTCGTTTATAACGTGCGCGACCGCGTCGAACGAAAAGTCCACGTAATAGTTAATCGGTATTCCCGTAATGCGCGTCACCGCCTCGCACGTCGCGGTCGGGCCGCCTATCTGTCCGTCACTGCCGATATACGCGTGAGCCGCGTTTATCTTCTGGTAGCGGTTACCGACGTACATCTCGGTGTCACGCGGAACGGAGAGCATATTTATCTCGCGCTTGTCGGTGTCTATGCACGCGAGCATTATTGCGTCCGTGCGCAGTCCTTCCACGTCCGTACCCATCAGTAGTACGTTAAGCTTTCCGCCCTCGGCGCGTACCGTGGACGTATTATCAACCATTTCGGTCTCGTCGCCCGTCGTGCCGAATTCAAATCCCATACACACAGCCACCGCGGCAACGATTACCGCCAGCGATACGCCGAGAACCTGAAAATATCTTTTTACGTTAAATTTCACAGAGTTTACCTCCAATGTACCGTAAGTACAGCATCAAGATTTTTGTATCACAGTATTTAGTATAACATCTAAATTTTTTTTCGTCAACATATATACGGTGTCATTATTCATTACATTTTCATTACATTATCACAATTTTTGACAGTTTTGCGGAAATTTATACCAAACGCGGGTTCGTTTGCGGTTGACGGCGCGGAAAATTGCTGTTATAATACACAAAAACACGATGGGAGACATGACGAAATGAGTTTAACATACAAACTGGTTGACCGCATAATACGCAAAAAAGGCTTAAAACACCGCTTTGATATGCCGGAGGACGAGTTTTTAAATTTCCTGAAAACGAAGGAGCGTCCGACGGATCTGCCGAAATATATGTATAAGGAACTTTGCGTTAAAAGGACGGAGTTTGAGCAAAGACCGATGTTCCGTCTGACGCGCATTGGCGGCTCGAACGGCAGAGCCGTGCTGTTCCTGCACGGCGGCGGGGGTATGTTCCCGCCGACGGCGTTTCATTACAAGTTCGCGCTGAAGATGGCGCAGAATTCACGCGCCGAGGTGTTTTTCCCGTTTTATCCGCTTGCGCCCGAGGCGACGGTCGATGAGTCGGCGGAGTGGGTGTTTAAGGCGTATGATGAGATTTTAAAGGAGTATGCGGCTGATAAGATTACCGTTATAGGCGACAGCGCGGGCGCGCTTTTGGCAGCGCGTCTTGTCGGTCATACCGCGCACAAACCGCACGGCGCAGCGCTTATATCGCCCGTTACGGGTACGGATAACGACGACGAGGAGTACATAAAGGCAAAGCAAAACGACGTGCTTTTGTCGGAGTTTATAGTCGGTATGTCGGCAAAGCACTGGGGGAAAAATATACCGATGTCGGACGGGCGCATGAACGCCGAGTACGTTGATTTTACCGATTACCCGCCGACGCTGCTTTTTTACGGCACGGATGAAATGTTCGCGCCTCATATGGACAAGCTTATCGCGAACATAAAAAAGAGCGGCGCGCATATAAAGGTGTACGCCGGCAAGGGTATGTGCCACGACTGGGCGATCGTATCGTCCATACCCGAAGGGCGGCGCGCGCTTAAACGCATATGTAAATTTATAAACGCGTAACAAAAAAACGGGGACACTAAAATTTTAGTGTCCCCGTTTATTTTAGTGTCCCCAAACTTTAGTGTCCCCGTATCATATGACCTTGACAACGCACTCGCCCGCATTAAGTCCGTCAGACTTTGCGGTGACTTTTATCCGCCCCGCCGCGTCGGCTCTTATGAGCAGTTGGCATTTGCCGTTAAACGCGCGGCGCATGTTTGTTTTTTCGCTGTCGTGGTCGGCGGGGTTGCCGTTGCCCGTGCCGAGCAGCTTGCCGCCGCTTATTTCAAAGCGTATTTCATTGTCGGCGGTCGGAACGGTATCGCCGTTTTTATCTACTATATCCACATTTATTATCGCCGTGTCGCCGACGGCGATTTCGTTTTTGTACGCGCTTAATTTTACCGCGCACGGCTCGCCCGTCGGCTTTATAATATCCTCGGCAACCTTTTGTCCGTTTTTGTACCCGACAGCCTTTATTTCGCCCGTTTCGTATGTCACGTTTTCCCACGAAAGGTACCAATTCCTTTCCATAGGCTTTTTGCCATAGCTTTTGCTGTTTACGAAAAACTCTACCTCGTCGAGATTGGAGTAGCAGTAAAAATTCACTGTTTCGCCCGTTGCAAAGCCGCTGCGGGGAAAGACGTGCAGCGTCGGTTCGTCCGTCCACCATGATTTATAATAGTAGTAATTGTCCTTCTTAAAGCCGCAGTAGTCGAAAATGCCGAACTGCGAATACACCGCCGGATAACCGAGCGGCGTCGGCTCGCCGCGGTAGTCAAAGCCCGTCCAGAGGAAAATTCCCGAAAGGTACGGACGCTCCGCGAAATATTTCCACTCGTTCTCGGCTATGTCCTTCTTTACCGCCTTAATGCCGCTTTTTACCTTCTTTTCGTTGTCCGCGTCAAGCACGTAATACCTGCCCCTGCTCTCGTCGGTACTGTAGCAGCCGCGCGTGCCGCTGTTCGACGACGCCTCGGTGATGATAACGGGCTGGTTCGGCACTCGTTCATGGTAGTCGTCCCACGCAAATCGGTTATAGTTAAAGCCCATGACGTCAAGGTACTTCGTCACGCCGATATACGGTTCTGCGTTGTCGTAACGCCGTTCTCCGTCCCAGCACACGACAGCCGACGTGACGAGGCGTGTCGGGTCGAGCTTTTTGATTTCCGCTGTCATGGTACGCGTCGCCCTTGCCGTTTCGGGGCGGTGCTGCGCGAATATTTCCTCGTTGCCTATGCCCCACAAAAAGATTGACGGGTGGTTCCTGTCGCGTTTTACCATTGACGTAAGGCTTTCGATGTCCTCGGGCGCGGCAGACATGCGCCGCGTTTCCTCGAACACGAGCATACCGAGCCTGTCGCATATATCGAGAAGTTCCGGCGGCGCGGGGTAGTGCGAGCTCCTTACCGCGTTCGCGCCCATGCTTTTCATCTGCTTTACGCGGTACTCGTTCACGCTGTCGGGCACTGCAATTCCCACGCCCGCGTGGTCATAGTGACAGCACAAGCCTTGTATGCGGACGTGTCTGCCGTTCAGGTAAAAGCCGCCGTCACAGTCGAAACGCATATCCCTTATGCCGAGAGTCACCTCGTATTCGTCGCAGACCGTTTCACCTACGTAAAGGCGCACTGTCGCACTGTATAGGTACGGGTCGTCCAAATCCCACAGCGTCACGCTGTCGAGCGTCACCTCGCCCGAATACCGCGCACGCTCCCACGCGTCCACGGACACTGTTCCGTCCGTTTTGGCGATCGTATTTCCGCTGCCGTCCTTTATTTCCGTCTCGGCGCGTACGGATTTTTCTTCTAAATTTCTGTTCAGAATATCGGCGTTTATTTTTACACGCGCCGTGCCGTTCGTTAAATCGGGCGACGCGGTAACCGCGACGCCCCACGGCTCGATATGTATGTTATGGGCGATTTCAAGGCGCACCGGACGGTATATGCCGCCGCCCTCGTACCACCAGCCCTCGCGCTCGGACGCGTCAACGCGCACGGCTATCATGTTCTCGCCCGCGTTCAAAAAGTCGGTAATATCATAGTAAAATCCGCCGTAACCGCTTGCGTGCGTTCCGACGTAATACTCGTTCACGTAAAGAGCGCTGTCGCGGTAAACGCCGTCGAAGTGAATGTATACGCGGTTTTCGTCAAGGTCGTCAGCAATCGTAATTTTCTTTCTGTACCACGCGACTCCGCCCTCCAGACATCCGCCCGCGAACAGGCGGCTCCCGATGCTCTCCATTTCGGGAATATCGCGCATATCGGAGTTTTGGGAGGTTTTGAAACAATAATCCTTTTCGGGCAGGAAATCATGCGGCAAATCCACATTTCGCCACGCGGAGTCGTCAAAATCAAGCGCAGCCGCCCCCTTAAAGTGCGCCCTCGCCTTCGCGCCGCCCCAGCCGTCGGTCGGTTTTTTGGGGGCAAGGTCGCCCTCGTAAAATTTCCAGTCCGTGTTTATATTGATTTTTTTACGCATATTTTCGTCCTCCGTCCGCGCTGTGTTCACCGTTATTATAATGCTTTTACCCGTAAATGTAAACATAAAAATGTGACTTTTCCGTTGCAAAATATGTAAAAATTTGTTATAATACGTTTAATAAGCTGTTTTATATTTTTATTAAGGGGGGAAAGCGCAAAAATAGCGCGGATATATGAAACGTATAGTTTTTGAAAAGTGGCAGATAAAAAAGCTGCTCGCGTGGTTCCTCGGTTTCGTAATCATAGGCGGCGGTTACATATGCTACACCACGTACACGCTCTACCGGGACAAGTCAGCCGAGGAGTATTACTGGCAGAAAAATATGCTTGATCGCGAGGCGGAGGCTATAGGCGCGCAGCAGGTAGGCGCGGAGACGACGCGTGTGTTCACGGGTACGTATCTCGAAAGCGTCAAGGAGGTCGCTCTGCGCAGCAGCTATTACCGCGTCGTGTGCAGCATATGGTTCCGCTGGAAGGGCGACGACGACCTTGACATGGTGAACAACTTCCATATCTACAACGGCACAACGAACAAGCTTGAGGTCATGGAGGACACGATGATAAACGGCTGGCACTACCAGCGCTGCCGTCTCGACGTGACGGTGAACAACGATTTCTGGACGGTGCGTTTCCCGCTTGAGTCGCATCAGATGCGTTTCTACATAGAGCCGAATATGCCCGCGAAAAGGGTCATTCTCGAAAAGGACGGCGACAACAGCTCGTACAATCCGAATATAGGCATACCGGGCTTTTATATCGTGCGCCACGACACGGCTGAATTTACGCAGGTATACGATACGTCGTACGGTAAAAACAGCGACGACGAGATTACATCGGAGTTTATGACGCAGTTTGAAATCAACAGGAGTGGTCTGGGTCTGTACGCGAAGTGCTTTATCGCGCTGTTCGGAACGTCGCTGTGGGTATTTATCACGATGTTCCTCTGCACTTACCACCGCGTAGACCCGCTGAGCATGATACCGGCGGCTCTTTTCGGTACGGTTTCGAACATCATGGTCGGCGCGAACCTTCTTCCCGACGCGCTCGAAATAGGCTTGCTCGAATATGTCAACGCGTGGGGTATATTTACCATAATAGCCGGCGCGCTTACCATAATCAACATAAACCGAATACGGAACAAGCACGGCGATAATCAGTTCGCCGCGCTGTTCGGACGCGTAATGAGCTTTACGCTGATGTTTATAGTTATACTCGGTCATATACTCATGCCGCTGTCGGCGTATATGGCGACGGTATGATTTCGGAAAGGAGAATTGGAGTTATGAAAGATTATGCTATCGGTCTTGTCGCGGTAAAATGGAGCCGCGGAAGAATAGTTTTGCTCGTTATTCTCGCCGTGCTGAGCCTGCTTATACAGAAATACATATCGGCAAATCCGTATCTGCCGCTGTGGCTCGACGGTTTCGGGCCGTTTTTCGCGGCGGCTGTGGACGGTCCCGTTTTCGGCGCGGCAGTGTCGGCGCTGTGGCTTATATTAAGCATTGCCGTGAACGGCTTTTCCGTTCACTCGTTTTTGCTGATACTGATGTTCGCGATAATGGCTGCGATATTCGGGGCGATGTTCCGTCTGGGATTTTTCGGGAACAAGAAAACCGTTCCGTTCGCGTTCGCGGTGCTGATTTTGGTCGATACTTTAACGGCGGTCGCGACAAGTATGGCGCTTTACGGAGAATCGACGTTTACAAATATTATAACCACGCTCATTCACGGTCTTATGACATCGCTCGGCGTACACGGACTTATAGCCGGAACGGTGTCGTATATGGCCGCGAGCATTGTGGACAAGGCAATCATTATCGCGGTTATATTCCTGATATTTAAGGTCATGCCGCAGAAAATTGCCGATTTCTTCGCCATAAACAAGAAAATCCCCGTCGCCGTGTTCGTGAAAACTAAAGAGGACGGGGAATTTCAGGACGAAAAAGACAAGCTCATGCAGAATGCTCAGGAAAAAATCGAGCAGAAGAAAAGCGCGGAGGCGGTAAAATGAGAGAACAGATAAGTAACGTCATTTACGGGCAGAAAACAAAGGGGCGCTCGACCGTGTACTACGACTGGTTCATAATGGTTGTGGCAATCGCGAGCGTTGTGCCGATGATGTTCCGCGGCGCGCTTTCGACGTGGATGCAAATACTTGAATCAATCACGGTTTACATACTGTTTTTCGACTATATTTTGAGGTGGATAACACACGATTTCAGAATGAAAAACCACTCTATATGGGCGTTTTTCATCTATCCGTTCACGCCGCTGGCGATTATGGATATTGCGGGTATACTCCCGACGCTGGGACTTCTGCCGCCGACCTTTATGATTTTGAGGGTGCTGCGCCTTGTAAAGCTTGCGCAGTACTCGCAAAGCTGCAGACGCGTTATGAACGTGTTCCGCAGTCAGGCAAAAACGCTTTGCTCGGTGCTTATAATCGCGATAGCGTACATATTCATATCGGCTCTTGTGATGTTCGTGCATGAGCCGGCGGATAATTTCCCGACGTTCTTTGACGCGCTCTACTGGGCGACGACGGCCCTCACGACCGTCGGCTACGGCGATATTTACCCCGCGACGCAGATAGGGCGGTTCATAAGCATGGTTTCATCACTTCTCGGAATAGCCGTAATCGCGATGCCCGCGGGTATCGTTACGGCGGGCTTTATGGAGGAGCTTAACAAGGACTTGGCCGAAAAGGAGAAGGACAAGGAAAACAAAGAGAACGGGGAAAAGGAGGACGTTTCCGATGAAAAATAAGACGCTGCAAAAGTATCTCGTTATCATGCTCGCCGGAATAGTCCTCAATCTCGGTCTTTACTGGCTCGCGCATATTTTGCATATCCCCGCGTGGTTCGACACCATAGGAACGGTGTACGCAGCCGTAACGCTCGAACCGGCGGCGGGGCTTATTATAGCCTACCTCACAAACCTTTTGGAGTCGAGCGCAGTCTACGCGAGCAACGCCATAGTTTATTACGCGGTAGCGGCTCTATGCTCGCTTTTGTTCGGACTTATGCTGCGCAAGGACGGCAGGGTCTCATGGAAAAAGCTGCCGCTTGCAGCCGTTATTTACGTGGTCGCGGCGTCGTTTTTGTCGGCGGCTATTTCGATGTGGCGCACGGGCGCGCCCAACAGCGGCTGGGAGCTTGTATTTTTCAGTGCGGCAAGGTCGCGCAGCGTTCCCGTGTTCTTCTCGGCGGCGTTCGGCGCGGGAGTGCTTAAAGTCATAGACACAGCCGTGCTGTGCGTACTGCTGCCGATTTTGTACAAGGTTACGCCCGCAAGATTTAAAAATGAGTATCACAAGGAAAAACTCACATGGAAATCTCCGTTCAAAGAGTATAAAAAATAAAATTAAAAAGGCTTGAAACCCCATGGTTTCAAGCCTTTTTTTACATATCCAGAAAGTTCTTTATTATTTTCTTGCCGTCGGGAGTGAGGACGGATTCGGGGTGGAACTGTATGCCGTAAACGGGTCGCTCCGTATGCTTTACGCCCATAATGCAGCCGTCGTCGCTGCGAGCCGTTATGTTAAGGCACTCGGGAAGCGTGTCCTCGTCTATCACGAGCGAGTGGTACCTGCCCACCTCCGTACGCGCGGACAGTCCCTCGAATATCGGGCAGTCCATGTCGATCGTCACAATGTCGCTCTTGCCGTGCATTATGCGCGGCGCGTGAGTTATTTTGCAGCCGAACGCTTCGCCTATCGCCTGGTGTCCGAGACACACGCCGAGAATTGGTATATTGCCGGCGTTTTTGATAAGTTCTATACATATTCCCGCGTCCGCGGGGTAACCCGGTCCGGGCGACAGTATAATCCGGCTCGGGTTTTTGCTTATTACCTCGCTGACCGTTATTTTGTCGTTGCGGTACACCTCTATGTCGGGGTTTATCTCGCCGATGTACTGGCAAAGATTGTACGTGAACGAGTCGTAATTGTCTATAACTATAATCATACTATATCACCCGCTTCCTCTATGGCTTTAAGCACAGCCGACGCTTTGTTTACGGACTCGCGGTACTCGTACTCCGGTTCGGAGTCGTACACTATGCCGCCGCCCGCCTGTACGTGCGCCTTGCCGTCCTTGAACACGCCCGTGCGTATCGTGATGCAGCTGTCGAAGTTGCCGTTAAAGCTGATGTAGCCTATCGCGCCGCCGTATACGCAGCGTTTCGTGTTTTCAAGCTCGTCTATGATTTCCATGGCGCGGATTTTCGGTGCGCCGGAAAGCGTACCGGCAGGCAGCGTCGCGCCGAGTGCGTCAAAGCACGTTTTGTCTTTCCGCAGCTTACCCTCTACGTCGGATATTATGTGCATTACGTGCGAGAACCGTTCGACGTACTTAAACCGCGTCACCTTCACCGAGCCGTACTCGCTGACGCGTCCTATATCGTTGCGTCCGAGGTCTACGAGCATCGTATGTTCCGCTATTTCCTTTTCGTCCTTTAATAAGCCCTTTTCAAGCTCCACGTCCTCCTCGACCGTCTTGCCGCGCGGACGCGTTCCCGCTATTGGTCCTGTGTGTACAATGCCGTCCTCCACTCTCACGAGCATTTCCGGCGACGCGCCGACTATCTGATAATCCCCGAAATCGAGGTAGTACATATACGGCGACGGGTTTATGAGCCGCAGCGCACGGTAGACGTTGAACGGGCTGACGTTCGTTTCGACCGTGAACCGCTGCGACGGCACGACCTGAAATATGTCGCCGTTTTTGATATACTCCTTCGCCTTCTCGACGTTTTTGCAAAACTGCTCTTTCGTCATATTCGACACCGGCTTTGAGGTCGAAATTTGTACGTGTTCCTCCTTTACCGCAAGCGGCGACAGATCCTCCATTTCACGCCGTATTTCGAGCAGTCTGTCGGCTGCTTTTTTGTACTGCGTCTCTATGTCGCCGTCGGCGTGGATATTCACGATTATGACTATCTTCTGGCGTATGTGGTCGAACGCTATTATCTCGTCCGTCAGCATAAACTGCATATCGGGAACGCCGAGTTCGTCGGGGTTGCTGTTTGGAAGTTCCTCGTACTGGCGTATTATGTCGTAGGCGAAAAAGCCGACCGCGCCGCCGTTAAACGACGGTATGTCGTCAAGCTTGGGGGCTTTGTACGCCGACACTATCCTTTCAAGCTCCTCCATCGGCTTACCCGTATACGTCCGCGTATTGCCGTCGCAGTCGGTGACGGTTATCTCACTTTCGAGGCTCTTAAACGTCAGGAACGGCTTTCTGCCTATAAACGAATAACGCGCCGTGACGTGGTTCTGACCGATACTTTCAAGCAAAAAGCAGTCCTTTTCGGTACGCATACGCTTGAAAACGCTTATCGGCGTGTCCATATCGGCATAGCACTCCGTCGTGAGCGGTATTATGTTGTAATCCTTCGAGAGCGTTTTTACCTCGTCCTGTGTCAGATTGAACATCTCTATCCTACCCTTTCCGTATGTTATATGAAAAACGCCTTTTTCGCATCAGAAAAAGACGTATAATTCTATTCATTTTGCTCGTCTCATCTAATCTCGTCTGCCGATATTGTATCAGCAAATCCGCCGTTTGTCAATACGTTTATTCTATTGTGAGCGTAAACGCGCCCTCTCCATGTACTTCAAACGTGAAGTCGATGACCGTCACGTCCGTCTCTTTGCCGCCGTGTTCCGCGTGCTTTGCGCACGATATTTTCACGTCGTATTCGCCGTCCGCTTTAATAATTGCGCCGCCTACGGCTATACCGTCAGCCGTTTTATGCGCGTCAAGGCGCGTTATGAAACGCTCCGTTATTTTGACAGGCTCGTTCGTTACAAATTTATCGGTAAGGCGAATATCGTTTTCGGCAAGCGTGAGTGTGCGGGCGCATTTTTTGAGCGTGCTTACGCCGTACGCGCCGCTTATGTCCGCGCCGACAGTTGTGCCGTTTACTTTAAAATCCTTCGCCGCGTACTCCGAGCCCGCAAGCTGTGGCGCGTCATTTATTACGGGTACGCTGTGACCGAAGGACGAACAGCAGAAAACGCCGTACCTGTCATCGGAAAAATACTCGCGCGTGTACTCGCCCGCGCCGAGGTCGCAGAGAATGACTTCTCCGTTTTTCACGACGGTAAAGCTGCCTATGTCGTTGTGGTTGTGCGGCTCGCCGTTCGTGCCGCCCTTAAAGGCGAACGACAGCGTTTTCCCGCGCATTATCGCCCACTGAGCGCCGTTCATCACCGATACCGTTTCCGTTTCTCCGTCCTCGGCGGCGTTGTACCACGCCATGTCGCGCACCGCCCTGCACCACCTGCCGCACTCGTCGCCCGAAAACGGCGCAAGGTACTCGCTCGGTATCGGCGGCACTCCGAAGAGTTCCGTAAGGCGCGAGGAAAGTCCGGCGTATATTCTGCCGCGTTCAAAGTCATCGGAAAAGCTGACGGTCACGCCGTCTTTAACAGCGCACTTGCCCGCGAACGCTGCCATTTTCGTGAGTTTTTCCGTGTTCACGGGAAAGTCCGCGCCCGTGCGTTCACGGTAAAGCTCCAGAAACGCGGTTAGGTACGTCATGCCGTAACCCCAGTAGTACAGCCCCTCGAGACACGCTCCGTCGTCGGAAAAGCTTTCGGCGTAGCTTTCAAAAACGTTTTTAAGTCCGCTGACGGCTCTGCGCGCCTCGTCCGCGTCCTCTATAAGATAAAGCGCGGTCATGCCGACGCAGCCGCCGCACACGGCGCACCAGTTCGAGCGCGCATTTTCCCAGTTGTACGGCTCGCGGCGCGTAAGGTACGGCGTGAGTACGCGCTGTTTGACCTCGGATATTGCTTTTTCCGCGACGGCGGGCTTAATTACGCCGCGTGTGAGCGACACTATTTCCGTGAGCGACTGCGCCGTTTCGGCAGCGAAAAGGTCAACCGCGTTTTCGTCACCGCTTGCGTGAGCCGGGAGCGTCCACGTTTTTTCCGCGCACACCGCCGTTATTATTTTCTCTAATTTTTCAACCGCCTCATCGCAGCCGAGCAGCGTCATAAGCGCGAAGTCGCGCAGCATGGTGCGGCGCGCAAAATATTTGCGTTCATACCCCACGCGTCTGCCCGTAAGCGCGTACCCGTCAAAATCCTCACGTGTAAGCTGCGGCACGGGCGCGTCCTTAATGCGCTCGTATTCCGCGTAAAGCTCGCAAAGATAATTCTCCGTGTACGCGTTTTTTATATTCATAAACCGTTTTATGCTAATTCCGCTTTTGTATATATACATATCCCTCTCCCGTTTTCACTCACGAGGAATGATTTTCAAGCCATTTTACAGCCGCGCACGCGTAGGCAGCCGCGCCGCGATAAAGCACGGAGTCGTCAAAGCGCACCTTCGGGTGGTGCTGACCGTAGATATAGCCGTCGTTTGAACTGCCCGCGACAAGAAATATGCTTGCCGTCGGCACTTCATGGCTCACAAACGCGAAGTCCTCGCTGCCGCCGCCGGGCTTGCCGCCCGATATTACGGAGAGGTCTATCGCGCCGTCGCCGAACATTTCTTCCATGTATTTAAGCATGTCGCCCGCGAGGTCGTCGTCTATCATCATACACGGGCAGTAATCGTAAAACTCGACCTCGGTTTCGCAACGCAAAGCCGTACCCACGCCTTTAACGATTTCCTCCATACGCTTTTTTATAAGTTCCCCTACCTTGTTTTCGGGGTCGGTCGTGCGTATCGTTCCCCACATTTCAGCCTTGTCGGGTATGACGTTCGATGCGCCGCCCGCCTCGAACCGTCCGGTCGTGAACACGCCGTAATCGTGACCGTCTATCTCGCGGCTGTTTATTTCCGCGAGCACGAGATGGATGTGCGCGGCTGCCGTTATCGGGTCGATAGTCTCGTGCGGAACGGAACCGTGACCGCCCTTACCGCGCACCGTTATGTGGTACTGCTCGCACGACGCGGTTGAAATTCCGCCGTTCGAGACCGCAATCATGCCTGTAGGCAGCGGCACACCTGCCATTACGTGGATCATCACAGCCGCGTCAACATGAGGATTTTCAAGCACGCCCGATTTAATCATGTCGGGCGAGCCTTGGAAAATTTCCTCGGCGGGCTGAAATTCAAGCTTGACCGTGCCGTCTATTTCGTCCTCGTGCGCCTTCAATATTTTCGCCGCGCCGAGCAGCATAGCCGTGTGCATATCGTGTCCGCAGCCGTGCATTTTGCCGTCCGTTTCGCTGCGAAAATCAATGTCCGCCTCTTCGCAAACAGGCAGCGCGTCCATATCGGCGCGGAGCAGAATTGTTTTTCCCTTTCTTTTCCCGCCGCACAGCGCGACAAGTCCAGCCTTTCCCGTTTCGGCGGGCGCGTATCCGTATTCCGTAAGCTTTTCCTTTACAAACGCCTTCGTGAATGTCAAATCAAAACCCGTCTCGGGGTGACGGTGCAGCGTGCGGCGTATTTCGCACATTTCGGCTTGAAACGCCGACGCGCCGCTTAATATTTCTTTAATGTCCATTTTGCTCCTCCCGCTGTATGAAGTCGTTTCCGAATTGATTTATCTTTAAAATTCATTCTATCATAAAATGCGTAAAAGCACAACCACAAAATTCCCGCGCAAATACGTATTGAAAAAAACGCCGTATTGTGGTACAATATTTATATATTTGTGTTTAAGGAGCTGTTAAAATGAAAAAGATAACCGCTTTTATCGCCGCTCTATCCGTTGCGGCGTCTATATTTACGGCATTGCCCGCGTCGGCTGACGGCGACGTTACCGTCAGGGTAAACGGCAGCGCGGTAACAATGCAGGTACCGCCGGTGATAGAGAACGGCAGGACGCTCGTTTCGCTGCGCTCGGTAAGCGACGCGCTCGGCTGCGATATAGCCTGGGACGCTGAAACGCGGGGTATAACCGTTACCGACGGGTCAAAGCTGACGTTCGCGTGGATAGGCAAAGATACCGCGTTTTTGACGGACGCGGTTAAGCTGTGCGGTTACGCATCCATGGAAGTTCCGCCCGTTATTATGAACGACTACACAATGGTGCCGCTCAGGGCGTTATCGGAACTTTTCGGCGCGGAGGTCAACTGGGACGACGCATCGAGAACGGTCGATATTATGTACACGCGTCCCGCGGACGATGTGACGGGCATTGCGGAAAAGTTTAAATCATATGAGCAGGCTTTGTCCGGAATGTACGACGCGTACCTCGGTTATGCGCTTAAAAACGGCAATGTCGTAAACGCGGAAATTCAACTTGAAAACGGCGGCGTTATAGAGTTGGAACTGTACCCCGACATCGCGCCGGTATCGGTCGCGAATTTTGTTAAGCTTGCCGAAAGTCATTTCTATGACGGGCTTATATTCCACCGCGTAATCGAGGGCTTTATGATTCAGGGCGGTGGGTTCGGTACGGATTACGGCTATAAGAAAGCGGATAATATTACGGGTGAATTTCTCGTAAACGGTTATTTCAACCTCATACATCACGCGAGGGGCGTTATCTCCATGGCGAGAGCGCAGGATTATAACAGCGGTTCGAGCCAGTTCTTTATCATGCACGCCGACACCGACTCGCTCGACGGTCAGTACGCGGCGTTCGGGCGTGTGACGAGCGGTATGGAGTACGTGGACGCGATTGCCGAAACGCCGACGGAGCATAACGATACGATGAACGCCGATGATGTGCCGGTGCAGCAGCAGGTTATTAAGACGGTTGTTATAAAATAGTGCGCATAAACCCCTCAGTCACACTACGTGTGACAGCTCCCCTAATAGGGGAGCCTCACCGTATGCCTCCCCTAATAGGGGAGGTGGCGCCGTAGGCGTCGGAGGGGTTTTACCTGCGAACATACGTCGCGGGGTTTTCTTTTTTTGTGTTTAATCGGTAATTTCTCTTTACTTTTCGGTAAAAATTTTATATAATATAAATATCTGTAATATTAAGGAGAATTTGTATGTTTAATATATTCACCCGCCTGTTCGGTAGCTGGCAGAATATTTTAATCGGTATACCCGTCACGCTTATCGCGCTCGCGGGTCACGAGTTCGCGCACGGTCTTGTGTCGGACAAGCTCGGCGACCCCACGCCGCGCAGTCAGGGCAGGCTCACGCTCAACCCGTTCGCGCACCTCGACCTTGTGGGAACGGTGCTTATGATACTCACCGGTTTCGGCTGGGCAAAGCCCGTGGAGGTAAATCCGCGCTACTACAAAAATCCGAAAGCCGGCATGGCTGTCACTGCTGCCGCCGGTCCGCTCGCGAACCTCATAATGGCGTTTGCGGCGATGCTTTTGTACGCGGCGTTTCTTGTCGTGAATATAAAGCTTAATCTCGGATGGTACGGCGCGGTAAACACCGTGGGCAGCATACTTTCGTTTTTCGCGTTTCGCAATCTCTGTTTCATGGTGTTCAACTTCATCCCCATTCCGCCGCTGGACGGCGCGAAGGTGCTCGGCATAATCGTGCCGAACAGGATATACTACACGATCATGCAGTACGAGAGATACGCGTTGATACTGATTATGGTACTGTCCGTATCTGGCGCACTGAACGCCGTGATAGGCACGGGCGTAAGCTTCTTTATGGACGGTATCACGAATTTGCTTAACGGCTTGATAAGGATAATGGTTTGATGGAACAGGTAACGTATAAACTCGAAAATTTTGAGGGGCCGCTCGACTTGCTGCTGACGCTTATACGCAAAAATAAGGTCAGCATTTACGATATACCGATAGCGATGATAACGGAGCAGTACCTTGAGGCGATTGACGGCATAGAGGAGCTGAACCTCGACAACACGAGCGAATTTCTCGTTATGGCGTCGCAACTTTTGTATATAAAGTCAAAAATGCTGCTGCCGAAAACCGACGAGGACGACGAGGACGACCCACGAGAGGATCTTGCGCGCAGACTTCTTGAATATCAGCAGTACAAGGAAGCGTCGCAGGAACTAAGAAAGAGCGAGTTCTCGACGCGGCATATGGTGTTCCGCGAGGCGGAGAATATCGACTTCCCCGCGCCGGAGTACGACGTAAGCCACAGTACGGACGAGCTTTTAAGCGCGTTTGAGAGCATTTTCCGCCGCCATATGAGAAGGCAAAAGCCCGAAAAACGCGCGTTCTCACAGATCGTCGGACGCGAAAAGGTGTCGGTGGACGATATGGTCGAGAAAATCTGCAAGCGTCTGCGCCGTTCGGGTAAGATAAGGTTTGAAACGCTGTTTCGCGAGGATGACTCCAAGCCCGAGATGATCGCGACGTTCCTCGCGGTGCTTGAAATGGTAAAACTCGGCAGACTGTCAGCCGATTACGACAGCGAAAAGAAGGATTTTATACTCACGTCAAGGCGCGGCGGCGCGCGGGGAGGAAATGAATGAAGGAAAATATAAAATACGCCATAGAGGGTATACTGTTCGCGGCGGGCGAACCCGTCAAAGCCGCAAAACTGGCGGCAGTTCTCGATTGCGGCGTTGAGGATGTGGAAAACGCCGTCGGCGAGCTTAAAGACGAATACGAGCGCGACAAGCGCGGCTTTAGCATAATAGATATTTCGGAGGGATATCAGATTTGTTCGCGCCCCGAATATTATACGTATATACAGGAAATATTAGGAGAGCAGAGACTTCAGCCGCTGTCAAACGCGGCGATGGAGGCTCTCGCGATTATCGCGTACAAGCAGCCCGTGACGCGGGGGCAGATCGAGGAAATACGCGGTGTAAACAGTGACGGCTGTGTGAACAGGCTGTACGAGCGCGGTCTTATCGAGGAAAAGGGCAGGCTTGACGCGCCCGGCAGACCGATATTGTACGTGACGACGGACACGTTTCTGCGCTGTTTCGGGCTTAAAGACCCGCACGATTTGCCGCCGCTCGATTTGAGCAGTCTCGACACCGAGAGCGCTCAGGGCGTACAAATGGAAATCGAGGGAGAGAGTACGGAGACGGACGCGTAAGGCCCCCTTGTCAAAGGGGGCTGTCAGCGAAGCTGACTGGGGGATTCCTTTTTGATTTTTCGTAATGAATCCCTCCACCGCCTACGGCGGTCCCCCTCCCTTTAACAAGGGAGGCTAGCGGGCTGTCGAGGGCGCCAGCCCCTACTACACAATTTCTGAATTACGGTTGTAGGGGACGGCGCCCCGACGTCCCGTGTACAAACCATATCATCCACAAAGGAAGTGAGCCAATGACGGCAGTGTATATCGTACTCATTACAGCAGCCGTTATCGCGCTGATAATATTCATACCTATCGACGCGGCTTTTTCGGTGTCATACGCGGAGAAAAACGCGGACGTGCGCCTTACGGTAAAATACTTCCCGATAAAGCTGAACATTCTGCCCGCAAAGGTCAAAGAGGACGCGGAAAAAGCGGCTGACGACGCGGAGAAGGACGCTGAAAAGGAAAAGAAGGATATTGAAAAATCAAAGCGTCCGCTGTCACAGACGGTAGAACTTGCGCGGGAAGTTATCGAAGTGACGTGGGACGATATAAAAAAACTCATACGCGACCTGTTCGCGCGCACGCTCGCGGTAAAGAAATTTTACGTCAGCGCGAAAATAGGCACGGGCGACGCGATGTACACCGGTATCGCCTACGGCGCGGCAAACGCGTTTATATACGGCTTGCTCGGCTTTATCGAAAACCACACGCGCCTTTACGACTGGAGCGTTGACATAAAAGCGGATTACGACGGTTTCGTCATCGAGGGCGGCGCGGATATAACGGTGCGGACGCGCATTTCGAGTGTTGTGGTTATAGGATTTAAGGCGGCTGTAATACTGCTTAAAATACTGAAAATTAACAGGAGGTTAAAGAACAATGGATGAAAACAAGGTAAGCGATTTATTCACGCTGGCGTCGGAAAAATTCAAAGGGCTTATCGACGCCAATTCCGTGGTCGGCGAACCGATGAAGGTCAGCGACGGAACGGTCATTATCCCAATCTCAAAGGTGTCCTTCGGTTTCGGCGGCGGCGGCAACGAGTTTGAAAAGAAAAATTCGTCCGGTACGCGGTTCGGCGGCGGCGCGGGCGGCGGCGCGTCGGTGCAGGCTGAGGCGTTCCTCATTATAAATAACGACAATGTGCGCCTTATGCCCATGGGCGGCACTTCCTCACCGATCGACAGGGTTATCGACATGGTGCCGGGCATCATCGACAAGGCGAACGGATTTATAAACTCCATAAGCGATAAGAAAGCCGCTAAAAAAACGCAGCAAGCCGACGCGGCGACTGATACGACAGCCGCGTCCGAGGAGATTTTATGATAACAACAAGGGATAAAATATTATCGGCTGTCACAAAGCCGACGCGTTACACGGGCGGTGAGCTTAATTCCGTTATAAAGGACGGCTCCTCCGCGTTTGTGCGTTTCGGCTTTTGCTTTGCCGACATATACGAGATAGCCATGTCGCACCTCGGCATTAAAATCCTCTACCACACGCTCAACGAGCGTCCCGACACGTACTGCGAGCGCGTGTTCGCGCCGTGGACGGACATGGAGGACGAAATGAAAAAGTACGGTATGCGTCTTTTCGCGCTCGAATCGGGCGACGAGGTGACGCATTTTGACATGCTCGGTTTTACGATGCAGTACGAGCTTTGCTACTCCACGATCGTGAATATGCTAAATCTCGCCGAGATACCCGTTCTCGCAAAGGACAGGGACGAGACGTACCCGATAATATGCGGCGGCGGTCCGTGCGCGTACAACGCCGAGCCGGTGGCTGATATTTTCGACTTCTTTATGATGGGCGAGGGCGAGGATATTATCCACGAGGTCGTGGACGAGTATGTGAAGTGGAAAAAGAGCGGCAAAAAAAATAAGCGCGACTACCTTGAGGCTATCGCGGAGATAGAGGGTATCTACGTGCCGTCGTTTTACGACGTGGAGTACAACGACGACAACACGGTTAAAAGCGTCACGCCGAACAATCCCCACGCGAAAGCAAGAGTGAGAAAGCGCATAATGAACGACTTTTCCTCGGCGTACACGCCCGAGACTATCATAGTGCCGTTCGGCGAGGTGGTTCACGACCGCGTTATGCTCGAAATAATGCGCGGCTGTCTGCGCGGCTGCCGTTTCTGTCAGGCGGGGTACATATACCGTCCGCTGCGCGAGCGTAATCCCAAGCGTCTGCTCGGTATCGCGGAAAATCTGCTCACGTGCAGCGGGTACGACGAGATTTCGCTGTCCTCGCTATCGACGAGCGACTACGGCTCGCTCAAAGAACTTACGGACGGGCTTTTAAAGATAACCGAAGAAAAGAAAATCGGCTTGTCTCTCCCCTCTCTGCGTATCGACAACTTCTCGCTGGAACTTATGGAGAAGGTGCAGAAGGTCAGAAAGACGGGTATAACGTTCGCGCCGGAGGCGGGTACGCAGCGGCTGCGCGGCGTGATAAACAAGAATATAACCGAAGACGATGTGCTGAAATCCGCCGATATGCTGTTCCGCGGCGGTTGGACGACGGTCAAGCTGTATTTTATGATAGGTCTGCCGTCGGAAACAACGGACGACGTGCGCGGCATAGCGGAGCTTGCGCAGAAGGTACTGAACGTTTATTTCGCCGTGCCGAAGGAAGAACGCGCGAAAAACATAAACATAACCGTCAGCACGTCAAGCTTTGTACCGAAACCGTTTACGGCGTTCCAGTGGGCGGCGCAGGACACGCGCGAAATGCTCATAGAAAAGCAGGACGAACTGAAAAAATCCATAAAATCCAAACGCATACGCTACAACTGGCACGACAACAAGACGAGTTACCTTGAAGGCGTGTTCGCACGCGGCGACAGGCGGCTCTGCCCCGTCATAATAAGGGCTGTGGAAAAGGGCTGCAAGTTCGACGCGTGGAGCGAGCATTTCAAATTTGACACGTGGATGGAAACGTTTAAGGAACTGGGCGTTGACCCCGATTTTTACACGGTGCGCGAACGCGGCTACGACGAGGTTCTGCCGTGGGATCATATTGACGTGGGAGTTACGAAAAATTTCCTTATGCGCGAAAACGAGAAAGCCAAACGAGCCGAAACGACGGCTAACTGCCGTCAAAAATGCGCCGGCTGCGGCGCGGCGTCGTTCGGCGCGGGGGTGTGCCATGAGTGATTATATTTTAAAATACGCGCGCGATGAGCGCGTCAAATACATTTCACACCTCGACTTCATGCGCCTGTTCCACAGGACGATACGGCGCACGGGTCTTAATTTTGTGTTCAGCCAAGGCTTTAACCCCCACCCCATAATGACCGTCGCGCAGCCGTTATCGGTCGGCGTGACGTCGGACTGCGAATATATGCGCGTATCGTTCGACGGCGACCTTGACGCGGACGAGATAATGAGTACGATAAACGCCGCGTTCCCGCCCGGGTACAAAATACTCGCGGCAAAAAAGGTTCAGGGTAAGGAAATCGACCTCACAAAGCTTGACCGCGCGGTATACAACGTCGAGCTCGAATACGAGGGCGGTGCGGACGTTGACGCGCTTATGGCGCACGACGAGTTAATCGTGCCGAAAAAGACGAAAAGCGGCGTTAAGGACTCCGACATACGCCCGTACATCTACGCTCTCGAAAAGACGGGCGACGACGGCAAAACACTCACACTTACAATGTGCGTCGCGGTCGGCAGCGCGTACAATTTAAAGCCGCAAAGCGTGATCGACGCTATGGAAAAGTACCTTTTGGGCTTCCGTGCGGGATTTATGAACGTACACCGCGCAAGCATGACGTGCGGCGGCAGCAAGCCGCTGTAAAAAAGTCGGCATACTTCATAATTTTTCGGATAATTTTGCCGTGATTACTATTGAAATCCAATAAAAGATGTGCTATAATGTTGATAAGAATAACAATAATTAAAGGAGAGTGATTAACATGGTAAACGGCATAGAGCATATAGCCATTGTCGCCAAGGACACGGCTGTGCTGAAAGACTGGTACATGGACATGTACGGCGGAAGAGTTGTGTACGACAACGGCAAAGGCACGTACTTCCTGCAGTTCCCCGACGGCAGCATGATTGAATTCGTGGTGGCGCAGACGGGCAGGTCGGGCGAATCGGAGAAGTCGCCGGGTATAAGACACCTCGCGTTTTCCGTTTCACCGAAAAACTTCGACGAAATCGTCGCAAGACTGAAGGCGGACAGCCGCGTCGAGGAGGTACACGACGTAAGCGAGAACGCGAAGGGACTCAAAACGTACTGGTACAAGGATATTGAGGGCAATTTCTCACACCTGATATATCGCCCCGACCCGCTTTTATAAGCATTTCCATAAATCCCGCCAATACTGCGTTATCCGACGCTTGAAGTATAAGCATACGTCGGCGCGTCGGCTGCCTTGTCTTGGCGGTTTTCTGAAAATGCTTTAGAAACGTTAATATTTTATATTAAAATACAAACAAAACAAGGAGGAAAAATTAAAGATGAGTGATTACTTAAACTTCAGCCTTGACGGCAAGGTTGCGCTCGTAACAGGCGCAAGCTACGGCATCGGCTACGCTATCGCATCCGCGTACGCAAAGTCGGGCGCGAAAATCGTTTTCTGCGACATCAAGCAGGATTTCGTTGACAAGGGACTTGCGTCCTACAAGGCGGACGGTATCGACGCGAAGGGTTACGTTTGCGACGTTACCAACGAGGAAATGGTACAGGACATGGTTAAGAAAATCGAGTCCGAGGTCGGCGTTATCGACATTCTTGTCAACAACGCGGGTATCATTAAGAGAATACCGATGTGCGACATGACGCCGGAGGAGTTTCGGCAGGTTATCGACGTTGACCTGAACGCTCCGTTCATCGTATCGAAGGCGGTTATTCCGTCGATGATCAAGAAGGGTCACGGCAAGATTATAAACATCTGCTCGATGATGTCAGAGCTCGGACGCGAGACTGTTTCGGCATACGCTGCCGCAAAGGGCGGTCTTAAAATGCTCACGAGAAACATCTGCGCGGAGTACGGCGCGTACAACATCCAGTGCAACGGCATAGGACCCGGTTACATCGCGACACCGCAGACCGCGCCGCTGCGCGAAAAGCAGCCGGACGGTTCGAGACATCCGTTCGACCAGTTCATCTGCGGACGCACACCTGCCGGCAGATGGCTGCAGGCGGAGGAGCTTACGGGCCCCGCGGTATTCCTCGCGTCGGACGCGTCGAACGCCGTAAACGGTCACGTGCTTTACGTAGACGGCGGTATTCTTGCCTACATCGGCAAGCAGCCGTAATTTAAAACCGACATACAAAACCGCCGCAACTGCGGCGGTTTTTTTAATGTTCGCGCACGGATTAAGATAAAGAAAAAGCAGGGCTTGCGCCCTGCTTTTTTGATTGTGAATTACTGATCGCCGATGTGCGGATCACTACCTTGATTGAATTCTGTGCTTCCGCCTATTATCTTGCTTACGCAGTCTGTAATGTATTCGGCAATTTTCTTACCAAGTTCCTGCTTGTAGTGGTTATGGTCAGGATACCAGCTCTGAACAAGTTCAAGAACCGTTGTCTTGCCTGCCGCCTGAGCATCTTCCACTGTTAAGCTGTTGAAGTACTGGTCGCCCCAATAGCCAAGCTCTATTATGTTAAGGTCATGAGTCTGCGCTATCTTTCTGAGGTCGCCGTTATGAGCAGCCGTTCCACGGTTACAATTAAACGTAGTACCTGTGTAGTTGCCCTCGTGACCGTTAACCGGTCCCTGCGGTGTGGCGGTTACGATTACCGGAATTGCACCTCTCTGGATAATACCTTCTACATAATACTTGTCAAGTAATGTGTAGTACGATGCAGGTTCACCCGCTGTCTTGGAGTTGATACCCATATTAACCGTTACATAGTCGCCCTTCTTGATTGAGAGGAGTACGTTCTGAACTCTGCCCGCGTTATAATATACTACGGAATCATCACCGGCTTTACCGTGATTATAGAATGCCTTGATATTGTCCGGTAAAGTCATATCCGCACTTGTTGCATAGTTACCCCATGAGAAGCCCGGATTTGTGCTGTTTGTTGTCGAGTCGCCTATCGCGTACAATTCAGGCTTGTCGGTATTGTCGCCGATAGTAAGCTGTGTAACAACAAGCTGTGACAGCGTTGAACCCGATTCGAATGTGAGGTCAAGAACATCGTCCACAACCGCTACGTTAAACTCTTTCGCAGTCTGCGTTATATATGCGTCAGCCGCGATACCTTCAACCTTTTCAGACTTGATTGACGCGCTCGATGTTGTAAGCTGTACCTTGTAGTTGCCGTTCGGAACCTTAACCTTGAACGTGTACTCACCCGTACCCTTAACATCCGCGCTTTCAAGCGTCAGAGCCGATGTGTCAACAAAGCCGTAACCTGTTCTGTCGTTATATGCGTCAAGTCCTACCAATGTTAACGTCTCGTCCGCCGGAGCGCCCGAACCGAATGCGAAGCTTAAGCCGTGGATATTAACCGGAATAGCTCTCGACAGCGGCATTGCGTCGTTATTCGTAGCAACTATGCTTATCTTCATCGGCTTAGCCGCGCTTGTTACGGTCAGCGTGCCGGTCGTTGCATCAAACGTTACGCCTGTCGGCATATTGTTTGTAATATCAATGTTCTTCGAGTCAAGAACCGTGTATGTTATCGCAGCCGGAGTGGTTGTCTTGTTGCCGTCAGCGTCAAGCGCGAAGTCAGCGTCGTGACCGTCCTTATCAACCGTCTTAGCCGCATATACCGCCGTAACATCAGGCTCACCCGTAAACGGAATTGTGATGCTCGGCGTCTGCTGTGTTACTGAAATCGAGTTGCCTGTTGTTGTGAGTGTAATTGTTGTTGTTACGGATACCGTACCGCATTTTGCAGTAACCTCTACGGGACCTCCCGGAGCGCCTTCCTTAACGGTCAGCGTTGCGCTCTGCGCGCCTGTTGATTCTATGCTTATCGCATCATCGTCGGACGGATTGATTGACCATTCAACGCCGCTTGTCATTGCTATACCGTCAATACTTGTTACAGCCGCGGTAAGATCAAGAGTAGCATCTTCCGCCGCCTTATCATCGGTAAATTCTGTTGCGTCAGTGAGAGGTTTCATGTTGTCATCGCCGCCCCATACATAAATTGTGCTTGTCTTGGGAAGTCTTATGGGGGCTGTCGCTTTGCCGTTTGCAAACGTCAAATCCGCAGCGCTGACATTTGATAATTTAGTTCCGTTATACTCGGCAACATAAAGCTTTGCTGTCGTTGCGTCAGCCAATGATACGTCAAGAGTATGATTTTTTCTGTTATATGTAAACTCGTCATTATCGCCGAACGTTTCCGGCACAAGCTGCTCTTCCGTAAGAGCCGGAACGGCTACCGTTGTACCGCCCGTTGAATTGATTTGAACGGTTCCCGCCGTCGGATAATACATCCGGCAGCTCTTTATGTACCTGTGAGTATTTGCAGCCCTATCCAAGCTTGAAGCAAAATACTTTAATGTCGCTGTAGCAGCTCCTGTCGTTCCTTCTATTGTACCCTTTGTATCTCCGGTTTCATCCTTAACGGTAATGGAGTATACGCCCGCGCTTCTGTTGCAGTCTATTATGATATTATACCATGTGTCGTTTGCAAGTTCGGTTATTTCTCCGTCGCCGGACGTTATCTTGCCGCCCGCATAATCGAATGTAAATGCAGATTCAAGATTGCCGTTATTCGGAGTAGTATTATAATAACCCCAGTTTGTATTTCCGCTGAACTTCATAACCGTGTCTATTACAAATTCATTTGTAATATTGCCTATATTTACCTCGGCAACGGTTGAACCCGTTCCCGTTCCGGTTGTGAAGTCAAAATACTTATCGCCGCCTTCTTCCTTCGCAAGTTCAATGTAACCTTCTCCGTTACCGCCGTATATAGACCAGCCCATAAGCGTGTCTCTTGCGTCTATACCGGTCATGCCGGACTTATAGCCTACAAGGTCGTCTTTGTAGTCATTTGCCGCTGCGGGATAACCCGGCGCCGGGAAAAACTGAGTCGAACTCGCGCTTGCCGCAAGCACCGCAAATTTCCTTGTTGTTGTAGCCTCGTGTTCTTCACCGTCCTCATCGGTAAAGTGCAGCGTCGCCTGAATTTGAGCAAACCAGTTCGAAACGCCCTGTCTTACGTCTATTTTAAGTTTTGTCGCTTTACTTCCCGTTATTGTGTCACCATCTGATGTGGTAAGATTTGTATTTTCGTCTCCGCCCGGATAAATATTGATATATCCGTCCTCTTGGGCAAGACCTGTAACCTTCCAATCAACTGTATAAGCATCGGGGTATTCGGTAAACAAATTGTGTCCGAGAGTACCTACTGCGCTTAAATCAAGGTAATAACTCTCAGTCGCATCAGGTTCTGCGGGAGGAGTAACCTGCGCGGGAAGAACCGTTCCGTCGGCAGCCGTACCCGCAAACTGGAACGTGTTTATAACTTCAGCAGGGACTTCACCAAATTCATCGGTATCTTCCGCATCGCGTACAACTATGTTATCTATATTCGTAATTGAATAGTAGCGTCCCGCACGTACATAAAGACCTGTTATATCTTTTGCCGCGCCGTTAACGCCTATAACAGCCTTGTCAAGCACCGTCGTACTGTCGTCTTTAATTGTTACGGACGCAAAACCGAGGTCGGTATCAACTATAACCTGATAATTGTACCATTTTCCTTTTGTAAGCGTCGCTGTCTTGTCCGAACCGGCAACACTCCATGTCTCACTGTTTGTGGTTGACATTTTTAAAAGGTAGCCGGACTCAATACCGTTATTTTGAGTGTTACTGTACCACGCCTTATTGCTCGTTGTCAGCGCAAGCTCTGTGGACTGTCCGTTTCCCGCCGTCAGAGCCGCGTCAAACTCGACCACATATTTATTCTTTCCGGCAGTATCTGCGGTAAAGCCTATAAACATTGATCGTGAATTTGTCGTCTTGAATGGATCAACAGATAAATCATATGACAGATAGTTGTCATGATCAGCATCTGATTTAATACTTAAAGCACCATTTTCAGCGCCTTGTACTACTGTCGTTGCATCTGCCACGCCGGTGAAATCCTGCGTGTATATGGTAGCCGCGCTTGCCGGCAGTACAAACGCGAACTGCGCCGCCATCGCAAGCACTGCCGCGCCCGCGATTAGCTTTTTTAATTTTCCTTTCATATTGTTTTCTCCTCTCTTTTTTGATTTTATTAAATCAGTTGTATAAATTATACTATAAATCGCTCGATTTGTACAGTGGTTTTTGTGGGTTTGGTTCAACAAAAAACCGACCTCTTTTTTGTGTAAAACAGCGAAAACAGTTCGCGCATACATGACCCCCTCGCCGAGGGGGTCAAAACTCATTTATGAGTTTTGGGGGGTGTTATGCACCACCCGAAATCAAAGATTTCGACCTCCTCAGAGAGGAGGTCTTACGACGGGACGGATTTCGACCTCCTCAGAGAGGAGGTCTTGTGCGACTAAAAAAAGAAGTCTTTGCAAAGCAAAGACTTCTTAAAACTGCCGCGTATTGCGACATGGTGGGAGAGAATGGAATTATTTTGAAGGTTTTTCCAAACATATTCAGATATTATAACACCCCACAAACCGCACAAATACGCCATTTACACGTTTTCAGGCTGTTTTATGATTTACCTGTTTTTTGTGCAAATTTTACTCAAACGTGTAAAAAACGTGTACGAAAAAAGGGCGGTTCATCCGCCCTTTTATATCAATCATACAATCCCGCTCTATCATTTGCGGCGAATATGCGCAGCATATCCATTGTCAGCCCAAGCCGACCTTTATCGTCGCCGACAAGCACGCCCTTGTCCATGAGCTTTTGAATGGTCGGTTTCGCCCATTCCGGCATATTGTCGTCCATGTAGTCGTAAATCATCGGCTTCAAACCGTTGATTTCGCCTTTCAGTTCCTCGTACTGTGTCACTGTCAATCCCTCCGTTTCCGTTATCCTTTTCTTAAATTCGTACCACCGCGCCCAATTACTGCCGCTCATGCTCATCGGGCAGTCCTTACGGCTTGCGTCGTAGTGCCGTACAACATGGTTTGCGTCAATACCGAGCGTCTGCATCAGTTCCTTTACAACCGCAACCGTACGCTCAAAAGCGCGGTCATAATTGCCGTCCGAGTTAATGCACATCTCCACACCGACGCTGTTCGCGTTCGTGATACCGTACTTTCCGTGACCGTCGCCGCAATGCCATGTATAATACGTGTCCCAGTCGTTGACCTTTATCGCCTGACGGTCGTCGACAAACACGTCCGCGCTGCTGTCGCGGTCGCCGCCGTTAAAATACTGATAATGCCGCTCCGCGTCCGCGCCCTTGTCGGGGTTGCCCGTGTCATGCACGACTATGTACTTTATCGCCGACGTTCGACGCGAACGGTTATATGCGATTTGCTTAAACTGCGTTATCGCGCTCATAGCCTATTCCCCCTTTGCGTCGTCGCCGCCGGCAATATGATTTATTTTATCGCCGGCAACTTCAAGCCCCTTTATCAGCCATTCGGGGAGTTTGACATCACATTCGACAAGATTTTCGAGTATAGAGCGGATCTCATTTATCATAAACGTAATCAGTACGAACCACCCTATAAATACACCAAACCCGAAATCAACGCCGAGCATAGTGCCTAATTTAGCGAACGCGTAGGATATGTAGAACGCGATAAATATTGTTATCCAATACCCCAGCTTTTTCAAAACGCCTTTCACGCCTGCCATACTGTTCTCCTTGTTGTAATATTTAGCTTTCATGAGCCCCGTTACGTAATCGACGATGTTAAGGACGGCAAACCCGACAAACGCCCACCAAAACGCGCCGAGAAGTCCCGACAGCAGCGTAACCACCGCCGCCCATAATAAATTTATTTTGCTTAATATCTTTTCCATAGCTTACTCCTCCCTACCGATTTCAGCCGTTACCTCTGCGTAATCTTCCGCTGTCAATCCGCCCGCGGCGAATATAACGTCGATTTTTTCGAGCAGCGTGTTTTTGTCCATCTTACCCGCCGCGATAATCTTTTTAATCAGTCCGTATGACCTTCCGTGTGTCTGTTCCATTGTGTTTTGCCTCCTTCTTAAATTCCCAATTCGACCGCCGAAATGCGGCAGTCGAGGTCTAAAAGATACTCATCTCTCGTCTCATCGAGCGACGCATTATACGCGTCCATGCTGCCGTATGCGGCAATCTGCGCAATCTCTTTCGCATGGTTGTCCGTCCGTAACTGTATACCGTCCATCCAAGCGTTCTCAGACGTGTCAAGCAGCTCGTCCGAAATCAATTCATTCAGCTGATGTTTCGGAATAAGCTGCTCCGTCCACTCCTTGTAGCTCTCGTCATTGACGTAGTACGTGGTATCATCGTAATCGGTTTTTTCCGTGGTCTTGTAGTCGCGCACCACGATAACACGCGTGTTCAGCCGTATGCGGTTATCACCGTCAACATAAAAATTATTTAAAATATCCATGTCACGTCCTCCTTAATACTGCAGGTTGGTTGTGTTGATGCTGCCCGACGCCGCATTCGCGACAGTCAGACCGTCGTCGTGCAGATTGCGGTCAATGATGTGTTTCTTGTTCATGCCGTCTATATATGCCGCGCCGCCCGTAAAATGATTGCCGGTCATACACGTCGGACACTGCAATATAATCTTATTCCCCGATGCCGACCCCTCCGCTTTATGTTCGAACCGGTTGCCGGATATTGTGCCAAACTGCATATATGTCGCGTAGTATTCGACGTAGTTACCCGTAAACGTACCTTCGGGCGATGTGAATGTGTCGTAATGGCATATCGACGCCTTGTCGCTGTGGAGTATAATGCGGCTATTTGCAATTATACTATTTTGACCGTTCGTGATATTTATCTTTTGGTTACCTTTGGTCGTAACATAACAATCATCCATAAACATACTGCCCTGAATACCATACGATAAATTCAGGTCATATCCCGATTTATACGTATCGCTGCCGCTGTCCAGTACAATGTTACATCCGGCAAAGCGCAAGGTGTTGCCAAAAAAGAAACCTGAGTAGCAACCACTCTTCTCTTGTGCGGAGGGGTTGTAGATATTAACCGAGCCGCCGATTATCAGACAATGATTAAAATTTTCCAGCAACTCGGTTGAGCCGTCACCGGATATGTCGCAATTTTCAAACAGATACGACGGGAAATATTCAAATCCGATTATGAGGTTATCTTGCGTTTGGTTATGTAGCTGTACATCCATGTCTCTGAACGTAAAATGCGGCAGCTTTTTGTTTGCCGCAGCTTCGGTCACCTCGTAATAAAATGAGACCTCAGTTTTTGCGCCCATACCCTCAAAAACGAATTTTGACGCAGCCGTAGTCTGTGCGCCCCAATTAGATTCAAGGTTTATATTATACTGCCCTGCCCGTAGTATAATCCGACCGCCGGTGTTTTGGATTGCGTTTAAAGCCGTATTAAGCTCCGACTGGCTTGTAACAACATAATCCGCCGCGTCCTTGCCGTCCTTACCGTCTTTGCCGTTTGTACCCGCTGCGCCCGTTTCGCCCCTCGGTCCGGTCGGACCTTGTGCGCCCGCCGGTCCTGCCGGTCCTGTTGCGCCGTCCGCGCCTTTTGCACCTGTCGCGCCTTGTGCGCCCGTAGCGCCCTTTATGCAGCCTTTGTACGTCCATTTCGCGGTCGTTCCGCTGCCTGCCGTGGCACACTCGTACACATAGCCGTTCGACGTGTTGAGGTACATATCGCCGACCTTCACGAGAGGACAGCCGCTGTAGCTGTTGCCGCTGCCCGTACCCGACATATCCGTACCCGTGTACCAGTGACCGCCGCCCATGTTCACGTTGCCGCTGCCCGTGCCGATAAACAGCTCGTGCGTGTCGGTCGTGTACGCGGGTTCGCCTACCGCAAGCGTAGACGGCAGTTTTGACTTAATACCGCGCCTTAACTGTAATCTGTTTGCCATTTTTATCCTCCTTTAAAACGTTCCGCAGTCGATTGTGCTGTTCGCGTCAAGCTTACCGTTCCACGTTGTTTTTTCCGCGTCGGTCACAAAACGGTGCGACGTGTCCTCGGTTATGATTGACGCGTCGTGCTTTGCGGGATGAGTGTAGTTGTTCGCGTTATTCGCAATGCCCGAAAGCTTTGTCTTTTCGGCGTTCGTAAAATTCGCCTCGGAGAGACCCTTGCCGTCCTCTTTGTCGACCTTGTTTGCAATTGACGATTTTATCGCGTCCACCACGTCCTGATTTTCCTCGATAGCGTCCGCAATCTCCTTGAGCGTGTCAAGCGTTCCCGGCGCACCGTTTACGAGCGCGTCTATCTTTTCCGTAACCGTGGTATCCGTGTACGTCTTTGCCTGTTCGAGCGCGGTCTTTACCGCCGCCGCAACATCAGCCGTAACGAGTATCTTTGTACCGCCCGCGCCGCCTACGTAAAGCTGCGCCGTGCTTTTGTCCTCGTTGTACGCGATTGCGACCTCGCCTTCCGCGAGCGTGAGATTTCCTAAATCCGTCGCCTGTCCTCTTTTAAGTAATATTGTTGCCATTTGTTTTTTACCTCCTTAATAAATTATTACATTAACAGTTAAACCGTAGGGGCGACCCTCGCGGTCGCCCGTTTGACGCGCTTAATATGTTCCGCCGTCCACTACATCACCGACTCCGCCGCCCGAGGGTACGAATTTACCGAAATCCCCGCAGTCAAGCGGTGTAAGCGCGGTGTCGTCAAAGCTGCCGCCGTCGAGCGGTGCGTCAATCTGCGCCATGCCGAACCAGCCGCCGTCATAGACCGTCATGCCGAGCAAATCCCAAAGCATACCAAACTGACGCTCCGACTCCGCGAGATGTTCAAGGTATTCGCCGAGCGTGATTTGCCCTTCCGAGCCGTCGTCCCACTTACGGACGCGGTCAGCGTCGATAGCGTCGAGTATGTCCTTGTTTTCGTGTACGTGCGCTTTTTCCTCGACCGGCTTAAATCGCTCGTCAAGTTCTTCCCTTGCCGCCGCCTCGTCGTCAATCCTTTTCCCGAGTTCGGTATCGCCGTCGGCTCGCGCCGCAACCTCGTTGCTAATACGTTCGCCGAGCCCCGTGTCCGCACTCTCACGGGCGGCAGCCTCATCGTTAATATGCCCGCCGAGCGTGCTATCGGCATTTTGCCGTGCAGTCGTCTCGGTCGTTATACGGTCGCCGAGCGCATTGTCCTCTGCCGCACGCGTCTCACCCTCATCGTTAATACGCTGTTTAAGGTCGGCGTCGGCTTTTTTCAGCGTTTCCATGTCCGCCGCGTGCTTGTCCTCAAGGTCGTTGTGCGCGTTTTGCACCGCCTCAAAATTTGCCTTGACCGCCTTCCACCAAACGCGCAGCCGCGTCGTTCCCTTATACAAGGAAAAATCCAGATTTAATTTCACATCGTATTCGCTCCTTTCCAAAATCCCATTTGATTGGGATTTTTGTATTATAAAAGCACGTCCGTTTGAACGTGCTACGGTGGTATTCCCTTATACATTTTCCGCCTCCTTGATTTTTCCGCCGTTTCGGTGTATAATACACCAAAAGGAGGAATTTTTATGAAAAGATTTGTTTTAGGCTTTATCATAGGCGGCGTTATCTGTTCCGCCCTGACCGGCTTCGCGGTCGAGTACGCCGTTACGGCTAATCCGTTCCCCGTAAAAGTCAACGGTGTTGAAACGCCCATCGAGGGATATAACATCAACGACAACACCTACTTTAAATTGCGCGACGTAGCCGACGCTGTGGGCGGTTTTACGGTCGGTTTTGCCGATAATACAATCACTATCGACACACCGCAAATCGAGCCGTCTGAACCGTCAGAAACGCCGACACCCGCGCCGTCCGCTGTCAAACCCACACTTGACCCGAATAAAGAGTACGTGCTTGAAGATTTGATAGAATATACCACCGACGACGGTTTATCTGTATACAACTTTGACGGCAAATACTATGTAATGATAGTGAATTTGATGTCCGACTTTGATTGGCATAAGTTTGATGATAATTATATACTCGATTATAACAATTATATATCTTTCCTATCTTTGGACTACTATCAAAACGTTGTACTACCTAACGCAACGGCTTTTAAAAAGGATTAAAGGGACTATCCCTTTAATCCTTCTATTTCTTTCTGCAAGTTGTCAATCTGTTTTTGTAAATCCGCTATGTCATTTTCAACAGCAACTCTCTGAGCGCCTATGTATACATTACTGCCGTCAGGCAGAGGTAGAAAATATATACTACCGTCTTGTGCAACCATGATGTCGGCAATAATTTTATTGTTTTTATCCAAGAAAACTATGCCGCCGTCTGCTCCAGAAAACTGTGTTGCTTTTACAAAAAGCGAATTTCCGATATGCGCGTCTTTTGCCGTGTCAATACTTCCGGCAAATACCGCCTCGCCGTTTTCGTCAAGAAATATAGCCTCGTTTCCGTCTTTGTCATAGATAATAAACACAAATTCGCCGCGATAATTGCCGAGCCGTATACGGACGCGCTTTGTGTCATTGATTTCCAACAGGTCGGAGATAATCTTAAACAGCTTATTATCCGACAAAACATTATTCCTGTCCGTATTCACCGTGCCGCCGAGCTTACGCGTCGCTATGCCCTTTGACGTGGTTTGCACCGTGTCAACCTGATCCATTTTTTTGAGCAGCTGATACAATGAAAGACTGATCGACCGCTGTATATGCCCTATTGACAGCGACGTTTCCTTTGACTCATACGGATACCACGTACCCTCGACGACACGCTGCGTGTACTCCGTGCCGTCGTTGTCTATAACGTGTACCGTGTCGCCCAGCTCGATTTTCTCAATGTCGCCGTATTCCTTTAGTTTCGACAGGTCTATCACACGCCCGCTTATTGTCAGGCGCGGTATGTCTATCCTGTCCTCGTTGCGCGGGTCAAACTCCCATTTCGCGAACGTCAGCAGCTTGTCGGGGTCTGTGTAGTCCGAATAATCGCGGTAACCCTCTTTTATGCCGTAAATCGCCTTGTTAGGGCTGTCTATGTATGCCACGTCGCCGTTTACGGACGTAATCGGCATATCGTCCGCGCCGAACGGATATAAACGCGTCACAATGTTCTCTGTCGAGCGTTCTATGCTTATATTCTGCATATTCTTGTGGAGCGTCAGCCTAACGCCCCTGTCGCGCCCTATACGCTCGACAATCGCGAATTTATACCCCTCGGCGTAAATCTCGCCGCGACCGAGGTTTTCAATGACTGTTTTCGTAAATTCCCACAGGTTTGTCTTGTCAATGACAAATACGTCTATCTTAAATTCATCGGACACCCATTCCATACCCTTTTGAGCAAGCTCGGCGTCCGAAAAAAGCGTAAATTCGCCCGCGTAGGTATCTATTACATACGCGAGTATTTCCTTTATCCTTACGCCCATTTTGTCGGGTATGGTGGGGATAAACCGCGCCTTTGCCCGACGCGAAAAGAGGTCGCGGCACGTCACGGTAACAACGTCCGTTTTTGTCATGTTGCGTACCGTGCGTACCACCTCATAATTGCGGCCGTTACAGGTGCATATTTTACCCTGTGTTATCATCCTGCCCTTTTCGTCCATCGGATAGTCAAAAATCAGCGCAGCCGTGTCGTTTATAATGCGCTGTTCCGATACGTTCACGGCGTTGTTTAACACCTCGCCCGTTTCGGGATCTTCCGTTTCGCTGTTGTGCATACGTATTAAACTATTCATCTTCATCGTCTCCCAGATAAATATTATCAAAATTGTCGTCATACATAAATTTCGGATAGTAGGACACCGTGACCTTTGCCGCCGCCGAAAGCACAAACGTATTCGCGCCCGGCGCAAGCTCGAAAAATATGCCCTTGACTTTTGTCATAAGGCTGTTGCCGCCGCTGTCCGTCACCGTCTGCTTTTCGCAGTCGATCACGCACGCGGACGGTACGGTAAGAGCGTTACCGTTACATTCGATAGTCACCTTGCCCGATACGTTTTCTAACGTGATTTTCGGGCGGACGTGCCTGTCGCCTATGTTGTATACCGTCTGCGGTACGTCTTTGACGGCGTCGAAAATAAAATACTCCGACAAATCAAGCGGTATCATATCGTCCAAGAATATATCACTGTCGATTATCGGGCCGTCGATAACGTCAAACAGCGACGCGGCGAACGGTTTAACGTCAAACGTCACCGACAGCACCGCCGTGTCGCCGTGTTCGGGCTTGTATTCCACCGCATCTATCACCCGCGCGTACCATTTTACATTCGGCGTGTCGTCAAACGTCAATTCGCCCGCGCCGTCAAGCCATACGGCAAGCCGACCGAGCTTTCTTTGCAATAGGCGCAGGTCGTCCGCTGTGACCTGTATATCGTACTTAAACACGCGCTCGTCGTAAAAAGCGCGTCCGTATACATTCGCGCCCGTGAAGTCGTATTTGCCGTCCATGAGCGCCGCCTCGTATGTCTGGTCTTTCGCGTCGGGGCGAACGGGACGTGACTGCGTTCGTACAGTCACGTCAAATTCGCTCGTATGTTTCCCCTTAAATGTAAATCCGTTTCTCATCGCATTTCTCCTACATATAACGGCGTCAGTCCCGATGTTTGCGTCAGCGATATT
Organism: uncultured Clostridia bacterium; assembly: GCA_947631235.1. Classification (GTDB taxonomy): domain Bacteria; phylum Bacillota; class Clostridia; order UBA1381; family UBA1381; genus Hominilimicola. The sequence continues at coordinate 68,401 of CANRKO010000002.1, read as the reverse complement.
GTCCTGTTATCGTTGTACGTCGGGCCGTAAACCGTGCTTGACGGCGCGGAGCTGTTGTTTACCGCATCAATCAGCCGCGTAAGTAAATTTTCGATATTGCCGCCCGTCGTCGTCAGCCGTTCTGTCAGTCCGCCGACAATGCCCGAAACGTCAATATCGGTATTTACCGCTATACTTTTCAGAAAATCGGCTTTTGCGTTCTCCGCCTTATCATAGTCAGCTTCAAGGCGTTCAAGCACCGCGTTGTTATCGACCTGTAATTGGTACAATTCCTCGTCGCGTTCAAGCTGTTTTAATTGCTCCTGCAGGTCTTTGTATTTCTGCTGTCCCCGATCCGTTACCGCGCCGGCGTAAATCTCCAGTTGACGGCGTATGTCGTCCATATCCTCATCGCGGTCGGCAACGTCCCAGCTGTCCCGAAGAGCCTGTTCCTCTTCGGAGAATTTCTCACGCAAGTCGCTTATATATTCAGACTGCTTTTGAAGCGTGTCGTCGTAAGCATCCGCCACCTCATCCCACATCTGATGATTGATGTCGGTAACCGCTTCGTGCCATTCGCGCACGTCTATTATACCGGCAGCAAGATATTCGTCGGCGGTCTTTTTCATGCGCTCTAATCCGGCGGCGTAGTCCTCTGCCTCCATGCCGAAGTAGTCGCGCTGCTCCTTTAGCCATGTTTCCGACTGTGTCTTTTGACCCTGATACAGCGCGCTGCCCGCTTCAGCCATGTGTTCAACGTATTCATCCCACGATTGCTGTCCTTCATTCATGGCCGTGTATTCGCGGTCTTTTATGCGGTTGTACGCCGTAATCGGGTCGTCGCCGTAGTTCTGCCAGTCGTTAAAATAGGTCCTGTCGTCTATCCATGCAAGCGACTCGTCCATTTGCGCGCTGAGCAAATCGCGGTATGTGTCGATTTTGTCGTCGGTGATTTCCGCGATAGTCTCGGCGTATTCGCGGTAGGATATAACGCCGTTGTCGTAGTATTCGCGCGTGTACGCTTCCATACGCTCAAGCCCCGCGATATAGTCCTCAAGGCTCATACCGTGGTAATCTTTCTCGCGTTCGAGCCAGTCGCGCGACTGACTGAGGCGGTCATTAAGCATATCCGAACCCATTTTTGATATGGTATCGGTGTATTCGTCCCACGTCTGCCGTCCCGCTTCGACCTCCGCCTTGTTGCGCTCGCGTATACGGTTAAACGCGTCAATCGGCGTGTCGCCTATGTCCGCCCAGTCGTTGAGAGCATTGTGCAGCTCCAGGTATGCGGACGATTGGTCGTTCAGCTCGTCGGTTTGTTTCCGCGTGAGTGAGTAAATCTGCTCTGTTATGTCGGCAATATCCTTTTCGTTGGATGTAAACTGCTTTGATAACTCGACCCACTTTTCAAGCTCCTGTGTCGTCGTGACAGCGTGTGTGCGCGTGTAGTGCGACCAGTTATCGCTTGCCTTTTTAAACGCATCGGAGTTGTCATTGTTGTCCTTGCCTGTGGCGTAGTGCGGTATTCCCATGCCCGCCATAATAGCCTTTGTCTGCGATGCCGTATACACCTTCGCGCCCTTTGATAACGGCAAAATGACGTTGCGTCCTTGCGGTATAAACGCCTGCCCGCGGTCTACAATCAGCTCTCGCGGGTCTGCTATGCCCGTTTGGTCGTTTACCATAGCCAGACCGCCGGGGAAATTGTCCGTACCGGTTGCCTGCGGCATACCAACGACATCGGCTGTTACCGTAACTGTTATCGGTATGTCGCCAAGCGCCTGTATGGTCTGCTTTGCGCCCTCGGCATCTGCGCCCACCTTAACTTCTACCGGCTGATTGTTTAAGTCTGTTATCGTAGCCTTTGCCGCGTCTGTCGTTGCCGTAACATTTATGTTTACGTTTGGGTCGCCCTGCTCGCTTAGGTTCGCTACGACATTGCCGACACTATCGAGAGCCTCTAAATTTCCCGTTTCGGTATTGACCTTTAACTCTACAGCGCCGATACCTTCCAGATACGCCACGGTATTGCCCGCTTTATCGAGCATTTCCACGTCGCCCTCGGATGTTACGCGGATAACAGTTCCGTCGGACTTTTGCAGTTCCTGTATTTTTCCGCTTGCCGTATCGATTACCGATATATCACCCTCGGCAGATATTTCAATGCGTTTGTCGTCAGGTATATCAAGCAGACTATGCGCCAGCTCGTTCGCCTGCTCGTTCACAACGTCCATCGCGCCCGCGTCCGCCGCCTGTGAAATGTCGGTAAAGCCTTGTTTTATAAGGCTCGCCTGCATAGCTATCTGCTCGGCGGGTACGTTCATCTTTTGCGCCTGCGATATATAATCGTTCACGACCGCCGGAAGTGCGCCCTTTTCGACCGCCTCGTCGATAGTGCGGAAACCGTTTTGAATAAGCGCCGCACCCGTCGCCGTCTCCTGTGCCGACGCGCCGAATTCCTGCATAGCGCGTACATAGTCGTTGACGAAATTCACAAGACTTTCGCCGCCCTGCGCCCATGCGTCGTCTATGCTTATGCCGTTCATCGCCTGCGCCGCCGCCTGCGCGTAACCCTGCATATCAAGATTAGCGTCGCGAATAACCTCGCCCATATCAGATAAGGCTTGCTGTACCTGCTCGGAATCGCCGCTCTTTACAGCGGCGTCGATGATTTCTGTTTCCCAGTTCGCTATCTCGGTCGCAATCGCTTTGTATTCATCACGTGCAGTTTTCAGGTCATTTATTCTTTGTGATAATTTTTTAACATCGTCATTGGCTTTATTTGTGTCCAGTGAAACGCCCGTCCATGCCGTAAACGGATCTCCGTCTATATTGGGCTTGTTAATACCATTATCACGCAAAATATCCGCCAGCCTCTTCTTGTATTCTGCGTATGATGTTAGTCCACTCTTCCAATCCGACTCTGCTTTGCTGCGCTGTAACTCTATGTCGCTATACTTCTTTTGACGTTCCAGCGCGTCGGCATAATCATTTTCAAGCTGATTTCTCTCTTGCTGATATTGCGTGTATTTCTCTTGTAATGTTGACAATCGCGACAACTGCGAATTTATCCGACCCTGAAGTTCGTTTTCGTTTATTTCCCTTACGGTATTAACAGCTTTTTCGAGGTTTGAGTTATCACTTTTTATAACAAGGTTGTATTCCTCTGACAAAAGCTGCTTTATTTCTTCCAGCCGTTCTTTTGCATTGTTGACCTGTTCCTTACTGCTTTCGGGGTTTTCGATAATGAGCTTTAATTCTTTGATTTCGCCTTGTATAGCCGAGATCTTTTTATATCCGTCAAGACTTTCTTTGATTTTCTCGTTGCCCTCGGACAAGCCCTTTGTGTAACGGTACTGTGAATCATACCAATTATCGTATGCTTTCTTCGCAACTATCGCCGCCGTACCGACAGCAGCAATACCGACAGCCACCGGCAGTGCTGCGCTGCCGAGTGCTGTAAGTGCAGGCGCGGCTTTTGCAAACACGCCGCCGGCAGAAAACGCGGCACGGACTTTACCGATACCTTCAACAAAATTACCGACAGTTTTTAGACCGCCTGCCGTAACCTTTGACAAAGCGCCTACGCCAACAACCGTTGCCCCGATACCAACAGCCGTTTTCTTGCCGCCATCGCCCATTTTGGCGAGCCACTGTGCAAAGTTCGCAATTCCGCTTGTTGCGTCCGCAATCGTCGGGAGCATTACCTCGCCCAAACTGCGCCCCGCCTCTACAAGATTATTTTTTACAATCTGTATCTTAGACGCGGTCGTGTCCGCTTTAGCGTCAAATTCCGTCTGCAAAGCGGTATTTTCTTGCCATGCTGTATTTGACCGTTCGAGCGCGGACGTCAGTAACTCGATACCGCTTGCTGACGCAAACCGCTGTAATGCCTGTATGTCGCGTATGTTGTTAAAGCCCAAATCCGCGAGAGTGCCGATTATATCTTCACTCTGCGACAGACCTTTTATAAATTCCTCAAACGCGCCCGACGCGTCGGTTTGCCATTGCTCGGCAAATTCCTCCGCCGTCTTGCCGCTTGTCTTTGCAAAATTCTGCAGGTCTTGTCCGCCGCTTGATACCGCGCTCTGTATGTCCATTATAATACGCGATACCGCGCTGCCGCCTGCCTCAGCCTCAACGCCCATGCTCGACAATGCCGTCGAGTATGCGAGTATATCCTGCGTCGAAAATCCCACAACGGACGCGGTCGCGCCGAGCCTTAACGCCATTTGCGCAATTTCCGCCTCGGTCGTGGCGTAATTGTTACCCAAATCAACTATTGCCGAGCCGAGCCTGTCAATGTCGCCCTGCGACGTACCTGTAACGTTCATAAACCGCGCAAGCGTCTGCGCGCCCTCTTCGCCGACAAGGTTTGTCGCCGTACCGAGCTGCGCCATTGTTTCGGTAAATTCAACAATGTTTTCGGTCTGAATACCAAGCTGTCCACCGGCCGACGCAAGTGCCGTCAATTCTTTTGTGGTCATGGGTATCGCGCTGTTACCGTTTATGCCGGTGGTCGTCAGGTCTATAATGCCCTGCCGTATCTCTGCAAGTTGTTCCGGCGTGCCGTCAACGGTTTTCTTTACCGCCGCGAAATTATCCTCAAAATCAATCGCAAACTTCGCCGCAGCAGTGCCGCCTGCCGCGAGTGCGACCGCTGCGACCTGTATAGGCTTGGTAACGCTGTCGATACCCTCGCCGACGTTTTTTAACGCTTTACCCGTTGCCTGCCATTTTTGTGCAATTTCGTCCGGCACACGTGTAGCCGGAGAACGCTTGCCCCCTAAACCGCCTAATTTTTCACCAATACCATCAACTACGGGGGAAACCTTATCCTCTGCTTCAATTACGACTTTTAAACTCGCTATTTCATCTGCCATACTGCCGCCACCCCCCCTTACAGTCCGTAGAACATACGCAGGTGAGGATCATCTCCCGTATATTCCTGCGGTTCGTCGTTCTCGCCGCCGTACAGCATATCAAACAGCCGTATCGGGTTCTGCCGTCCTACCTCGTTCGGTAATTTTCTGTAATACCTAAACATGATAGTATATATGTCTTTTAGTTCGCCGCCGCGTCCTCCGTCGGCGTTTCCGCGTTTTTTGCCGTCTTTTTCTGCAATTCCTCCATGTCGGCGTAATACCAATCAACGACGGTGCGGCACATACCCATTTTTTCAAGTCTGGCGTCGTTCAAAATGTCTTGCGTCGCGTCCGTACCCTCAAACAGGTAATCAACCGCGTTGCCGCCCACCATACCTATACCTTTCGCGCCGCCAACCTGTGCCTCCTGCACGCGGCACATCGCCTCAAAATCCCAGGGCTTTGATGTATACTTCTTTTTGTTGTATGTGAATGTCAATACTCTTTGCATAGTAAATCTCTCCTTTGATATAAATTAAAATTACAGGGGACACTAAAACTTTAGTGTCCCCCTTCTGCTTTATTCTTCTGCCTCCGGTTTCCAGTTCATGTCGGTGAACCATTCCGTTTCAAACGTTTCTCTCGTTACCGACTCCGGCAAATCCGTCTCGTCGATGTACTCATAATAATTGTTGTCGTAGTCACGTGCAACCGCTGTAAACGTCGCCTTTGCCGTTTGCTTTTCCGACGCGCCCGTTGACGGCTTTGTTTTGCCGCCGACGTTTGACGCGAACGAATACGAGCCCTTGAAATAACGCACATAGCGGTATGTGCCGTCCGATTTCAAGGCGCGCCATGCCACGCCGAAGTATTTTGTCGGCATATTTGTTCCGACGGTAACCAGACCGTTTTTCATTTCCAGACCGCGCCACATCGCGTCTACCTGGGGCGGTATGTCCGCGTTTGTGATGTCGTGTCCGATGTTTTCAATGTAGGTATCAGCAACGTAAGCGCCGTTATCCGCGTCAAATACGTCGCTGCCGCCGCTATCCGACGGCGCGATTTCTACCGTACCGCGCAGACTGTACGCCTCGCCGTATTCCGCGCCCTCCGCCGTATCCGACGTAAGCGGGAAAAATGTATACTTGTCCACGCCTATTGTGGGCAAGGGTTTTCTGTTCGTTTTTACTGCCATTTATTATTCCTCCTAATCTACGTTAAAATTTTTTGAAAATCTCATCGTTTTATGGTATACGTAATCCTCACCGGGCTTTCCGTCGGGATTTACATCCCTTGAAAATTCACGCCCCCAGCCGTCAGCGACCATAACGTCGTTGACCTGTAAGCTGATTGCGCCCACCTCGCTCGGCTTATTGCTCCACACATCCACCACGACCGTACCCGTCTGTATTGCCTCAATATTGTCATAACCAAAGTTCGGACGCTCCGTAAGCTGGTAATAGCTTATAACCGGCAGCGTATTGAAGTCGTCGGGATAGTAGTATACCGTCTCGCAATCGACCTTGGAAAGCGATTTTTCCGTCTCTTTGTTGACGTCAATCACCGCTTACCGCCTCCTTTACAAACTGTAACAGCACTTCGGGATTTGTCCATGACGCGATATACACAATCCTGTATAACCGCCCCTCCGCCGTAACATAGTTACCGACCTTGATATGCTCGTTGGGCTCGCAGAACATACGCGCCTGACATTCCTCGGAAAATCCGTACTCGTTCGCCGCAAGTTCGCCGCCGATAGGTTGTATGTCCGCTTGTATGAGCGCAAGGGGCGTTGTAACCGTGTCGCCCCTGTCGCTGTAACCCTTGCCGTTGCTGATGGTTACAAGCTGCGCGTATGAGGCGTAAAACCTCTTAAACACACCCGCATATTTTTCCAACATCGCTCGGCACCTTCCCTCTGCGGTTTACAAACGGCTTTAAGCGGTCATAATAATTCGTCAAGAAATCGCTGTCGGGCGTTTTACTGTCAAACGATACCGACCGCTGCCCCTCGGATATGCTCTTAATGATTTCCGGCGCGCTTTCGTTACCGTAGCCCTTCGCGCGGTACATTTCCGCCGCGATAACGGGGACAAGGCTTTCAAGCGACCGCGGCAAAAAGCATATGCGGCAATAACCCAGGATAAGATTGACCGTATCGTCAATCAAAAAGGACAAGAGCTCATCCTTGCTCTCGTCCGTTATCCCTAAGAGCATTTTAAGTCTCTTTAACAGTTCCGCCGTCTTTTCCTGCTCCATTCTTACCACCCCGTTTCGGCGTTGTTACCTCTTTGAAACCCTCGGCTTTAAGCTTGTCGCGCTCCTTCTCGGTTTCAACATAGCGGATTACATTCAATCGTTCCATTTTATACATGACGCTCACCTCTTACTGAGTGTTGACGATAATGCGGTCAAACTGATTATCCAGTATCCACAAATCATGGTACTTTCTGTAATCGAGTTTCCACGCGTCCGCCTTCTGGTTTGTGTTCGGGTCGAATATTCGGATTTTGTCGGTCTTGGAAACCGCAATAGCCGTATCGCGAGCCTGAATGATCCAGTTAATAGCCTTTGCGCTCTCGTCCGCCTTAAAACCGCCTTTCGTCTGGTCGGGTTCGCCGGAGGTCTTGCCGTCATAGAATACAAACTTTGTCTGCATTCTCGCCGACGGCACTTTAATTATAGGCACACCGTCGAGCGTGCGTACCTTTGTGCTGACGTCGCCGCGCTTGAAGTCGCCGGTATCAAGAACCTTTGCGATTTCCTTTGAACCTTCAAGGATAGCCGCCACCTGCATAGACATCGAGAGTACAAGCGGGATTTCGCCCGCTACATCGTAAATCTTGTAAATGTCCTCACGCAGTTTTGTGAGAATGTCCGACGCGTCCGGCGTATAGCTCTCTGTTGCCTTGCCCTTGTCAATCGCCTGTGTCGCGATAGACGAATAGCGGTAAGCGTCGATTTCGGGGATAACCCGCGTACGCTGAAACTCGCCCATGACGCTCGCCGCCGTCGCAACGAACGCGGTCTCGTCAACGTCCATAGCGTCAAGCTGGAATGTGCGCCCTCTGTCCTGCGTGAGCTTTTTCGTCTCCCATTCGAGCGTTACCGAGCCCTGCACGAAACCGTTGTCGCGGTCATAGTTACCCAGACCGTCCATTGATAACTTCGGTATTTTTACCTCGTTGCCGCCGCTGTACTTCACTCTGGACGAATTAAGTTCCATCCAGCCGGAAGTCGCCTCGGCGACGACCTGTCTGTCAAGCTGTGTCTGCGTAATCTTCGCAAACTCCAATGTGTTTATAGGCATTTATTTCACCTGTCCTTCCTTAAAATCCCTGTGTAATACTGTTTTTGATAACGTCTGCCATAGACGCGCTCGGCGGTGTTCCGCCGCCCGTTTTGGGCGGTTTGCCCTTGAGCCGCGTATTTACCGCATCCTCGATAGCCGCGTTCCAATCTTTTGTAAACGCGTCTATATTTGCCTTTGTTTCCTCCGCGTCCTTGCCGCAGACAAGCTCCGCGAAGTTGTCGGAAACACCGACCGCGCGGAGCTGTTTCGCCGCTTCATTCACGAGCATTTCACGGTCGAGCGCGGCTCTGTCGGCGTCAAATTTCTCGCGGTCGATACGGAACTGCTCCTTCTCGCGTTCCTCTTTGCTGAGCTTAGCGAGCCTTTCCGCCTCGGAGCGTTCCCTATCCCAGCCGTCTTTTGCCGCCTTTACCGCCGCCGCTACCGCCTTATCAATGTCGGTCTGCGTGAACTTCTGCTCAGGCGCGGGCGGTTCTGTCGGTTCGCCCGGCTCGCCCGGTGTGGGCGGTACGGGAGGCTCCTTCGGTTCTGTCGGTTCGCCCGGCGTGGGGTCTGTCTTTGTAGGATCGTCCATAATAATTCTACCTCCTATAATTTTTTGTATAAAAATATGAGCGTTTCATCTTACCACGCTCAAAGAATATTTAATCTGTTTTGCTACGTCATACCCTCACATCCTTTTCCCATTCGATTGGGATTTTTGGTATTATAAAAGCACGTCCGAAAATGTGCTTTGTAAACTGTATTTAGTTCTTACGAATAACCTCGGCTATGTCATCAATAGCTACCGTAACCGTTTCCGAATTGTCAGGTTCGGGACACAATTCAATCTCGTAACCATTTCCGTCTGGGTGTTCGTATATTTCTATAACACAACCTTTACGTCCGTCCTTTAACCTAACATCATCATACCAATCTACGTCTAACATTTTACTGTACCTCCTTTATATAGGCGCTTGTCATCCATGTTTCCCCGTTATTTTCTTTCCAGCCGATTATAACATTGGCAGGCTTGTTTTTTAAGCCGTACAAAACGATTTTTTGTTCGTAGGCTTTACCAAATTTGTCCTCACCTTTCAACCTTGCAGGATATTTTGTTGCGTGAGACACTATTTCCTTTTTCAAGTCTGCATAATTGTTTTTATCATAACCCAAACGACTTGTAAACGCCTTACCCTTCGCCCAACCTTCAGCATTTTCGGGGTTAAATAAATATCCCGTAAATTTTCTGTCATCTGCGGTTACCTTACTTGCATTTGGTAACGCCAGCTCCGGATGTTTCGCAAGTCTGTTTTGTCTGCCGTAGTCGAGCTTTATGTACCGCCACTTCTCACTATCAGTATACTTCATTTCTTGGAATTTGTCAAATGAACGCGGCACAATTTTTGTGCCGAGCGTCGCTTTGTACTCCGCGTGCTGCAGCTTATCCGAGGTCTTGTTATCGTCCTTTTTCCGCGACAGCTCAAGCGCGGCTTTTTCTTCCGGCGTAAGGCTGTCAATCCATTGTGAATATGTCATATCGCCGTCCACAATTTCATTTTTCCCCGACAGCGGATTTCTCGCCCGTCGGCTCGCGTAGTCGATATTCATAGTCGTTGTGCAGCGACAGCGCGGGTGCATTGTCGGGTAATTCACGCCCTCGCGTGCCGCCGACAGCTTGAATACCTTTCCGTCAAGCGGCTGGCACGTCTCGCATGTCCTGTAATCGAGCGTCGCAAGATATTTGTACTCCTGTACGCCCAAATCCTTATATGCCTTTAAATCCGCCTGTCCGTGAATGTGCGCCGTTTCGGTGTGTATAAGCGTCGTTGCATGATATTTTTCTACGTTGAACGCTTCCGCGAGTTTTCGTGACGTTTTCGTATAGCTCTCGCCGGATATAAGGGACTTGACAATCAAATTCTGCGCCTCTGTCGCAAGCCTGTCGGTATTATCCCATATACGTCTCGAAAACCGTTTGCCGTTCCATTTCGCATTTACCGCCTCGTTTATGGCGTTGTCGTTAAGGACAGTAAAACCAATCCCCACATCCATACCACGCGCCGCGTCGTCAATCAATCCGTAATAGCTTTCCTTATATGCCGATTTCAGCATATCGCCTATTATTCCCGTGCTTTCCGCCGCGATTTTCATAGTCCGCGCATAAATTACGGTCTTTAACTGCTCGTACCTCTCTATACGTGCTGAATACGCTCTGACGGAAAGTCCGTCACGGTGAATATAATCGAGTATCTTCTTTCTTGCCGCCGCGTCGGGCGCGTTTTCCAACAGTTCTATGAGCGTATTCATATTATCGTCAAGCCGTGCGCGGCTCAAATGATATTCGGCGGTTTTATCGTCAATACCGTATCTCTTTTTGAAATTGAATTTTATGGTGCGTATCTCGTTTTGAATATCCTTCAGCGCACCGTCGTAAAGCTCCAGCACCTCCGCCGCCGTATGCGTCGCTCCCTCTTGTACGGCAATTTCACGCAAAAGCGCGGCTTGCTCCCAGTATTCGTCATTTCGCATATCAGCCTCCCATAAACTGTTTTTTTATCGCCGCAATAACATCTGATTGCTTATTCTTCAACGACGGTACAAGAAATGCGTGTGCTGACATTTTGTACGTCCCAAATTCTTGATACATTGCATATTCACAGTTTGTGGAGACAATTCCGGTCATACCGTCAACCTTTCCGTGAATAGAACGTCTCAACGCACCCGTATCAACCGGAGCTTCAACTCTTGCTTCACTTTGTACAATCCGTGTTCCGAGAACTAAGCCTTTATGTACCTTCTCGGGAACGTCCGCCGCATACCGGCTCAATGCCGCCTGAACCGCGTCAAGTCCTTCAATGCTTATCTTCATCAGTAGCCGCCGCCTTCCGCCATATCTTGTACTTCTCTGATTTTCATAATGCTGTCGGTTTCCCGTTCCTGTTCGCGTATTTTCATTTCTTCCTTTGCGTCCGACACAAACGGGAGCTGCTCTAATAGCGTTTCGTTTGATACGATGTCAACTAAATTCATAGCCATTTGCGAGATTTCCAACTCGTTCGCCGGCAGATTACGCGTAAATACAACGTCAATCCTGTGTATCGGCACAAGTGCCATCGCGCCTTTGAGCGACAGGAAATTTATATACAGTCCCAGACGGCTCTTTAACCCCTTTGCAATCTGCCGCTCCTTGTTTTTGACGCTCTGCTCAAATCCCAGTAGCTTGTATTTTATCGCCACGCCCGAAAGGTTGTTGCCGAAGCTCTCATCCGTCAAATCAGGCACAAGCGAAAAGCGGTGTATATCGTCTTTCAAATTATTGCGCAAGACCTCGATGTCGCTTTCCTGCATTATTTTTGACAGGTATTGTGCAGACGCGCCTTCATCTCCCATGAGGATTTTTTCTTTACGCAGCTCCCGCGCCTGGTCGCCGTCAATTTCGAGGTTTACCAGGAATAAAAACGCGTCCACAAACTGCTCTTTGTCGTTCACGCGGTCGCTCATCAGCGTATTGTACGCGTCTATCGCGGGAATAAGCTGCTCAAAATCGCCCTGTTTCTCTCCATTGTTGGTATACTCGATAAGCGGCACGCTGCCGAAATAGTGCGGCGTTGTGTCCGTACATTCCATGTTGTCAAAGCTGTGCTGCCCCGTAAACGTGTATATGTCGTTTGCGTCGCACACGATACATTCTGTACCCGTGATAGTCCCGTCGAGGTCGCGGCGCTCGAAGTAATAAACGCCGAACAGCGGAGTATGCCGGCAGTCGTCGCCGTACACAACAAACGTCCTATCCGGCGGCAGTACCGCGCTTTCCGGCGCGCTGTTTTCGTTCGCGTACACGTATTCATATGCCCGCCCGTAAATGCTGACGTTTTTAACGATTTCACTGTCCACCGACGCGATGTCCTGAATAAGATAGTTATTCTTCAACGCCTCGATGTCGTATTCTTCCGACGCGGCATATGTAACGGGATTGCCTATCAAATACGATGTTGTCATGTCCGTTATATACCGCGCATGGTTTAATACTATTTTCGTGTTCGGCGAATCGGGCGATACGCGCCGACGGTTAAGTATTGTATGCCTGCCCGCGTAGTAGTCGCGCAGACGCGCATACCTTTCCGCCGCGCCGCGGTGAATCTGTATCAGCTTTGCCAGAATTTCAGCCGTAATGCCGTTCGCTATTATGTTCTTGTCGATTATCATATTCCAAACTCCTTCCGTGAATATATCTTTGCCTTTCTCATCGTTATTTCGTCCTCTAACGCGTACCGTGCCGCGTCAATAGTGTGGTTATCCTTGTCGGGATATTCCGCTCGAAACCCGTCGTTACCGTCCGGTTCAAGCGCATAGTTGTAAAACTCCGCCGCCGCGTTCGGACATCTCTCATTGTCGATTATAATTTCCTCTAATGACTGTAAAAATTTAATGCCGTACTCCACGCTGTCAGGGCCTTTTTTCGCGCCGCGTACACGTAACCCGTACCCGCGTAATTCCGCGATTGACTTAGGCTCTGCGCTGTCACATATAATTGGCTGGCTGTATGCGCGTTTTGCGTTAATCATTTCCGCCGCCCGCCTGTTTGACAATCCGGTTTTGTATATCTCGTCGAAGATATATAACCGCCGCCGTTTTTTGTCGTAGTGCGCGACGATATACGCAAACGGATCGGACGCGTAACCGAAATCGACGCCGCGTTTTATTCGGTCGAACGCCGCTATTTCCGTGTCGGTAATCCGCCGCTGTGTAATGTTTGTGAATACCTCGCCGCCCGTGCCTGTCGCATAGCCGAGATATTCATGCTCGTATAATTCAGGTTTTGTTTTTTTCAAGTGCTCTGCCTCTCTTATAAAATCTTTACCTAACCACTCAGCCGGAACGTCAATATATGTGCTGTGATGTACGATCCTGTCTTTCCGCTCCGTCAACGCCTCTTTGTTTACCCAGTTGCGCTTTGACTGCGGCGGGTTATACGAATAAAACACTACAAACCCGTTGCCGCCGCGCATTAGCGATTGGTTTATGGAGCGTATTTCCGCCATGCCGCCAAACTCGGCTAATTCCTCGTACCAGATGTATTTGATATATCCTTTCTTGACCTTTGTCGATTTCAATTTCTGCGGCTTGTCCGCGCCGCGAAATAAGATACGCTGCCCCGTAGGGAGATACACAAGCTCCATAGGACTTAATTTCTCCTGCCATAAGTGCGCCGCGCCTAATTTGTCAATCGCCCATAATAGCTGACTATATACGGTGTCGCGCAGATTGTCCTTTACCTTGCGTATCACGACGGCGTTTGCCGCCGCGTCGCCCATTATTCCGAGTATTATCATCACCGACACAAACGACGACTTTGTACTTCCGCGCCCGCCTTTCAGCCAGTAGTGCGTGTGAGCGTTTTCCGTCACATCGTAATATAAATCATAAAACGAAGGAGCGATAACGTCAGTCAGTCTTTCCAACGTTATCACCCCTTCGAGGTATGTCGTTTATGATTGTAACGGGTTCTACGCCCTCAATTTGCGTTTTGTCGGTAAACATGCCGTAATACTTGCCGAGCATTTCCGCCGCTTTAAGCCTGTCTTTTGCTGACGGCAAACCTTTCTTGAACTTTTGCTCACCGTCGCCGACAAATATAGGGATGTTCTCGACCTCGTTTTCACCGCGCATTACCTCGGTCAAAAACTCAATCACCTCGTTGCGCTCGGCGGTCTTTTCCTCGTGCTGCTGTTCGTCCCATTCTTTAACGGCTGCGGCGACGTCCTCATCGCGTAACAGCTTGTACGCCCTCTGCTTTGCGCTCCCGGGCGCATATCCGGCGGCAGCGGCGGCGCGCGCCCCGTTGCGGTCGATTATGTATTCATCAAAAAATCGCTTTTTCTTCCCTGTCAGCGCCATTTTGCCGCCCCCCCTTATAAAATATTAAAAACAGCCTATGCAGACTGTTTTTATAACACTTATATATTATTTCTTTTCTTTCAACGTAACTACAAATTGCCTTACATCATCTTTTTCGTTAAATGCGCTAATATGTTCATTCCCCTCTTCGCCATGCATACGCTCAGCTAATATTGTATCTATACATTGTATCGCTATTTTATATTGAATACAGGTCTGTATTCTTTTATTTTCCTGTCTTCTATCGAAAAGTGACCATATCCAAAAAACAGCCGTCAATAAAGCTAGAATAGCGACAGGAATACTCAAAAATTTTTTGATAGCAACGTCATCGCACAATGTAATTACTATTGCAAATATTGACACTAGAGAGGTCATAATAGATATGCTGTCTCTTGAAAGAGACATGACATCTTTATTTTCATTGTAGTACTGATAAACCTGAAATCGCTGTTTTTCTTTTAATAGTCCATCTGTATCAACATGTGTATATTCTTCAACCTTGTTTTCCCTAAACTCTTCAAAGTCCTTAAAATCTTTATATGCATAATCGGTTTTAAGAATAGATTTGGTATAATCTTCCATTTGTATATCACCTTCCAAAAAATACTATTATATTTAATTATACAACAAAATATTGTTTTGTCAATATAGTGTATTCTCTCAATCTTTTGTATATGGATTACCTCATTCCGCCACCGAGCGTGTTTTTTCAATTATCGCGCGCGGGCGTATACGCGTCGAGGTAGTCCAAAGTAGTCCATTACACAACAAAAGTCCGGCGCGGGTTGAAACCCTGTCGGGAAAACTCGCCCGCGCCGATGAAAGGATTTTCGCGCCGATTGCGCTCATCTCTTGTAATCTCTTTATACTTTTCCCATTTTGAATTATAACACAGAAAAAACGGACAAAACGGACAACTTTTAAAATTTTTAAAAAATTTGTTGTAATATGGTTTTTTGTATGATATACTGATTTTGCCGTAAGAAATTACGGCTGGTAACATAGGAGCGGCGGCGGCTGTTCCGACACTCTCAGTAAAGGGGGTGTCAATTATGGATATTGGTATTTTAATTAGACTGATTGAATTATACATAATTCTTGAAATAATAAAGAATATCAAAA
Organism: uncultured Clostridia bacterium; assembly: GCA_947631235.1. Lineage (GTDB taxonomy): Bacteria > Bacillota > Clostridia > UBA1381 > UBA1381 > Hominilimicola. The sequence continues at coordinate 53,239 of CANRKO010000002.1, read as the reverse complement.
AATAAGCCGCCCCATCTCGCAAATAGGGCGGCTGCGTTAGTTTTATACTAACTTTTGCTGAACTTGCGGAACGGTCAAAACCGCTCCTTTGTTATCTACAATATATCATATTTCTTTTTTTTTGTCAATAATTTTCCCAAAAATCTGTCATGCCTTTTTCGCGTTCCGTCCGCGCTGTTTCCGCCGCCCACTTTAAACGCAATCCACTGCCACGACGGACGCACCTCACCCTCTATGTATCTCATACGAAATATCCGCCGCGTAAAGCTGTCCTCGATACCGTCAACATACCTTTCAACTTTCCGCCGCTGCCGTTGCAGCTTGTTACGCCGCGACATGAGCACGTTGTTGTATTCGTTCTTTTCAAGCCCCGCGACGCTCATAGAGTGCTTTGTGTACGGAAATTCAGCATCCGAGCCGCTAACAGTGTCCGTAACCGTATTTTCCTTTATCCTTTCCTCCGTTTCGCGTATCTCCGCGACCACGGAGCGATATTGCTCTAATTCTTTCTTTGTCATTTCCGCACTCCTTTTTTTATTATTTCCTCTACGCAAACTAAAGCCGCACTCTCACGGCTGAAATTTATTCATTACGGCGTGATCGTCGCTTGACATCGCCTATTATTTCCTTTGCCTCTCTGCTCGTTTCTGTTTTCCGTAAGCGAATTGTCAAATATTCGCCCGCGTTTACATTATTGAAAAGCGGCTCAACTGTCGTAACTGTATAACCCGGATATAGCCGCTCTATTTCTCGCTCCGTAACGTTGCCCTCCCGAATATCTTTTGCCGTTTGCTTACTGATGAACCCGTCACGGTCTTTCGGGATCTTCGGCTGTTTCAGATTTTTACTTGACGCCCATCTACGGACTTTTTCGTCTATGTTCTCTATCTCTGTTTCCGGCTCTTTGACTTTGTATTTTGCTAACCCTTTCAGTCCCTCATCATCATCGAATTTTACTCTGAAAGTGTGCGCATATCCTAACCCCCACATTTTTTCTAACATATCGCGATCCATATCACCGCTTAAAAGCATATGTATATGCCAACGTCCATTCTCTTTTCCTTTTTCTATCACGTATAAATATTTTAATTCCGGCAAAAAGTTTTTCATTCTGTATCGTTTTACCCTGCGAATAAAATTACGCACTACCCTCTGAACGTCCGCATAATATTTCGGCAGATATTCATCATCAAACCCAAAACACATCTCTAAATCATTTTCTACAAAATTTTCATTTATCAAATATGTTATCCTGAACTCTCTATATTTCTGATTTAGCTTTTTTTGTACTTCGGAGCTTTCCCGATACCGTTTACATCTCTTTCCCGCTTTTCTGAAAACAGGGAAAACATGAACATCTAAATAATTACCGTGGTATATTCGGCGTTCCCTCTGAACCGTGCGCCCGCCCTTTTTTCTTTTTGCCATAATAATCACCTTTAGTATTGTGGTTGATTTGTTAATATTACGTATAAACCCCTAAGCGCCCCGTGTGGGCGCTTTGGATTTTGATTTATTATATAGTAGAAACTCACTCGCTACGCAGTAACTCGCGCTGCTTTTCGACCGCCTCGGCGCGGCTCATATCGCCCGTTTTTACCATGCTGTACACATCGCATAGGCTTATTATAATGTGATATTCTTTTTTTGTGCATTTGCCGCCGCTGTATAGCATTGCACACCTTATAACGAATTTATCAGCGTCGTCAATCAACAGATCCGACAGCCGATTAGCCACCTGTTTCAATTCCGCTATGCGTCGGGCGTCCATCACTGCTTGTCCTTCCATAGCAAGCGCGTCGCGCCGGCTTTGCTGACGAGTTGATAATACTCGTCCGTTTCCTTGACTATGTACCAGTTTTCGGGCTTAAGTCCGCGTGACGCAACAAATATTTTCTCGCGCCGTGTTAAATTTCGTTTTTGCATATTCGCTCACCGCCTTAATTCCAGCGCATACATTTGTTGACCGCCATCTTTAATTCTTCACCGTCAACCTTGTACTCCTTGCCGTCCGCCTCGATGATAACCACGCTGTCGTTGTTCACGTCGTTCTTAACGCGGATAGGATTTCCTTCCACGACCGACCGCTCCTTTATCGTGCATACCACATCAATGTTTTTCATGCTCCCCGCTCCTTTCGTTTTGCGTCAGCAATCATTTTCATAACTCACATCGTCTTTGACCACACGCCGCCGCTGTTTTTCGTAAACGTGACCGTAAGCGTGGCAATTTTCACACTCGCGCTCCGCCTTTACCGGACAGCGAATGATTTTTGAACGCCATGTAATCACATATTTTTTATTCGCCATTTTCTCTTACCGCCTTACTTCCGGTTGTCGGGAATACTTACATCATTCGTGTTCCATTGGATCGTCGCTGCACGACAGGCGTTTATCTTGCCTTTGTTTTCGCGGGAGTAGCCGATTGCTTGACAATTTTCACATCGTCCCTGCGCATAATATAACCCGTCGCTGTATAGTACGTCGATTGTCGCCTTACCGCCGCAGAGCGGACACGCCCGTAACGGCGGCACCGTTACCGTTTTTTTCACATTCTCTTTTTTTAATTCATCTTTTGCTTTTGCAATCAGCCACGACCGTATACATTTATCGCAAACGGTTTCATTTACATAAACCCTACGACATTTATTAAAATCGTCGTAACGGCAAACGCCGGCAGCCTGTAAAACCTTTGCGGCAATCGTTACCGCCCTGCTCTCGACCGTTTCTGTTTTCATTACTCTGCCTCCTTATGTATAACGTCTGTTACCACATAATCCGGTATAAATCCCTCGTTGCAGCTGACACGTCCGATGATTTTATAGCCGCGTTTTTGATATGATTTTATTGCCCTGTTATCGTCTGCCGCAACCGTCGGACATACGGTGTTCCGCGTGTGGGGAGATTGTCGACGCATAATCACATATTTTTTATTCGCCATTTTCCGCCGCCTCCTTTGTTGATACGTTTAAATTCCTTTTGTGCAAGATATGTTCAAGGATTTTTGTGGACTTTCTCTGTATAGTTTTTGAATGTAATACTTTTCACGTTCAAGGATATTTTCGCTTTTGGGTACAATCTCAATAACTTCAAATATATAGTCCTTAATGTTTTTTATTGGAAATCTATCTGTTTTAAGATGTTGTCCCCAACGAAATACCGGCGCATATACGGTTTGACCTACATAAAATTCGCCTGTGGATCTTTTTGTGATTTTGTAAACATATCCGGCAATATCCTCTGTAAACATATCCTTTTGTATATAAAATTCTTGTTCTTCATTGGGTTTGATTTGTCGTCGGACGCGTTCCTCGTAAACTTCTTTACACTTATAGCAACAAAACCTTTTTTCTGCATATTCTTGAATGTTATAAAACTTCTGTCTGATTTCGTAGTCCGAGAAACATATTGCCTTGCCATAGTACGTTTCTATCGTTGCACCGCAGCAGTCGCACGTCATAGTCACCTTGTTAAAATAACGTTCTGTGTTGTAGCAATGCTCTCCTATGATAATGCAATAAACGTCGCCCGGCTTTAATTTTTTGCTATATCGAAAGGCTATCTTGTTGTCATATTCGCTTTTAATAATCTCTTTGAAGTGGTCGCGGCTATCACAAATCTTACAGTCCATGAGTAGCTCTGTATTATGTACTTTGCTGCTCGGGTATAATCCCATATCACGTTCAAGTTCTGCGTTTCGTGCTGTCGTTTCTTCGTCGGCTACCTCATAAATTCTATAAATTACTTCAAGCACTTTGCTACCTCTAAAAGCTTACTCCCCGCACCCATTTCCCGCCGCCGCCTCCGTAAATCCGTCCGCGAACAACCGCAAGCTAAGGCGCAAAATTTTCTCGCGCACAAATTCGTCGAATAAGTCCGGCTCGCCGGAAATCTGTATCATCTGTAGCAGCATGATATATACGTCCGCCATTTCCTCGACAGTCGCCTTTACGCGTCTGTCGTATTGGCAACCGAATTGTTGTGTGTGTCGCTGTTTTAACAACGCCTTTGTCAGCTCTGACATCTCTTCTATCATCATGTCCACCTGTGTATCGCCTCCGTATGCAATGAGGGCGTGCGTCAATACGCTTGTATCGACAGTCGGTATACCCATGTCCTCATACGCGGCTAATTTGTCGATCGCCTCTTTAGTGTTGTAATATTCAATGACTTGCGCGTGCCCGCGCGCGTCGCGCTCTGTTATTCTGCTCATGTCTATTCCTCCGATCGTTTTGCTATTTTATAAATCGTCCGCCCAAACATACGCATAGCCGTCCGGCGCAATATCAGACTTTGTTTTCTTGTTACATCGGTCTATTATCGTTTGATAGCTGAAAAAGTTTGCCCGTGCTGCCGCGCGTGCTGACGGATAAATCTCAACAATTTCACCGCCGACCGCGCATTTTGCAACAGTACGGCGGCGGCTGTTCGCTCCTGTGAGTTTTCCAAGTGAACGCTTATTTGCCAGTTTCAAATTCGACAGTGTATTGTTAGTTTTTACTCCGTCTGCATGATATACCGAAACGCCCTTGCGATAGCCTTTAATAAACGTCAGCGCCATAAGATGTGCCACTTTATACCAAGCGCGTATACCGTCAAATCCCGTAAGCCTGATAACGCTATCACCTTTTTTTATGCGAGGCGTCATTTTCGTGCGCTTGCCGCTTTTAGACCATATTCGGCGTATGTTAGCATAGTAATCAATCTCATAACGTCCTTCATATCCGGGAATAGGCTGAAATCCTATTGTCGAAACCTTGTAGATCATTCCGTCACCGCGCTTTCGTAAAATTCTTTGCCAAATTCTTCTTGTAAATGATTTTCCTCTAACCACCACCGAAATACGTCATAACCGTTGCGCCATGTTTTGTTATCCTTGCCCGCCGCTGCTCGCATTTCGAGCATACGGTCAAACGCGTGCATATACATCTGTTCATACTTCGGGTATCGCCGAAATTCCGCGTACCTGTTTTTTCCCGCCATAGGGCAACCGACGCACCCAACGCGTTTCCAACCCTCACAATACAACGGATTGCACTCAATTCGATTGTCCGCGATATAGTCCCATATATCGGCGTCCGTCCAGTCAATTATCGGGTTTACAACTGTTTTCGCTTGCAGTTCGCACCGCTCGAACCACCGCCGCTTTTCGTCGTTGTCATTGTTTATGATAATTCGGTCGCTGATTTTTCGGGCGTTGCTTTCGTAAATTCCGCGTTTCGATCGTGCGCGGCTTTCATTCCAACGAACGCCCGTTGCGATAGCGCGGTTTTTGCCGCCCTGTTCCTTCAAAATCTCGCAACAATAACGCATTATTCTTGTAGGTGGCAGTTTCTTTATCGGTATCAGCGTCCACATTGACACCGCCGCGCCCTTGTACATCGGATATTCGCGCGTACATTTAATGCCGCGTTCCTCTAATTGTCGGAACGTGCGCGATATGTGGTAGACCGTTTCCGGCGCGTCAGCAGTTGTGTGATTATGCAATACTTCAAATTTGATACCGCTGCTAATCGCCAGTTGTAATAATACATCACTGTCCTTGCCGCCGCTGTAGCAGATTATCAGCGGCGCATTATAATACCTCTCTGACGTTTCCGCGCCCACCTTCAGCCGTTCAATCGCTGCTCGCTCCTTGTCCATCGCTCTTGTCCTCGCTTTCCGCCTCGACCGGCTCTTTAATTTCCATTTGCCCGCCCGCGTCGAAAAACGCCGCTTCCTCTGACGCGTTCAGTCCTGTAAGCAGATCGGCGGCATACGCCGACAGATTATTCAAGTTGAGACGCATGGGGTTAATAAATCCAACCGTAAATACATCACGCATAATAAACAATGTATCATGCCCGAAAAAATATCGTTTATTCTTAACGTCGTCAAAAATATCGAGCAGCCCTGATTGCACGAAGAAAACGCGCTTGTTGACAAGCATAAACGGCTGAATAACCGTTCCACTCGGCAATTCGATAGAAAATTCCATTGGCACAGCGTCCTCAAATTTTGTTACATTCGGAAACTCGGCGGGCGGGAATATGTATTTGTCACGTTCATCGTCGCTGATACCGATCGCCGCCGCACAGTCCTCTGCCGTCCAGTCGTCAACATCAGCATCAATAACTCCCGCAACACTGCCGTCGGATAAATAATCATACCCGCCGTATCTGACTATTTTAATATGTTTGTTTTTCTTGCATTGTTTCAGCATTTTTGATAATATCATGTCTCTACCTCCCGTATTCGTTGTCTTATAATTTCTGTGTAATTCTCGTTTATTTCTATCGCCACATAATCGCGGCCGCATTTTACAGCAACCGCCGCGACCGTGCCGCTCCCTGCAAATGGGTCTAACACGACACCACCCTTACGACACCCCGCAAGCAGACAATTACGCGCTAATTCCTCGGGAAAAGTCGCAAAATGCGCACCCTTGTACCCTCGTGTTGATATTTGCCATACATCGCGTTTATTTCGCAACCCCGTCACATTCTCCACGTTGCCGTGACTGTCGCGTTCCTGACTTTGAGAATTATTAAAAGCCTTGTTGCCTGTATATACGCCGCCGCGAAAAGTTTTAGCGTTGCCCTTGCGCCGCCGTGAATTTGGTCTAAACGTACCCACGCTGCCTGCAGGCGGAATATTGTTAAACCCGACTGCCGGCTCTTTGATTGCCTCGCTGTCAAAATAATACTTGTCTGATTTGCTTAAAAGAAATATATACTCATGCGATTTTGTACAGCGGTCTTTGACGCTTTCCGGCATACAGTTAGGTTTGTACCAGATAATGTCTTGCCGCAAATACCACCCATCGGCGCGGAGCGCAAATGCCAACTCCCACGGGATACCCATAAGATCCTTACGCTTATATCCGATATGCTTTATTTTTGCTGTTTTTATAGCTCCGACCATGCCTTTGTTCGTAGCTTGCTTGTATTTTTTAGCATTGTCGGGATATGCTGCCGCACCTTTCCCGCTGCCGGCGTAACTGTCGCCCATGTTCAGCCACAATGTACCGTCACGTTTTAACACACGCCGTACCTCACGAAATACGGCTACAAGTTTTTGTATGTATTCCTCGACCGTTTCTTCCAAACCGATTTGACCGTCCGATCCGTAATCGCGCAAGCCGTAATACGGCGGCGACGTTATACAGCAGTCAACACATTCGTCCGGCAGCGTCCGCAGCACTTCAAGCGCGTCACCGTTAATTATTTTGCTCATTCTGTTTCACTTTCCAGCTCTGCAAATAGCTCATGCGTGCCGTCGCGTAATGCCTGTTCTTCGTCCGACATTTCGTAGCCAAACCGTTCAAGCATGGTATATATATTGTCAATCCGCTCATCGCCATCTGCATATCCGTACAATAAATCTAAATCGCGGCCGTCGCCGCTGAAACTGTATGTCAACGCCAACAATACGCGTTCGGGATCAACCGCGAATTTAGGCGATAATAGATCCCATATTTCTTCGGGTTGTACATCGTTATCAATCTGTATGCCTAAAATGTCTGAAACAATGTCCATATCGGGGGTGTCATAGCTTATTTGTGCCATTGTCCGCGCCGCGTATTCCTTGATGATTGTCGCCTTACCCTTCAACGAACATTCACGCAAGAAATTCACTCGGAGCGTATACATTCGTGCATTTATTTCCTCAATGCGCTGTTGCCGTTCCCGCTCTGCCGCCGCTGCCGCAGCGCGTTTTTCGGTGTCAGCGGTTCGATCCCGAATTTCGTCATCGGTATAGGCACGGTATACATTCGCAGAAGTATCCGCAAACAATTTATAAAAATACTCGTGTCCGTCGTCTGGTATTTCTTTAACCATGTCCACATTACATATGTATGTTATATACTTTAATTCGCTTGTGTCCGCGCCGTTGTCAATTTGCGTTGCTGCCGCGTTAAGCCCATCGACAAATGCCGCACGTTCTTTTTCGCGCTTTTCTGTGTCAATTGCCTTTTGAAAGGAGTTATTGAAATTATTTGTTCCGATTTCTTCCAATAGCTTGTTGCGACGCGCCGCGTTCTCAATCTCAAACAGCTTTTCATAGTCCTGTAAGTCAATATTGCGCCCTTCTGTCGCTTTGAACGTGTCCGCGTCAAGCTGTAACAGCTTTGTCCGACGGCGGATCGTGGACTGTGAAAGACCTGTCATTTCTGCGACACTCTCAACCGTTTCGCCCATGTCCAACATCATTTGAAAGCCCTGTGCCTGTTCGTAAACCGTCAAATCGCTGCGCTGCATATTTTCTAACAGCATTGTCGCGACCTGTGTTTTCTGATTCATTTCCACCACGGCGCAGGGCAATTCTGTAAGTCCTGCCGCTTTTGCCGCCGCCAAACGGCGATTGCCGATTACTACGTAATAATCGCCGTAATAATATCCCGTCGCCGGAACGACCGTTAAATTCTGTAATACTCCGCTCGCCTTTATGCTTTCGGACAGTTCCGTAACGTCGCCCACGTCGCGGCGCGGATTGTCCGGGTGCGGGTGTAATTTCTCTATGCTTATATTTTCAATCATTTTTTCGCTCCTTTTTATTCTTCGCCGCCGTATACTGACATCGGAATACGGCTGTGTTCCTCAATACGGCACGGATTGACGCTGCAAATATCCTTCTGCTCATGTGCGATTACATCCGTAACGCGCACAATACAACACCTGCCGTATTCGTCTTTGCCTTCGTGTATAAGCAATTCATTCACTGCTATGTAGTCATTGACCTTAACATGGCAGTTTTTGTCCATGTCAATAGCTGTCCTCTCGGCGCGTACAAGTTTGTTAAAATTGTCTGTAAGATATGGTATTGTGTGTATCATAATTTTTTCCTTCCTTACTGATTTATAGTGTCCTCAACTCTTATTTGTACCGCTTTCGGCGGCGGTGTCGGCTTTGTTTTCGGCTTAACACCGCCGCGCAGACAATCCGGGCATATATATCCCTTGTCCGTCATAGCTTCGGGCTGGACGATAAACAGTTCCGGCATTACCTTTTGTTTTCTGCCGCACTGTATACACCGTAAGTCCACATAACCCAAGCTGTCTGTGGGCGGCAAATTCAGCGGGCGCGGCATTGTCCTCGTACTTGCGCCGCCCGCCATCCGCCGCCGTGCGTCAAAATCGCTCATTTAAACTCAAATCCTTTCGTAATTGGTTTATAAATTCGTCGTCGGATTTCAAATTGCTGTCGCCCTTGTAGATTGTGCATCCCTGACCGCGTTCTACCGCACGTGCGAACCGTTCTAATGCCCGCGCCAGGTCGCGCTCAGCCGCCGACCGCCCGTCACGCGATTTTATAAACGCTTGCCGCCGCTTGCGCGTCCTGTTTTGCTGCTCGCGTATCAACGCGGCTGAAAATATCATACCCGCCGCAAACGCAATCGCACATATAACTACCAATGACGCCATATCCATTGTTTTAACTCTCCTTTCACACTTTCGCCAGCCCTAAACTTTTCAGCTTTTTGAGCCGACGCTCCAAATCCGCAACATCAATACCCCACACGTCATATGCAACCTCGGTGTTCACAGCGTCGATGCACATTGTCTTGACGTTGCGGTTAATCTGCTCATCCTTTACCGCCTTTTTGTACCGTGCCTGCGTTCCGCTGCTTATGCTCCCAAACAGCTCGCGTATTTGATTATTGTCGATTTCGGGGTATTGATAATAAATGCGTATCGCTGTTTCAATATCCGTAATCTGTTTAACCTTCATTTCCTATCACCTGCCTTTGGACCGGCGCGTTGCGGGTTTTACAACGTCCATTGCGAAACCCGCAACACCACAAAATATAAATAAGTATGATAAATAGCTGACCTCTCCAGAAGCGTAGAAGAGTATAACGGTTCAGCTCTTACCGACTACCGTATTGCGGTTGCACCTGATGTATTAGATAACATATTAACTGCACAGGAGCTTTTAGCAAATCAGTCTATCATCAACCGTTTATAATGCGCCATGTGCTTTAAGACTACCAATTATAATTGCACCGACAATAAACCCTATTATGCTAAAAATTAAAAAGTCCTTGTCCACTTCCCTCACTCCTTCTCTCACGCCGAGGTCATTTACTCGTTCCGGCTTAATCGCTAATTATATCTTCGTAGATTTCCCACTTGTCAGATAATATATCGCACGCACGAGGATTCCAACGAGGACAAGCTCGACCTTCAGTAGCAGAAAAGCCTATAGGTGTTAACAAAAAGCAATCAGTAGTGTTGGTTGGCAAAAGGTAGTATGATTTAGGACTCTGCCATCCCATATTAATTATACCTTTTCCTTCCTTCATTGCTGTTCTTGTTGCCTCTATAATATCCACTTCCCTCACTCCTTCCCTACGCCGCGTCCGTTAACTTTTTATTAAGTTTATAACGACGCATACGAGATCTGATACTATCATAATTGCTACAATAAGTTGTAACATTTTAACCCTTTTATAAATCATGTCAACGGCTTCACGTACTGTTATTTTTTTCGCTCACTTCCCTCACTCCTTCCCTATGCCGCGTCTGTTGTCTTTCCACCCCGCGGCTGTAATACCTTTTCCTTTGCTGGCGTAATATTTTTTTAATGACTATGCAATGTGTTTGTCATTGACGCCATACTACAGCGTGTAGTATAATTCTTCTCGTACATGGGGTAGATGCACAAGATATGGGTTAGTCCCTACCTAAAATATCTTTGAATGTGATATTTGTTGACATCAATATCGCCGCAAGTTCGTCCGCAGTCATAACACGATTTCCATTCAACGAACGTCTCAGCAATTCATATTTGATTCCTGCCGCATCTGCAACAAATGAAATTGTAATGCCGTTCTTTTTCATGTAATCTGCCAACATGTACTGTACTTTCCGCATATATACCTCCTCACGCCGCGTCCGTTGCCTTTCCGCCTCGCGGCTTGAAAATTCCTTTTGCTTATGCTATAATCACCGTAGAAAGGTGGTGATTATATGCCTGACTATCCCGAATTCAAATATTCTTATCGGAAAAGGCGCTGTTACAGGAAAGAAGTGTATGTTGACTGCACATCAACATATCAATACATTCCTGAAAAGAATATGTATCGCCTAATAAAACGAACTTGCAGCCGCAACATGACGGGAGTCGGTCGTTCTTATTGTTCCGGGCGGGCGCACGGCGGTCTTTGCAAACTCTTAACCGTCACCCCGATTGAAATTCCGCCAGACGCTCCAGACTTCGAGCCACAATCTCATCTGTCAGAGTAATCGGCGGAGTAAAACACAATTCTCTAAAACTGCACTGTTCACAGCGGTTCCCGTCTCCACCGGAAAACTGTTCACAGTGTTGTTTTAGTTTCCTGAAAAACTCTAATACATCCACTTCCCTCACTCCTTCCCTATGCCGCGTCTGTTGCCTTTCCGCCTCGCGGCTTGAAATTTCTCATATTATTTTGGTATGTACGCCACATCTTCTACAACTCTCACGTCTGAATCCGATATGACTATTCGCGTATACGGATTGCAATTTATCTTGATATACTCAATCAACGGTTGCGATAGCTGTTTCAGTTTTTCTAAATCCACTTCCCTCGCTCCTTCCCTCATGCCGCGTCTGTTGCCTTTCCGTCTCGTGGCTTGAAAATTCCTTTTACCTATGCTATAATCACCGTAGAAAGGTGGTGATTATAATGATATTAGATGATTTTCAAAAAAATATTGTTATGTCTGTACTTTCGTACTATCTGGAACATCCGGATTTATACTCTACAGATTGTACCGTGATAGATGATGATGGGTTCTTTACGTTTGATGTGTTCGTTCCTGATGATGCAAAGAGTCTTTATCAGCATTTGAAAGACGGTAATTCAGACATTGATGATATGTATGTTGACGATATTTTGGAACTTGTCCGTGCATACAAGGATGAAGCAAATGCAAATATGCACTTCGACACTTTATCCGATAAAAAATCCTTCCACAAAAATCTGAATGCACTAATACGATTTTTGAAAGAATACGCCTTGCAGAATCATATCCCACTAATCGAACAAGAGGAACCCTGCGAGTTACCGGATATTCCTTTACCGCCCTTAAAATAGCCTCAGACCATACATTACGCGCCGTATAAAAGCTTTTCAGCCAACTGCTTTTATACGGTTTCGTTTCCCTTGCCTTTTTATCCACTTCCCTCACTCCTTCCCTCACGCCGCGTCCGTTGCCTTTCCGCCTCGCGGCTTGAAAATTCCTTTTGCTTATGCTATAATCACCGTAGAAAGGTGGTGATTATAAAATGGAAATTAAGCAAATTGCTCATGATATTACGCTAACCATTCTGCAAAACAAGGTTGCGGATCAATCTCCCGAACAGCTTGTAATGACATACTTTGAAACTCTGCAAAAAGTTACTGATGCCGTGATACAATATAAACAGGATAACCGCCCGAAAGCTCGTGTAATATCAAGAGATACAATGTCCTAATGTCAAATATTATTGATATAATCAATAATCATCCGTAACACTGCCGGTGCGTAATCTAAGAAGCGTTCCGGCTGTGTTTTTTTTATCTCTGATAGCATATCTACCGCTGAGATAACTAACTTACAAGCCTCTTTTGTTAAATCAATCTCATTCTCGCTCATCTTTCCCTCACTCCTTCCCTACGCCGCGTCCGCGCCTTTCCGCCTCGCGGCTTACCACCGCTTGAAATTTTTGTTATATTATGTTATAATCAACTCAAAGGAGATGATTATAATGTCAAATTACTATAATGCGACTATTTGTGAAAACGGTCACACAATTAGCCATAACAATATCGTAGGTGAAAAATTCTGCGAAATATGCGGTGCGCCGAATATATCCTGCTGCCCATCCTGCGGTATGCCGATTCACGGCAAAGAAAACACTTCAGGCTTCGTATCGGCAAAAAAGTATATTGTTCCTAAATACTGTTACAACTGTGGGCAACCATATCCGTGGACAGCTTCAGCATTAGAGGTGGCCGCCGCAATGATTTATGAAGACTCGTCATTATCTGAATCAGAAAAAACAAAACTAAATGATTCATTACCTGATATTGTATCAGAGACCCCCAAAACACGGCTTGCAGGAATTATAACAAAAAAACTGCTGCCTTCTGCAGAAAGTTTCACCGCCGATGCGCTCAAGCAATTTATTATTGATTTCGGCTGTGAATTAGCGGTTAAACTTATTATGAAGTAGCTTTTTCACTGCGTTCCAAATTAAAGAGCTTGTATCCCGGACACTTTTCCTGACCGCAATTATACGGCTCTTTTTTTATCCAGCAATTACAAATTGAATTTTGTTTTGTCCCACAGAATTTGCAGAAATTGGCACTTTTATCAATCTCACTTCTGCACTTTTTGCATCTCAATTTAACACCCTCCTTTCTTTTTTCTCCTTTCTTTATTGCTCTATGCAATTTTTCGATTAAAAAAATATACTCCATATTGCATATCCTCAATTTCTAATAATTCTGCTAATGCTTCTGCTTCGTAGATCGTCATAGGTCGAGTACCATTGAGTTTCTGCGCCATAGTCGATTGAGCGATACCAAGAGCTTCTGCTGCGTCCTTTTGAGTTAAATTCAATTCTCTTAGACGTCCTTTTATTTTATTTGAATTTATCATAATAACACCTCCTTCATATTTGCACTGTGCAATTTTTATTTTATTATAACACTTGATTTTCTTCTTGTCAATAGCATTATGCAAATTTTTATTGTTTTTTTGAAAAATATATTGCATTGAGCAAATTTATATGTTATACTATCGTTACGGAGGATAAAATTATGCTTAATAATAGATTGATTGGCGAAAGATTAAAAGAAGCTCGGAAGGAGCAACAACTGAAACAAATAGATGTATCAAATGCTATAAATGTTGCCGCCTCTACTATCGCCCGGTATGAACAAGGGAAAATAAAACGTCTTAAATTACCTGTTGTTGAATCAATAGCATATTATTTAGGAGTAAATCCCGAATGGGTTTTAGGGAAAAGTGACGATAAGTATAACATCATAATCCCGGGTGTTATTAGTCCTAACAAGATAGATCCTGACCAATTTATATTATATATGTACAAGCATCTTGATATAGAAGATAAAGCTGAAATACGAGGCGAAATGAAGCAGATGTTAAAATCTGACAAATACAAATCTGTTGTAGCCGGCGATATATCAGACGATATACTCAATGAATTAAGGCAAGAACGACAAATACCTACAAATTCAAAGTAAGTCTTATATTCCCTGTAAATGGGATTATAAATAAATTTATTATATATTTTACATGAAGGGAATGATAAATATTGACGGTAAATTACTCACGACAAGCGATAAAGTTTTTAAATCGTCAGGACAAAAGCACAAAAGAGCGGATAGTGAATGCGATCAATAACCTGCCGAATGGTGATGTTAAAAAATTTCAAGGCAGCATTTCCAAATATCGGTTGCGTGTCGGTGATTTCAGAGTGATATTTGACAGACAGGGAAATATATTATATATCGAGAAAATAGGCTCTCGCGGCGAAATTTACAAGCAAAGATAGGAGTGATTATTATGTCAAATATAAAAGAAAGAATTTTGGGAGCTGTAACTGTTATGAGCGAAAAAGACGCAAACGCTCTTTGGAAAATTATTATTGATAATTTCCCGTCATGGGATGATATAGGCGAAGTTGAGCCGGACGATGTTGACATCGCCATGCTTCGAGAAACAGAGGTCAATCCCGACTGCAAAATATTTGTTTCAAACGAAGATGCCATGAAAGAGCTTGGTTTACAGTAAAATAAAAAAATCCCCCGACCGCCTTTGTTACGCTACGCAAGCTTGCACCTTGCTATGCTACAACACACAAGTGTGTTGTTCAACCAACAGTCGAGGAATTGAAATAGGGTGTTATGGTATAACACACATCTGACATGTAAATTATACCATAGCACTCCGAAAAAAGTCAAGTAAGGAGTGTTATTTTTATGCCAATTTATAAAATGGACGGCAAGAAGGACGGCTTACAGAAGTACCGCGTCAGGATAAATTACACAGATAACCTCGGCGTACAAAAGCAGCTTGACCGCGTCGCCTACGGCAAGGACGCTGCAAAGGAGCTTGAGAGTCGTCTCATGCGCGACTTAAAAGAAGAAACGATAAAGAAAATAACCCTCGGCGAGCTCGCCGAAGAATACCTATCCATGAAAAGATATGAAATTCGCGAAAGTTCATTGGACAAAATCAGACGCAGGCTGAATTATTACGTACTGCCCTCTTTGGGCGAATATAGAATTGACAAACTGAATACGCCGATCCTGCAAAAATGGAAAGCGGAAGTTGAGGAAATGACGAAAAGCACCGGCGAGCATTTGTCACTACGGACTAAACAAAGCGCGTACTGTGAATTGCGCGCCGTGCTGAATTACGCCGTCAAAATGGAATATCTGCCCCGCAATCCGCTGTTTGCGACGGAAAATTTTAAGGACGCGTACAGCATAAAGAAAAAAATCGAATTTTACACCGCTGACGAATTTTTGAAATTCATTGCCGCCGCACGCGAACAAGCCGAGCAATCGGAGAGCGTAACCAATAGTATTTACGAGTGGAATTTCTATGTGTTTTTCAGTATTGCGTTTTATACCGGTATGCGAAAGGGCGAAATTTACGCGCTCAAATGGACGGATATTGACGGGGATATTATACACGTAACTAAAAGCATTACACAGAAATTACGCGGCGACGACCGTGAAACGCCGCCAAAAAACAAAAATTCCGTCCGTGACATAAAAATACCTGTCCAATTAAAAAATGTGCTTAACGAGCATTTGAAACGCTGTCAGGGCATGGCGGGGTTTTCGGACGACTGGCGAATATGCGGTGGTAAAACCTGCGTAAGGGACAGCACCCTCGAAAACCGCAATAAGAAATATGCGTCAGCGGCAGGGCTGAAAAAAATCCGTATACACGATTTCAGACATAGCCACGCGTCATATCTGGCATACTGCGGCATCAACATACAGGAAATCGCTCGCCGCCTCGGGCACGCCAAGGTCGAAATCACATGGAATACCTACTCCCACCTCTACCCAAAAGAGGAGGACAGGGCTGTTACCGCGCTAAATTTAATCACGGAAAACAAAAAAAGATATAAATTACGTGTAAAAAACGTGTATACAAGCAAACAGACCGCATAGTTATGCGGTCTGTTTGTTATTTGGTGGGAGAGAATGGATTCGAACCATTGAAGTCGAAGACAACAGATTTACAGTCTGCCCCCTTTGGCCACTCGGGAACTCTCCCGTATTGGAGCTGGTGATGGGACTCGAACCCGCGACCTGCTGATTACAAATCAGCTGCTCTACCAATTGAGCTACACCAGCACAATCCGTTTTTAAAGTGGATTGGTGGGAGTTACAGGGCTCGAACCTGTGACATCCTGCTTGTAAGGCAGACGCTCTCCCAGCTGAGCTAAACTCCCATTACCGTTTGGATATATTGGTCGGGATGACAGGATTTGAACCTGCGGCCCTCCGGTCCCAAACCGGATGCGCTACCAAACTGCGCTACATCCCGCTATTTTCAAAATCCGTCAGACGACCTATATATATTAGCAAAGAATTTTTCTTTTGTAAACCCCCTCATTTACGAGTTATTTCCGTTTATCGGCGTATTTTAGGGTAAATGCTTTGGTTTTCGCGATTTTTCTTCATTTTTTATTTGCGTGCGGCATTTTAACCCTATGTAAACAGCCGCCGCAATCCCTATATATCCGCACAGGCGGTAAAGCGTGTCGATAAGCGTCGAAAAGCCCGCGCCACTCATGCAAAAGCTTACCAAAAGCGTTATATTCGCGGCGTTTTTGGGGTTCATGCGTCGGCTCAGCATATCGATCACGGCGTAACCGCTTGATATTCCCGTCGTAATCACCGCCGCGGCGAGAAGTGCGCCGTAAAATATGCCGAGCGTTTTGCCCTGGCGGAACGTCATTGTGAGCATCGGTATTTCCCCGAGGTTGATTTTGCCGTAATAGATTGACAGTACCGTCCATATGAGGGCTGTCATTGTAAACAAAATTATGCCCGAAGATACCGCCGCGATCGCCGCGTCCTTTTTTTCCGTGAGGAAACGGCTCATTGCCGCAAGTACCGCGCCCGTGCCGACGACGTTGTAGCCCGCGTAGCTCAGTCCCGATACGACGGCTTTAATTTGCGGCGCGAGGGTCTGATGCTCGCGGTAACGGAGTATGTAAAGGCACGAGAAGATTATTCCCGTTATGATTACCGCGCCGAGTGCGGCGTTTGTACTCATCATGCCGCGTATTTCCATGAGGAATACCATTCCGCACACCACCGAAAACGCCGCCGCGCCCATTATGACCGGCGCGCCGTAAAGCTGTGCGCCGAGTTCGCCCGCGCAGGACGTCATAACGCACAGCGTTGACATTGCGCACAAAAGTATTACCGCCTCGACCGTGCGGCGCATAGTCTTACTTGGTATAATTTCCGCGAGCAGCGCGGAAAAGCTGTGTGTGCCGCTTGTGATACAGCGTGCAAGCACCGTGTAGGCGAACAGTGAGAAAATCGTGCAGGCGACGGCTATACCGATTATGCCCGCCCTTCCCTGCCGCACGAAAAAGCTCACTATCTCCTGTCCCGACGCGAAACCCGCGCCGATTACAGCCGCCGCGTAACCGCCCGCGACCGTAAGTATACCTATTATATTACCGCGCATACGGACACCTCCCGTGAATAATATGCGCGGCGTATTAGCTTTATTACGCCGCCTTGATTTTTTCGTTCGGGTGGTGTATAATACGTCAAAAGGGGGATTTTTTATGAAGAAATTTACTCTGGGTTTTATTATAGGCGGCATTGTCTGTTCCGCGCTGACGGGGTTTGCGGTTGAGTACGCCGTAACGGCTAATCCGTTCCCTATTAAGGTTGACGGTGTTGCTAAGTCAATCGAAGGCTATAACATAAACGACAGCACATACTTTAAACTCCGCGACGTAGCCGACGCGGTAGGCGGTTTTACGGTCGGTTTTGTGAATAATACAATCACAATCAGCACACAAGCCGAGCCGTCCGAGCAACCGCCCGAGCCCGCAAACACCGACGGTGCTATTACAATTTATGAGGGTCAGCCGAGAGATAATCGCCTCGCGAAAGAGGGGGATATATTTGTCAAGGCAGATGGTACAGAGATAGTGTTAAAGAAAGATGAAGTAACAGGCGTGTTGGGGTATGGACAAGGCGTTGCGCCAGATGTAGGTATAATGGATGAGTTTGGGCAGGGAGACCAGATGACTACATTTCCTTTGAAACCAAATACTGAATTGATGACAAATAAATATGGTAATGACTCAACAGGTCGTTGGACTGCTGCATCAACTTATGAAGTAAACCCTTTGACCGGGGAAGGACATTGGGATGGCGAATGGGCAGTTATTTCTCAAAAAACACACCCTCAAGTTCCCGGTACAGCATTTGGTGAGATTTCAGAGGATAAAAACTTTATATGGGATGATGATGGTTGGGTATATTTGGCTTGTGATAATGGACGTAGTATATTAGAGTATGTCAATACACATCAGTAATAGATAGGAGGAAGTAATTTCCCATGAAAAGATTTACTTTAGGTTTTATAATAGGCGGCATTATCTGTTCCGCGCTGACGGGCTTTGCGGTCGAATACGCCGTAACGGCGAACCCGTTCCCTATCAGGGTTGACGGTGTTGGAAAGTCAATAGAGGGATATAACATAAACGACAGTACATACTTTAAACTCCGCGACATCGCCGACGCTGTGGGCGGATTTACGGTCGGTTTTACGAATAATACGATTACAATTAACACATCGCAATACACTCCGCCCGAACCGTCCGAACCCGCAAACGACGACGAGCCTATCACAATCCACGAGGGCGAAGTGTCTCAAAGAAGATTTGCCAGAGAAGGCGACACCGTGATAAAGGCTGACGGTACAGAGGTAGTGCTGAAAAAGGGCCCGCACGGCGTACTCGGCGAGGGTCAGGGCGTCGCGCCGGATCTCGGCGTTACGGTAACAGGTGTCGGTAATACCACAGTTACAATGACAAATGTAACAAATTCTGTTTTTTCAGGTGACGTTGGTGACCAAGTTGACTCAGTAGGTATGCGTATAAATAATGAGTCATATTTTGTAAATAATATAACAGGAGAAGGACATTGGGGTGCAGAATGGAGGGCAATGACATCAATGCCGACAACAGAGGGTACATTCCATTATCAACTTTCTGAAGATAAAAATTGGATTTGGAATAATGTAATTCATAGTTGGACTACATTATATAATCAGAATTTTAGCGGTTATGCCGATATGGTGCTTGAAGCCAATGGCTTAAATTAAGCAAAATTCCTTATATCAAAAAAAGCGAAAAGATGATTTCCTCATCTCTTCGCTTTCTTTTTTGTTTGTTATTTTTCTATCGCGATAATCTTTATTTCAATCTCGCCGCCCGGCGTTATCGCCTTAACGGTATCGCCGGCGCTCTTGTTGAGTATAGCCGCGCCTATGGGCGACTCGTACGACAGCTTGTTCTTGTACGGGTCGGCTTCGGTCGAGCCTACTACCTGATAATGCTTCTCGTCGCCGAAAATGCCGAGAATAACCTTTGAGCCGGGCGTTACAACGTCGGAACGTATCTCGTCGTCGTCGAGGACGCGGGCGTATTTGAGCATATTCTCTATCTCGCCTATTCTCGCTTCTACCTCCGCCTGCTCGTTCTTCGCTTCGTCATACTCGGCGTTCTCCGAAAGGTCGCCGAACGAACGCGCTTCCTTTATTTTTTCCGATACTCTTTTTCTCGTGACATTCTTTAGTGTATCGAGCTCCTCTTCAAGCTCCGCTTTGCCTTCTCTCGTAAGGATATACTCTTTGGTCTCAGCCATTTTACGTCATTCCTCTCTATATAATTATCATAACAGCTTATCCATTATAACCGTTTTTCACCGTAATGTCAAGCGGTAAAACAAAGAGGAGACCGCGATGCAGTCTCCCAATGTTGTA
This sequence comes from uncultured Clostridia bacterium, assembly GCA_947631235.1. GTDB lineage: Bacteria > Bacillota > Clostridia > UBA1381 > UBA1381 > Hominilimicola. Next base: position 33,223 of record CANRKO010000002.1, on the reverse strand, counting down.
TCAGCCGTTCATTTTCTTTACAAATTTCTCGTGCGCAGCACGAAGTTCCACAGCCTTCTCCTCGGGAGCGGTCGGGTTGCAGTGCGCCCATGCGCCCGTCTCGGACGACGCGTTGAACTTCTGCTTGTCCGCACTTCTCATCGGCGGATAGAACGCGATATGGAAATGATAATAATCCGACACATCCTCGCCGTTTACGGGGTTCTGGTACATACACATCATGTACGGGAACGGATAGTCGAACAGGCTGTCAAGCGTACCGGCAGCCTCTTTGAGAGCCGACGCAAGACTTGTCTTTTCCTTGTCGGTCATCTGCGTGAGGTTCTGGTAGTGACGCTTTGCCGCTATATATATACCGTAGGGGTATTCGCAGTAGAACGGCAGGAACACTATAAAGTCGTCGTTCTCGAATATAATTCTCTTTTCAGCCTTGACCTCGTCCTCCAGCATATCGCAGATAAGGCAGTGGTGCGTCTCGTCGAAATGCTCCTTACACGACTCCATTTCAAGCTCCAGCTTTTTCGGCACTACCGAATAGCCGTAAATCTGACCGTGCGGGTGGGGCATCGTTACGCCCACAACGTCTCCCCTGTTCTCGAATATGAACACGTATTTTATTTTCGGGTCGGCGCTGATTTCCTCGAAACGGTTTGTCCAGAGGTCTACCAGTTCTCTTATATGAGGAACGGAAAGCTCGGGCAGCGTCACCGTATGCTCCGGCGAATAGAGGATAACCTCGCACTTGCCGTAGGACGGTTTTGTCTTGTAAATCCTCGTCTCAACGTCGTCCGGCTCGGGCGGGTTCTGCGAAAGCGCGGGGAAGTCGTTGTCGTGTTTATGTACCGTGAAGGACTTGGGTACTTTGTCGTTGTCGGGTCCCGGACAGAACGGACACCAGTCCTTCGGCATCTGCGGTCTGTTCTGGCGGTGCGACGCTATCATAACCCAGTCCTTTGTAAGCGGGTTCCATCTTAATTCAGCCATTGTTGTGTTCCTCCTTGAAATTCATTACTTCTATTTTACTATAATTTCTTCTTATAGTCAATATTTTTTATTCCGTCTCCAGTGTAAATGTAAATGTTGTGTATTTCGCGCTCGACCCTTCCTTTGCGTCAATGCTCTCGACCCAGACGTTCTGCTTGTGGAGCGTCAGTATGTTTTTAACGAACGACAAGCCCAGTCCCGCGCCGCTTTTTTCCGTTCTGCGGGACTTGTCGGTTTTGTAAAAGCGCGTGAATATACTGCTCAAATCGCCGCTGTCTATGCCGTCGCCGAAATTGCCGACGCTGAATATCGCGCGGTTCCTTTCGCGGCGCGTCTTTATCGTGACGGTCGTGTTGGGGTAGCTGAATTTTACGGCGTTGTCGAGCAGGTTTATTATTACGCGCTGGATCGCGTCGCGGTCGGCGAGTACCTTCAAAATGTCGCGGTCAAAATCGACGTTTATTTCAAGGTTTTTCTCGTCAATCCTGCTGCCGAGACTTATTATGCAAAGGCGCGTTAATTCGTTTAAGTCGAACGCCGTTACGTCGAGCTTGTAGCTGCTCGACGACATCTTCGACATTTCGAGCATATCGTTTACCATTTTCGTGAGACGCTTGCTCTCGTCGAGAATGATTTTGAGGTATTCGTCCTGCTTTTCTTTGGGTATCGTGCCGTCGAGTATGCCCTGCGCGAAACCCGATATGCTCGTCATGGGCGTACGCAGCTCGTGCGACACGTCGCTTATAAAGTCGCTGCGCGTACGTTCGAGAGTCTCCACCGAGTCAGCCATGAAGTTAAAGCTCGACGCAAGCTGTCCTATCTCGTCCTTGCTCGTAACCACAACGCGCTTGTCATACTTGCCGGACGCGATATTTCTCGCAGCCTTGTTTATCTCGCCTATAGGCTTTGATATGCGGCGCGACTGCCAGTATACAAGCACTCCCGCGATAAGCACCGCCAAAAGCGACGACAGCACAAGCATGGAGAACAGTTCGGTCGTGGTTTTCCTGAGCCGTTCGACGGGCGTTGTAAAAATCATCGCGCCGACCACGCCGCCCTGGTAATGCACCGGTATTCCCATCGCGACGACCTTCGAACGGTACGCGCCGTTAAGCGTCGAGACCTCGCGCACCTCCTCGCCCGATATTACCGCGTTTACCAAATCGTCCGGCACGACGGCAACGCTGCCCGTATTGGCTGTTATCCGTCCTTCGGCGTTTGTGATTATTATATCGGAGTGAAGGTAATCAGCCCACTTTTTAAGGAGATTCATATACATCACCTTTGTGCGCGCGCCGTCGTCCTCTATCTCCGACACGGCTGTCCAGTATTCGATTGTCTGCGAAACATCGCGCACGTTCTGTCTGTGCTGATTTGTGACGAACCTGTCCGTAAATATGCCGACCGATACGGCAACGGACGCGAACACGAGCGCAAGAATTGCCGCGTACGTCCAGAACAGGCGGCTCAATATACTCTTAAACATTTATCTGACCTCGAATTTATATCCAACGCCCCACACCGTTTTAAGCTGCCAGTTCGACTCCGCGCCCTCCAGCTTTTCGCGCAGTCTCTTTATATGCACGTCCACGGTGCGCGAGTCGCCGAAATAGTCAAATCCCCATACCTGCTCCAAAAGCTGCTCGCGCGTGAACACGCGGTTCGGGTTCGACGCGAGGAAGTAGAGGAGTTCGAGTTCCTTCGGCGGCACTTCGGTTATGTTTCCGTTTATTTTAAGTTCGTAGTTCGTGAGGTTTATCGTGAGGTTCGGGAACACAAGTTCCTTCTCCGTGCTTACCTCTTTCGTTTCGCTGCGCCTTAATACAGCCTTCACGCGCGCGATAAGCTCCTTCGGGTCGAACGGCTTTACCATGTAATCGTCCGCGCCGAGTTCGAGTCCCAGCACCTTATCGAACGTTTCGCCCTTCGCGGTGAGCATGATTATGGGAATATTGCTGACGCGCCGTATCTCGCGGCACACCTGCCAGCCGTCCATCTCCGGCATCATAACGTCCAGTATCACGATAGACGGCGCTTCCGATTTGAAAAGTTCCACCGCCTCTTTGCCGTTGCGCGCCGTTACCGTCTCAAATCCGTCCTTCTCAAAATATACCTTTATCAGTTCAGAAATGTTGCTGTCATCGTCCGCTATAAGAACCTTGTTGTTTGCCATGATTTTTCCTCCTTATCCTTTGAATTACATATATTCTACCATAAAATATCGAATAAATAAAGTGTATTTTTAATTTCCTTCAAGGAATTTTCTATTGTATTCCCGACGCAAAGGCGGTATAATGGATATACAAACGCATCGGAGGGTAAAAATGGATAAATTGAGCACTGCAGACCTCGCGCTGTTCGCGGGTCAGTCGAATATGTCGGGTCGCGGCGACGCGTGTAAGGCGGTCGCGTGCGGCGTCGACGCGGGATTTGAATATAAGTCGGTGAGTAAGCCCGACACGCTCGTGCCGGTAAGAGAGCCGTTCGGTCTCGGCGAGGACAGGAAAGGCGCGCTCGACGATATACGCGCGGACGGTACGAATAAGCGCAGCGGCAGCATGGTGAGCGCGGTCGTGAGCGAGTATTACAGCCGCACGAAAAGAAAGCTTGTCGCGGTCAGCGCGTCGAAGGGCGGTACGAATACCGAGGAATGGAAGGAAACGCTTATCGGCGACGCTGTGCGCCGTCTTTGTGACGCGAAAAAATTTCTCATAGGCAACAACATAAAAATCGGGAGAATATTCGTCGTGTGGTGTCAGGGCGAGAGCGACGGCGACGTGCAAAGGACGGCTGACGACTACATCGCGAACACGGAAGGGCTTTTTCAAGAGTTTAAGAGGTGCGGCGCGGAGAAAATCTTTGTAGTGCAGACAGGTCACTACAACTACGTAAAATATCCCGAAAACGCGGAGCGCGACGGTTTTTACGCCGTGATACGCGCCGCGCAGGAAAGGCTGTGCGAAGAAAACGACGATTACATTCTCGTCGGCAGCTTTGAGCCGTACATCGCGGAAATGAAAGACCGGTACCACTACCGCCAGTCGGCATACAACGCCGTCGGCAGAACCGTGGGCGAAAATATAGCTAAATATTACGGAGGGGGATTATGATACGACTTTTTGACACGCACCGCGTAAGAGAAACACGCGAGCTTGACGGAATGTGGGATTTTACCGCGAACGGTAAAACGTATTCGCTGCCGGTTCCCGGTTGCTGGGAACAGCATCCCGATTTGCTCAACTATCGCGGACAGGGTACGTACACGAAAACGGTTTACATAAAACGGTCAGGCAATATCCGTCTTGAATTTAAGGGCGTGAGCCACACCGCAGACGTGTATTTTGACGGCGTAAAAATCGCGCACCACTACAACGCGTTCACGCCGTTTTCGGCTGTTATTCCCGACGTGTGCGCGGGCGGGCATGAGATAAGGGTTGACGTTGACAACTCCTTCGGCGAACACAGCGCGCTGCATATTCCCAACGACTACTACACCTACGGCGGCATAACGCGCCCCGTTGCGCTCGAATATATCGGCGATGTGTACATAGAGCGCGTGCGTTTCACGCCGTCGCTTACGGACGGCAAATGGAGCGCGGCGACGGAGATAATAATTAAAAATATTTCGGATAAAGCGCGGACGGTCACGGCAAAGACCGCGCTCGCGGGTACGGAGACGGAGCGCGAAACCGAAGTACCCGCCGCGTCGGAGACGACCGTTGCGTTTACCCGGGATTTTGACAATGTAAAGCCGTGGTTCGTCGGCGAGCCGAATTTGTACGAGCTTACGGCGACGCTCTCGGTCGGCGGCAGGGAGGTTGACGATATGATCGAGCGCGTAGGTTTCCGCGTCGCAGAGGTGAGGGACACTAAAATATATCTTAACGGCAGACCGATATTTATGAAAGGCTTTAACCGCCACGAGGACTACGCCGTCGACGGCTGCGCGGTAAGTTTGCAGCATATGGTACAAGACATGGATTTAATTCAAGCCGCGAACGCGAACGCCGTCCGCACGTGCCACTACCCCAACGACGAGCGTTTTCTCGACCTGTGCGACGAGCGCGGCGTAATGGTATGGGAGGAAAATCACGCCCGCGGGCTGAAACTCGGGGACATGCAGAACCCGAATTTTGAGCGTCAGTGCGAGGACTGCATACGCGAGATGATTGAAAACCACTATAACCACCCCTCAATCGTGATATGGGGCATTTTGAACGAGTGCGCGTCCGAGACGGATGAGGGGCGGAGAATGTACAAAAAGCAGTACGAGCAAATTAAGGCGATGGATAAAACGCGCCCTACAACCTCCGCGACGTGCCGCCACTTTACAGATATTTGTCTCGACCTCCCCGACGTGGTATCGTTTAATATGTACTCGAATTGGTACCAAGACTGCGATATTTCAATGCGTAACGACGAGGAGATAGAGTGGATTTATAAATCGGGCGGCGCGCATAAGCCGATAATTGTCAGCGAGGTCGGCGCGGCGGCTATTTACGGCTACCGCGACCCCTCCCATTGCAAGTGGAGCGAGGAAGGTCAGTCGGACATACTGCGCGACAATCTCGACGTGTATTTAAACGACGACAGGATAAGCGGCGTGTTCGTCTGGCAGTTTGCCGACTGCCGAGTCACGGAGGAGGGCGAGTGGTTCCAAAGCCGCGCCCGCTGCCATAACAACAAGGGCGTGGTGGACGAGTACCGCCGCCCGAAAATCGCGTACGACACGGTTAAGGAACTGTTCGGACGACAAAATAAATAAATTCTATTGATAAAACGGCTGAAATATGATAGAATAAATGCGTAATTTTTAACAATATATGCCATGAAAGGACGAAAAACAGATGAAATTAGGTATAGTGGGTCTGCCGAACGTCGGCAAGTCGACCCTTTTTAACGCGATAACACAGGCGGGCGCGGAGAGCGCGAACTACCCGTTCTGCACGATAGAACCGAACGTCGGTATCGTCGATGTTCCCGACGAGCGTCTGGACAGGCTCGCCGAGATGTACCATCCGAAAAAGGTGACGCACGCGTATATTGAATTTGTGGACATAGCGGGACTTGTAAAGGGCGCGTCGAAGGGCGAGGGCTTGGGTAACAAGTTTTTGTCGCACATACGCGAGGTCGACGCGATCGTACATGTCGTGCGCTGTTTTGAGGACTCGAACATCACGCACGTGGACGGCTCGATAGATCCGCTGCGCGACATCGAGACAATAAATTTAGAACTTGTATTTTCCGACGCGGAGATAATCGACCGCCGCATAGAGCGCACAAAGAAAATGATGAAGGGCGACAAGTCGCTCGCGAAGGAACTCGCGCTGTTGGAACGCGTAAAGGCGGCGCTCGAGGACGGTAAGCCCGCAAGAAGTCTCGAATACGACGAGGACGAGGCGGCGATAATGAAGGAAATCTCGCTTATTTCCATGAAACCGGTTATCTACGCGGCGAACGTCGCCGAGGACGATTTCTCGAAGGGTATAGAAAATAACGAGTACGTGAACAAGGTAAAAGCTCTCGCCGAAAGCGAAGGGTCACAGGTTATGCCCGTGAGCGCGAGAATTGAGGAGGAAATCGCGCAGCTTGACGGCGACGAAAAAGCGATGTTCCTCGAAGAGCTCGGCATGAACGAGTCGGGTCTCGACCGTCTCATAAAGGCAAGCTACACGCTTCTCGGTCTTATAAGCTACCTCACTGCGGGCGAGCCGGAGGTGCGCGCATGGACTATCACAAAAGGCACGAAAGCCCCGCAGGCTGCCGGCAAGATACACACCGACTTCGAGCGCGGCTTTATACGCGCCGAGGTCGTACACTACAACGACCTCATGGCTTGCGGTTCTATGACAGCCGCGAAGGAGAAGGGTCTTGTCCGCAGCGAGGGCAAGGAGTACGTCATGCAGGACGGCGATATTGTTCTGTTCAGATTTAACGTATGATAAATAAATTCTGAAAGGAAGCCTTGAATATGCCGAAAATAAGCATTATAGTCCCCTGCTTCAACGAAGCTGAAGCCGTGCCGTACTTTTACGGCGCAATCACGAAGCAGTCGGACATTATGCGTGAAAAATACGGAGTTGATTTTGAATATATTTTTGTTGACGACGGCTCAAAGGACGACACTCTTTCGATTGTCAGGGAGTACGCCGCGAAGGACGGACGCGTGAGATACGTGTCTTTTTCGCGCAACTTCGGCAAGGAAGCGGCTATGCTCGCGGGACTTGAATCGGCACGCGGCGATTACGTGTCGGTCATGGACGCGGATTTGCAGGATCCGCCGGAGCTGCTTTGCGAAATGTACGAGACGATTGTAAACGAGGGCTACGACTGCGCAGCCGCGAGACGCGTCACACGAAAGGGCGAGCCTAAGCTGCGCTCGTTTTTGTCGCGCCTTTTTTACTCGCTCATCGGTAAAATAGCGAACGCCGACATCGCGGACGGCGCGAGAGACTATCGTCTTATGACTCGCAAGGTCATTGACGCGATAATCTCCATGAAGGAGTATAACAGATTTTCAAAGGGTATTTTCGGCTGGGTAGGCTTTAAAACGAAATGGATAGAATTTGAAAACGCGGAGCGCATCGCGGGCGAGACGAAATGGTCGATGTGGAAACTTTTCCTCTACTCGGTGGACGGCATAACGTCATTTTCTACAATGCCGCTTGCCGTGGCGTCGGTTATAGGTATGCTCATGTGCGTTATCGCGTTCGTTATGATACTCGTCATAATCGCGAAAACCGTTATATGGGGAGACCCCGTCGCGGGTTATCCGTCGCTTGTGTGTATTATTTTCTTTGTCGCGGGAGTGCAGACATTCTGCGTCGGCATAGTCGGGCAGTACCTTGCCAAGACGTACATGGAAGTAAAAAATCGCCCCGCGTATATAATTAAGGAAGAAGGGGGCGCGGGTAAGGAATGATTTTAAGTATTTTGCTGTCGGTTATTATTTTTGCCGCGCTCGCGCTTTTTTTGCTGCGTCTCGCGGGCGAATCGGGCGTGACGCTGCCGCGCGGCAAAGCCGTGGATTTTCTGACCGCGTACAAGTACGGCGCGGACGAGGACGAAAAAGACGGCAAATACACGCTGCTTAAAATATTCCTTTACGCATTGACGTTCCGAGTTATTGTATTTATACTCGGCTGGGCTGCGTCGGGTATATTCAGCGAGGGCGGTATGCCGTCGTTTCTCGATTACTGCGAAAAGTGGAATTTATGGGACGCGCCGCACTACCTCGATATAGCGCAGTACGGCTACTCGCACCATTTGGAGGACGGCAAGCACCTGTTTCTTGTGTTCTTCCCGCTCTACCCGCTTGTCGTGAGAATATTCGCAATCGCGCTGCGCAGCTATACGGTTTCCGCACTCGCCGTTTCGTTTCTTTCGTATAGCGCGGGCTGCGCGCTGATGTATAAGCTTGTAAGAATTGATTACAGCCGCGCCGTCGCACGCAGGAGCGTTATATTCCTGTCGGTGTCGCCGTTCGCGTTCTTCTTCGGAGGGGTTATGACCGAGGGGCTGTTCTTTCTCGTTGTCACGGCGACCTTTCTCGCGATACGCAGGCATAATTGGCTCGGCGCGGGCGTACTCGGTGCACTCGCGGCACTGACGCGCTCGGTCGGCGTGCTTATGATTGTCGCGGCGGCGGTCGAGTGGGTACAATGCGAACGTCCGATTGCGCTAATACGCGGAAAAGATTTTAAAAAACTCGGTAAAAAATTCGTGTCCGCGCTGCCGCTGCTTATAATACCCGTAGGCACGCTCGTATATCTCTATATAAATTACCGCGTCGAGGGCAACGCGTTCGCGTTTATGGAGTACCAAAAGGAGCATTGGTCGCAGGAGTTTCAATATTTCGGCAAGACCGTCAACATGCTTGTGTCACGCGTGAACACGCGGGAGTCGTGGTCGTTTATCGTGTGTATGTTTTTGAGCGATATTGTGTCTGTCGCAGCCGCGGCTGTTCTGACGCTGCTCGCGGTGCGGCGCACAAGGAGTATGTACACCGCGTTTATGCTCACGTACTTCTTCTTTAACGCCGGCACGTCGTGGCCGTTGAGCCTTAACCGGTACATGGCGTGCATGATTCCCGCCGCGTGGGTGCTCGCCTCGCTTACGGAGAAACGAAAAAACGCGGCGGAACTTATAACAGTATGCTCAGCCGCGCTGTTTGGGATTTTCCTCGCGGGGTATCTGACGGGACATTCGATTATGTAAGAAAAAAGCGTCCTTTTGGACGCTTTTAACATTTTCCTTTGCTTTTACAGACCTCGCCGACGGGGCAAATATCGCATTTGGGGTTACGCGCGGTGCAGCAAGCCCGACCGTGCGCCACGAAACGGTGGCACGTTACAAGCTGATACTCGCCGGGGATCAGTTTTTGAAGGTCGTATTCGACCTTTGTCGGGTCGTCGTTCGACGTTAGACCTATACGTTTCGCGATGCGTTTACAGTGCGTGTCCACAACAATGGCGGGCTTGCCGAAAATGTCGCCGAGAACGAGGTTCGCGGTCTTTCTGCCAGTACCGGCAAGGCTTGTGAGATCCTCCATAGTGTCAGGCACCTCGCCGCCGTACACCGCCAAAATGCGGCGGCAGCACTCTATAATGTTACGCGCCTTGTTACGGTAAAAGCCGCACGATTTGATGTCGTCGCAAAGCTCATCGTAATCGGCGTTCGCGAAGTCCTCGGCTGTTTTGTATTTTTTGAATAAGTCCTTCGTCACAATGTTGACGCGCGCGTCGGTACACTGCGCCGAAAGCTGCGTCGCGATGAGCATTTGGAGCGGCGTTTCGTATTCGAGCGTGCATTTCACGTTCGGGTACGCCTTCTCGAGAAGAATTCGCGCTCTTTCCGCGCGTTCTTTTTTTGTCATGTCCGCCGCCCTCCTTTGCGTTTCTGACATTATTCTATCATATTTCTCACATTTCGTCAATCGGTAAAGGGAAATTTGCGGGCGACCGCAAGGGTCGCCCCTACACCCGTTATTTATATTGACACCGTAGGGGCGACCCTTGCGGTCGCCCGTATAACCCACTTATTCCTCCGCACTCCACATTACGGTATTCGACTCATCCACGTAATTTAACGGCACGTCATGCCTTATCACATCGACCGCCTCAACGTCGTCAATCAAATACGTTCCGTCCGGCTGCGCAGCCATTCTTATAAGCACGTCTCTTTCGGCATAATCGTCGGAAATTTCCGCGTCCACATATATATTGCCGTCGGTGTACATATTTATCGCGCGTACCGTTACAAGTTCCGCACGCGGCTCGTAGAACAGCAAATCGTTGTTAAATTGACTTTCCAAAAACTCCGCCGTGCCGCACGCACGAGCCGCCGCCGAGTCACCGTTCGCAAACGCGGTGAAGAACCGTTCCGTAACATCATAGCACGCCATTGTCATATCTTCATAGTTATCGTAAAGCGCGCGGCTTTCATAATCGTTTATCGCGGTCGGTTTCGTCCAATCGGTATTTACCGTCACGGTCATGATATCTTCGTCAAACGTCACCGCGCCCTTATAGTACGTATCGTGTGCGCCGTCGTTCCACTTCACGTTATCCGTGCCGCCTATGATATTAGCCACGGCGCGTATCGGCAAATATGCGCGTCCGTCAATAATTGCGGGCGGTGTGAACGTGTAGCCTTTGGAATATTCCTTTGAGCCGAGTTGGCAGTATTCTGTTCTGCCCGCTGGCGACACCATTTCGATTATCGGCATATTCGTGTTCAGCCGCTCCGTCGCGCCGTACATGTACTTATCCGTTTCGGTTTTAACAAGTTCCTCGCCCCAAGAATAGCTTGGGAAATCGACGCCGCCCATCCTGTCGGCGTACTTCGACTTGTCAACGTCGTAATGAACCGTAAAGCCGAGCGACTCGAACGTTTCGCGCAGCGGCATGTAAAAGCTGTCGGTGTGCGTCGCCTTTTGACTTTCGATGTGAATTATGTCAATTCCATAGCTTTTGCCGTCCGCAATCAGCGTGCCGTTTTTAATGTCAAGCCCGTCAATCGACGCGAACGCTATCGTCGCGAACGCTGCCGCCATCGTAAGCGCGGCTGCCGCCGCGGCAGCGGTCCGGCGTGAAAATGCGCCCGCGCCCGCGCGCATTTTTATGAACCGCGCCTGTAATTGCCGCGCCGACGCGCTCATGTGCGTTGTGTAAAATATTTTAAACATTGCGTGTCTCCTCCTTTTATCCTTGTCTTTTGGGATATGCAATATAAACCCCTCCGTCATTGCTTTGCAATGACACCTCCCCTAGTAGGGGAGGCATACGATATGAGCCGCATACCGTAAGGCTCCCCTATCAGGGGAGCTGTCGCCGTAGGCGACTGAGGGGTTTTGGGGTGTGGGTTCGTGCCATCCGTATATACACCCCTCGAAATCAAAGATTTCGACCCCCTCGGAGAGGGGGTCATACGCATCGCCGCACGCCCACATTATCTACCCTTTTCCAGCATATTCAAAATCGTCTCCATATAAATCCGCCGATGCGCGTCGTCCATACCGTCAATCACAGCCATGTCGCACGCAACCTCGCACGCCTCGCTTATATTCGCGGTCAAAAGGTACGCGAACGGATTGAACCAGTGCGCCGCGTTCACAAACATCATAAACCACTTAATAAGTAAATCCCCGTGTCTGTAATGCGTAAGCTCGTGGCGGAACACCATTTCCTCCGCGTAGGCGTCCATACCCCCGTCGGGTATGTACACGACGGGAAACAGCGTCCCGACGAGCATCGGCGACCGTGCGCCGTGCAAGATACGCACGCGTATTTTCCGCCGTATTCCGAGTTCCTTTTTCACGCGTTCAAAGCTTTCCCTTTTATCCAAATCTACGCTTGCGCGGCGTTTTCTTATAAGAAACACCGCGTAGCTTAAAACCGACGACGCTGCAAACACGCACGCGCCGCCGAGCCACACATACGCGGCGAGGTCGTAAAGGCGCACGCTCCTTCCCCGCGGCAGCGCGACCTCGCGGTACTCCATCGGTGTGTCCTCTATTACCACCGTTTTCGGGTCAAAATCCGCGTTCGGCGCGGCGGTTTCCGACTGCACCTCTTGCGGGACGTTTTGCGGCGCAAGACGCTCAAAGCCCTGTCTCGGCACAAACCGCCAGAACGGTAAAAGCATCACGACAGCCGCGATTATCCATAAGTTCCGCTGCCACATCGCTGGGAATTTCCGCAGCGCGAGCGGTTTTAGGGCGAGCAAAATAAGCGTCGCGCATGCGCCCGCCGCGCTCAAAAGCAGCACCGTCTTAAAAATTTCAAACATACCCTTCTCCTACTCGTCGTCCTTGCCGTCGATTATTTTCCTCAGATTTTCGATTTCGTCGTGCGAAATTTCACGGCTTTCAAACAGTGACGCGACAAGATTGCCGACCGAGCCGTTATAAAGCTTTGACAAAAACGATTTCGTTTCGCTCATGCTGTAATCCTTCTTATCCAGCACCGCGTAGTATAAATTCGACTTGCCCTTTCTCTCGTATGACACGACTCCCTTTTCACAAAGGCGGACAAGCAGGGTACCCACGGTATTTCTCGTCCACTTGTTATCGGAGGAGAGCGATTTTAAAATTTCGCCGAGCGAAAGCGGAGCGTCCGCCTCCCACAGAATTTTCATCACCTCGTACTCCGATTCGGTAACGGTTTGCCTTGCCATAATATCACCTCCCGTTTTAAGACTACCACTGTGGTCATAATTTTATTATACGCCTACGTTTGTGGTCTGTCAAGTGTTTCGTCAAAATTTTTTCTCGTGCATATTGATGTATTGATTTTTGGGCAAAAATGAAATATAATATAAGTTAGGTTAAAAACAGAATGATTAAATTTAAGAAAGGATGATATTATGAACAAAAAATTTATCGCGTTTCTCGCGGCTTTGTCAATCGCCGCGTCGTGCGTTCCCGCGTTCGCGCAGTACGAGCAGTACACGGGCGCGGAGGCGGACGGTATGACGCTCGGTCACTACACCGACGAGTTTAAGGCTGCCGACAGAGAAGAGACCGAAAAGCTATACGAGAGCCGTCCGAAGAACGAAAGACGGTTCGAGTACCTCACGCGCGGACTTGTTGCCGTTCCGGGCAGCGGCGGCATTCTCGTAAGCTGGCGTTTCTTGGGTACGGACTCCGACAGTCTTTGCTACAACCTCTACAGAAACGGCGAAAAGCTGAATAACGAGCCGATAAACGCGTCGAGTTATTTTGATATTAACGCGCCGGAGGGGTCGAAATATGAACTGCGCGAGGTCGTGGGCGGTGCGGAGAACGGCGTTACGACCGAAACGACCGCGTGGGATAAAGACCATATAGCCTTCAAGATTGAGGAGCGCGAGGGCTATAACGTTGACGACGGAACGGTAGGCGATCTCGACGGTGACGGCGAGTTTGAGGTTATTCTCCGCCGTATCCCGAGCATGGACACGACAAAGGAGCGCACGGCGTACCCGCTTATCGAGGCGTATAAAACGGACGGTACGCATATGTGGACGATCGACATTGGTCCGAATGAAATCAACGAGCATGACATAAATATGATGGTCTATGATTTCAACGGCGACGGCAAATCCGAGGTCGTTATGCGCTCGTTCGAGGGTACTGTTGACGGCGCAGGCAACGAGATAGGCGACACAAACGGCGACGGTAAAACGGATTACACAAAAGACCCCAACAATCTCGCTATTTTCCAGGACAGACAGTACGTAGTTTCAACGCCCGAGTTCCTGTCGGTATACGACGGCGAGACGGGCGCGGAGCTTGACAGAACCGACCTGCTGCCCGTAAAAGAGCCGCTTTCGGAGTGGTCGTACAACTACACCGACACGGGCAGGCTTACGAAACGTGCAAGCCATTACCTGTTCGGTCTCGCGTACCTCGACGGGGTCACGCCGAGCGTCGTAATGGTGCGCGGCGCATGGGATAACGTTCGCGCAGCCGCGTGGCACCTCGACGAAAACGGTAAGTTCGTCGTTGACTGGCAGTGTCTCACGCCCAACAAAGCCAACGACGACAGTATTTGGGGCGCGTGGAATCACAACATGGCAGTAGCCGATGTTGACTTTGACGGTAAGGATGAAATTCTTTCCGGTCCGGCTGCTATAGACCACGACGGTACGCAGATGTACGCGACGAAGGCTTACGACAACGATGGCAAGGCACAGAAACTCCTTCACGGCGACGCGTTCGATGTTGCGAAGATGGATCCCGATTTTGACGGCTACCTCGTTTGGGCTTGCCACGAGAACCACCCGCTTATGGCGAACACCGATTTGCACGACGCGCGCACCGGTCAGGTGGCGTGGGGCTACGGCAAGAACAAGGACACCGGCAGGAGCCGCGCGGGCGACATTGACCCGACGCACAAGGGCTACGAGGTATGGGCGTCAACGGCTCAGAACCCATCCACGTTTAATGACGAGAGAATAACCGACAGCGTATGGAACGAAATTTCGTTCAGAAATCCCGACGGTTCGGAGGCAACGGTAAATTGTCTGCCCGTGAACTTCAAGGTTTACTGGGATGGCGATTTGCTGAGTGAGTTCCTCGACGATGTTTCCGTTTCAAAGTGGAACTGGGAGGATAAGACGGTAGATATTCTTATGACTGCCGGCGACTGCGCGTCAAACAGCGGCACGAAAGCAGTACCGTGCGCCGCTGCGGATATTTTCGGCGACTGGCGCGATGAAATAATCTGGAAAACAAAGGATGAAAAGGAAATATGGATTTATTCCACGGCTATCCCCACGTCGTACAAAATCCCGACTCTTATGCACGATTCCTTCTACAGAGCGTCGATCGCAATGCAGAACAACCACTACAACCAGCCCGCGAACGTTAGCTACTACCTCGGCGCGGAAACGACCGAAGTACCGGTATTCGAGGGCTACGTTATGAAGGACGGCGAAAAGCTTACAAACCCCGATTTGACGGGTACGCATCAGACGTACAAAATAAACGGCACAAAACCGAGTACGTTCAGCATGAAACTTTTAATCGACAGTCCGAGCGCTATCGTCGGAAACGACATTGTTAAGATAGATCCCGAGGACGATAAGGTCGTGCCGACGATAATTGACGGCAGAACGCTTGTACCCGTGCGCTTTATCGCGGAAAACCTCGGCATGACCGTTGACTGGAACGGCGGCACGCGCGAGGTCGGTTTTACGGGCAACGGCTACAGCGTAAAGATGACGCTCGACAAGGCGGAATATACGGTAAACGACAAACCGTACACGCTCGACGTTCCCGCCGCATCCATAAACGACAGGACGATGATACCGCTGCGCGCAATGGCTGAGGCGGTCGGTATGCAGGTCGAGTGGGACGGCGACAGAAAGCTCATCTACCTCGGCAAGCACGCGTTCTACGATAAGGACGAGTCCGACAGGTACGTCGAGGGTATGAAAACGGGCGTGATCCCCGCTCCGGCGGCAACGCCCACGCCCGAACCTACCGTTGACCCGTCGCTTACGGCTGAGCATACCGAGTACACCGACGGCGACGGCAATACGTGGAACATATATGTTGACGAGGATTTTGAAAGCTACAGCGCGGGCGACGCGGCAGGCTGGGCAGGCACAAAGCCCGCCCCGCTTGACAGCATAGGCGTAATGAAAAGCGGCGGCAGTAATGTAATGGCTATATCAGGCTCGTCGAAGGGTAACAGAAACGCCGTGTACACAGCTCCGTTCGCGATGAAGGACAACGCACTTATCGAATTTGACTGGATGCCCGGCGAGTGTACCGGCGGAACGTCGTACGGCGAAATCCGTCTCGCGGACGAAAGCGGTAAGGTATTTCTCGGCATACGCACCGTTAAGGGTACGGGTCTTGAATATTCGACCGGCGGCTCGATCTCGAACGGCGGACTTGAAACGGAAACCTGGAAGAGCGCGGGCGTAACGGCTCTTGACAAGGCTTGCCATGTGAGCGTCACAGCCGATTTCGCGGCGAAGAAGTGCGCGATTTCGCTTAACGGCAAGAAGGTCGGCGATATGGAATTCTTTAACGCCGAAAACTTCGGCGCAATAGAGGTTCTCGCGGTAAGACAGGAAAAGAACTTTGAATGGGCGACCGAAATCGACAATCTGAAAATCGGAATGCTTAAAAAACAGTAAAAATGCGACAAAACTCTTGCACTTTTGCGCGATACACTATATAATGTAGCATGAGTAATATTCAGAAAGGAAACACAAATATGGAAAAATACGAGAAGATGAAGTCGTTTGACCCCGAGGTTTACGCGGCTATCCAGGACGAGACAAATCGTCAGAACAATAAAATCGAGCTTATAGCGTCGGAAAACTTTGTTTCGGAGCGTATCATGGAAGCTAACGGCTCGCCGCTGACAAACAAGTACGCGGAGGGTTACCCCGGCAAGCGTTACTACGGCGGCTGCGAGTACGTTGACGTTGTCGAGACGCTCGCGATTGAGAGGGCAAAAAAGCTGTTTAATGCGGGTTACGCGAACGTGCAGGCGCACAGCGGCGCGCAGGCTAATATGGCTGTGTTCTTCGCACTGCTTACGCCCGGCGACACGGTTCTTTCGATGAGTCTCGCGCACGGCGGTCATTTGAGTCACGGCTCGCCGGTAAATATGTCGGGTAAGTATTTTAACATTGTTCCCTACGGCGTTACCGAGGACACGAACACGATAGATTACGACGAGGTTCGTAAGCTTGCTTTGGAGCATAAACCCAGGCTTATTCTCGCGGGCGCGAGCGCGTACCCGAGAGTTATCGACTTTGAGAAGTTCGCCGAAATCGCGAAGGAAGTCGGCGCGTATTTCATGGTCGACATGGCGCACATCGCCGGTCTTGTCGCGGCGGGCGAGCATCCCTCGCCGATGCCGTACGCGGACGTTGTTACGACGACCACGCACAAGACGCTGCGCGGTCCCAGAGGTGGTCTTATCCTCACAAACGACGAGGAGCTTGCGAAGAAAATCAACAAGGCTATATTCCCCGGTATCCAGGGCGGTCCCCTGATGCACACTATCGCGGCAAAGGCTGTATGCTTTAAGGAAGCGCTTGAGCCGAGTTTTAAGGAGTACGCTAAGCAGGTCGTAAAGAACGCCGCCGTTCTCGCGAAAACGCTGCAGGACGAGGGTTTTAAGCTTGTTTCGGGCGGTACGGACAACCACCTCATGCTCTTGGATCTCACCGACACCGGCGTTACCGGTAAGGACGCGGAGCATATGCTCGACGAGGTCGGTATTACCGTCAACAAGAACGCTATCCCGTTCGATACGAAAAGTCCGTTCATTACGAGCGGTCTCAGGATAGGCACTCCCGCGTCAACGTCACGCGGCTTTAAGGAGGACGATATGGTCGAGATAGGTAAGCTTATCGCCATGACCATAAAGGACTTTGAGGGTACAAAGGATGAGGTAAGAGCAAGAGTTAAGGCTCTTTGCGATAAATATCCGCTGTATAAGTAATTTACGTAAAATTAAAGGGGTTGCCGCCGGCGAGCATTTAATGTTCATCGGCGGCAGCCCTTTTTATTCTTCCGTTATCCGCTGCAGTTCACTTTCAAAAGACGCGGCGTAATGCGAAAAATTCTGTATTTTTTCTTCTCCGTCCATAGTCTTTATGAGCGCGAGAGCGCGTTTAATTTCGGCGGCGGCAGCAGCGGATTTGCCTTCGGCTTTGTAACATTCCGTTATTTTTTGCATCATCTGCAAAAGCGTTTCAAATGACAACCATTTCTGTTTTTCGGCGGCGGTGAATTTTGCCTTACCTTGCATTATAAACGCCATCTCCGACAGCTTTGAAAAATATATTTCGGGGATTTGCTCCAATGCCTTTACCGCGCTGTCCGTGTCACCCTTTGCATTGTACGCGTACGCCAGAAATCTCAGCGCGTCATAGCGAATATCGCTTTCGGCTGTTTTGTCGATAAGACGACTTGCCGCACGTATGGTTTCGTCGGGATTTTGTGAATAATCAATCACATACAGCAGATTGTTCAGAAGTATATCGTTATCGGGATATTTCTGCAATCCTTCCTCCAATATACGCCGTCCTTCGTTTGGATTGCTCTCGCGCAGCTTTGCCGCCTCGTTGACATATCTCTCTATTTCCTCACGCATTTCCACAAGATTGTACGCGAAAATCTCATCGGTTGTTACTCCGAAAATCCGTGCAAGCGTCGGCACAAGCGAAATATCCGGCAGGGCAATATTGTTTTCCCACTTGCTGACCGCTTGAAATGAAATTCCTATCAACTCCGCCAGTTGTTCCTGCGTCATACCGCTTGCTTTACGCAACTCGCGTATTCTGTTTCCTATTTGTAATTCCATAAAATCACCTCTTAAAATTAAGTAAAAGCGCTTTTCTGAAATTATTATATCCGTTCACGCCATACGCGTCAATAACCGCGCAAACGAGCATTTTCAACCGGCGGTTGAGAATTTTACTGCGCTGAGTTGGCTTTTTCTTCAAGTTCTTTTTCAAACGCCTTAAATTCCTCGCTGTCACGCATACAATCAAAGCAACGCCGCTGACGGAGATTTCTCAAAAGACGCTCATATTCATTGTTGTCGCCGTGGCGCGTTCCCGTAAACTCGAATTGCAGCTTGTCGAAGAATACAGAAGTGTACTTTAATCCCTTGTTCTTGTTGGTTTCAAAATCATCGGCATGACGCTCCGCCAGCCTTAAGCACTTCATAGCGTTTTCGCTGTCCGCGTTTCGGGCATATAAGCCCGCCATGTAGCGGTACACATGCGCTAATTTTCCGTTAATCAAATAATAATTTTCGTCTTTGAACGGCAGCTTCAAAAGCGAGAGCACAGTATTATATACCGTCAGCTCATCGTCAAATGACAGTTCAAAATTGCCCATACCCATATGATGACCACTTCTGCTTATCATATAGCCGCCCAGCTCCATAAGCAAATCCAATGTGTTGCTCTGGATGATCATAGCTTTATTTTCACCCTTCGTGATCCACGCAAGAGTATCCTCTCTCGCGTATTTGCGCGGCGGCAGCATACGCGCGTATTCCGCTGCCTTTTCGTCCTCGCCGATATAGCTGTACGCTCTGCATATGGTCTGAATTGCCGAAAATCTGATTGAATCGTCACGGCAGCCTGCGATAATTCGCTTGCAGAGCTCGATTATTTCCCGATGATTCTCCGGCTTGTCGGTAACGTGCGGCAGACTGCGCGCGAGATTATTCATAAATTCGTAGTTCCTCGGATATTCAGCGAGGGCTTTTCTCATAAGTTCACATCTGCCTTTGTTATCGCCTTTTATTTGCAGCTCTCGGTACTTCCTGCGGTACTCCTCGGTCTTGCTGTCGCGGACGTCGTATTCTATGCCGAGCAGATAGTCTGCGGTAACATTAAATATTTCCGCAAGCATAGGCAACGCCGTAATGTCCGGCATAGACGTGCCGTTTTCCCACTTTGAAACCGCCTGCGGCGATATACCCAAATATTCCGATAATCTGTCCTGCGTTATTTTCTGCTCGATTCTTAACTCCTTAATTCTTGCACCTATATTCATTGTAACCGCTCCTTTGAATTTATTTAACAGCGCTGTTATTAAGTGTATTATAGCATCGTAACGTGCAAGACACAATGAATTATTCGGTTAGTTTTTTGTCAACCGACGGTTGAGAACGGTATACAAAAAACCCGACACCTTCGTGTCGGGTTTTGGTGACTCGTGCGGGAATCGAACCCGCGTTGCCGGCGTGAGAGGCCGGAGTCTTAACCGCTTGACCAACGAGCCGTACAGCTTGTATATAATACCACAAAAAAACGGGGTTGTCAAGAGAAAAAAATCGGTTTTTGAAAAATTTTTCATACGCCGATTTTTCTCTTAAAACCGCTTTAAATTAAATCTCGACAAGCTCGTAATCGGTCGTGCCGAAACCGAGCTTTGCCGCCGCTTCAATTGTGTGAGCGCCGTTTTTGCTCTCCACTCTTTCGAGAAAATGCGCCTGACCGGGGTCGTCCTTCGCGGCGTAAATCAAATCGAGACACGCCTTGTCTATCGCTATCGGGTCGTCGGACGCGAGTATGCCTATATCCTTCATGCACGGATCCTCCGCCACGGCGCAGCAGTCGCAGTCAACCGACAGATTTTTCATCACGTTTATATACACGATATTTCCGTTAAAATGCTTTGCGACGGCGCACGCCGCGTCTGCCATAGCCTCTAAAAATTCGTCCTGTCCGCATATCCACGCCTTGCTTAGATCCCCGCCGCCGTGGATAAGATTTTTACCCTTCGACGACGCGCAGCCTATCGCAAGCTGTTTGAGCGAGCCGCCGAAACCGCCCATCGGGTGACCCTTAAAGTGTGCAAGCACAAGCATTGAGTCGTAATTTAAAAGATTTTTGCCGACTATATCCTTCTTCATTCTCGCGCCGTTTTCGACGGGTATCTCCGCGTCGGGACCCTCGGCGTCCATTAAATCAAAGTCGAAATAATCCTCCCAGCCGTGCTTTTTGATAAGCTTTAAATGTTTCGGCGTGGTGTTTCTCGCGCCGTCGTAAGCGGTGTTGCACTCAACGGCAGTACCCTTTACAACGTCAACTATTCCCTTCCAGAAATCGGGCTTTAAGAAATTTTGATTGCCCTCCTCGCCGGAGTGGATCTTCACGGCGACCTTGCCCGTAAGCTCCTTGCCGACCGCGTTGTACAGCCGTATAACCTCGTCGGGCGTTATATTTTTTGAAAAGTAAACCTTTGCGCTCATAATTATCTCCTTTCACTCAACTTAATATCCGCAATATCTTCCATTATTATAACACGTCCGTCAGCCATTGTCACGCTTTTTTCATATTCGTTTACGCGTTTTATCCGACCTTCGGCGGTCACGTACGCGCCGCCCGCCTTTTTGCCGTCCGGTACGAAGTACGTTATCGCGGCATACGGCTTTTCGCGTATATTTTCGGCGAGCAGCATTAGCTTTTCGTTTATGACCTCTTTTTCACTCTCCGAAAGCTCCGTTTTTTTATCGGTGAGCCGCTGCATCTCGCTGACCTCTCCGTCAAAGCCCACAAGCGCCATAAACGGCGAAAACTGCGCCGCCCTGTCAACCATCGACATATGCGCGTGCTTTTTTGAGACGTGGTGAGGGAGGTTTATTATATCATCGTATCTCACGCCTTATGACCTCCTATCTGCCTGTTCCGGTCTATGGCTGTGCCGCCTTCCTCCAAATTCATACCCTTTATGACGGCGTTTTTGCCGTACTTTTTCTTTATGTCCAGCAGCGCGTGCTGCATATTTTTCTCTTTTATCTCGGCGCGTTTTTCCGCCTCGCGCTTTTTGTCCTCCTCGCCGTAATCGGTGAAAAGGTCAAGCTGCTCGTACTCCTTCTTGGGCGGCAGACTGTCCTCGCTCACGACGCGCTCCGCGACAAGGTTCACGCGCCTTATGAGGAATTTCGGGTTGATTATCCTATCGTATAATTCCATGACCGCGTCGGTGATGAGCCGCGTCAATGACGTTTTACAGCCGAGATTTACCGTGCCGTGCGCGTGTTTCGGCACTTTTCTGCCGTAGCGGTCGGTCGTGACCTCGCCCTTGTATGCGCGGCGTTTTTCGTCGGTCGAGAGGTTCTCGATGTCGTAGCCCACGGTCAGTACCATTCGGTCTGTCACGAGCCGCTTGTCCACCAAATCGAGTACGAGCAAATCAGCCATTTCACGCACGATGAGTCTGCCCTTTTCCGCGTCGTACGGGCAGTGAAGTACCTGTCCCGAACCGACGGAGTGATTTTCGGGTTCGTACGCCCGCACGTCCTCAACGGTGCAAGGTTCCCAGCCCCACGCGTGGTCGATAAGCAGTTCCGCGTTCACGCCGAACAGCTTGTACAGTAAGTCCTCGTTGTAAAATTCGTTCGGCTTGCCTATTGAGCATCGCGCCACGTCGCCCATGGTGTACATACCGTTTTTTTCGAGTTTACGCGCGTAACCCCTGCCGACGCGCCAGAAATCGGTTATCGGTCGGTGTTCCCACAATATGCGGCGGTACGACATCTCGTCAAGCTCGGCAATCCTCACGCCGTCGCTGTCGGGTTCGATATGCTTAGCCACAATATCCATCGCGACCTTCGCGAGATAAAGATTTGTGCCGATACCCGCCGTGGCGGTTATGCCCGTGGCTTTAAGCACCTCGCGCACGACCTTTACCGTCAGGTCGCGCGGCGACAGCGCGTACGTATTGAGGTAGGACGTGACGTCGATAAAAACCTCGTCCACCGAGTACACTATAATATCCTCCGGCGCGAAAAACCGCATATATATGCCGTATATGCGTTTGCTGTACTCCATATAAAGCGCCATACGCGGCACAGCAGTAATGTACGACACGGCAAGCGACGCGTCGTTTTTAAGCTCCGTATCGTCGAACGACTCGCCCTTAAACGCGCCGTCGGGCGCGGATTTAAGGCGTTTAGCGTTTACTTCCTTAACCTTGGACACAACCTCGAAAAGCCGCGCTCTGCCCGGTATTCCGTAGGCTTTCAGCGACGGCGACACCGCGAGACATATCGTCTTTTCGGTGCGGCTCTCGTCCGCGACGACGAGGTTTGTTTTCAGCGGGTCAAGCCCGCGCTCGGCGCACTCCGCGGAGGCGTAGAACGATTTTAAATCTATCGCTATATATGTTCTTTCCATTGTCCCGCCCCCGTCCGTGAATTACCAGAAAAGCAAATCGTTACCGCGCAGCTTGTAAAGCGCCTCGGCAAAGAAGTAGTCGCCGTATATTATCGGTATGTGTCTGCCGCGCTCACGCGGATACGCCTCCGTTCCCATTTGAAGAACGGAGTCGTTATCATCGGTAAAATCGCAGTATTTTTCAAGTGATTTAAGTATTTTAAGAGCCGCGTCAAGGTACATTTTCCTCTCGTACTCGCCGACGTTGTTCGCTATCTCTATAAGTCCGCACGCGGCGCACGCTCCCGCCGTCGTGTCGATTATCGTCTCGTCCGGGGCGCGGAAGTCCGAGCGCGGCACGTAGTCCGTCGCCGCGACAGCCGCGATAAAATAATGCGCGACCTTTTTCGCGGTATCGAGATATATTTGTTTACCGGTGCGGATATAGCTCAAAACGTAGCCGTACACAGCCCAGCTTTGACCGCGCGACCAGGACGAGCCCGTTTTATAGCCCTGACCGCCGATACTCTCTATTACCTCGCCCGTTTTAAGGTCGAGATTTACGATGTGGTTCACCGAGCCGTCGTCGCGGATATGCGTTCTCAAAAGCGTATCTGCGTGGTTCTCGGCGACGTAGCGGTAGCGCGGGTCGTCATGCTCCGCGCCCGACATATACAAAAGCGGTATATTCATCATGCTGTCGATAATGACCCAGCCCTTGTTGTCGTCACCGTTCCACGAGCGTATGAATTTTCCCTCGGCGTTGTATCGCGCCATGAGCGTGTCAGCCGCGTACAAAACACGCAGCCGCGACTTTTTGTTGCCCGTAATGCGGTAGTTCGCGCCGCTCGACAAAAGCCACATAAAGCCCACGTCGTGGTGCAGCTTGTCGTACTCGTCAAACGCCGCGTCAAGGAGCTGCTCGGCTCTTTCAGCCGTTTCCCTGTAACGCCCGTCACGCGTGTCAACGTACATGAGCCACATAAGCCCCGCCCAGAAACCGTTCGTCCACCACGTAACGTCCTCTTTCGCCATATCGTTATGCACTCCATTCACGGCGGTGTACGGTATTTTGTTTCTGCTGCGCTCGCTCACTGTTTTAAGCTTTTTGTCAAGCTTTTCCCACGTTTCGTTTACCCACGCTCTGTCTGTGTCGCTTAAATTATACATCATTTGTCCTCCTGTTTTGCCGCCAGCGCCGCGCCGATTATTCCCGCGTCGTTGTACAGCTTTGCTATTCGTATTTCCGTTTTCGGCATATGTTTGTTGTAGTCGTTCTTTTCAACATATTCGCGTATCGGCAAAAGCAGCTCGTCGCCCTCGCGGCTTATGCCGCCGCCTATAACGAAAATCTCCGGCTGGAATACGTTTATCATATTGCACACGCCCACCGCGACGGAACGTATATACTGCTCCTTAACGAGCCTTGCCGCTTCGTCGCCCTCCTTCGCGCACTCGAACGCCGTTCTGCCGCTTACGTGTCCGCGCCGCCTTGCCCAGTCGTTTATGAGCGAACGCGGGTATCTTTTGCGCGACTCCTCCGTCATGGCTTTAAGCGCCGTTACGGACGCGTACATTTCAAGGCAGCCGCGTCTGCCGCAGCTGCACCTTTTGCCGCCCATGACTATTGTCGTGTGACCTATTTCCGCGCCCGCGCCGTTAAATCCTCGGTATATCTTGCCGTCCAGTATTATACCGCCGCCCACGCCCGTGCCGAGCGTCATAAACACAAAGCTCGACGCGTTTTTACCCGTCGCGATATACTCGCCGTAAGCCGCCGCGTTCGCGTCGTTTTCGAGGTTTACGGGAAGGTCGAAGTATTTTCGCATTTCGGCGGCTATCGGCGCGTGATCCATTTTGAGATTGTTCGCGTACACGACCATGCCTCGCGAATTATCGACCGTTCCCGGACTGCCTATGCCTATCGCCCTGACCTCGCTCATGCTGTGACCGCTTTCACGCGTCACGCACCTCGCCAATGACGCCATATCGCGCACTATTTCCTCATGGCCGCGCTCGCGGCGCGTCGGTGCGCTGTCCTTTTTTATTATTTTTCCTCTGTCGTCCACAAGTCCGACGGCTATGTTCGTGCCGCCCAAATCAATTCCTATATACATTGTAAAACTCCTTACGCGGTTTATTCTTTCACATATCACGCGTTTGTATCATCGCGCCGTTTGTAGAGCAGATCGTAGCCGAACTCCGTATCGAGCTCGTAGCCGTCCTCGATTATCTTCAAAAACTGACTGCTCTTTATGATGTCTATGTTATGGATTACCACCCACTTCGGCGGCGTTTCAAGCATAAATTCGTTTATTTCGCGTCCGAATTCGGGGTAATGACCCGCCCACGACTCCTGAAGTGTGAACAGCCTGAAACACGGCATTATATCCGACTCCAAGAACCACGCCGCCGAAACGTCGTAGCCGAACACGCTGTCTCTGTCCTCCTCCGGTATGCGCGCCGAAAGCGCCTCGGCGCTGTAATGCACGTCGGTGTGAATGTCGCGGTATATTTCGGGCGACTTCTGTCTTTGCAGCTTGTCGGCGTAATGCGCCGCCGTAACTGTCATATTCGCGAAATAGCCCGACATGGGGAACATCATCGCCACGCACAGCAGAACCGACCAGAACGTTATATGCCGCGTTGCGATGAAAAAGAACACAGCGCAGTAAAGCGATATGAGTGGTATGAGCGTCGTGTAGTAATGCGTGTACGCGAAACCCATAAGCGCGGGTATGAGCGCGAACACCGATACCGTCGTTATGAGCGACGCCACTTTCGCGCCGAGCCTTTTCGCGAACACGAGCGATATTACCACGAGCGCGATTATCGGCAGCGTCCAGTTTAAAAGCACCGAAAGGAGCGACGTTGTCTGTTCCGCGCCCTCGGCGGCGTAGAGGAAGTTAAACGTAAACGTCGCGAATATCATGTCGCCCAGAAGTCCTTTCGCCGCGAAAAATATACATACGGGCGCGGCGACCGCAGCCATACCGCCAACCACGGCGGCAAGATTTATGAGTGCGCTCTTTACGCGTCCGCTTATAAATTCCGTCACGAGCGTCACAAGCACAACTCCGCCTATCATAACGCCGTTGTTTATGCGTATGAAGGCGCAGACGGCGAAACACGCGCCGTAAATCGCCGAGTAAAGCGGCGGATGCGGCTCGTTTTCGGCTATCGCGAAATATTTTACCGCGAAATATATCGGTATCACGCACATGAGCATACAGTATTCCTCGCTCAGATTGCCGTCGCTTATCGTTGCGGCGAACGCGAGTACCGTCAAAACGACGCAAATTACGGAGCGTATCGTTTTCGTGAATATGCGAGACGTCTTATACATAAATATTGCCGTGAGCGACAAAAATACGCACTGCACTATCAGCACTCCGCTTTTTCCGCCCGTGAGCGCGAATCCGAACGCGTTTAGGTAAAACAATATCGGACCCTTGTGGTCGAAATAGTCGCGGTACACGTTTCGTCCCTGCGCTATCGCTTTACCGATAACCATGAAAATGCTTGAGTCGCCGTCGCAGTAATCGTTGTACAAAGGGCTGGTGGACGCCGACAGAAACAGCAGAAACGCCGTGCAGAACGCCGACAGCAAAATATATATTACAATCCGCTTTATAAGATATTTGCGGTAATCGCCGTCCTGAAGGCGCGTCGGGTCGGGCAGACGGATAAACTTCTTTTTGCCGAGCTTACCCGCCTCGCGTATTTTATCCATACTTATTTGGTACGTTACCTCTTTTTTCGCCATACTTACACCTCCGGCAGTATATCATATAAATAATACCACGCGCCGCCGCCATATTCAATTTACGGCATATTACATTTTTCTAAAAATAACTTAACATAGGAACACGGAGCATTTATTTTGTGTTGTAAATTACGGAATAATATGTTACAATATTTTTAATTGTATGAATGTTTGCCGGTAAGGAGGTAAATATGTCTGAAATACGGAATTTTAAATGCCCCTGCTGCGGCGCGCCGCTTGTGTTCGACGGTGTTTCGCAGACGCTCGACTGTTCCTCGTGCGGGAACAAGTTCGAGGTCGAGACGCTGAGACAGCTTGAGCAGGGCGCGAACGACGCGGCGAAGGAGTCAAAGTTTGACTGGACGCATTACGAGCCGCGAAATTATGAACCCGAAAGTGAGATTGATCTCGCGTCGTATTCCTGCCCGTCGTGCGGCGCGGAAATAGCGGGCGACAACAACCTCGGCGCGACGATATGCCCCTACTGCGGCAACTCCACGATAGTAAAGCGCAATTTCGAGGGTACGCTCCGTCCCGACTATATTATCCCGTTCAAGACGGATAAGGACGGCGCGATGCGGGCGTTTGAAAACGCGTGCGCGAACGCTCCGTTTCTGCCGAAGGAATTTAAGGATAAGCGCGTGATTGAGAAAATGACGGGCGTGTACGTGCCGTACTGGATGTTCGACTGCGACTGCGACATAAGCGCGGTATACGCCGCGACACGCGTTTCGGCATGGTCGGACGATCGGTTCGATTACGTGAAAACCGATTTCTACAAGCTTATCCGCGCGGGCAGCGTGGGATTTGCAAATATCCCCGTGGACGCGTCGTCAAAAACCGACAACCGCTACATGGAGGGCGTTGAGCCGTTCGATTACAGCGCGGCTGTGGATTTTAACGCGGGATATTTGTCGGGCTGTCTCGCCGACAGGTACGACGTGAGCGCGGACGACAGCATAGAGCGTGCGAACGAAAGAGTAAAAAACACCGCCGCGGAGGTACTCGGTTCGACCGCCATGGGCTACGCCACGGTAATTCCCGAAAATTCGAGCATAAGTTTTTCGGACGGTAAAATACGGTATTCGCTGCTCCCCGTGTGGATGCTGAATATCAAATACATGGACAAGATGTACAAGTATGTCATAAACGGTCAGACGGGCAAGGTGTCGGGCGAGTTTCCGACGAGCAAGGCTAAAAAGGCTCGCTTTTTCGCGGCTGTGTTCGGCGCGGTGTTCGCCGCGTGCGCGGCGTGCGTCCTGGCGTTCACGCATTTGATGTAAGGAGGGACGCTGTGATGAAGAAAAGAATTTTAACGTTCCTCGCGGTCATATTCACGCTGACCGCCTTTGCGCCGTTTACATCGTTCGCCTACAACACGCCCGTCACGGACGAGGTCGGCTATCTTACGCAGGACGAAATAAACGCGCTGAACTCGTACCTTGAACAAGTCAGAAATGAGTACGGCATGGACGTGGCTGTATACATAGAACAGTCGGCTGGCAGCGACAACGTGCTTTTGCGCGCGGACGACATATACGATTACCGAGGTTACGGCGTCGGTGAAAACCGCGACGGCATAATGATGTACATAAGCATGTACCCGCGCAAATACACGTTTTCGACGTGCAGCGAGGGTATACGCGTTTTTAACGACGCGGCGATAGAGCGTCTTACGGAGGTTACGGGCGAGTATATGCGCGCGGGCGACTATTACGACGCGGTTGCGGCGTACTCGGAGGAAACGTACGGTATGCTCACGGCTGCCGCAAACGGCGAGGTGTACGGCTACGGCGAAGGCGCAGACGATTATACAAAGCCCGTCGCGTGGGGACTTGCGGGAATTATACCGCTTATAGTGGCAGCGCTTACAACACGCGCACGGAGCAGAGGAATGAACACGGCTCAGTACAACAATTCGGCTGCCGGTTACGTAAAAGGCGGTCTTAACCTCACGACCTCGAACGACCTCTTTCTGTACAGTTCGATAACGCGCACGCCGCGTATGCAAAACACCGCGAATTCCGGCGGCAGTACCACGCATATGTCGTCAAGCGGCGAAATGCACGGCGGAGGCGGCGGTGGCAGCTATTAAGAATTTGATCCGCGCAGCGGATTAAAATATAAAAAAATAATTTTTACGGAGGGAATAAACATGAAAAAAATGAACAGAGTAATCGCCGTTCTCGCGGCAATGATTATGGTATTGACGCTCGCTGCGGGCTGCGGCAATAACGCGGCTGACGAGCCGAAGGTCGAGTCCGTTGTTGGAAAATGGTCGGTTGTGTCCGCCACACTTCAAAGTGAGGAGCTTGATCCCAAAACTCTCGGCTTAGCTATAGCGATGGAATTTAAGGATGACGGTTCCTTCGATCTTGTCGCGACAAGTTCGATGTTCACGGACGCGGAGGAGCAGAATTTGTCCGGCACATGGACGCAGGACGGTGATAATGTTACCGTTACCGTAAACGACGAGCCTCTGGACGGAAAGCTTGATGACGGTAAACTTACATTTTCGGACGGCAACACAAACATGGTGCTTGAAAGAGACTGAACGACCTAAAAAGGAGATAAAGCTATGGGACTTTTAAAAGCCGGAGTCGGCGCGCTTGCGGGCGTACTCGCCGATTCATGGAGAGATTATTTCTACTGTGAGGCTCTTGACGCCGA
The DNA here is from genome assembly GCA_947631235.1 of uncultured Clostridia bacterium. GTDB lineage: Bacteria > Bacillota > Clostridia > UBA1381 > UBA1381 > Hominilimicola. Next base: position 4,170 of record CANRKO010000002.1, on the reverse strand, counting down.
CACGCTCGCGGTAAAGGGAGCAAAGCGCGAGGGTAAGCGCAGTTCAAACAAGCACGGCGACGACAACATTATATCGAACGGCTCTATCGTCGCGGTAAACGACGGTCAGTGCATGGTTATCGTAGACCAGGGCAAGGTCGTCGAGGTATGCGCCGAGCCGGGCGAGTTTGTGTACGACACATCGACCGAGCCGAGCCTGTTCTACGGCAATCTGAAGGAAACTATCAAAGCAACCTTCGAGCAGCTCGGCAAGCGTTTCACGTTCGGCGGCGAGCCGGCGAAGGATCAGAGAGTGTACTACTTTAACACAAAGGAAATCGTCGGAAACAAGTACGGTACGCCCAGCCCCGTGCCGTTCCGCGTGGTTGACAAGAACATAGGTCTGGACGTGGATATAGCCATTCGCTGCCACGGCGAGTATTCGTACAAGCTTACCGACCCGATTTTGTTCTACACGAACGTGTGCGGCAACATATCGGACGCGTACAAGCGCGACGCGATTGACAGTCAGCTTAAAACGGAACTGCTCACCGCGCTGCAGCCCGCGTTCGCGAAAATTTCCGAGATGGGCGTGCGTTACAGTGCGCTGCCGGCTCACACAACGGAAATTTCACAGGCGCTCAACGAGATACTTAGTAAAGAGTGGCGCGAGAGACGCGGTATAGAAATCGTCGTATTCGGAATATCGAGCGTAAACGCCTCCGAAGAGGACGAGAAGATGATTAAGGAGATCCAGCGCAACGCCGCTTTGCGCGACCCGAGCATGGCTGCCGCGCACCTTACCGGCGCACAGTCACAGGCTATGCAGGACGCGGCAAAGAACGAAGGCGGTATGGGCGCTATGGGCGGATTTTTCGGCATGAACATGGCTAACAACGCCGCCGGCAACCAAGCCGCGAACCTGTTCGCAATGGGACAGCAACAGCAGTCCGCTCCCGCAGCGGGCGGCTGGAAGTGCGAATGCGGCACGGAGAACACGGGCAAATTCTGTTCCAACTGCGGCAAACCGCAGCCGACATCGTGGAAATGCGAGTGCGGCGCGGAGAACACGGGCAAGTTCTGCCCAAACTGCGGCAAACCCAAGCCCGAGGGCTTTACGTGCGCTAAGTGCGGCTACACCGGTACGGGCGCGGCTCCTAAGTTCTGCCCGAACTGCGGAAACGCGTTTTAATCGGGAATAAACATAAAAATCAAAAACTGTGCCGGCCCGGGGGTAAATGGCTGACACAGTTTTTTGTTTGCCGCCGCACGGGCGGTCGTCGTATTCAGTTTCCCGTGATAAAGCGTTTCGCCTTCTGCACAAACTCCACAACGCCGAAACGCACCTCAACGTCCCCGCCTGTACCGGTTATTATATCGTAGGAGTCGGCGTTTAGCTCGCTTTTAAGCCGTTTGTCGCTTTCCTCGCTCAATTTGCCGCCGCTGCTCTCGGTAAAGCACATCGGCGGGTACATCACGCACCACCAGTTTTTACCGCCGCCGCTGCCGAGCACGACGCGCACGCCGTAATATTCGCCCTCCGGCAGCGTTATACCGTCGTACTCCTTGCGCGGAAAATAAAACTTTCCGTACTCCGCGCGCGACGTGTATGTACAGCCGTTTTCGCTAAGCGTTTCATCCGCGATACGCTCGATTTCGTCCAGACTGCCCGTTATTTTCTCCCTGCCCTCGTCTATATCCGCGCTTGTAAGTCTCTCCCCCACCTCGCTTATAATGGCGTCGCGCACCTTCAGCTTTACGTTCTGCGCGTCCGCGTCGTCGCTGTCGGCTATTATGTGCAAGCGGATAAGATTATTTTCAAGGTCGCCGTGAACAGCGTCGGAATACGATGTGACGGCAGCCGTCAGCAAAAGCGCGATAAAAAAAGCAGCCGTAATCTTTTTCATTTCTTTTCTCCCTCGTTTTCGTGATTTTAATTTAAGTATTGACAAATCCTTGAATTTAATACATATTTTCTTTTTCAGCGGCTAATACTAAAGAAAAAACTTTAAAAGGAGTATTATAATGGAAAAGGTAAAAAATGTGCATATATGGCTTTACTCGGTGCTTATCGCGGGACTTGTCACCGCACTCGTGTGGGGCGCGGCGTCGTCCAAGAGCGCGAGAGCGCTTGAAATCTCAAACGAAAACGCCTATAACCGCGCGTTCTTCGAGCTTACCGACCACGTCTCGAATATTAATAACTATTTGAGCAAGGCACGGCTCGCGAACGGCGCGTCGTCGCTCGCGAAAATTTCGGGCGACATATTCCGCGAAAGCACGTCGGCAAAGGCTTGTCTCGGTCAGCTACCCACGTCGCAGGTGCAGCTTGACAACACCTCGAAATTTCTCTCGCAGGTGGGCGATTACACGTACGTGCTGTCGCAGAACATGATCAACGGTCAGTCGCCGTCGGACGAGGAACGCGAGAACCTTTCGAAACTCAACGAGTACGCGTCCGATTTGAGTGACACGCTTACGGAAATTCAGAGTAAAATTACAAGCGGCGAGATACACATTTCGGAAAAGGACGGTAAGGGCATTATCGGCGAGGAAACAGCCGAGGCTGCCGGCGAGGATATTTTTGCCGACCTTGAAAACGTCGAAAAGTCGTTTGAGGATTACCCGTCGCTGATATACGACGGTCCGTTTTCGGAGCATATAGAGAACCGCAAGCCCGCGCTGCTCGAAAACGCCGACAACATCTCGCAAGCCGACGCGCTCAAAAAAGCCGAGCAGTTCCTCGGCGGCAACGGCGGCTCGCTCGTGTTCTCGGGTCTTTCGGAAAACACGCCCGTATCGGCATACACGTTTACGAAGGACACCGACAACGGTCAAATCTCGATAAGCGTCACGCGCAAGGGCGGCTATATTCTCTCCTACCTCAACAGCCGCAGCGTCGGCGACGCGCTTTTGACGATTGACGAGGCGACGGAGCGCGCCGCGCAGTTTTTGCAGACGAACGGTTTTTACAGTATGCAGCGCAGCTACTACGACAAACTCGGCTCTATCGCCACTATCAATTTCGCGTACGTGCAGGACAATGTGACGTGCTACAGCGACCTCGTGAAAGTGCGCGTCGCGCTCGACAACGGCGAGGTTATCGGTATCGAGACGAACGGATATATCATGAACCACACCGAGCGTTCCCTCGCCGAGCCGCAGCTTACGATGGAGGACGCGCAATCGTATGTTTCGACCGGTCTTGAGGTTAGCGGCAAAAAGCTTGCGCTTATACCGAAGGACAGTATGCGCGAGGTGCTTTGCTACGAGTACGCCGGAGCGTTCGCGGGCAAAAACTTCCTCGTGTACGTCAACGCCGACACCGGCGCGGAGGAAGAAATATTTATCCTTATCGAAAGCCCCGAGGGCGTGCTGACGGTTTAACGGCATAACGGCGGCGTATCGCTGACAAGGCGGTACGCCGTTTTTTATTCTTTTTGTTGACTTATTCACGAAATATGGTATAATAAATGTACCACATTTTTTACTTTGTTATATTAAATATATAACACTGCTTTTTTAATACCGTATTTTAGAATATTCAAATATGAATATTCTTATTGACTTAGGGAAAAGTTTGTGTCAGTATAAAACGCAGGCTTTTATATGAAATACTTTTCCTTAAAGTTTTTTAGTGGTGTTTTATATACAAAGTAAAATGTGTGGTAACATTTCCAAGCCGCGTTTTTATGCGTGGTGCGGATTTGTGCCACGCATTTTTTAGTGAGGGATTGAGGCGAACCGTGTTCGCCCGCAAAATTTACTTTACGGAGGAAGAAAAAATGAAAAAACGAATTTTGATTGTGCTGACAGTATTGACAATGCTACTGTGCGTGCCTATTATCGCGAGCGCCCAAATCATCGACAGCGGCAGCTGCGGCGCGGACGGCGATAACGTGACTTGGACGCTTGACGATGAAGGCACACTTACCATAAGCGGCGAAGGAGAGATGAATGATTATTATTATAGATATTTTACTTACACTCCATGGTACTATATTCGCTCAAATATAACAAAGGCAATAATAGAGCAGGGCGTAACAAGCATCGGCATGGATGCGTTTTACGACTGCGATAGCCTGACAAGCGTAACAATTCCCAGCAGTGTGACAAGTATCGTTAGTGATGCATTTTTCAACTGCGATAGTCTAACAAACATAACCATTCCCAACGGTGTGACAAGTATCG
>CANRKO010000001.1 GCA_947631235.1 uncultured Clostridia bacterium | reverse complement strand
AGCGGAAGACGAGATTCGAACTCGCGACGTTCACCTTGGCAAGGTGACGCTCTACCACTGAGCCACTCCCGCATAACTTGTAAATGTATTTTAGCACAAAGAAACATAAATGTCAACCCTTTTTTGTCAAAAAATATACCGTTTCCGTATTGCTAAAATCGGGAAAATATGATAAAATTATTATATATTGTGTACGTGCGTCCGCACGTGCCGCAAACGGGGAAAACGAAGGGACGGTAATAATGGTTAAGCTGTACGTAGTCCGCCACGGCGAGACAAATTCAAATGTAAGACACACGTGTATAGGGCATAAGGACGTGCCTCTTAACGAAACGGGCAGGGCGCAGGCGGAAAGACTCGCGGAGAAGCTGCGAGACGTGCCGCTCGACGCGATATATGCAAGCCCATTAAGCCGCGCGGTTGACACCGCAACGCCTACGGCTGAAATGAAAGGACTTAACATCACGACGGTTGACGATCTTATCGAGCGCGACTTCGGCGACTGGGACGATATGACGTACGAGGAAATCGAGCAAAAAGACCCCGAATTGTACGCGGAGTGGCGCAGCGACAGGCAGGGTACGGCTTTTAAGATACCGAACGGCGAAAGCTCCGACGAGGTACATAAACGCGTCGGCGACGCGGTAAACAGGATTATAGCCGAAAACGACGGCAAAAGCGTACTCATAGTAACGCACCTCGGCGCGGCGCGTCACATTATATCGAACGTGCTCAACCTCACAGCCGAGCAAAGCTGGCGGTTCACGCTTTACAACGCGACGGTGGCGTGTCTTGAAATCGACGAAAAAAGCAGAGTGCTTACAAAGCTTAATTTATAAAAGGAGTAGTTTGACATATGGAACAGGTAAGAAGAATTTACGTTGAAAAAAAGGACGGCTTCGACGTTGAAGCGAAGGGCATTTTCGAGGATCTGCGCGAAAATCTCGAAATGACGGGGCTTACAAACGTGCGCCTTATAAACCGCTACGACGTCGAGGGCATAACGGACGACGAGTACGCGGCGGCGCGCGGACTGATTTTTTCCGAGCCGCCCGTTGACGACGCGTACGACGAGGTAATTCCCATTGAAAGCGGAAAGGTTTTCGCGGTCGAGTATCTTCCCGGACAGTTCGACCAGCGCGCCGCGTCGGCGGAGGAATGTATTTCCATCCTTACGCAGAAGGAGCGTCCTCGCGTACGCAGCGCGAAGGTGTACGTACTTGAAGGCGACGTTTCCGACGAGGACGTTGAGCGCGTAAAGAAGTACGTTATTAACCCCGTTGAAGCGCGTGAAGCGAGTCTGGACAAGCCCGCGTCGCTCGACATGGAGCATATCGTTCCCGACGACGTTGCCATGGTTGACGGCTTTATCGGTATGGACGAGACGGCTATGAACGATTTTTTGGCTAAAATGGGCTTTGCGATGGACTTGGACGACTTGAAGTTCTGCCAAAACTATTTCAAAAACACCGAACACCGCGACCCGACGGTCACGGAACTGCGCATGATCGACACATACTGGTCGGATCACTGCCGTCACACCACATTTTCAACGCGCATAAACAACGTCACGATAGGCGACGGCAAATACGCGGACATTATCCGCGAATCATACGAGGAATACAAAAAAGCAAAAGCTGAACTGTACGCGCCCGACAGAGACACATGTCTTATGAACATGGCGACGATTATAGTCAAGCAACTCAAAAAACGCGGACTTTTAAAGGAAATAGACGAGTCCGAGGAAATCAACGCCTGCTCCATAGTCGTACCCGTTGACGTGGACGGCGTTGACGAGGACTGGCTTATAATGTTCAAGAACGAAACGCATAACCACCCGACAGAAATTGAACCTTTCGGCGGCGCGGCTACGTGTCTCGGCGGTGCGATACGCGACCCGCTGTCGGGTCGCTCGTATGTGTACCAGGCGATGCGCGTAACAGGCAGCGGCGACCCGCGCGCGTCGCTTAAAGACACGCTGCAGGGCAAGCTCATGCAGCGCAAAATCACACGCGGCGCGGCTGCGGGCTATAGTTCGTACGGCAACCAGATAGGTCTCGCAACGGGACAGGTTCAGGAGATTTACGACGAGGGCTACGTCGCAAAACGCATGGAGATAGGCGCGGTAATAGGCGCGGCTCCGAAAAAGAACGTTATCCGCGAAGTGCCGTCGGAGGGCGACGTTATCATACTTCTCGGCGGCAGAACGGGACGCGACGGCATAGGCGGCGCTACAGGCTCGTCAAAGGCTCACACGGAGCAGAGCGTCTTGACCTGCGGCAGCGAGGTTCAGAAGGGTAATCCGCCCGTTGAGCGCAAAATTCAGCGTCTTTTCAGAAACGAGAAGGTGACGACGCTTATAAAACGCTGCAACGACTTCGGCGCGGGCGGCGTGTCCGTGGCAATAGGCGAACTTGCGGACGGTCTTACCATAAACCTTGACAAAGTGCCGAAAAAGTACGAAGGACTTGGCGGCACGGAGCTTGCGATAAGCGAGTCGCAGGAGAGAATGGCTGTCGTTGTGAGAAAGTCCGACGCGGAGAAGTTTATAGAATACGCGCACGAGGAAAATCTGGAAGCTACCGAGGTTGCCGTTGTTACGAGCGCGAACAGGCTCGTGATGAACTGGCGCGGCAAAACGGTGTGCGATATTTCACGCGATTTCTTAAACACCAACGGCGCGACAAAGAACACCAACGTGGAGGTGGAACTCCCCGACAGTGAAAACGGATACTTTAAAGAGAAGAAAATTACCGACATAAAGAAGGAATGGCTTGATGTTTTATCGGATTTGAACGTCTGCTCGCAGAAAGGACTTTGCGAACGGTTCGACTCGACAATCGGCGCGAACTCCGTACTTATGCCGTTTGGCGGCAAGTACCAGCTTACCCCGTCCGACGGCATGGCTGCGAAAGTGCCGGTTCAGGGCGGCAAAACGAATACGGCTACCGTTATGACATTCGGCTACAATCCTACATTGTCAAAGTGGAGTCCGTACCACGGCGCGGCATACGCGGTCGTTGAGTCGGTGTCGAAGGCTGTTGCGCTCGGCGCGGACTATAAGAAGATTTATCTGACGTTTCAAGAGTACTTCGAGCGTCTCGGCACAGACCCGAAACGCTGGGGTAAGCCGTTCGCGGCGTTAATGGGCGCGTACAGGGCGCAGCTCGAACTCGGCATCGCGGCGATAGGCGGCAAGGACTCGATGAGCGGCTCGTTTAACGACCTCGACGTACCGCCGACACTAACGTCGTTCGCGGTTGCTCCCGTAAAGGCGGACAAGGTCAAGTCGCAGGAGTTTAAAAAGGCGGGTTCGACCGTAATCATGCTCAAAGCCGAGCGCGACGAAAACGATATGCCCGATTTTGACAAGCTGAAAAATATGTACGATTTGGTACGTTTCCTCGACGCTCCTCAGGAAACGGTTGAAATAAAGGGCAAGAAAATCAAAGCGGGCGCAAAAATTCTTTCCGCGAGCGTTGTAAAGGGATTTGGTCTTGCGGAAACAATTTCAAAAATGGCGTTCGGAAATAAGATAGGTTTTAGGTTCAACGAAAATATAAGCGCGGAGGATATTTGGGGCGCGCCGATAGGCTCGATAGTTTTGGAAGTTGAGGATATGACGGCGCTGTTTACAGCAGACAATAACAAGCCCGAAACAGTAACGCTCGGCGAAACGACCGACATGGCGGAAATCGACGTTTGCGGCGTAAAAATCCCGCTCGACGAAGCAATCGACGCGTGGACAAAACCGCTTGAAAGGGTATTCCCGACAAAGGCGGGCAAATTCGCGTCCGAGCCTGAAACGTACACATACGACAAGCGCAGTATCACGGTCGCGACCGAAAAATTCGCAAAGCCGAGAATATTCATTCCCGTATTCCCCGGCACAAACTGCGAGTACGACACAGCCCGCTGCTTTGAGGACGCGGGCGGCGTTGCCGACGTGTTCGTTATCAGGAATTTAAGCGGCAGCGACGTTGAATATTCGATGCGCGAGATGGAAAAACGTATCAATAATTCGCAGATAGTGATGATTCCGGGCGGTTTCTCGGGCGGCGACGAGCCGGAGGGCAGCGGTAAGTTTATCGCGACGGCGTTCCGCAACCCGCTTGTGAAGGACGCTGTTATGAATATGCTCAAAAACCGCGACGGACTTATGCTCGGTATCTGCAACGGTTTCCAGGCGCTTATCAAATTAGGACTTGTGCCGTACGGCGAGATACGCGACCTCGACGATAATTCGCCGACGCTTACGTTTAACACGATAGGCAGACACGTTTCGTGCATGGTCGAGACGAGAATTGCGTCGAATAAATCGCCGTGGTTCGCGAATGTGAACGCGGGAGATATTCACACAATAGCCGTATCGCACGGCGAAGGACGCTTTATAGCGTCGCCCGAGCAAGTCGCAGAACTGGCGGCAAACGGTCAAATCGCGACGCAGTACGTAAACCTCGACGGCAAGGCGACCTACGACATAGCGTGGAACCCGAACGGCTCGGTATCGGCGATTGAGGGCATAACCAGCCCCGACGGACGCGTACTCGGTAAAATGGGTCACAGCGAACGTACCACGCTCGCGAATACCGCGTTTAACGTCCCGGGCAATAAGAACCAAAAACTCTTTGAGGCGGGCGTGGGATATTTTAGATGAGATAGATTTGTTTGTGTAAAAACCCCTCCGACGCCTACGGCGCCACCTCCCCTGTTAGGGGAGGCATACGGTGAGGCTCCCCTATTAGGGGAGCTGTCACACGCAGTGTGACTGAGGGGGTTTTAACGGGCGACCGCGAGGGTCGCCCCTACATGAAATTTGTATCCGTAGGGGCGACCCTTGCGGTCGCCCGCATGACCCCCTCTCCGAGGGGGTCAAAACTCACTTGTGAGTTTTGGGGGTGTTATTCTTCAAATCATACACCCCCGAAATCAAAGATTTCGACCCCCTCACAGAGGGGGGTCATATGTGGAGAATATTTAGCCCCTCTTAGAGGGGGTCATACGTAAGGAGTGAAACCGTTTTGAAACCGAAACTGGGCGTTATATTCCCGCAGATTACCGACTCGGAAATCGCGGAAATCGTGATTGAAAAAATAAGCGTTTCCAAAAACAAGCGCAAAATAAAAATAACGCTCCCCGAAGGAACATCGGAATACACCGCGTCGCTCGTAAGGAGCGAAGTAAAACGCGCGGGCGGTTTTACGGACGTACTGACGGCTGTCGCGGACGGCGGCGGAACAATCGACCGCAACGTTATGATTTACACCGTGCCCAAGGAGGAACAAAGCGGCTCGGGCGCGGTCAAATACCGAGGTAAAGCCGACGTTTTCAACATGCTTTACGGCAGACCGATAAAAGGTAATATAGTCGCGATAAGCTCGTTAAACTCCGTGTCGGGACAGGTAATAATTTCCGGCAGGGTATTTTTTGCCGAGGAACGCGAAATCGTTTCAAAGAAAACCGGCAAAGAATTTCACCTTATCACGGCTCACATGACCGACAACACCGACTCCGTTTCCGCAAAACTGTTTATCCGCAAAACGGACGACGATGAGGCGTTCACAAGGCTATTCGGCGCGCTCAAAAAAGGCGTAAAGAACGGCGGCGCGTACGTTGTCGTGAGCGGTAAGACGCAGTACGACGAGTACATGAAGGAAACGGTCGTAATGATAAACGCAATAGCCGAAATACCCGCGCCGCCGCTGAGACAGGACAACGCGCCGAAAAAACGCGTCGAGCTTCATCTGCACACGCAGATGTCCGCGATGGACGCGGTAACGCCCGTCGAAAAGCTTATCGAGCGTGCGGCTGTGTGGGGTCACAAGGCGATAGCCGTGACCGACCACGGCGTTGTGCAGTCGTTCCCCGACGCGATGAAAGCGTCGGACTACAACAAAAAAATAAAGGTCATATACGGTCTCGAGGGCTACCTCATAGACGACAGCAAGCGCATAACATACGGCGCAACGGATGAGACGATTGACAGCCCGTTCGTCGTGTTCGACATAGAGACGACGGGGCTTGACAAAACAAAAAACAACATAACCGAGATAGGCGCGGTAAAGGTCGTAAACGGCGAGATTACGGACAGGTGGTCAACGTTCGTAAACCCGTGTCAGCCGATACCCGAAAATATAGTGAACCTCACCGGCATAAACGACGACATGGTAAAGAACGCGCCGAAGATAGGCGAGATAATCGGTGACTTTCTGAAATTCTGCGAAGGCTGCGTGCTTGTGGCGCACAACGCCGCGTTTGACACCGGCTTTATCGAAAAAGCCGCGAAGGACAACGGCGTTGAGTACAATTTCTGCGTACTCGACACGCTTATGCTCGCGCGGTGTATGTACCCCGACCTGCACAATTTCAGGCTCGACACGCTCACAAAGCACCTCGGCGTAATGCTCGAAAACCACCACCGCGCCGTTGACGACGCGAAGGCGACGGCTGACGTGTTTGTGAAAATGCTCGAAACGCTCCGCGCAGAAGGAAAAACGGAGCTTAAAACGTTTAACGACATATTCGACCTGCGTGCGGCTGCGCTTAAAAACAAGGCGTTTCATATAATTATTCTTGCGAAAAACGCCGTCGGACTTCGGCACATATACGAAATGGTATCGGAGTCGCAGCTTAAATACTTCTACCGCGTGCCGAGAATACCGAAAAGTCTGATTACGGAAAAGCGCGAGGGTCTTATTTTAGGCTCGGCGTGCGAGGCGGGCGAACTTGTACGCGCGATAGTGGACGGCGAAAACGACGAGACGATCGCCGACATAGTAAACTTTTACGATTACCTTGAAATACAGCCGATAGGCAACAACGCGTACATGAAAAGCGACAGACACCACCCGATGATCAACACCGACGAGGATTTGATGAATTTAAACCGCGTCATAGTCAGTCTCGGCGAAAAGTACAACAAACCCGTCTGCGCCACGTGCGACGTGCATTTTATGGACGAGGAGGGCGCGGACTACCGCAAAATCCTGATGAATTACAAGGGCTTTGCCGACGCGGACAACCAGGCTCCGCTGTATTTCCGCACGACCGAGGAAATGATGAAGGAGTTTGAGTACCTCGGACCGCAGAAGGCGAGAGAGGTCGTTATCGACAACACAAACCTCGTAGCCGACATGATAGGCGATGTGCGCCCTATCCCCGAAAAGAAATGTCCGCCCGTAATACCGGGCGCGGAGGAGGATATAGTAAATGACGCGACGCGGCGCGCGAAGGAAATTTACGGCGACCCGCTGCCCGACGTTGTGCAGAAACGTCTCGACAAGGAGCTTTACTCCATAACAACCTACGGCTTTTCCGTAATGTATAAGATTGCGCAGGAGCTTGTGCGCCATTCTCTCGCGGACGGCTATCTCGTGGGCTCGCGCGGTTCGGTCGGCTCGTCGCTTGTGGCGTACCTCTCCGACATAACCGAGGTAAACTCTTTGCAGGCGCACTACATTTGCCCCAACTGCAAGAACGTCGAATTTATAGAAAGCGAGACGGGTATATCGGGCTGCGACCTTCCCGACAAGAAGTGTCCGAAGTGCGGAACGATGTACCGCAAGGACGGTCACGACATACCGTTTGAAACGTTTCTCGGCTTTAAGGGCGACAAAGAGCCCGATATCGACCTTAACTTTTCCGGCGTGTACCAGCCCGTGATACACAAGTACACCGAAACGTATTTCGGCGAGGGTAAGGTGTTCCGCGCCGGTACGATAGGCACTGTCGCGGAAAAAACCGCGTTCGGATATGTAAAGCGTTACTGCGAGGACAAGGGTATTACGATGCGCGGCGCGGAGATGACGCGTCTCGCGAAGGGCTGCGAGGGCGTAAAGCGCACGACAGGTCAGCACCCGGGCGGCATAATCGTCGTACCGTTCGAGAACGACATACACGAGTTCTGCCCCGTGCAGCACCCCGCCGACGACCCCAACTCCGACATAATAACGACGCATTTCGACTACCACAAAATCGACCAGAACCTTCTAAAACTCGACGAGCTGGGTCACGACGACCCGACGGTCATAAAAATGCTGGAGGATATAACGGGCGTAAAGGCGCGTGATATACCGATAGGCGACAAGGAAACGATGAGCCTGTTCACGTCGAACAAGGCGTTAAAGCTTTTGCCGGGCAAGGATATAGGCACGAATTTAGGCACCTACGGCGTGCCGGAGTTTGGTACAAAGTTTGTGCGGCAAATGCTGGAGGACACAAAACCGACGACGTTTTCGGAGCTTGCGCGAATATCGGGTCTGTCGCACGGCACGGACGTGTGGATAGGCAACGCGCAGGAACTTATCAGAGAGGGTAAAACCGACCTGTCGCACTCGATATGCGCCCGCGACGATATTATGATATACCTCATTTCCATGGGCGTGGAGAACGAGCACGCGTTCAAGATAATGGAAATGGTCAGAAAGGGAAAAGGACTTACGCCCGAGTACGAGCAGGAAATGCGCGACAATAACGTTCCCGACTGGTACATCGCGTCGTGCAAAAAGATAAAGTACATGTTCCCAAAGGCGCACGCCGTTGCGTACGTAATGTCGGCGTTCCGCATAGCGTACTACAAGGTGCATTACCCCGAGGCGTTTTACATGGCGTACTTCTCCGTCCGCGCCGACGACTTTGACGCGTCGATAATGGCGCGCGGCGAGGAGAGAGTGCGCGAGGAAATAAGCGCGATAAACGCGAAAAAAAGGGATAACACAGCCACTCCGAAGGAGGAGGGGCTTATACCGATACTGGAAATATGCGTCGAGATGTACGCGCGCGGTATAAATTTTGTGCCGGTGGATTTGTACAAGTCGCACGCGCTCAACTTCCTCCGCACCGACGAGGGAATACTTCCGCCCCTTAACGCGCTGCCCGGAGTGAGCGACAACGACGCTCTCGCGATTACGGCTGAACGTGAAAAGGGCGAGTTTAGGAACGTCGAGGATCTACGCCTGCGCACGGGCATAGGCAAGGTGCCGATGTCGGTACTCGAAGAAAACGGCTGCTTTGACGAGCTTGCCGAGTCCGACCAGGTGTCGCTGTTTGACTGAGAGGGGTAAAAATGAACGGTATATATATTCACATCCCCTTCTGCAAAAGAAAATGCAAATACTGTGATTTTGTGTCCTACGCGGGGCGTGAGGACTGTATCGGTGCGTATCTTGACGCGCTCGAACGCGAGATGAAAGGTCACGCGGGCGCGAAAGCCGACACGATTTTTATCGGCGGCGGCACTCCGTCGATTTTGGACGCGGAGAACCTTACACGCCTTACGCGGTCGGTGTTTGACACGTTTGACATAGCCGAAAATTACGAGTTTACCGTTGAAATAAACCCCGGCACGCTTGACGCACGCAAAACGGACGCGCTGCTTACGGGCGGAGTGAACCGCGCAAGCGTGGGCGTGCAGTCGTTTAACGACGCTGAACTTTGCGCCGTCGGAAGGATACACACCGCAAAAGAGGCGTACGATGCGGTAGAGGATTTGTATAAGGCGGGATTTAAAAATATAAGCATAGACCTTATGACCGCGCTCCCGAACCAGACCATGGAAAGCCTTAAAAATACGCTTGAAACCGCCGTTTCACTCCCCGTGACACACATAAGCGCGTACAGTCTTATAATAGAGGACGGCACGCCGCTTGCCGCGGAGTACGATACGGGTAAGCTCACACTGCCGAGCGACGACGAGGACAGGGAAATGTACGCTTACACGATAGATTACCTCGCAAAAAACGGTTTTCACCAATACGAAATATCGAATTTTGCGAAAGACGGCTATGAGTGCGCCCACAACATAAAGTACTGGACGTTTGAGCCGTACATCGGCTTGGGCGCGGCTGCACACTCGTTTGACGGCATGAGCCGCGCATATAATACGTCCGACCTCGCGGAATATATACTCGGAGAGGGAAGGGAAGTTACCCCTCTCACGCGGCGCGATAAGATGTCGGAGTTTATAATAACCGGACTTCGCATGAACAAGGGAATAAGCTCCGACCGCTTTTTCGAGCTTTTCGGCGTGACGCTCGAAGATGAGTACGGCGATATTTTGGATAGGTTCACGCGGTCGGGTCTTATGAAACGCGTGGGCGGCTCGTACAGCCTTACGCGTCGCGGCACAGACGTGTCGAACTCCGTTCTTTGTGAATTTGTATAAAATTGTCCGTCCGAGAGGACGGACTTTTTTGTATATAGCCATGCCGTCCGTTATTGACGAAATGCCGAAAATATGATATAATATAAAGATAAAGTGCGGCTAAAAAGCATATGAATATTTTTACATAAAATTCACGGAGGAGGAAAATACAAATGTCAGTTACAAAGAGCGAATACGGCAAAACGCCGCAGGGCGGGACCGTATATTTATACACGCTTGCAAACGGAACGGTAACAGCCGAAATACTCACGTACGGCGGAATACTCAGAAGTCTTAGCGTACCCGACAAAAACGGCGCAGAGGTTGACGTTGTGCTCGGACGCGACAGCATGAGCGACTATTTGAATAACAGCGGCTACCTCGGCGCGCTTATCGGCAGACACGCGAACAGAATAGAAAACGCCGAGTTTACGCTTAACGGACAGACGTACCGCGTCGGTAAAAACGAGGGTGAAAACAGTCTTCACGGCGGAAATGTCGGCTTTGACAAAAAGGTGTGGAACGCGTGTGAGCATGACGGCGACGAACCGTCGCTGACGCTTACGCTCACGTCGCCCGACGGCGAGGAGGGTTTCCCGGGAAATCTCGACGTGACCGTCACATACACCGTCACAAAGGACAACGCTCTCAAAATCCATTACGAGGCGGTTTCCGACAAGGACACGGTCGTAAACCTCACGAATCACGCGTATTTTAATCTCGCGGGACACGGCAGCGGCGAAATGACGGAGCAGCTTTTAAAGCTGAACGCATCGTTCTTCACGCCGAACAACGACGGCTGTATGCCGACGGGCGAGGTTCTGTCGGTAGAGGGAACGCCGTTCGACTTCCGCGAGGAGAAGAAGATAGGGAAAGACATCAATTCCGACTTTGAGCAGATAAAAATGTTCTCCGGCTACGACCATAATTTTGTGATTGACGGCGCGGGCTGCCGCCTTGCGGCGACGGCTCGGTGCGAGGAAAACGGCGTAACCATGGACGTTTACACCGATAAGCCCGGCGTTCAGCTTTACACGTCGAACGGACTTAAAGAGGGCGTTTACAAGGGCGGCGCACGCTACGGCGTTCATCACGCTTTCTGCCTTGAAACGCAGTATTTCCCTAACTCCGCGAAGTATGCGCATTTCCCGTCGCCCTTTCTTAAAGCGGGGGATAAATACGACTTCACGACGGAGTACAGATTTTCGGTAAAATAAGCATCAAAAAGCATATACGGAGGGTTAAACATGAAGTACAGTGAAATGACAAGGGAACAGCTTATCGCCGAGTATGAGGCGGTAAAGGAAAAGTATGAGGAACTTCAGGGTATGGGGTTAAAGCTCGATATGTCCCGCGGCAAGCCGAACAAGGAGCAGCTCGATTTGTCGATGGGTATGGTTGACGCATTGAGCGGCAGCGACCTCGTCGGCGAGGAAGGCATTGACTGCCGCAACTACGGCGTGCTTGACGGTATAATCGAGGCGAAAAGACTTTTGAGCGCGATGATAGAGTGTCCCGTAGACCAGATTATAATATACGGCAATTCGAGCCTTAACGTGATGTACGACACTGTGGCGCGCTCAATGACGCACGGCGTAATGGGTTCTACGCCGTGGGCAAAGCTTGACAAGGTTAAATTCCTCTGCCCCGTACCCGGCTACGACAGACATTTTGCGATAACGGAGTTTTTCGGTATAGAGATGATAAACGTGCCTATGACTGCCGAAGGACCCGATATGGACATGGTCGAGGAACTTGTGTCAAAGGACGAGAGCATAAAGGGCATATGGTGCGTGCCGAAGTATTCAAACCCGTCGGGCATTACATATTCGGACGAAACGGTGCGCCGTTTCGCGGCTTTAAAGCCGGCGGCGAAGGATTTCCGCATTTACTGGGATAACGCCTACTGCATACATCACTTATACGAGGACAGACAGGATCACATTCTCGAGATACTCCACGAGTGTGAGAAGGCGGGCAACCCCGATATGGTATTTAAGTTCTGCTCGACCTCGAAGGTCACGTTCCCCGGCTCGGGTATAGCGGCGATCGCCGCGTCAAAGGCAAACCTCGACTTTATAAAGAAACAGCTTACAATACAGACGATAGGACACGACAAGATAAATCAGCTCCGCCATGTAAAGTTTTTCGGCGATTTCGACGGTATGCTCGAACATATGAAAAAGCACGCGGCTGTGATACGCCCGAAATTTGAGACTGTGCTTGATGCGCTCGACACGGAGCTTGCTCCGCTCGGCATAGCGGAGTGGACGCGTCCGAACGGCGGCTACTTCATTTCGCTTGACACACCGAAGGGCTGCGCAAAGCGCGTTGTGAGCCTGTGCAAAGACGCGGGAGTCGTTATGACGGGCGCGGGCGCGACGTACCCCTACGGCATAGACCCCAACGACAGCAATATCCGCATAGCCCCGACATTCCCGTCAACGGAGGAATTAAAGCAGGCTTGCGTTGTGCTTACCACCTGCGTGAAACTCGCGGGGCTTGAAAAGCTTTTGGCAGAGACAAATGTGTAATCGGAAAGGGTACAAACCATGAAAGAACGTATTATATCTGTACTGACCGCCGCGTCGGTTTTATTCGCGCTTGCCGTTCTGCCGGCGTCGGCGGACGACGTTACGGTAGTGCGTCTCGACCCCTCGAACGCGTCGCCGTTTAACGGCGGCAGATTTCAGGGCTGGGGTACGAGTTTGTGCTGGTGGGCGAACCGTCTCGGTTACAGTGAAAAGCTTACGTCGGCAGCGGCGGACGCGTTTTTCGGCGAGGACGGTCTTTCGCTCGACATAGCGCGTTACAACCTCGGCGGCGGCGATAATCCGGAGCATAATCACATAACGCGCTCCGACTCAAAAATACCGTCGTATGCCGTGGGTTTCGACGACGACGGCAATATAATATACGACATGACAGCCGACGAAAATCAGCGCAATATCGCGCTCGCGGCGATGAAGGCCAATCCCGACATTTATTTTGAGGGGTTTTCAAATTCGCCGCCGTGGTTCATGACAAATTCGCTCTGCTCGTCGGGCGCGGAAAACGCGGGCGACGACAACCTTAACCCCAAATATCTCGGCGACTTTACGGAATTTATCGCCGAAGTGACGGAGCGTATGCGCGACGAGTACGGCATAAAATTCCAAAGCTACTCGCCGATGAACGAGCCTGACACGACCTACTGGGGCGCATTAAGCCCGAAACAGGAGGGCGCGCACTATTCGCCCGGTAAAACGCAGTCGGACACAATCACCGCGCTGCGCCGTGCGCTTGACAGCCACGGTCTTACGGACGTGCTTGTGGCGGGTATGGACGAAACGGACATAGATAAGTCGGTCGCGAACTACGCGCTGCTTACCGACGAGGCGAAGGCTGCGCTCGGCAGAATAGACACTCACACCTACGGCGGCTCGCAGCGCAGACAGCTTAAGGAAACGGCTGTGAGCGCGGGCAAGGATTTGTGGATGAGCGAGGTTGACGGCGGCTGGGACGGTTTCGCCCTCGCCGACAGAATTATCCTCGACATGAACGGCATGATGCCTGCCGCGTGGGTAATGTGGGACATAGTCGATTTTCACCGTGACAGCAATTTTACCGCGCCCGACGGTACAAAGAGCGAGTCGGACGCGTCGCTTGACCCGACTTCATCACTGTGGGGCGTCGCGATGTCTGACCATAACAAGGAGACGCTCGAATTATCGAATAAATACTACTTCTTCGGACAGTTTACGCGCTACATAAACCCCGGCGATACGATCATAGCGTCGTCGGACGGTACGCTCGCGGCGTACAACAAGGAGACGGGCGATATAAAAATCGTCGCGATAAACCGAGGAACGGAGGATTTTGATTACGAGTTCGACCTGTCGGCGTTCCTCAATGTCGGAAACGACGTTACCGAGATACGCACTAACAACGAAACGGGCGACAAGGCGGAGCATTGGAAGGAAATAAAGGGCGAGACCGAAATTAGCGGCACGACGCTCAAAACGACGCTCAAAGCCGGCACACTTACGACCTACGTGATAAAGGGCGCGGACGACGATTTTAAATTCGACGCGGCGACGGGCGAGTACAGTTACTCCGACGCGGCGGCAAAGAGGTGTGTCGGCGCGGTTGTCGCGCTCTACGACGAAAACGGCGCGCTCAAAGCCGTTAAGACGAACGCGTCGGGTAAATTCGACGAAAGCGCGGCGGGATATACCGCAAAGCTGCTAAAAGCGGCTGACGTTTCTTACATGACGGTCACGGGAAACGACATTGTGACCGCCGGTGAAACGGCAGCGTACCACACAGACACGGGCGAAACCGACTTAAACGGCGAGATCGAGTGGAGCGTGTCGGACGAAAGCGTCGCGGCTGTTGACGAAAACGGTACGCTGACGGCTCGCGAAAGGGGAGACGTAACGGTTTATGCGCACTCACCGAGCCTTAACCACACCGCCGAAAAGCGCGTTCACGTAACCGATGAAACTGAAAAATACGACGGCAAAGCGTACACGCTCGTGTCAAGTGTCGCGGACGCGACAAACGATTTTGAAAAGGACGCGGGTAAGTTTAAACTCAGCGGCGACGCCGCGCTCACAAAGGACGGCGCGGGCAATAACGTGCTGGGCGTGCAGCCCGACTACGAGAACAAGGACAGCGTCGCGAAAAGCGGTGCGGCGTACCTCGATCTTAATAAGCTTACGTGCGCCGACAACCAAACGATATATATTTCATTCGACCTCTACGCGTCAAACTCCGGCGGCACTGCCGACCTCGCGCTTTACGGCGATAACGGCAAGGAAACGGTCAAACTGCACTACCTTGACTGGGATAACTACGAGATAACCGTCGGCGGCAGACTGACGAGCGATGCGGGCGCGGCGAAGATATATCTCCGCAACTACGTAAACGACAAGCTCGAAAATCAGCTTATATCGAACGGCGCGCACATCGGTATTTACTTCACGCCCTCGACGGGTAAAATAAAGGTCACGGTAAAGAATAACACGAACGACGAGGAAACGAAGGTTTACGAAGGCACGGCGAAGGACGTTAAAACGCTTACGGGGCTTGAATTTAAAGCCGACTACACAACGTGGGCAAAGCCGATGTACGTCGATAATCTCACTACCGACATATTGGAGGAATAGAAATTGGGAGCATATTTGTTTGTGCATTTTTCCGGCAGGGAACGGACGGCTGACGAGGAGCAGATTTATTTTTCCGTGTCAGCCGACGGAAAAACATGGAAAACGCTCAACGGCAAAAAGCCTGTTTTAACGAGCAATATAGGCGAAAAGGGCGTGCGCGACCCGTTCATACTGCGCGGCGCGGACGGAAAATTCTTTATAATCGCCACGGATCTCAGCATCTACCACAGAAAGGACGACCCCGACTGCTGGATAAACTGTCAGCAAAACGGTTCGAGAAGTATTGTTGTATGGGAGAGCGATGACCTCGTGAATTGGAGCGATGCGCGTCTTACGGAAATTGCCGCGCCCGACGCGGGCTGCGCGTGGGCTCCCGAGAGCATATACGACGGCGAAAAGTGTATGTATATGGTATACTGGGCGTCGCAGGCGGAGTTTGACGGCTACGCGAAGGAGCGCGTATACAGGTCGTACACGAAGGACTTCAAGACCTTCACCGACCCCGAAATTTACATAGACAACCCCGAAAGCGCGATCGACACCTGCATAACGGAGCATGACGGCGTTTACTACCGTTTCACGAAGGACGAGACGCACAAGGCGGTAACGATGATGAAAAGCGCGTCGCTCTCACAGGGCTGGGAGGACGTTGAGACGTACACGATAAACGGCGAGAACGGCGCGTCGGTGTTCGGCTTTGAAGGTCCGACGATATTCAAGTACCACGGCGAAAACAAGTGGTGCCTTATGCTCGACAATTACGCGAGGAAAGAGGGCTACAAGCCGTTCGTGACGGACGATATAGCGCGCGGCGTTTTTATGTCGCCGCCGCCTATGGATTTTGACATGATTTACCGCCACGGCACGGTGATGCCGATTACGGATGAGGAATACAAAAGACTTGTTGAAAAATATTGACAAAAACGGCGTGAAAACGCCGTTTTTTATCGGATAAAATAAAATTGTGACGGGGCTTGATTTTTTTGTTTGCGTGTGCTATAATACTGATTGTCTTTGCGCGTTGCAAGGAATTGCCGCGGTAAGCGGTAAAATGTAGTACGGTAGGAGGAATTTTAAAATGGCACCGAAACAAGGAAACATTATGTCCTACAGACCCGACATAAAGGTCATGGACGCGACTATCCGCGACGGCGGACTGGTCAACGATTTTTATTTCACGGACGAGTTCGTGAAAAAACTCTACGAGACGAACGTAAAAGCCGGAGTTGATTACATGGAATTCGGCTACAAGGCGTCGAACGACATTTTCGACGAGAGCAAGTTCGGAAAGTGGAAGTTCTGCAAGGAAGAGGATATACGCGCGATCGTCGGCGACAACGACACGGGTCTTAAAATATCCGTCATGGCTGACGTGGGCAGAACAAATCTCGAACGCGACGTTATCGACAAGAAGGACAGCGTCATAGACGTTGTTCGCGTCGCGACGTACATAAACACAATTCCCGCAGCGATTGATATGGCTGAATACTGCCATAACAAGGGCTACGAGACGAGCATAAACATCATGGCTATCTCGACGGCAAGCGAAAGCGACGTGCGTCAGGCTCTCGACCTTATCGGCAAGAGCGAGGGCGTGGATATGATTTATATGGTAGACAGCTACGGCGCGATTTACCCCGAGGAAATGCGCGAGCTTTGTGATATGTTCTACGAGTACGGTCAGAAGTACGGCAAGATTATAGGCGTTCACGCGCACGACAATCAAAAGCTTGCGTTCGCGAACACGATCGAGGCTGTGTCACGCGGAGCGAGTATGCTTGACGCGACCGTCTGCTCTCTCGGACGCGGAGCAGGTAACTGCGCTATGGAGGCGCTTATCGGTTTTCTTAAAAACCCGCGTTACAGACTCGACCCGATACTTCGCTTTATCCAGACGGAGATGCTTAAGCTCCGCGAAACGACGGTATGGGGCTACGACGTTCCCTATCTTATAACGGGACTTCTGAACATGCACCCCCGAACGGCGATAAACTTCATAAAAGAGGGCGACACCGATTACTCGACGCTGTTCCAGGAGCTTTGGACAAGAGAATAAAATTATACGCGGCGCGTTTGTGCCGCGTTTTTCTTTTTTTAAACTCGTAAAATTATCGGTATACTCTTGACAAATACGCGATAAGCGGTCTATACTGTAATTATGATATTATACGAATGAAACGGGTAAACGGGAGGGTAAAAGCATGAAAAAGCTGTTGAGACTTGTGTCGGCGGTATGTATTATTTTCGCCGCGCTTTTTTCACTGCGGTCGGTGTGCTTTGCCGAAGGCATAGAGCTCACTCCCGAGGAAGAGGAGTACATATCCTCTCACCGGTCTGTCAAAATAGGTTACGTCCGTGACAGGATCCCGATTTCGTTCGAGACCGACAACGGAGAGTTCGGCGGTATATCGCGCCACATATTCGACCATATAAGCTCCGTTACAGGACTGAATTTTGACTACGTGCCACTCCCGACCGGCGACGTTACATACGACTATCTTTTAAACGGCGGTTTCGACCTCGTGTCGAGCGTCGAATACAATAAGGAAAATCAAGCCGCCCGCGGTATACTGATGAGCAACCCTTACCTTTCGTCGCGGAAAGTCGTCGTTGCGCGTAACGGACTTGAATTCAGATACGACGCGGAGCTTTCCATAGCGATTTCCACCGGCTCGCAGACCATAAAGAAGGTGCTGGGCGAGGCGTACCCGAATTTTAAAATAGTGGACTACCCTTCGACCTCGGCGTGCTTTGACGCGGTAAACGAGGGCGGGGCTGATCTTATGATACAAAATCAGTACGTCGCGGAATATTGGATGTCAAAGCCCATATACGAGAAGATGAAGGTCATTCCCGTTCTCGGACTTGACGACCAGCTTTGTTTTTCGGCTGTTGTCGCATTCGGAGGGGGCGAGGGTACGCCGCCCGAGGAGGGACGCGTGCTTATAAATATTTTGGATAAGGCTATAGACAATATGACAGGCGACGAGGTGGGCAGCTTTACGATACAGGGCATAATGGAAAATCAGTACAAATACACGATTTCCGACGTTCTCTACCGTTACCGCTACGCAGCGAGCGCGCTTGCGGCGCTTATGGCGATTATACTCGTTCTCGGCGCGCTGCTTATACGGCAGCACATACGCATAGCCGAAAGCAAGGCGGACGCGAAGGTTAAAAAGCAGTTTTTGTCCACCATGAGCCATGAAATCAGAACGCCCTTAAACGGTCTTATCGGTCTTAACTATCTCATGTCGCGTACCGCGGACGACACGGAGCGTATGCGCGACTACTTAAAGCAATCGACAATGACCGCGAAGTATCTTCTGTCGCTCGTGAACGATATGCTTGATATGTCGAACCTGCAAAACGATAATCTCGAACTTGTGCTGCGTCCCGTGGATTTGCAGCTTGTGTTCGGAACGGTCAGTTCGATAGCCGAAAGCGCGATGTCCGATAAGGGCATAAAATACACCTCCGACTGTGATTTGAAATATCCGTATGTAATATGCGACGAGGTACGTATTCAGCAGGTTGTCCTAAATCTTCTCGACAATTCCCGCAAATTCACGAAAAACGGCGGCAGCGTGACGCTTGGTGTGACGCAGGAAATGACGAAGGACGGCAAGGCGCTCACGTCCGTGACGGTGACGGATAACGGAAAGGGTATGAGCGAGGAATTTCAAAAGCATATTTTCGACGCGTTCGCGCAGGAACTTGACACCGTTTCCAAGGGTAACCAGGGTACGGGTCTCGGCTTGCCGATAAGCCGTCGGCTGGCAATGCTTATGGGCGGCGATTTGACGTTTGAGAGCCGTAAGGGCGAGGGCAGCGTGTTTAAGTTTACGTTTGCCGCGTCCGTCACCGACAAGAGCGAGACGAAAAATATTCTTGAAGAAGAGACGGGGAGCGTCAGACCGAAAATACTTGTAGCTGAGGACAACGAGCTTAACGGCGAAATCATAACGGAGCTGCTGCGTGAAAACGGCTTTGAAACGGAGCTTGCCGAAAACGGCAAAGTCGCGCTCGAAAAGTTCAAAAACTCTTCGGTCGGAGAGTTCGGTATTATACTTATGGATTTGCTGATGCCGGAAATGGACGGTTTCGAGGCTGCGGAGACGATACGCGCACTCGACAGGAGCGACGCGAAAACGGTTAAAATCTTCGCCTGCAGCGCGAATTTGCTGTCCGAGGAACGCAGGAAAACGGTTGAATGTGAAATGAACGGATTTTTTGAAAAACCGATAAACATAGACGAACTGCTCAAAAAAATAAACGAATAAAAAAACGTACCCGCGAGGGTACGTTTTTAAATTTTAAAACACGCCGAGACCTTCGAGCAGAATCTTCACGCCGAGCAGTACGAGTATCGCGCCGCCACAAATCTCGGCTTTATTTTTGTAGCGGTAGCCGAACGCGCTGCCGACCTTAACGCCGACGGCGCTGAGTACAAACGTGACGCAGCCGATAAACAGTATCGCGGGAACGATAGCCACGTCCAGAAACGCGAACGTCACGCCGACCGCGAGCGCGTCAATGCTCGTCGCGACAGCCATAAGGAACATCGTTTTAATGCCCATTGACGCGTCAACGTCCTCATCGCCGCCCCAAATCGCCTCGCGTATCATGTTAAGACCGATTATCGCGAGCAGCGCGAACGCGATCCAGTGGTCGTACATATCGACAAATCCCGCGAAACGCGTTCCGAGCAGATAGCCCGCAAGCGGCATCAACGCCTGAAAACCGCCGAACCACGCGCCCGCCGTAAGCATATGCTTTATGTTTATTTTGCCGAGCGACAGCCCCTTGCAGACGGACACCGCGAAAGCGTCCATCGACAGACCGACCGCCAGCACGAACAATTCAAAAATTCCCATTCTTCCGTTCCTTCCGAAAATCATAGTTTATTTTATGCGTATTTTTTGCCGCGTATGCCGCTTATGTATTGTACAGCATTACGACCGTCAAGTCAATACCGCGCGCGGCAAAATCAAAAAATTGCTTATTTATTCTTTATGTGTTGTTTTGCGTATGGAAATATGTTACAATAACCGCGAGGTGTTAAGCTATGCAAACAAACTGCGAGGACTGCATGAACTATTACTACGACGATGAATACGAGTACTATGCGTGCGCGATGGATCTCGACGAGGACGAGATGTACCGTTTTGTGTACGGCAAAAACGACGCGTGTCCGTATTACCGGCGCGGCGACGACTACACGATTGTGCGAAAGCAAAACTGACCAATAAAAGACAAATTTATCCGTGTAAATTCTACGAAAACGCGGGCATATATTTCTGGAATAATCTTGACTTTTGGCGACAATAATGTTAGTATAATCAAAAGGAATAATTATCAATATATTGGATAAAACGAGAGAAATCGGCGGTGCAAACCGCTATATACGGTGGTTATAAAAAAAGCGGAGGGAAAGTGCCATGTCAGAAAAATTGCAGCCCGCATGGGAAGGGTTTAAGGACGGTAAGTGGACGCAGGAGATAAACGTCCGCAGTTTCATTCAGAAAAATTACGAGCGTTACGACGGTGACGAGAGCTTTCTCGCGCCCCCGACCGACGCGACAAATAAGCTTTGGGGAAAGCTGAAAGAACTCCAGAAGGAGGAACGCGCGAAGGGCGGCGTACTCGATATGGAGACAAGCGTCGTATCGTCGCTCACGGCTTACGGACCGGGCTACATCGACGAGAGTATGAAGGATTTGGAGCAGATAGTCGGCTTGCAGACGGACAAGCCTTTAAAGCGTGCCTTCATGCCGTACGGCGGTATACGAATGGCTGAGGAGTCGCTCAAAATGTACGGCTACACGCCTTCGGAGGATTTGCACAAGATATTTAACGATTACCACAAAACCCACAATCAAGGCGTGTTCGACGTGTACACGCCCGAGATGCGCGCGGTCAGAAAAAACAAGATAATAACGGGACTTCCCGACACGTACGGCAGGGGTCGTATCGTCGGCGATTACAGGCGCGTCGCGCTTTACGGCGTCGACTACCTCATGGAAATGAAGACGCGTGACTTTAACGACTGCGGTTTCGGCGTTATGACCGACGGCATAATCCGTCTGCGCGAGGAAATCACGATGCAGCACAGAGCGCTCGGTCAGATGAAGGAAATGGCTGCAATCTACGGCTACGACATTTCAAAGCCGGCGACGAACGCGAAGGAAGCGGTGCAGTGGCTCTACTTCGGCTACCTCGCGGCGATAAAGACGCAGAACGGCGCGGCGATGAGCGTCGGCAGAGTATCGACATTTTTGGACATATACATTCAGCGCGATTTAAAGCGCGGCATACTCACCGAGCAGGAGGCGCAGGAACTTATCGACCACCTCGTAATGAAGTTCCGTATGGTTAAATTCGCGCGTCCCGACTCCTACAATCAGCTTTTTTCCGGCGACCCCGTATGGGCGACGCTCGAAATGGGCGGCATAGGACAGGACGGCAGACATATGGTGACAAAGACCGACTTCCGTTTCCTCCACACGCTGGAGAACATGGGTCCGTCGCCCGAACCGAACCTCACCGTGCTGTACTCGTCCAAATTACCCGAAACGTTCAAGCAATACGCCGCGTACATTTCGGTAAAGACAAGCTCCGTTCAGTACGAGAACGACGACGTTATGCGTCCGGTATGGGGCGACGACTATTCTATCTGCTGCTGCGTGTCCGCGACGGAAACGGGCAAGGAAATGCAGTTCTTCGGCGCGAGAGCAAACCTCGCGAAGTGTCTGCTTTACGCGTTAAACGGCGGACGCGACGCGAAAACGGGTCAGCAGGTCGCGCCGGCGTACAGACCGGTAACGTCGGACGTACTCGACTACGACGAGGTTATAGAGCGTTACTGCGACATGATGGAGTGGCTCGCGAAAACGTACGTGAACACGCTTAACGTAATTCACTATATGCACGACAAATACTACTACGAGGCTGCGCAGATGGCGCTCATCGACACCGACGTAAGGCGCACGTTCGCCACGGGTATAGCGGGCTTTTCGCACGTTGTTGATTCGCTGAGCGCTATAAAGTACGCGAAGGTAAAACCCGTGAGAAACGAGGACGGTATAATCTGCGACTTCGTGACCGAGGGCGACTTCCCGCGTTACGGCAACGACGACGACAGAGCCGACGATATAGCAGTGTGGCTTTTAAAGACATTTATAGAAAAGATAAAGCATTACCGCACCTACCGCAACAGCGAGCCGACGACCTCGATACTGACAATCACGTCGAACGTTGTGTACGGTAAGGCTACCGCGAGTATGCCCGACGGCAGAAAGGACGGCGAGCCGCTCTCACCGGGCGCGAATCCGTCTTACGGCGCGGAGAAAAACGGACTTCTGGCGTCGCTCAATTCGGTCGCAAAGCTGCCCTACGAGTTTGCGCTCGACGGCATATCGAACACGCAGACCATCTCGCCCGACGCGCTCGGTCACAGCGACGACGAGAGAAAGTTAAAGCTTGTGGACGTGCTCGACGGATATTTCGACCAGGGCGCGCATCACCTCAACGTGAACGTGTTCGGCACGGAAAAGCTGATAGACGCGATGGAGCATCCCGAAAAAGAGGAGTACGCGAATTTCACGATTCGCGTGTCGGGCTACGCCGTTAAATTTATCGATCTCACCGAGGAACAGCAGCGCGACGTTATCGCGAGAACATGCCATAAAACATTGTAAAACGTAGGGGCGAACTGTGTTCGCCCGCCTGTGACAATAACGAGAACGTAGGGGCGACCCTTGCGGTCGCCCGTTGCATTAAGTAAGCCTCTCCTTGAGGAGAGGTGGCATCGCAGAGCGATGACGGAGAGGTGGCAATGAAAATTAAAAAGCCACCTCTCAGTCGCCTATGGCGACAGCTCCCCTCAAGGGGAGCCATACATAGCGGGCGACCGCAAGGGTCGCCCCTACAATGCTGCAATATGCGGCTTTTTATTTTTACACAGTGAAAGGAACAACAATGAAAGGATACATTCACTCTCTCGAAAGTTTCGGCTCGGTCGACGGGCCCGGCATACGGTACGTAATATTCTTCTCGGGCTGTCCCATGCGCTGCGTGTACTGCCACAACCCCGATACATGGAACATGACGGCGGGAACGCTTACCGACGCGGACGAGCTTGTGAAAAAAGCGCTGCGTTACCGCCCGTACTGGAAACGCGAGGGCGGCGTTACGGTAAGCGGCGGCGAGCCGCTTATGCAGATTGACTTTCTAATCGAGTTTTTTGAAAAGCTGAAAAAGGAAAACGTCCACACCTGCGTTGACACAAGCGGCGCGCCGTTTACGCGTGAAGAACCGTTCTTTTCAAAATTTCGCCGTCTTGCGGACTTAACAGATCTTTTTCTTGTTGATATAAAGCATATCGACAGTGACCGCCACAAAGAGCTTACCGGCAGGGGCAACGAAAACATACGCGATATGCTAAGATATTTGTCGGAAATAAAAAAGCCCGTGTGGATAAGACACGTGCTTGTGCCGGACAAAACCGACGACGATTATTATTTGAAAAAACTCCGTGAATTTATAGACACGCTCGGTAATGTCGAAAGGGTGGAGGTACTGCCGTATCACACGCTCGGCGCAGCGAAATGGAAGTCGCTCGGCATACCGTACCCGCTTACGGGCGTCGCCCCGCCGACAAAGGAGCGCGTGGAAAACGCGGAAAAAATACTCGGCGCACACAGGTAATCAGATTGGATGCGCCGAAAGATAACCCTCAAGAATTATACACGCGGCAACAGTGTCAAGCACCGCCTTGCGCTTTTTGCCGCGTGTGTTTGTTTCGTTTAAGTATCTCTCCGCGCCCATTGACGAAAGACGCTCGTCCCAGAACACGATTTCACCTTTGTATATCGTTTTTAGCTTTTCCGCGAAATCGCGTGTGGCGTCTACGCGGAAACCTTCACTGCCGTCCATGTTTTTCGGCAGACCTATCACTATTTTTTCGGGCTTGTACTCGTTTATAACGGCTCCGATCTCGCCGAGAAGATGTTTTATACCCGTGTTTTTTACCGTCTTAACGCCCTGCGCCGTAATGCCGAGCAGGTCGCTCACCGCTATGCCGACGCGCGCGTCGCCGTAATCTATACCGATAATTCTCATAATATCCCTCCGTATTTTTATTATACTCCCAAAATGAAATCAATGCAATACCTATAACTCTTAAATTGTGTTGAATGTATCATAATATTGAAATTTCGCGACGAAATTGAATTGAAAAATATCAAAAAATCGCTAACAAGCGGCAAGCGCAAAAATTGACCGCCGTATTGATTTTTTGCGGTGAGTATGATACAATCTTTCCATAAGCGGACAGAACGATAAATTAGGTTAGGGAGGTAACTATGTTTTTAGCGATTGCTTTTGCTCCATGCAAGGTTTGAGGATACTGTATGGAGCGAAATGGGATTTAATCCCGCATCCTCAGACTTTGCAATTTTGATAAACGACAATAAATCAAAGGAGCAAAGTCAAAATGAAGAATAACTATAAACAAATGAAAACATTTTTAATCCTATGGTCAACGCAGTCTCTTTCCCAGCTTGGCAGTGCCATGACAGGTTTCGCACTGACATTATGGTTATACGAAAAACACGGCTCAGCTTTGCAAACAGCGCTTCTGTCCATATGTTCCTATACACCATATGTATTGCTGAGCATTTTTGCCGGAACTCTTTCTGATCGATGGGATAAAAAACGAACAATGCTTGTCTGTGATACATTCGCTGCCGGTTGTTCCGTTCTGGTTCTTGTTTTATTAAAAACGAATTCGTTGTTACCCATTCATATGTATGTGTTGAATGTGGTGAGTGGCCTGATGAATACGGTACAGCAACCCGCCGGCGAAGTAACAATGACACTAATCACACCTAAAGAGCAATATCAAAGGACAAGTGGTCTGCGCTCGTTTTCAAACTCACTTGTCACGATTTTACATCCTGTAATTGCAACATCACTTTATGCGGTTATAGGAATGGACGGCGTAATCGGCGTGGATCTTGCGACCTTTATTGTAGCTTTTGTGGCATTGGCGGTCTGTGTGCATATTCCATCATTGGAAACGCAACGCTTAGACGGTTCAAAGGAGACCGTTTTATCGAGCGCAAAAGCCGGTCTATCTTATCTGCGTCAAAATGGTCTGATCCTTTGGCTGATACTGTTTCTTGCAGGAGTAAACTTTGTAGCTTCTGCGTTTGACGCTGCGCTTCCCCCTTATGTGCTTTCTCGTGAAAATGGTGGAAAAGCAGTGTTAGGTATCGTCACGTCGTGCGCTGGAATCGCAACGTTAATGGGAAGTTTAGCGGCAACTATACTTCCTGCACCTAAAAATCGCATTCGGGTTATTTTTCTGACAATGTTGTTTTCTCTGGGTACAGAAAATTTCATTCTTGCATTTACACGGACGCCAATATGATGGTGTATTGCTCAAATCATTGGGTGGTCGGTTGTTCCCATAATGAGTGCCAACCTCGATGTAATCCTGCGCAATACCATTCCGGCGGAAATGCAGGGGCGAGTTTATTCCTGTCGGAACACAATGCAGTTTTTTACCATTCCTATCGGTACTTTTGTTGGCGGATTCATGGTGGATAAAGTTTGTGAGCCGTTGATGGCACAAACAAATTCGGCCGGATTGTTGGCAAGGATATTTGGAGTGAGAAAAGGCTTCGGTGCTGCCCTTGTTATGTTTATTCTGGGTATTGCGGGCATTACCGTATGCTTGATATTTGGAAGAATTCTCAGGAAATACGAATTTACGGAATCGACTGTGAAAAGATGATGTAAGCTACAACTTAATACCCACCGCCCATCGGCGGCATCACCGAGCAGATAGTCTGAAAAGATTACCTGCTCTTTTTGCGTCTGAAAATGAACAACTTGTTTGAAAGTTGGAGCATAGCAAAACGTAGTTTTGCGCAGTGTAGAAAGGAAGTGATTTTATAGCAATTTACCATAATGTTTTATAAACAATGTGCAGATTTTTATAAAAGAAGTGTAAAGTTTTATAAAACAGTGCAGTAAAAAACGCACTTTCAAATCACCAACTTTGCCCGTTTTGCCAATGTTCAAACCCAATCTTTTTGAGAAATTTCAACATCAAAATCTTTTCCACACAAAATTAGAGTTATAGGATGCAATACTTTTACTTGACGAACGGTCTGTAAAATTGTATAATTCAATATGATATGTTAATCACATAATTAAAGGAGGACAACCGATGGACGGCTTGGTAAACGTAATAGTTGACGGACTTAAAAATTCGCTGTCGGGCGAGTTTATAATATTTATAATTTCAATGATACCTATCTTGGAACTGAGGGGCAGTATACTTATCGCGCCGCTTTTGCTGCACACAAGCCTTGTGCCGACGTATATCGCGGCTGTACTCGGAAACCTTCTGCCGATACCGTTCATACTGCTGTTTATAGAACGTATATTCGAGTGGATGGGTAAGACGAAACACCTTAAA
The DNA here is from genome assembly GCA_947631235.1 of uncultured Clostridia bacterium. Lineage (GTDB taxonomy): Bacteria > Bacillota > Clostridia > UBA1381 > UBA1381 > Hominilimicola. Next base: position 547,181 of record CANRKO010000001.1, on the reverse strand, counting down.
AAATTCCCCGAGTGGATGAAAAACAAGGCGATGAAACATTCGGAGCAGATAGAAAAATACGGCTACCTCGGACTGTTTCTGTTCGTTGCGATACCGCTTCCCGGAACGGGCGCGTGGACGGGCAGCCTGCTTGCCGTGATGTTCGGACTCAAACCGAAAAAATCATTCCTGTTTATTGCGCTCGGCGTAATGACAGCCGGACTTATAATGTCGCTCATTTCATTCGGAGCGTTAAATAATATAGTAAATTTGTTCAGGTAAAATTATGAAAGAAAATATTTTTGAAAAGAAATTCGGCGCGGTAACGGCGCGCTACATAACTGACGAGGAAAGCGGCGCGGTGGGACTTTGCATACTGCCCGACACGGACGCGACGCTTAAAAACCGCCGCGCACGGGTAATGCCGCTTGCGGAGGTAAAGATAGCGGGGAGCGTGTACGGCGGCAGCTACCTCGGCGGTGAGAGCATGAAGTTAAGCCCCGACTCGTACGCCGTGAAATTTGATCGCCGCGAGGTTTCGGACAGCGCGGTTGTGACATATCTGAAATCCGAAAACGGTATAGAAATCAAACACACGCTCGCGCACAAAGAGGGCAGACGTTACCTTACAGTACGTACCGAACTTACAAACAATTCGGGAAACGACGTAAAGCTTGAAATGCTGTCGTCGTTCGCGCTGTGCGGCATATCGCCGTATATCGAGGGCGCGGGAGAAAACACGCTGAAGTTCCACCGTCTGCGCTCAAAATGGAGCATGGAGGCGCGGCTTGTAACGGAATCGCTTGAGGATTTGCTGCTTGAGGACAGCTGGACAATGGGGCATTATAAAAGTGTGCGTTTCGGGCAGGTTGGCTCGATGCCCGCGAAGAATTACATACCGTTCATAGCCGTCGAGGACACTCAAAACGGCTTGATTTGGGGCGCGAGGATAGGCTGTCCGTCGTCGTGGCAGACAGAAATTACACGCGCCGACGACGGCGTGGGCATATCGGGCGGACTTGCCGACCGTGAGTTCGGACACTGGATGAAAACAGTAAAAGCGGGTGAAACGTTCACCGCGCCCGACGCGGTTATAAGCGTTTGCAAGGGCAATATTGACGATATAGCCGCGTGTCTTAACGAGGCGCAGGAGGATGCGCTCGACGTTCCCGAAAGCGAGGAAAGTCTGCCCGTGATATTTAACGAGTACTGCACCACATGGGGCAGCCCGTCGCACGAAAATATCGCCGCTATACTTGACGCAATAAACGGAAAAGGAATAGACTATTTTGTGATTGACTGCGGCTGGTTCAAGGAGGACGGCGTGAGGTGGGACATAAGCATGGGCGACTACGTTCCGTCCGCGACGCTTTTTCCCGACGGGATAAAAGCGACCGCCGACCTTATAAAGTCGCACGGCATGAAGGCGGGCATATGGTTTGAGATTGAGAACGTGGGCGAGAGGTCGCGTGCGTACCGTAACGAGGAGCATCTCTTAAAGCGCGACGGCGTGACGCTCACGACCGTGAACCGCCGTTTCTGGAATATGAACGACGAGTGGGTGAAGTCGTATCTCACGGAGCGCGTCATAGATTTTATGAAGAAAAACGGGTTTGAGTACATAAAGGTCGACCACAACGAAACGATAGGCATAGGCGTGGATAACGATGACAGTCTCGGCGAGGGGCTGCGCCTTAACCAGCTCGCGGGGCAGGAATTTTTCAAAAAAATGAAACGTGAAATCGACGGAATTGTGATTGAAAACTGCGCGTCGGGCGGCGGAAGGCTCGAACCGTCGTTTATGGCGCTCTCGTCAATGGCGTCGTTTTCGGACGCGCACGAGTGCGTTGAAATACCGATAATCGCCGCAAATCTGCACCGCGCGATACTGCCGCGTCAAAGTCAGATATGGTGCGTTATAAGAAAAAGCGACACCGTGAAAAGGATTGCCTACAGCGTGTCGGCTGCGTTTTTGGGCAGAATGTGTCTGTCGGGCGACGTAACCGATTTGTCGGACGCGCAGTGGAAAGCGATAGACGGCGGCATAGCGTTTTACAAAAAAGCCGCGCCCGTAATCAAAAACGGCTTTACGCGTATTTACCGCGAAAATCTGACGTCGTACCGCCACCCCGAAGGGTATCAGGCGGTCGTCCGCGTAAACGACAACGCCGCGATTTGCGTAATACACACATTCAAAAACGCGCCGAGTAAAATATCCGTGCCGGTAGGGGAGTGTGATATTACGGACGTGTATTCTGATACGGACGTTAAAGCGGAAGTAAACGACGGCGTTCTCACCGTTTGCCCAAACGGCGATTCCTGCGGCATAGGCATACTTCTCAAAAAGAAATATTGACAAAATTAAAATCATATGATATAGTAAAAATAACAAGGGAGCGGTTTTGACCGTTCCGCCAAAAGAACAACTTTAAAGCCGCCCTATTTGTGGAATTGTGGGGCGGCTTATTTGTTTTATTTTACAATTCAACGAAAATACTTTTACATATCGGACACACATCCCTCTCCCGTACAAAAAAGCCTTGACAAATAAATCCCCCTATGCTAAAATTAAATGCGAGACAAAGGTGTTTCTTCGGTGGTGAAGAAGCGCTTTTTTTGAAGAACGGGAAAGAAAGGAACGTGCTGTCATGAATAAACAGGATATTTTGAGGCTGATAGACGAAGAGGACGTGCGATTTGTCCGTCTCCAGTTTACCGACATACTCGGCAATATGCGCAATCTCGCCATTACCACGTCCGCGCTCGAGGACGCGCTCGACGGACGCTGTATGTTTGACGGCTCTCTTATCGACGGCTTTGTCACGGTCGAGGAGAGCGACCTTTATCTGCGCCCGTGCCTTGACACGTTTACGATTTTCCCATGGAGACCGCATCAGGGCAAGGTTGCGCGTTTCATATGCGACGTGTACAAGCCGGACGGCACGCGCCTTGAAAGCGACCCCCGCTACATTCTGCAAAAGGTTATAAAGGAAGCCGCGGATATGGGGTATACGCTCGAAATAGGACCCGAGTGCGAGTTTTTCCTGTTCAACACCGACGAGCGCGGCGTGCCGACGCTTGAACCGCACGACAACGCCGGCTACCTCGACCTTGCGCCGCTTGACAACGGCGAGAACTGCCGCCGTGAGATATGCCTTACTCTTGAAGAGATGGGTTACAAAATAGAAACGTCGCACCACGAGAAAGCGCCCGGACAGCACGAGATAGCGTTCCGTCACGACGACGCGCTCGTAACAGCCGACCGTCTCGTCACCTTCCGCACCGTCGTAAAGACGATTGCGAAACGCAACGGACTTCACGCGACGTTTATGCCGAAACCCATAGAGGGCGTCGCGGGCAGCGGTATGCACCTTAAAATGGCTCTGATGAAGGACGGGGAAAACGTGTTCGCCGAAAACGAAAAGCTGTCCGAAACGGCAAAGCAGTTTATAGCCGGACTTTTAAAATACACGCCCGACATGGCGTGTCTTACAAACCCGACCGTAAATTCCTACAAGCGTTTCATACCGGGTTTTCAGGCGCCGTGCTACATTTCGTGGTCGGAAAACAACAGAAGTCTGCTCGTGCGCGTACCGAGAGCCGCGAAAACAGGCGCGCCGTACGTTGAACTGCGCTCGCCCGACTCCACGGCAAACCCGTACCTTGCAATTGCCGCGTGCTTAAAGGCGGGTATTGAGGGCATAAAGAACAGCGAAAAGCTGCAGTCGGGAATAGACGTGAACATCTACACGCTGTCCGACAGGGAACGCGAGGCTCTCGGCATAAGAAAGCTGCCGATAAGCCTTAACGAGGCGATAAGAATTGCGAAACAGTCAGCGTTTATGACCGAGCTTTTGGGCGCGAGATTTGTGACGAGCTACCTCAACGCCAAGGCTAAGGAGTACGACGCGTACCGCCGCACGATAAACAGTTGGGAAGTGGAAAATTACCTCATACAATATTGATTAAAATAATATTGTAATGGAGGTGGTATACGGTGAGGCGTATAGCGCTCGCCTTTTCGCGCGTCGAAACGGCGGAAAAAATAAGAAGAATGCTCGACGCGAGCGGCTACGACGTATGCGCCGTGTGCCGGTCGAGAGCAGAGCTGATACGTACATTGTCAGGCATGGACGAAACGCTTATAATCATGGGCTACAAGCTGCCCGACGGCGTGGCTGACGAGGTGTATGAGGATATAGAGGGCAGACACAAGCTGATAAGCATAGTAAAAGCCGAGCACAGCTCAGACATATACAATCAGGACATATTTGTCGTGACGCTGCCGATAAACCGACAGATACTTTTAAACGCGATAGAAACTTTCGTCGGAATGATAGAGCGGACAAAGCACCGCAGACAGCGAACCGACGAGGAAAAGCAGATAATAGACAGCGCGAAGGCGTATCTGATGGAAAACCATGCCATGACGGAGGAGGCGGCACACCGCTTTATACAAAAGCGAAGTATGGACACCGGCGCGAAATTTATAGATACGGCGAGACAAATATTGGGCATATAAAAAATTCACAGGGGTGGTTATATGAATAAATTCAAATTCACAAAGATGCACGGCGCGGGCAACGACTACATATACGTCAACTGCTTTGAGGAAAAAGTGGAGGACATAAACGCGACCGCGAAAAAGGTAAGCGACCGCCATTTCGGAATAGGCTCTGACGGTCTTGTTTTGATTTGCCCGTCCGACAAGGCGGATTTCCGTATGGACATGTATAACAGTGACGGCTCGCAGGCTGAAATGTGCGGCAACGCGACGCGCTGCGTGGGTAAGTACGTGTACGACAGAGGGCTTACCGATAAGACGCGCGTGACGCTTGAAACGCTCGCGGGAATAAAAATCCTCGACCTGAACGTAAAGGACGGCAGGGTGGAGAGCGTGACGGTGAATATGGGAAGTCCCGAGCTTGTGCCGAAGAACATACCGATCGACTCCGACAAGGAACGCTTTATAAGCGAGGACGTGGAGGTTCTCGGTAAGACGTACAAGGTGACGGGCGTGTCAATGGGCAACCCTCACGCCGTGACTTTTATAGACGATACGGACAGCCTTGAAATAGAGAAAATCGGACCGCATTTTGAAAACCACAAGCTGTTCCCGAAACGCATCAACACCGAGTTTGCACAGATAGTTGACAGGCGCACAATAAAAATGCGCGTGTGGGAGCGCGGCGCGGGCGAGACGCTCGCCTGCGGCACGGGTGCGTGCGCAACGCTCGTCGCGGCGTACTTAAACGGTCTTACCGATAATGAGGCAGACCTCGTTCTTCTGGGCGGCACGCTGCATATAAAGTACGACGAACAGGAAAACGCCGTGTATATGACCGGTCCCGCCGCGTTTGTGTTCGACGGGGAAATTGAGGTGTAATATTGCCGTCGTAGGGGAGAACCCACGAAAGGCCCCCTTGTCAAAGTGAACAACACGCATAGCGTGTTGTAGGCGTGTTGCGAAGCAACAAACGCCGTAGTGAAGGGGGCTGGCGCGCGTAGCGCGACTGGGGGATTCCTTTTCTGGTATTTTCGCAATGAATCCCTCCACCGCCTTCGGCGGTCCCCCTCCCTTTAACAAGGGAGGCTAACGGGCGACCGCGAGGGTCGCCCCTACGACAACATACCACGATATTAAAATTATATAAACATAATATGAAATATAAAAAAGGAGACATAACAATGGCAAAGATAAACGACAATTACTTAAAGCTCCCGGGAGCGTATCTTTTTTCAACGGTAGCGCGCAAGGCGGAGGAATTCGCCGCCGCGCACCCCGACAGAGAGCTTATCAAAATGAGCATAGGCGACGTTACAAAGCCGCTCGCGCCCGCGGTCATAAAGGCTATGAAGGCTGCCGCTGACGAAATGGGTACAGCCGAAGGTTTCCACGGCTACGGCCCCGAGCAGGGCTACGACTTCCTGCGCTCGAAGATAGCCGAGTGCGACTACAAATCACGCGGCATCGACATAGACATCAGCGAAATATTCGTTTCCGACGGCGCGAAATCGGACTGCGGCAACATCGGCGACATATTTTCGGTAGACAACAAGGTCGCGGTGTGCGACCCCGTATACCCCGTGTACGTTGACACAAACGCGATGGCGGGACGCGCGGGCGACTACGTGGGTGAGCATTGGACGAACCTTTACTACATGCCCTGCACCGAGGAAAACGGCTTTATGCCGGAGCTCCCAAAGGAAAAGGTTGACATAATTTACCTTTGTTTCCCGAACAACCCCACGGGCGTGGCGGCGACGAGAGAGCAGTTAAAGCCGTGGGTCGAGTACGCGAAGGAGAACGGCGCGGTAATTCTTTACGACAGCGCGTACGAGGCGTTTATCACAAACCCCGACGTTCCCCACAGCATATACGAGATCGAGGGCGCGAAGGAAGTAGCGATCGAGTTTAGGAGTTTTTCCAAGACTGCGGGCTTTACCGGTACGCGCTGCGCGTATACCGTTGTGCCGCACACGCTTAAAATTGACGGCACGGAGCTCAACTCGCTTTGGAACCGCCGTCAGTGCACAAAGTTTAACGGCGTGCCTTACGTGATCCAGCGCGCAGCTGAGGCTGTGTACAGCGAGGACGGCCGGCGCGAGACAAAGGCGGCGATCGCTTACTACCTCGAAAACGCGAAGATTATCCGCGCGGCGCTCACCGAAGCGGGTCTTACCGTATACGGCGGCGAGAACGCGCCTTACATATGGGCAAAAACGCCTGACGGCTTAAAGTCGTGGGAATTCTTCGACAAAATCCTCGACGAAGCCGGCGTTGTAACGACTCCGGGCAGCGGTTTCGGACCGAGCGGCGAGGGATTTGTGAGACTGACGGCGTTCTCGACAAAGGAAAATACCATAAAAGCTATGGAAAAAATCAAGGCAATTTTGTAAAATATCTCAGTAGACATAATCGTATTACGGTGGTATAATTGATATGATGAAACAATGGCGTTTCAATAAGCACATATATACGTGTTTGTTGGAGCGCCTTATTTTTTGAAAGGATTGAGGTAAATGGAGTATAACGGACTGCCCGAAAAACAGGGAATGTACGACCCGCAGTTTGAGCATGACGCGTGCGGCATAGGCTTTATCGCAAATATCAAGGGTAAGACCTCTCACAAGATAATAAACCAGGCGATACAGATTTTGAAGAACCTCGCGCACAGGGGCGGCGTCGGCAGCGAGCCCGACACCGGCGACGGCGCGGGCATACTTATACAGCTTCCGCACACATTCTTTAAAAAGGTGTGCCGCAACGAGGACATCGACCTTCCCGAAAAGGACGATTACGGCGTGGGTATGCTGTTTTTGTCGCCCGACGCGGACACAAGGAGCGAAAGCGTCAAAACGCTTGCCGAAATAATCGAGGGCGAGGGTCAAAAGCTGCTCGGCGTGCGCGAAGTGCCGGTTTACGGCGAGTGCATCGGCAAGACCGCGCGTGAGGCAAAGCCGCATATATTGCAGATATTCATCGGCAAGGAAACGAATAAAATGACCGAGGAGGACTTTGAAAGAAAGCTCTACATCATCGGCAAAATCGCGGAAAAGCGCATAAGAAAAACGGGCGCGGACCGTTACTTCTATTTCGCGTCGCTCTCGTCGCGCACGATCGTGTACAAGGGCATGCTCACGCCCGACCAGGTAAACGAGTTTTACCTCGACTTAAAGGACGCGGACATGGAAACGGCGATCGCGCTCGTACATTCGCGTTTCTCGACAAACACGTTCCCGTCGTGGGAAAGGGCGCACCCGAACAGGTACATAATCCACAACGGCGAGATAAACACCATACGCGGCAACGTCAACTGGGTAAAGGCGCGTGAAAGAATGTTCGCGACGCCGGAGTTTGAGGGCGAAATGGATAAAATCCTGCCCGTAATAAACGAGGACGGTTCGGACAGCGCGATGCTCGACAACTACCTTCAGTTCCTCCACCTCTCGGGATTTTCACTTCCGCGCGCGGTGATGATGACGATACCCGAACCGTGGGAGAACAACACCGAAATGGATAAGGACATGAGGTCGTTCTACGAGTACCATTCCTGCATAACCGAGCCGTGGGACGGGCCGGCTGCGGTCGCGTTTACCGACGGACGCTACGTCGGCGCGACGCTCGACAGAAACGGACTTCGCCCCGCGCGTTACTACCTTACGGACGACGATATGATAATACTCTCGTCCGAGGTCGGCGTAACAGACATTGACAGCGCGAAAATCATAAAGAAGGAGAGACTCCGCCCCGCGAAGATGCTCCTTATAGACACAAAGGAAGGTAAAATTATTTCCGACGAGGAAATCAAAAAGTACGAAGCGCAGCACAAGCCCTACGGCAAGTGGGTAAAACAGACGCTTACCGAGCTTGACAAGCTGCCCGCCGAAACATCGAAAAAGGGCGACACGTGGCACGACCTTGTAAACAATCTGAAGGCGACCACCAAGGGCAGTATGAACGAGGACTTAATGCTCCGCAACTTCATCGCGCTCGAAAATATGTTCGTGAACCGTGAGAACGGCGAGGACGAACTGCCGCTTTTGACGCGTCAGAAGGCGTTCGGCTACACTTGGGAGGAAATCAACGCGACCGTGCGTCAAATGGTCGAAAAATCGGACGACCCGATAGGCGCGATGGGTACGGATATACCGCTCGCGGTACTGTCCGAAAAGCCGCAGCTTTTGTACAACTATTTCAAGCAGCTTTTCGCGCAGGTCACAAACCCGCCTATCGACGCGATAAGAGAGCAGATCGTAACGTCCACCTACACGCTTTTCGGCTGCGAGCAGAATCTTCTCACATCGTCGGAGCTTAACTGCCGCAAGGTGAGAGCGTTAAGCCCTATACTCACGAACGAGGAACTTCAAAAGCTCCGCGCGATAGACCTTGAAGGCTTTAAGTCGATAACGATACCGATGCTGTTCAGCACGCGCCGCGAGGACGATATGGAAGCCGCGCTCGAAACAATATTCGAAGCTGCCGACATCGCGATAGAGAACGGCTACAACATAATAATCCTGTCCGACAAGGGCGTGAGCAAGGACAAAGCCCCGATACCCGCGCTGCTTGCCGCGTCGGGACTTCACCACCACCTTATCCGCAGGGGTACGCGCATTAAAACGTCGATCGTACTCGAAACGGGCGAGCCGCGCGAGGTGCATCATTTCGCGTGTCTCATAGGCTACGGCGTAAACGGCGTGAACCCGTACATGGCGTATGAAGCGATAGAGGAGCTTTGCGAGCAGAAACTTATAAGCGTATCGTACGACGAGGGCGTAAAGCGGTTTAACGACGCTTGCACTCACGGCATAGTAAAGGTAATGTCGAAAATGGGCATATCCACGATCCAGTCGTACCAGGGCGCGCAGATATTTGAAGCGCTCGGCATTACGGAGAGCGTGGTTGAAAAGTACTTTACCGGCACCACGACGCGTATAGGCGGCATAGGTCTCGGTCATATACAGAAAGAAGCGCTGCTGCGCCACAAGGAAGCGTTTGACAAGGTTACGGGCAAAAAGGCGCTTAAAACGGGCGGCGAGCATAAGTGGCGCGCAAAGGGCGAGTACCATATGTTCAACCCCGAAAGCATATACAAGCTGCAGAGAGCGTGCCGCACCGGCGACTACAAGCTGTACAAGGAATACGCAGCCGAAATGGACTCGCACAGACAGCACCAATGTACGATACGCGGTATGCTCGATATAAGCACGATCGACAAGCCTATCGCGATCGACGAGGTCGAGAGCGTAGAGAGCATAGTAAAACGCTTTAAGACGGGCGCGATGTCCTACGGCTCAATCAGTAAGGAAGCGCACGAGTGTCTCGCCATAGCGATGAACCGTCTCGGCGGCAAGTCGAACAGCGGCGAGGGCGGCGAGGACAGAGAACGCTTTACCCCCGACGAAAACGGCGATCTGCGCTGCTCCGCGATAAAACAGGTCGCGTCGGGAAGATTCGGAGTACATATAAACTACCTGAACAACGCGAAAGAAATACAGATAAAAATGGCGCAGGGCGCAAAGCCGGGCGAGGGCGGACACCTTCCGGGCGCGAAGGTCTATCCGTGGATAGCTAAAACGCGTCACTCCACGCCTGGCGTGGGACTTATTTCACCCCCGCCGCACCACGACATATATTCGATAGAGGATTTGGCGCAGCTTATCCACGACCTTAAAAACGCGAACCGTGACGCGAGAGTAACTGTAAAGCTTGTCTCCGAAGCCGGCGTAGGCACGATTGCCGTCGGCGTTGCGAAAGGACGCGCCGACGTAATACTCGTGTCGGGCTACGACGGCGGCACGGGCGCGGCTCCGAGAACGAGCGTGAGACACGCCGGACTTCCGTGGGAACTCGGCGTTGCCGAAACGCACCAGGCGCTCCTTATGAACAATCTCCGCAACAGGGTCGTTATAGAAACGGACGGTAAGCTGCTTACGGGACGCGACGTAGCCGTTGCCGCGCTGCTCGGCGCGGAGGAATTCGGCTTCGCGACAGGCCCGCTGATTGCAATAGGCTGCGTAATGATGAGAGTATGTAACCTCGACACATGCCCTGTCGGCGTTGCGACGCAGAACCCGAAACTTCGTAAGCGTTTCGCGGGTAAGCCGGAGTACGTCGAGAACTTCATGCGCTTTATCGCGCAGGATTTGAGAGAGTGGATGGCGAAAATCGGCGTAAAGACCGTGAACGAGATGATAGGTCACGTCGAGCGACTGAACCAGAAGAAGATAGAGGACAACTGGAAGGCTAAGGAGGTCGATTTGTCGTCGCTCCTGTACCAGCCCAAAATCTGCTCCAACGACTTCGAGCGTTACCACAATCTCGACCAGGATCACGAACTCGGCAAAACGCTTGACGCGAACACCCTTCTGCGTATATGCCGAGGTGCGGTGTACGACGGTAAAAAGATCGAGGCTAAGCTTGAAATAACAAATATCGACCGCGTTACGGGAACGATACTGTCGTCCGAAATAACGCGTGTTCACGGCGAGGAAGGACTTCCCGACGACAGCATAAAGCTGCACTTTGTAGGCAGCGCGGGTCAGAGTTTCGGCGCGTTCCTCGCGTCGGGCGTGACGCTTAAGCTTGAGGGCGACAGCAACGACTACATAGGAAAGGGCTTGTCGGGCGGTAAAATCATAGTCGTACCTCCCGCCGACTCGCGGTTTAATCCGAGCGAGAACGTAATCATCGGCAACGTCGCGTTCTACGGCGCGATAAAGGGCGAGGCGTACATACGTGGCATAGCCGGCGAACGTTTCTGCGTGCGCAACAGCGGCATGACGGCGGTGGTAGAAGGCATAGGCGACCACGGCTGCGAGTACATGACCGGCGGATGCGTCGCGGTGATAGGCGAGACGGGCAGGAATTTCGCAGCCGGTATGTCGGGCGGTACGGCTTACGTGTATGACAAAAACAAGAGTCTTGACAAAAACTGCAATAAGGAACTTGTGCTGCTTGAAAAACTCGGCAAAAAGGACGAGGAAACGCTCCGTACGATGATAGAAAAGCATTACGAGTACACCGAAAGCGACGCCGCAAAATTCATTCTCGACAACTGGGAGAGCGAATTAAAGCGTTTTGTAAAGGTAATACCGAGAGATTACAAGAAGGTCATAACCGTGCTTAACGACGAGCTCTCAAAAGGCACAGACCGCGACACGGCAATGCTTATGGCATTCGAGAACGTGACCGGCAAGAAGATAGAAGTTGCGTAAGGAAGGAGGCTGATTACAATGGGAAAACCGACAGGATTTTTGGAATATGAAAGACAGCTCCCGGCGGACAGACCTCCGAAGGAGAGAATAAAGGACTGGGACGAGTTTCACACGCATTTTGACATAGAAAAGCTGCGTTTGCAGGGCGCGCGCTGCATGGACTGCGGAATACCGTTCTGTCACGCGGGCGTGCAGGTCGGACGCACGTCGATAGGCTGCCCGCTGAATAACCTCATACCCGAGTGGAACGACCTCGTGTACCAAGGCAATATCGAGGAAGCGTACAGACGCTTGTCGCTGACGAGCAGTTTCCCCGAATTTACGGGACGCGTATGCCCCGCGCTTTGCGAAGGCTCGTGTACGCTCGGTATGCACGACCCCGCCGTAACGGTGAGGAACATCGAGTGCCACATAATAGACACAATGTTTGCCGAGGGTAAGGTCGTGCCGCGCATACCCGAGAAATCGACGGAAAAGCGCGTCGCGGTAGTCGGCAGCGGACCTTCGGGTCTTGCGGCTGCCGATATGCTCAACCAAATGGGACACCGCGTAACGGTGTTCGAGCGCGAGGACAGAGCCGGCGGACTTCTGATGTACGGCATACCGAATATGAAACTCGACAAATCCGTGGTACAAAGGCGCGTAGACCTCATGCAGAAGGAGGGCGTAACGTTCCGCCTTAACACCGAAATAGGCAAGAACTATCCGGCTGTAAAGCTTGTAAACGAATTTGACGCGGTAGTGCTTTGCACCGGCGCGGCAAACCCGAGACCGCTTACCGTGGATGGCGCGGACTTAAAGGGAGTGCATTACGCCGTTGACTTTCTGAAAGCCAACACAAAGAGCCTTTTGGACAGCAAGCTTGAGGACAGAAAATACATAAGCGCGGAGGGTAAGAACGTTATCGTGATAGGCGGCGGCGACACGGGTACGGACTGCGTGGGAACGTCGATCCGTCACGGCTGCAAGAGCGTCACGCAGCTTGAAATCATGCCCGAAATGTCGGAGGACAGACTTCCGAATAACCCGTGGCCCGAATGGCCCAGAGTTAAAAAGACGGATTACGGTCAGGAAGAGGCGATAGAGTTTTACGGACACGACCCGCGCGAGTACACCACCACGGTAACGAAAATCGAGGGCGACGAAAAAGGACGCGTCAAGGCGGTGCATACCGTGCAGGTCGACTGGTCAACGGGCGCGCCCGTGCCTGTAAAGGGTACGGAACAGGTGCGCGACTGCGAACTTGTGCTTATCGCGATGGGCTTTTTGGGACCCGAGCAGGACTTACTCCGTCAACTCACGCTCGAAACCGACGCGAGGAGCAATATAAGCGCGAAGGAAACCGACCACAAGACGAGCCTTCGGGGAGTGTTCGCGGCGGGCGACTGCCGCAGAGGACAGAGCCTTGTCGTCTGGGCAATACGCGAGGGCAGAGAGACTGCCGCCGCGGTGGACGAATATTTGATGAAATAAAACAATATAAAAACGGCACGGAATACCGCGCCGTTTTTCATTTTGTCAGCAAACTGTGAATATCAACATTCAAAGCTTTTGCCAAAGCGACTATTTCAATATCTGTAACAAATCGCTTTCCGCATTCAATTCGTTGTATCGCGTTTTTATCAACATCAATACCCAAAATTTGCAGTTTATCCGCGAGTGCGCGCTGCGACATTCTGGGCTGCATAAGAAGTCTGTATTTGGCAACATTTTCACCGCAGATATTTAATTTCCCGTTTTCTGACTTATTTTTAAACATAAATACCTCCGTTTTGACATTTAGTACTTGTCATTTGCTTTATTATATGCTATAATACATATAATATTGACATTCAGTAAATGTCAAAACAGGAGGTGCTTTTATGAAAAAAAGAATTTTGTTGTGGATAATGCTGTTTGGAATTATATTTGTGTGTTTTGGCGGATTTACCGTGCAGGCCGCGAGTTTTTCACCGAGGACAAGCGCTCCGAGCAGCAGTGATTATCATTATTATTCAGACAATATTTTCTATCAAAGCGGATACGGTATGCCAAACTGCACGGCATATGCTTGGGGCAGAGCGTATGAGTTGTTGGGGACAAAACCGTCGTTGTGTACGGGAAATGCCGGACAATGGTATAGTTATAACAAATCACACGGGTATTATTCATATGGCTCTGAACCGAAATTGGGAGCAATAGCTTGTTGGGATCATTATGACAATAATACTGGACATGTAGCGGTTGTTGAGGCAATAAGTGGAAATAACGTTACAATTTCAGAGTCCAATTACGGCGGTGTTAATTGGCGCAGAGTAACTATACCGAAAAACGGTTCATACGATAGCAGTTTGCGCTTTTTGGGATATATTTATATCGGAAATTGGGACGGAGATGAGCAGCCCGTAAATCTTGGTGATAGCTTTTACGCATATATAATTAATACCGCAGCATGGAAACATTTGACATATGATAATGACTGGAATATAACAAGCAGAACGGAAACAGGAAAGGCAAATCAAATATGGTATTTTAGTAAACAAAGTGACAACTCATATAAAATAACGTCAGTAAAGGACGGGCGCTGTATGGAAGTGCATGATTTTGGGAAAGAGGCAGGTACGAATGTACATATGAATGATTATAGCGGTAACAGCGCCCAATTATGGTATGTGTATGGAAAAAGCGGAGCTTACAAATTAAGAGCAAAATGTACAGATTGTGTACTTGATTTAGCCGACAATTCATCTGCGGAAGGTGCAAATATTCAAATGTGGACAAGCAATGATACTCCGGCACAAAAATTTCAAATTTGGAAATTATCCTTACCGACAATTCCAAAACCTACATTAAAGGTTGCCATAGATAATAATTATATAAATAATGCTGTATTTTCGTGGGAACCCGTAGATAATGCTCACTATTATGATTTAAGAATAATGGAAAACGGAAATATAATCAAAACTATATGGGCGACAAAAGATACATACTACAATGTTAATTTGCCTGCAGGAAATTATACAGCAAATGTAGCGGGAATTAACGACAATTTTAGAAATTATACATTTAGCAACACTATTTCCTTCTCAATTCCAAATAGTGACAGACCAACTACCGATTTTAATGTCATTTATGAAAATAGCCAATCGATTGTTCGCAACAACACTGATCATCAACGGTCCGTGGTAGTAATTATTGCCCGGTATATGAATGGAACAATAAAGGATATTAATATAAAAAATGAAATATTTGCTGCACGGGAAACAAAAACCTACTCCCATGGTGCGAACGCGAGAGTATTCGTATGGGACAGCCTTACGGATATGAAACCGCTGACATGGTAGCAGAAATATCTTATATCAGAAAAAGCGTATCGCAAGATACGCTTTTTACCTCTTTCCCTTAATATCAAATCCGCGCATGACCTCTTTGCGTTTTTCAACGGCATACTGTGTGTAGTAGCGGTGCGTGACCTCGATATTTTTATGTCCCATAAGCTCGGCTACCATTTTTATATCCACGCCGTCGGCGATAAGGTTGCACGCGAACGTGCGTCTGAGAGCGTGCGGACGCGCCTTGTCGCTGTCGTATATGCCGACCGTCGCGCAGTATTTTTTTAAAAGCTTTTCCACGCCCTGCGCCGTCATGCGCTTGCCGAGACGGCTCAAAAACAGCGCATCGTCCTTTGCGTTCTTGTTTTCAGCCCGTTCCTGCATGTAATTATAGAGTTCGTTCTCCACCTGCACCGGCATAAATATTTCCTGCTCGTCGCCGCCCTTGCGCGTTACGACGAACGACGAGGTATCAAAGCTCACATCCTTTACGTCGAGGTTTATAAGCTCGCTGACACGGCAGCCCGTGCCGAGGTACGCCGTAAACAGCGCGATGTCGCGCAGCTTGCGGTTGTTGTACTCGGTGAGGTCGCGCCCCTCGTAATACTTCTCGCCGTTGTAAATAACGTCGAGCAAATCAATCGTTTCCTGCGTCGTCAGCGGACGCTTCATCTTCTGATGTATCTTCTTAAAATCGAGTTTGTCCGTCACATTCTGCGAAATTAAATCGTTTTTATACAGGTACGCGAACAGACCGCGTATACCCGAAAGCTTGCGGTTAATGCCGTACGCGCTGTTTTTGCGCACGCGCTTCACGTGCCTGCCGTCAATCGTCACCGTGTCCGTCTCATATTCCTTTAGGTACGCGGTGAACGCATTTAAATCCCTGAGCGTGACCTGCTCCATGTGCGCAAGAGTAAAGTCCTCGAGATGCTCAACGTCCTTGAATTTGAACTGTTTGAGGTACTCGAGAAACGTTTTTATATCAATGCTGTAACCGATTTGCGTGTTAATGCTCTCGCCGCTGTACGAAATCTCTATGTAGTCAAAAACGAAATCGGGCAGGTTCGACAAAAAATTCATAAGTCTCGCGTGCTTGCTCATAATAACATCTCCGTTTCAAATATAATTATACTCCCAAACACGCGGGCAGACAAGTTAAATTTTCGTTGCAATACAAAAACATAAATCGTAAAAACTATTATATAAACATTCTTGCCGTCTTACCGACCGTCCGCGCAAAATTGTGCTTTTTTTCGTGCAAATTTTACATAATATAAATTTCTTTTGTTGAACACACCGTGATATATCATGTTTTGACAACGAGTATCATGTATAATTGCTATAAAATATTAACTGATTGATTTTTTTATACAAATGTGGTATAATATTATGAAATAAGAGAGGATGATAATAATGGGGAAATATAACGAGAGCATCAGCGATGAGTCTGTGTGGGTTACTGCGACGCCGGCGCAGAATATTCGTGCGCTCCCTTTTTGCGTAATGGAGGCAGGACATTTTTACGCCAAACCCGATTATGAAGTCAGCCGCAGAGAACATGACAGCTATCTTTTTATGTATACCGTAAAAGGCTGCGGACGTATTGTGAGCGACGGAGAGCGCGTGGAACTCGGCGAGGGCTGCGCGGCTGTCATTGACTGCCACAAAAATCACAAATATTTTACGTCGGGCGGCGAGTGGGAATTTGTCTGGATTCATATGAACGGTGAGAGTGTACCCGCCTTTTTTGATATGCTCTACCCGAACGGAATTTTCTCGGTTAAGATTTACGACAAGCAGCCGATTATCCTGAAGTCCGAAAGCATTATAAAAAAGGCTGAAGGAAACGGAATGATGAACGCTCTCAACACATCATCGGAAATTCATGATCTTTTCTGCATACTCTTTAAAAACGGGTACGAGAACGAACGTGAAAAAAATAACGGACTGCACAGTATGTATGTGGAGTCCGCCGTGGAAACAATACATAAACGTTTCTGCGAGCCGATTGCGATTGACGACATTACGGAAAACGTGCCGCTGTCGAAATACCATTTCATACGCGTATTCAAGCGTATCATGGGTACAACGCCGTACAATTATCTCACAAACTGCCGCATAAACAACGCGAAAATTTACCTTCGCACCACCAATCTCACGGTAGGCGAAATATCGTCGTTGTGCGGTTTCCAGGACGCGAGCAACTTTATTGTGCAGTTTAAAAAGCATACGTCGCAAAAGCCGCTGCAATACCGCCGCGACTTTGCGGGCGTGTAATCACATATAAATTACAGCGAGCGCGTCGTTTGCTTTTGACGCGTCGCCCAGCACTTCAAAAATCTTCTCGGCGTACGCGCCGAGATTTTTTTTGAGCAAGTCGGCGC
Organism: uncultured Clostridia bacterium; assembly: GCA_947631235.1. Taxonomy (GTDB): domain Bacteria; phylum Bacillota; class Clostridia; order UBA1381; family UBA1381; genus Hominilimicola. The sequence continues at coordinate 529,783 of CANRKO010000001.1, read as the reverse complement.
TGTGTATAACGATTAAATCGTCAGACGCGGTGAGCGCGTCGTAGAGCGCGTCGAGGTTTCTTCCGTAGCCGTCGATTTTTGATATTTCACTTATCGCGTCGTGGAAATCGTTTGCGCTCTTTATTTCTTCTCCGTCAATGTCAATTCTTCTTATATTACTTATCTTCATAATATATCACCCCTAAAAAAGCTGTGTGAATGTGTCGTAATGGTCGTTTGTGTAGTACACGTCGCCGTCGTTGTCAAAAATAATGCGCTCCGCTCCGCGCTTGCCGCCGGTGTAGTTAATATCACATTCGCGGTAATTCCCTTTGGGCAGCTTGTTCTCGTAATTGCCGAACCTGTCGCCGCCAATCGACTTGTCGGGCGCAACGTCCGAAACGTGGTTTTTGCTGCTGTTCCAGCCGAGTTGCTGCGCCTCTTTTTTCGTAATGAAATTTTGCGGCAGCTTGTTAAACGTGGCAATATACGCCGCCACCATCGCCGGAGTGACGTACACGCCGTTTTCGTCCACAAGTTCCTTCGCTTTTTTGAGCGCGCTTGGCGACACGTCATGCTTGCCTATCTCCGCGGGGTCGGTCATGGCTGACTGCGCACTTGACGTATCGCCGACCGTTATATCCGCGCCGCATCCTGCAATCAGCGTAAACGCCGTGAGAAGTACGCATAAAAATGACAGAAATCTCTTCATATAAAATCACTCCTTATATAATAACCGGCGAGCGTGTAAAATCCGCGCCGCCCCGCCTGTTTACGGGCGCGCACAGCGCGTGCATATCGGTGGCGCGTAAATCGAGACGCAGCATTTTACTGTCGCCCTTAAAATCGGCTGTCTTTGTGATAATCGGTACGGGGCAGTTTTTTTTCGCTTTTTTGAGCAGCGCCGCGCCCGTTTTGTTCATGCCGAGAACGCGTATATATTCGGGCGCGGGCGAGTAAATATCCTTCGTGAACCCGATAAGCGACGCGATAAGTATGCGCCGTATACGGCTCATGGTATAACGCTTGCTTTTTACCTTTTCGGCTGTCGCGTCAAACGTGCTTTCCTCCATAGCCGACGAGAGTATTCTGTTTTCGATACCCTCGCTCACCTCGCTTATTTCGCGCATTTCCCGCGTACTCATAGAGCGCAGCTTTGCCGCGAACGCGCTGTCCAACCGTGACAGCAGATAAGGCGTTTCGCTTATAATGTCGGGCGGGTAGGGGATAAGTCCCGAAATGTCCTCTCCGCGCGCGAGCATATCACGTATCACCGACGCGCTCGCGAAACCGTCCTTTACACCCGCGCCGTCATGCTCAGTGCCGACGCGTTTGACCGTCTTTACGTTCATTCTGCAGCCCGACCGCGTAACGGCTCTTATATATTCGAGCGCGAGAATGTTGTTGGGCTTATTCAGCAATTCCTCGTGTATTTTACCGCCGTAAGCTTTGCTTACTGCCGACGGGTAACTTATACCCTCCGCCATAAACGCTTTAATTTTGCCGGACGTTTCCGCACTTTCGTTTTCAAGCATATCCGCCGCGTGCGCAAGCGTTTCCGTGTCGCCGCACTCGCTGCCGAAATAGAGCGTGTCCGTAACGCCGAGCGCGGCAAGCGTGTTGACGCCGCCTTCGGCAAAACGCGGCGCGGCGTTGAGCGCGTAACACACGGGCAGTTCCAGCACAAGGTCAACGCCGCAAATGAGCGCGGCTTTCGCACGCGACCACTTATCCGCAGCAGCCGCGTCGCCGCGCTGAACGAACGAGCCGCTCATTACGGCAACCACCGCGTCCGCATCCTTGCGCGCCGCGTCAACAAGGTATTTGTGACCGTTATGGAATATGTTAAATTCAGCTATTACGCCGCCGACCATTGTTATCTCTCCCAAATATATTATTTTAAGTAATTTTATCACACATTTCGGGAAAAGTAAAGCGTGACGGTGCGGCGGTGCGTAAATCCATACCGAAAAAGTATAAAATAAACGAATAACACCTATTGACAAAGTGGGAAATAGGTAGTAAAATATATAAGACAATACATGAACAGTTATTCAATCGTTCAAACAAAACGGCGCAAAACGCGCTTTAACATACAACCGAAAGGGATGATTTAATTGACAAAATCCGTATATATGGACAATAACGCGACGACTTCGCTTAAAAAAGAAGTGTTGGACGCGATGATTCCGTATTACACTGACATATACGGCAACGCCTCATCAAAGTTTTACAAGGTCGGCAGAGACGCGGAGCAGGCTCTTTACAAAATGCGCGAGAGCGTTGCGAAAAGCATAAACGCTCCGAACGTGAACGAGATATATTTTACGGGTTCGGGCTGCGAGGCTGACAACTGGGCTGTTAAGGGCGCGGCTATGGCTAACCGCAAAAAGGGCAACCACATTATAACGACAAAGATAGAGCACCACGCGATTTTAAACACGTGCGAATACCTTGAAAGACACGGTTTCGAGGTGACGTATCTTGACATTGACGAATATGGCTTTGTAACGCCGGAGCAGGTCGAGTCGGCAATCAAGGACACTACGATCCTTATAACGATAATGACCGCGAACAACGAAATAGGCACGATAGAGCCTATAAAGGAAATAGCCGAGGTCGCGAAAAGGCACAAGGTTATTTTCCACACCGACGCGGTACAGGCGATAGGTCATATGAAGATAGACGTTAAAGACCTCGGCGTGGACATGCTGTCGCTGTCGGCGCACAAGTTCCACGGCCCGAAGGGCGTAGGCATGCTGTATATACGGAACGGCATACGCATAGACAACCTAATCCACGGCGGCGGACAGGAGCGCGGCAAAAGAGCCGCGACCGAAAATCTCGCCGGTATCGCGGGACTTGCGAAGGCTCTCGAAATCGCCGTTACCGACCTTGACAAAAACGTCGCGCACTGTAAAAAAATGCGCGACAGGCTGATTAAGGGCATACGTGACAATATCCCGTACTGCCGTCTGAACGGCCCCGAGGACGAGGGAAGAATGTGCAATAACGCAAACTTTTCGTTCCAATACGTCGAGGGCGAATCTATCCTTATGATGCTCGACATGAACGGAATAGCCGCCTCGTCGGGCAGCGCGTGCGCGTCCGGTTCGCTCGACCCGTCGCACGTTCTTATGGCGATAGGACTTCCTCACGAAATAGCGCACGGCTCGTTAAGGCTGAGCGTCGGCGAGGACACGACGGAGGAGGACGTTGATTACGTGGTGAGCGTGCTGCCGTCTGTAATACAAAGACTGCGCGACATGTCGCCGCTTTACGAGGGCGTAGAATAACAGAAAGGGTGTTTTTATAATGTACAGTGAAAAGGTAATGGAGCATTTCGCAAATCCGAGGAACGTCGGCGAGATACCCGACGCGAACGCCGTCGGACAGGTCGGCAACGCGAAGTGCGGCGATATAATGAAAATGTATATGAAGATAGAGGATAACGTTATAAAGGACGTTAAATTCAAGACCTTCGGCTGCGGCGCGGCGATCGCCACAAGTTCAATGGCTACCGAAATGGTAAAGGGCAAGACGGTTGACGAGGCGTTAAAGCTTACGAACAAAGCCGTTATGGAGGCTCTCGACGGACTTCCGAAGGAAAAGATACACTGCTCGGTGCTTGCCGAGGAGGCTATACAGTCGGCGATAAACGACTACCGCCGCCGCAACGGCGAGGACGTGCCGGAGGATAAGGAATACACTTGTGAGCATTAAATACTATATGGTGTTGATATGAGGTCGTAAAGACAAATATCGACACCATATTTTGTATTGTTGAAGGTAAATATAACCATATTTTGTACAAACTTTAACACAATATTTTCTACAATTTATACAATGTTTTTCCCAAAACATAAATATATATTGCATTGACGGTGAGCGTGTTATATAATTTTTGTAAAGTGATTTAGTACCAGATACCAATAATAATTGTCAAAACAGTAAAACCGCGGAAAGGAGCGCTCAAAAATGACGAGAACAGCGCTGAAAAAACAGCGTCAGGATTTTTTGCTCGAACAGATAAAGCAAAACCCGTTCTGGAAGGATGAGGAACTTGCGAAAGCGTGTCATGTGAGCGTTTCGACCATACGCTTCGACAGGGCGGAGCTCGGTATAGCGGAGTACCGCGAGCGTGTAAAGTCGGCTGCGGAGGAAGTCATGAACGCGCAAAGCACCGGCGAGGTTCTCGACATAAACCTTTACCGAGACGGCATATCGGTGCTTAAAACCGACTCGTCGATGACGTTTGAAGGCACGGACATCGTTAAGGGGCAGTATATATACGCGTTTGCCGAGGATCTCGCGCTGAGCGTTATAGACGCAAAAGCCGCGCTCGTGAAGGTCGCGAACGTAAAGTACAGCCACGAGGCGCACTCCGGCGAAAGACTTATCGCGAAGTCGGACGTTATGCGCGTCGAGGAAAACGAGTACGTCGTGCGCGTCGTGATAAAGGCTAACATGAACGAGGTGTTCCGAGGTAAATTCAGCCTTATAGTAACTTGCTGACAAAGGGGATTATATATGAAAATCATAATTGACGCCATGGGCGGCGACCACGCTCCCGCCGCGCCCGTCGCGGCAGCCGCGCGGGCGACGACGGAACTTAACGCAAACATAGTGCTTGTGGGAAAGCGTGACGTAGTCGAAAAAGAACTTGCGAAATACAAGTGCGACAGGTCAAAAATAGAGATAGTCAACGCCGACGAGGTAATAGAGAATACCGAAGAACCCGTAAAGGCGGTAAAGACAAAGAAGAACGCGTCGGTCGTAGTGGCGGCGAATATGCTAAAACGCGGCGAGGGCGACGCGATGCTGTCAATGGGCAGCACGGGCGCGCTTTTAACGTCCGGACTCCTGATAGTCGGACGCATAAGGGGTATTCACCGTCCGGCATTGGCAACACTCCTTCCGAGCGCGAAGGGTGCGAAAATGCTTATAGACGCGGGCGCGAACACGAAATGCAAAAAGGAATATCTCCTTCAATTCGGCATTATGGGCAGCATATACATGAAAAACGTGATCGGTATAGAAAACCCCACCGTCGGACTTATATCGAACGGCGAGGAGGAGGGCAAGGGAGACGAACTTTGCAAGGAAACTTACCCCGTTTTGAAAGCGTCAAACCTCAACTTTATCGGCAACATAGAGGGCAGAGACATAATGGAGGGTACGGCTGACGTAATGGTAACGGACGGCTTTACAGGCAACGTGATACTTAAAACGATCGAGGGTATGGGTCACGTCGTAAGCGACGGCGTGAAGGAAATATTCTCCGGCGTTCTTCATAAGATAGGAGCGCTGTTCGTACTTAACGGAATAAAGAATTTCAGACAGAAAATGGACTACCGCGAATACGGCGGCGCGCCGCTTTTGGGTACGCGCAGACCTGTGATAAAGGGTCACGGCTCGTCCGACGCGAAGGCGGCGTTCTCGGCGATAAAGCAGGCGATAAAATTTGTTGACACCGACGTTATACAGAGTATAAAAAATAATATAGACAGTATGGAGGAAGAAACAGATGATTAATGCGAAAATAACGGGCGTAGGCAGATACATTCCCGAAAAGGTGTACGACAACGCGTATTTTGAGAGCATAGTCGATACCAACGACGAATGGATAACGCGCCGCACGGGAATAAAGGAAAGACACGTTTCCGCCCCCGATGAGTTTACGACCGATATGGCGATAAAAGCCGCGAAAAAGGCTGTCGAGAACGCGGGAATTACGGCTGAAGAACTTGACCTTATAATATTGGGTTCGGTTACGCCCGACTATTTCACACCTGCTGGCGCGTGCGTCGTACAGGCGGCTCTCGGCGCGGTAAACGCGGCGGCGTTCGACTATAATGCGGCTTGTTCGGGATTTATAACGGGACTTACGATAGCGAAACAGTTTATAGAAAACGGAATGTATAAGCACGTCCTCGTTGTGTGCGCGGACGTTCTCACAAAGGCTACCGATTACGCCGACCGTTCGACCTGCATACTGTTCGGCGACGCGGCAGGCGCGGCTGTCGTTTCGGCAAGCGAGGAAACGGGCATTATAGCCGTTGACATCGGTGCGGACGGCACGGGCGCGACCGCGATAACGCAGCTTGCGTACAGAGAGGACGCGGAAGAAACGGAAAAGCGCGTGAGCCATAATAAAAGTTCGATATGGATGGCGGGTCAGACCGTTATGAAATTCGCGGTAAAGGCAATGGCTGACGCAAGCGGCAGAGTGCTTGAAAAGGCGGGTCTTACATATGACGACGTCGCGCTTGTGATACCGCACCAGGCGAATTACAGAATAGTGGACGCGGCGATAAAGCGTATGGGCATAACCGAGGACAAGGTGTTCTTAAATCTCGAGAAATACGGCAACACCTCCGCGTCGTGCATACCCTCGTCACTCGCGCAGGCGGTAGAGGAAGGCAGAATTAAAAAGGGCGACAAGCTTATACTCGTCGGTTTCGGCGGCGGTCTCACCTGGGGCGCGGCACTTCTGGAGTGGTGACATCGTAGGGGCGGATATTATCCGACCGTGGAAAAAATAATTCCGTAGGGGCGAACCGTGTTCGCCCGCATAAAACAAAAACATCGTAGGGGCGGTCATCGGCCGCCCGTGAAAAAAACAACTCCGTAGGGGCGACCCATGCGGTCGCCTGTTCAATAATCATAACGAAGGGAGAATAAACATGAAAACAAGATTAACAGACCTGCTCGGAATAGAATACCCGATAATACAGGGTGGCATGGCATGGGTCGCCACAGCCGAGCTTGCCGCGGCTGTATCGAACGGCGGCGGTATCGGAATAATAGCCGCCGGCGGCGCGCCCGCGGACGTTGTGCGCGAACAGATCAAAAAGGCGCGCACTCTTACCGACAAGCCTTTCGGCGTAAACGTGATGCTCATGTCACCGTTCGCCGACGAGGTAATGAACGTGGTAATCGAGGAAAAGCCCGACGTTGTTATAACGGGCGCGGGCAATCCCGGAAAGTACATGGCTGACCTCAAGGCGGCGGGTATAAAGATTATGCCCGTAATCGCGAGCGTTGCCATGGCGAAGAAAATGGAAAAGGACGGCGCTGACGCGGTAATAGCCGAAGGCACTGAGGCGGGCGGACATATAGGCGAGCTTACTACAATGGTACTCGTGCCGCAGGTCGCCGACGCGGTTGAAATCCCCGTCGTAGCGGCGGGCGGCATAGCCGACAAGCGCGGCGCCGTCGCGGCGTTCGCTCTCGGCGCGGACGGCATACAGGTAGGCACACGCTTTATCTGCGCGGAGGAATGTATCGCTCACGACAACTACAAGCAAGCCGTAATAAAGGCTAAAGACCGCGACGCGGTAGTTACCGGCAGAACGACCGGCGCGCCCGTAAGAGCGCTTAAAAACAAGCTTACGCGTGAGTACGACAGACTTGAAAAGTCGGGCGCGTCGTTTGAGGAAATCGAGCAGCTCGGCGTGGGCGGTTTAAGACGCGCGTTTCAGGAGGGCGACGTTCAGACAGGTTCGCTCATGGCGGGACAGTCGGCGGCTATGGTAACGAAAATCGAACCGGCGGCGGACATAATAAGGAGCTACTTTGACGGCACAGACGAAATACTGGACAATATTTCAAACCAATTAAAATAGGAGAAGAAAACAATGGGTAAATTAGCATTTGTATTTGCCGGACAGGGAGCGCAGGCTGTCGGAATGGGCAGGGAACTTGCGGAAAACTTCCCCGTCGCGGACAAGGCGTTCGACGAGGCGAGCGAGGCTCTCGGTTTCGACATAAAGGACATGATATGGAACGGCGACAAGGAAACGCTGATGATAACGGAAAACACGCAGCCCACTATCGTGACGATGAGCGTCGCCGCGCTGCGAGTGCTTGAAGAAAAGGGCATAAAGCCCGACGTGGTCGCAGGACTGAGTCTCGGCGAATACACGGCGCACATAGCGTCGGGTTCAATGAACTACGCCGACGGCGTGCGTCTTGTAAAAAAGCGCGGCAAGTATATGCAGGAGGAAGTACCCGTAGGCGTGGGCGCAATGGCTGCTATAATCGCGCTTGACACACAGGAGGTCATAAACTGCTGCGAGGAGGCGTCGAAGATAGGCGTATGCTCGCCGGCAAACTTCAACTGCCCCGGTCAGATAGTCGTGTCGGGAGAGGTTGCCGCCGTTGAAAAGTGCTGCGAGCTTGCAAAGGCGAAGGGTGCGAAAAGAGCGTTAAAGCTTGACGTAAGCGCGCCGTTCCACTGCTCGATGCTCACAGGCGCGGGTGAAAAACTTGCGAATGAGCTTGAAAACGTAGAGGTAAAGGACATGAACATACCCGTGATAACAAACGTCACAGCCGACTACGTACCCTCGAAGGACGACATTAAGCCGCTGCTTATAGAGCAGGTATCGAACTCCGTAAGGTGGGAGGACTCGATACGCAGAATGATTTCGGACGGCGTTGACACATTCGTCGAGGTCGGACCGGGCAAGGCTTTAAGCGGTTTTATAAAGAAGATTACAAAGGATGCGGGAGTGTATAACGTCGAGGACATGGCGTCGCTCGAAAAAACTCTCGCGGGACTTAGCGCGTAAGGAGGATAAGGAAATGTTAAAGGGAAAGACGGCGATAATAACAGGCTCGGGACGCGGCATAGGCAAGGCGATAGCGTTAAAGCTTGCGTCATACGGCGCGAACATCGTAATAAACGATATACCGCAGTCGGACTACGCGGACGACACGTGCGAGGAAATCAAGGCTCTCGGCGTTGACAGCATAGTGATAAAGGGCGACGTGAGAAATAAGGACGACGTTGACGCGCTCATAAAAGGCACGCTCGACAAATTCGGCAAAATAGACATATTCGTAAACAACGCCGGTATCACGCGCGACGGTCTGATGATAAGAATGTCCGAGGAGGACTGGGATCTCGTGCTCGACATAAATCTTAAAGGCGCGTTCAACTGCATTAAGGCAGTCGCGAGACCGATGATGAAACAAAGGAGCGGCGTGATTGTAAACATAGCGTCGATAGTCGGCGTTATGGGCAACCCCGGACAGGCGAACTACGTCGCGTCAAAAGCCGGACTTATCGGTCTTACGAAAACGACCGCGAAGGAACTTTCCTCACGCGGCATACGCTGCAACGCCGTTGCGCCCGGATTTATAAGGAGCGCGATGACCGATGTTCTCGCGGACGACGTTAAGCAGAAATACCTCGACGCGATCCCGCTCGCGAAATTCGGTGAGACGGAGCAGATAGCAGACGTTGTGGCTTTCCTCGCGTCGGATATGTCGTCGTACGTGACGGGTCAGGTAATAAATGTTGACGGCGGACTCGTAATGTAATACAATACGGATGTACGGCTCAAAAAGCCTTACACATATAAAAAGAAAACCAATAATATTTCACCGAAAGGGGGTGCAGTAAATCAATGGAGGATTTTGAAAAGGTAAAGGCGGTCATTGTAGACCAGCTCAGCGTTGAAGAGAACGAGGTTACAATGGAGTCATCGTTCGTAGACGATTTGGGCGCGGATTCTCTTGACGTTGTTGAACTCATCATGGGTCTTGAAACGGCATTTGACATTGAGATACCGGATGAGGAGGCTGAAAAAATCAGCACCGTAGGCGACGCTGTTGAGTATATCAAGAGCCATTCGTAATTATAAAGGCGCATGTCTCCGCGCCTTCGGGCGCGGGGATACACGGCTTTTGTCAAAGGAAGAAAAAACATAGTTTTTATATATACTGGAGGCAATTATGAGAAGAGTAGTTATAACCGGTCTGGGCGCGGTAACGCCTATCGGTAATGATGTAAAATCCTTCTGGGAAGGCATCAGAGAGGGCAGAAACGGTATAGACACCGTTACCATGTTCGACGTGTCCGACCTTAAAACACAGATAGCGGGCGAGGTCAAGAATTTCGACCCCACCGAGTTTATCGAAAAAAAGGAAGCGCGTAAAATGGATCGTTTTACGCAGTTTGCGATGGTCGCGGCAAGCGAGGCGGTCAGGGACAGCGGGCTTGACATGGAGAAAGAGGACGCGTGGCGCGTCGGCGTTATCACGGGCAGCGGCATAGGCGGCATAAGCACTCTCGAAGAACAGCACACAAACCTTGCCGAAAAAGGCCCCGGACGCATCAGTCCGTTCTTTATCCCGATGATGATAGGCAATATCGCTCCGGCGCAGATTGCGATTAAATTCGGTGCGAAGGGTATTAACGAAAACATAGTAACCGCCTGCGCGTCGGGTACGAACGCGATAGGCGACGCGTTCCGCCACATACAGTACGGCGCGAACGACGTTATAATCGCGGGCGGCTGCGAGGCGGCTTGTACGCGTCTCGCGTTCGCGGGTTTCTGCAACATGAAAGCCATGTCGACGCGTAACGACGACCCCGCTCACGCGTCGAGACCGTTTGACGCTGACAGAGACGGCTTTGTACTCAGCGAGGGCGCGGGCTTTGTTGTGCTTGAAGAACTTGAACACGCCAAAAAGCGCGGCGCGAAGATATACGCCGAACTCGCGGGTTACGGCGCGACCGACGACGCTTACCACATCACCAGCCCCGTACCGGGCGGCGAAGGCGGCGCGAAGGCTATGGAGCTTGCAATAAAGGATGCCGGACTTACGCCCGGGGATATAACTTACATCAACGCGCACGGTACGTCCACGAAGTACAACGACCACTTTGAAACGGACGCGATAAAGAAGGTGTTCGGCGACGCGGCGAAGAGCGTTGCCGTAAGTTCCACAAAGTCCATGACGGGTCACCTTTTGGGCGCTGCGGGCGGCGTTGAAACGATAGTATGCGCGCTCGCGATAAAGGACGGCTACATTCCCGCCACAATAAATTACGAAACACCCGACCCCGACTGCGACCTCGACATTGTGCCGAATAAGGGCAGAGAGCAGGAGGTTAAGGCCGCGATGTCCAATTCTCTCGGTTTCGGCGGTCACAACGCGTCGGTTGTATTGAAGAAGTACGAAGGTTAAACCAATGTATATGGGAGTAGGGAGCGTGCGCGCTCCCGCTCCTTGCTTTTTTCGGTGAGGTTGACTATGAAAGAGATTGAGACTAAAATCGGCTACAAATTTAAAAACGCGAAACTGCTTAAAACGGCGCTTACGCACAGCTCGTACGCAAACGAAACGAGAACGGAAAGCAACGAACGCCTTGAATTTCTCGGCGACTCGGTACTCGGCGTTATTGTGAGCGATTACCTGTTTAAACGCCTTAAAGGCGTAAACGAGGGCAAGCTTTCAAAATACCGCGCATCGCTTGTGTGCGAACAGTCGCTTTACGAAATATCTAAACAGATAAATTTAAGCGAGCTTATTTATCTCGGCAGGGGCGAGGAAATGACGGGCGGCAGACAACGCCACTCGATTGTTTCCGACGCGTTTGAGGCGTTGATCGCGGCCATATATCTCGACGGCGGTATGGAAACGGCGAGGAAATGGGTAATCGATCTTATGCGCGACTCAATCGAGGACGCAGCCGCAGGTCACAGAAGTAATGACTATAAGACCATGCTCCAGGAAGTGTTCCAGAAGGACGGAGTAGGTAAGGTGACATACCGCACAATAGCCGAGAACGGCATGGATCACGACAAGACGTTTGATGTTGAGGTTCTCGTAAACGGTCTGCCGCGTGAAAGAGGTAAGGGTCACAGCAAAAAAGAGGCGGAGCAGGACGCGGCGCACAAGCTCTACGTTTCCCTCGGCAAAAAAGCATGAAAACATATAACATACCGATATTCGTACCGCACCGCGGCTGCCCCTACGACTGCGTGTTCTGCAACCAGAAACGCATTACAGGCTCGCAAAAGAACGTCACTCCGGCGGACGTAAGGGAAACGATTGAAAAATACCTCGCGACGCTCCCGAAAAAGGACGCGCACATCGAAACCGCATTTTTCGGCGGCAGCTTTACGGGTATACCGATTGAGGAACAGACGGAACTTTTAAGCGCGGCGTACGAGTATGTTAAGGACGGACGCACAGACGGCATACGCCTTTCGACGCGCCCCGACTACATCAGCAAAGATATACTGGACAACCTTCAAAAATACGGCGTAACAACGATAGAACTCGGCGTGCAGTCGATGGACGACGAGGTGCTTTTAAAGTCAAACAGAGGACACAAAAGCTCCGACGTGACCGCCGCAGTGAAGTTAATCAGAAAATACCCGTTCGCTTTGGGGTTGCAGATGATGACCGGACTTCCGGGGGACAGTAAAACAAAATCACTGCGCACCGCCGACGCGATTATCGCGTTACAGCCCGACATGGTTCGCATATACCCGACGCTTACGATAAAGGACACCAAACTTGAAGAAATGTACCGTGACGGCAGCTACACGCCCGAAACGCTCGACGATGCGGCACAGCTTTGCGCCGAGCTTGTTTTGAAGTTCGAGTCGGCTGATATAACGGTTATCCGCGTCGGACTGCAGTCCACGGACGAAATAAGCGAGAACGGCGAAAGCGTCGTCGCGGGGCCTGTACACAGCGCGTTCGGCGAACTTGTGGAAAACGAAATATATTACGGTCTTATCATGGACGCCATGGGCGGCAGAGACGGCGTAATATACGTAAACCCGCGCGAAATGTCAAAAGCGGTGGGTAACAAAAGACGAAATATAATACGAATTAAGAAAGAAACGGGCAGAGACATAAAAATCCTTCCCGACGACAGACTCAGAAAAAGAGAGGTGAGATACGATTGCTGTTAAAAAGACTTGAACTGCAGGGTTTTAAATCGTTTGCGGATAAAACCGTGCTTGACTTTACGGACGGTTCGACAGCGGTCGTAGGACCCAACGGCAGCGGTAAGAGCAATATCTCCGACGCGATACGCTGGGTAATAGGCGAAATGAGCGCCAAGCAGCTTAGAGGTTCTAATATGCAGGACGTTATTTTCGCCGGAACAGAGGACAGAAACCGGGTAAATTACGCGGAGGTCAGCCTTGTGCTTGACAACAGTTCGCGTATTTTTGACATAGATTTTGACGAGGTTGTGGTAACGCGTCAGCTTTTCCGCAGCGGCGAGAGCGTGTACAAAATAAACCGCGCTCCGTGCCGCCTTAAAGACGTGCATGAGCTTTTTATGGACACGGGTCTCGGACGCGACGGTTATTCTATCATCGGTCAGGGCAACGTCGCGCAGATACTTTCCACAAAAGCCGAGGACAGGCGCAGTCTTTTTGAGGAGGCGGCGGGCGTGTCAAAGTACAAGTACCGCCGCGAGGACGCGGAAAGAAAGCTGCGCGGCGTGGACGAGAACCTTGTGCGAATAGGCGACATAACTGCTGAACTCGAATCACAGCGCGCTCCGCTAAAAAGGCAGTCGGAAAAGGCGCGTAAATATCTCGGACTGTACGACGAGTTTAAGCGTCTCGACGTAAATCTAAGCCTTATAACGATTGAAAACAACAACCGCCGCGCCGAGGAAACCAAAGAACTGTATGAGGGCGTAAAGGCGGAACTGGACGCACAGCGCAGCGCGGAAAGCGAGACGGAAAAGAAAATCACCGCGCTCTACGACGAAAGCCGCGCAACCGATGATTTGATAGCCGAAAAGAACGTGCTTTTAAGAGATAACGAAAGTTCGGAAATGGCTGCGAAAAACGAGATTACCATAGCCGAAAACAACATAAAAAACAACAGCCGCATGATAGGCAGGGTGCAGGACGATATAAAAGCGCTCAAAGACAAGAACGCGGAACGCGCCGCAAATATCGAAAAATACAAAGCCGAAATCCGGGCGAAGGAAGCCGAAGCGCAGGATATACTCAAAGAGTTTGACAGCGTTCAGAGCGTTCAGACCGATTTGAGCATGAAAAAGGACTCGCTGACAGCCGAGATAGAAAGCAAACGCGCCGAAGCTGTTGAAAAGCTTAACGACGTGGCGGCAAAGAGGGCGCAGATAGAGGGCATGGAAACGCTGCGCCGCAGCTTTATCGAACGCCGCGAGGTCATAGAGGACGAAATAAAGAGTTTTAAGGAAAACGTGTCCGATACAAAAAAGAGCATCGAGGACTGCGAAAAGGATATTGCGGAAAAAAGCGTAAAGCTGGAAAAAATGCGCTCGACGGTCGAAAAACACACGCGCAATATGGAAACGCTAAAGCGTGATTACGATGCGATAAACGAAAAGCTGTCGCGGAAAAACGCGGACTGTCAGGCAAAAACCTCAAAGAAGAAAATCCTTGAAGGTATGGAAAACGACTACGCCGGCTATGCGAAAAGCGTAAAAGCCGTACTGAAAGCCGACGCATTAAAGCGTGCGGCGATATACGGCACGGTGTCGGGGCTTGTCGAAACGGATAAAAAGTACGTAACCGCGATAGAGAGCGCGCTCGGCGGAGCGATGCAGAACATAGTCGTCGAGAATGAGGAGGACGCGAAGGCGGCGATTGAATATCTAAGACGCACCGGCGGCGGCAGAGCCACATTCCTCCCGATAAGTTCGGTAAAGGGCAGAGAACTTGACAACGCAAAGGAAATTATGAACCACAGCGGCGTAATTGGTATCGCGAGCGAACTCGTAAAATACGACAGACGATACGACGGCGTTATGAAAAATCTTCTCGGACGCGTCGTTGTCGCTGACGCCATTGATAACGCCATAGCGTTAAGCCGCGAGTACGGCTATAAATTCAAGACCGTAACTTTGGAGGGCGATATACTGAACGCGGGCGGCTCAATCTCGGGCGGCAGCGTCAACAAGCAGAGCGGATTTTTATCGCGCGCGTCGGAGATAAAGACGCTCACAGCCGAAATACGCGCTCTCACAAACGATATACGCGCTCTTAACGAGGAAAAAAGCGGTAAAGAGGAGGATATAAGGCGCATAGACAATCAGATGTCGTCCTACGTGCCGCTGGTGAGAGAGTACGAGGACGAGCTTTTGCGCCTTGAGGCGACCAAGGCTCACCTCGAAGAAACGCTCGACGCGGGCGGCGGCACGCAGCAGGGCTACGAAACGGAGCTTTTGAGCATAGAGGAACGGTTAAAGGAGTCGTCCGACGGCATAGCGTCGCTGCTCGGCGAGGTGCGGTCGCTCGAAAACGCAGCCGCCGCGCTGCAGGAGCAGACGGAAACGCTTACCGATGAGTACGACCGCGTAAACGCCGAAAGCGAAGAAAACGCGCAGAGCGTGACCGAAAAAATGATGTCGCTGGGTGCGCTGCAAAAGGATATAAACGTGATAGAAAACGCCGCGCAGGCGGCTGAAAACGAGATAAAGGAAACCGAGACGCAGATAAAATCCGCCGAGGACGAACTTACGCGCATACACAAATCGAACGACGATTTATACAAAGCCATAGCCGACGCGAACGCCCTTTCGGACGAGCTTAAAGCGAGGTCGGAGGAAATACGTGCGGACATAGCCGAAACGGAAAAACGCAGACAGTCCATAACCGACACGCTGAAAGAAATACAGAGCAGCAACAAGGATTTGACGGACAAGCTTTTGAATTTGCAGCAGGAGCTTACGCGTCTCGAAAACCGCGCAGAAAAACTCGAAACCGACAACGACAGCATTATATCGCGCCTTTGGGACAACTACGAGCTTACCGTGTCGGACGCGGAGGAAATCCGCACCGAGGTGGAGAACGAGAAAGCGGCGGCGGCACGGCTTAACGAACTTAAAAACGCAATCAAAGCCCTCGGCAGCGTAAACGTGGACTCCATAGAGGAATACATAGCCGTCGAGGAACGCTTTAAATTCCTGTCTGAGCAGAAGGCGGATCTGGAAAAATCGAAGTCAGACCTTACGGGCATAATAACCTCGATGGAGGAACTTATGCGCGAGCATTTTGAAAAGCAATTCGCGGAGATTAACAAGAGCTTCGGCGAGGTGTTCCGCGAGCTGTTCGGCGGCGGACGCGGCAGACTGTACCTGTCCGAGCCGGACGATATGCTTGAAAGCGGTATAGAAATCGAGGTACAGTTACCCGGCAAGGGCTTACAGAATTTGAACCTCTACTCCGGCGGCGAAAAGTCGTTTATCGCTATCGCGCTGCTGTTCGCGATACTTAGGGTAAAGCCCGCGCCGTTCTGCATACTCGACGAGATAGACGCGGCGCTCGACGACGTAAATGTGTCGCGTTTCGCAACATACCTCAAAAACTACACCGAACGCACGCAGTTTATAGTGATAACGCACCGCCGCGGCACAATGGAGGCGGCTAACATTCTTTACGGCGTAACGATGCAGGAAAAGGGCGTTTCAAAGCTTTTGTCGCTGCACATAGACGACGTGAGCGAGGAAATGGCAAGCTGACAACATACATGAAAGGAACGGTAAATCATGGGATTTTTTGACAAGCTGAAACAGGGTCTTACGAAAACACGCGAAAGCCTTTCGGATCAGTTCAACAATGTGTTCAGCAACTTCGTCAAGGTTGACGAGGACTTGTTCGACAGTCTTGAAGAGGCGCTTATTATGGCTGACATCGGCGTTGAAACGACCGAGTATATAATAGACGAGCTGCGCGACCGCGTAACGTACAAGCGCATAACTGACGGCAACGTCGTAAAAGAGGAGCTTAAAGACATTATAAGCGAGATACTTTCCGAGCGCGACACAAGCGTCAACGTGTCTACAAAGCCGTCGGTGATGCTTATAATCGGCGTAAACGGCGTGGGCAAGACGACGAGCATAGGCAAAATAGCCGCGTACTATGCGGGTACGGGCAAGAAGGTAATGCTCGCCGCTGCCGACACGTTCCGAGCCGCCGCGATCGACCAGCTTGACATATGGGCGAAACGCGCGGGCGTGGACATAATAAAGAACACGGAAGGCACCGACCCCGCCGCTGTTGTGTTTGACGCGTGCGGCGCGGCAAAGGCACGCGGCGCTGACTTGCTTATATGCGACACCGCAGGACGCTTGCACAACAAGAAAAATCTCATGGCTGAACTTGAAAAGATAAACCGCGTGATAGAGCGTGAACTCGGCGGCTGCGCGAAGGAGACGCTGCTCGTGCTTGACGCGTCAACGGGACAGAACGCCGTAAGTCAGGCGAAACTGTTCTCCGAGGCGGCGAACATAACGGGTATAATCCTGACAAAACTCGACGGCACGGCAAAGGGCGGCATAGTGATAACAATATCGAAGGAGCAGTCGCTGCCCGTCAAGTTTATCGGCGTGGGCGAGGGTATAGACGACCTGCGCGAATTTGACAGCGCGGACTTTGCGAAAGCGCTTTTCGAGGATTAAATAATACAGACTGGAGAACGGACAAATGCCGGATAAGAGACAGGAAAAGATAAGAAATTTTTGCATAATAGCGCATATCGACCACGGAAAGTCCACGCTTGCCGACAGACTTCTGGAACTTACGGGCGAGGTCAGCGAGCGCGACATGGAAGAGCAGCTTTTGGACAACATGGATCTTGAGCGCGAGCGCGGCATAACGATAAAGGCGCACGCCGTAACGCTCAAATACGAGCGCGCGGACGGCATATACACGCTCAACCTCATCGACACTCCGGGTCACGTGGACTTTAACTATGAGGTATCGCGCTCGCTCGCCGCGTGTGAGGGAGCAATTCTTATCGTGGACGCATCGCAGGGAATAGAGGCACAGACGCTAGCGAACACATATCTCGCGATCGACCACGACCTTGAAGTCGTGCCGGTGATAAACAAAATCGACCTGCCCTCGGCGAACCCCGACATGGTTATACGCGAAATCGAGGACGTAATCGGCATACCCGCCGAGGACGCGCCGAGAGTGTCGGCTAAAACGGGTCAGAACGTAGCCGAGGTGCTTGAAGAAATAGTCGAAAAGATACCCGCGCCGTCGGGCGACGCGAACGCGCCGCTTAAAGCGCTTATTTTCGACAGCTACTACGACAGCTACCGAGGGGTAATCGTATATGTGCGCGTCAAGGAAGGCTCGCTCCGCGCGGGCGACAGAATACGCATGATGGCTACGAACGCTGAATTTGACGTTGTAGAGGTCGGAATAATGCATCCGAACGGTCTTATCCCCGCAAAGGAACTGTGCGCGGGCGACGTAGGTTACATCGCGGCAAGTATAAAAAACATACAGGACACACGCGTCGGAGATACGGTTACGACCGTAAACAACCCCGCGTCCGAACCGCTGCCGGGCTACAAAAAGGTAAATCCTATGGTTTACTGCGGCATTTACCCCGCCGACGGCGCGCAGTACGAGGACTTGAAGGATGCGCTGTCAAAGCTGCAGCTTAACGACGCGGCTCTCATGTTCGAGCCGGAAACGTCGGTCGCGCTCGGGTTTGGGTTCAGATGCGGTTTTCTGGGACTTCTGCACATGGAGATAATACAGGAACGCCTTGAACGCGAATACAACCTCGACCTCGTGACGACCGCGCCGAGCGTTATATACAAGGTCTACAAAACCGACGGCGAAATGGTATGGGTGGACAACCCCGCAAACCTGCCGCCTGCCGGCGAGATAGAGTACATGGAAGAACCGATGGTAAAGGCGTCGATAATGGTGCCGAAGGATTACGTCGGCAACGTCATGGAGCTTTGTCAGGAACGGCGCGGCATATACAAGGATATGACGTACATGGACGAGAGCCGCGCGGAGATATTTTACGAGTTGCCGCTGAACGAGATAATATACGACTTTTTCGACGCGCTGAAATCCCGCACAAAAGGCTACGCGTCGTTTGACTACGAGCTGTGCGGCTACCGCGAGTCGAGCCTTGTAAAGCTTGACATACTCCTAAACGGTGAAATGGTGGACGCGCTGTCGTTCATAGTCCATAAGGACAGAGCGTACAACCGCGGCAGACGAATGGCGGAAAAACTGAAGGACGCGATACCGCGCCAGCTTTTCGAGGTGCCGATACAAGCCGCGATAGGGTCAAAAATTATCGCGCGCGAAACGGTTCGCGCCATGCGCAAGGACGTACTTGCGAAATGCTACGGCGGCGACATAACGCGTAAAAAGAAACTGCTCGAAAAGCAGAAGGAAGGAAAAAAGCGTATGCGCCAGGTCGGCAGTGTGGAAGTGCCGCAGGAGGCGTTCATGTCGGTGCTGAAACTCGATGAATAGTAAAAAATGAAGAGCCGCGTTAAAGCGGCTCTTTGCGTATATTTTTATGGGGGGGGGTCGTGTAGTTTATGCTATTTCTGAAAAAGTCCTTCGGCGACACGCCTCCGCTGTACTTTGTGAAATTTTTATAGAACAAGGAATAGTCGCTGTACCCGCACAACGCGGCAATATCCGACATTTTCTTGCCGTCCTGGTACAATTTCCTCGCGTACATGAACCGCAGAAGTTCGATATACTCCTTTATCGTCATACCCGTTTCCGACTTAAAGATATGACACATATAGTATTTGTTGAAAAACACCGCGTCCGCGATTTCGTCAAGCGTGAGCGGGCGAGTAAAATTTTTGTTTATGTACCCCTTTATTTTCAGCGTCTTTGACGAGTTTTCGGCGGGCGTTTGCAGCGTCACGCTCAAACACTCGCATATCGCGGCGACCATCTGTAATATGTACGTCTGCACAAGCATCTCGTACTCCGCCGGACGGTTCGCGACACAGCTTTGAATATTCGTAAACAGCTTGTCTATGCCGTATTTTTTCACATCGCCGGCGGCTATTTTATGCTTACCGGCGGCAGTTGCTATCCTTTCCGTCAGCGACGCGGAAAGCAAATCCGTAAACTCTAAATCAAACTGCACAAAATGACGCTCGTACATCTCGTCGCCGGTGAACACGATGGAATGGAGTTCGTTCGGCTTTGTGATAAACACGTCGCCCGCGTCGGCGTCGTATTCAACGCCGTCGATAATATAACGCGCACTGCCGCTTACAAAATACAGAACCTCGTAATAGTGATGTATCTGGAATGTCAGATTTTGCGGCGGGAACCTGTTGTAGCTGTACATGAAATGTTTGCGCCGAAAAGACAGCTTAGCCATCTTTACCGCCTCCTTTATATTATTTTACCACATAACAGCAAGATTTGCAATATATTTCGCAAGAATAATCATGTAAAAGATTTTTGCGGCGTGATATAATTATAACAGAAATATATAATTATTCAAAAGAATAATTATGCAAGGTGCATAATCCGCCGCGGACGTACAAGGCGGATAAAAATTTCAAGGAGGAGAGAGTAAGCATGAAAAAAATTGTTTCTGCAATCATAACTCTTGCTATGATTGCGTCAATGTTCACAGCCCTGCCGTTAGCCGCGAAAGCGGACGGCGGCGTCGGCGAGGCGTACACCGAACCGGAAAGCCCGTCGGTTACGTACAACATGAACCTTGACTGGAAATTCAAGGAGACTGTAGACGGAATGGGAAAATCCGCGACAGCAGCATGGGAATCGGTCGCCGCGGGCGGCAAACAATTCTACGACGTCGGCTATGACGACAGCTCGTGGGAAACCGTTTCAATTCCTCATGGAATTAACGGCGAGGACGCGTTCACGTCCAACACAAAGGATGCGGGCGGCGGTATGGGACGTTTAGGCGTGTTCCTGTACAGAAAGACGTTTACCGTACCGACACTGCCGACGGACGGAAAGGTGTTCTTCGAACTTGAAGGCATCCGTCAGGCAGCTTTCGTATGGGTAAACGGCGAACCGGTAGGCTACTACGAGGCGGGTATCGCGCCTATGGGCTTTGACATCACAAAATTTGTAAAGTCCGGCGAAACCGCGCTTATCGCTATCGCTAACGACTGTTCCGCGACGAGCGGAAACTCTAAGCGTTTCGCGTATGAAACGGTTCCGGGCGACGCGTGGGCGTCGAGCTACACGCCGAATAACTTTACCACAAGTATCGGCGACACAAACGGTTCGGGTAAAATAGGCACGGGCTATCAGTGGAACGTCCGCAGCTTTAACGAAACGCAGGCGGGACTTGTTTACGACGCGTATCTGCACGTGACGGGCGGAGTATACCAGACGTTACCACTCTATAACAACCTCAAAACGACGGGTAACTACATATACGCCGATAATTTTGAGGACTGCCGCACGGGCAAGGCGACGATCAACGTTGACGCCGAGGTAAGAAACGAAAGCGGCGCAGCGGGCGAGTATACTCTGCAGGTAGACGTTGTTGACAATAAAGGCAATCTTGCGTACACATTCGAGAGCGAAAAGACAAACGTCGCTGCCGCGACCGATAAGGGCGTTGTATTCGAAACAGCCGTTGAAGGCAGCGTAAATCCCGACAAATCGCTTTCGGAAGACAACGTATACAATCAAAAGAATATAGACAATCCGGTCGGCATAACGAAGGTGAACACGCCCGAAGTTACGCATATCAAGGCAAGCTACGCAGCGGACGGCTTGCGCTTGTGGACGGATACAGACCCGTATCTGTACACGGTTTACACCATTCTGAAGGACTCGACAGGCAAGGTCGTTGACGTTCAGAAGAAGGACACAGGTTTCAGAAAGGTAAGCTATGACCCGCAGCAGGGTGTGCTTATAAACGACAAGCCGGTATGGCTCAAGGGCTACGCTCAGCGTTCGACGAACGAATGGGCTGTAATCGGCGTGGCTCCCGACTGGCTGCAGGACTACGATATGGCTCTCTTAAAGGAGAACAACGCAAACTTCATCCGTTGGATGCACGTTACTCCCAAGCCGCCGGAGGTCCGCTCCTCGGACCGCTACGGCGTGATCGTCGTATGTCCGGCGGGCGATAAGGAGGGCGACGCGGAGGGCAGAGCGTGGTCGCAGCGTGTCGAGGCAATGCGCGACGCGATGATTTATTTCAGAAACAGCCCCTCCGTACTGTTCTATGAGACGGGTAACAGCCCGGTAAGCGCGGCTCACGCGAATGAGATGGCACAGCTTCGTAACACGATTGACCCATACGGTATGCGCTTTATAGGCGCACGCTCAACGCAGCTTGCAAATCAGATCAATTACGACGGTAACTATGCCGGAACAATGTACGGCAACTATGCGTCAAACGCGAAGAACGCAATGACGACAAACGGCAAACCGGGACCCATTATGGAAACCGAGTACGCCCGCGAAGAGTCGCCGAGGCGCGTATGGGACGATTATTCGCCGCCCGACTATGATTATGTAAATAAGGCGCTGCACGGCACATCAAAGATGGACGGCTATGACGCGCACGACCAGACGCAGGAAAGCATCACCGTAAGCAATATCCGCGAATACAACGGCTACTATTCAAACCGCGTCGGTCAGGGACAGAGCCTGTACTCGGCGGAGGCGATGATGGTATGGTCTGATTCAAACATGCACGGACGTAATTCCGCTTCGGAAAACTGCCGTACCTCAGGACGTGTTGACCCGGTAAGACAGACAAAGGAAATGTTCGAGGGTACGCGTGTCGCACACTCCGATACTCCGGCGGTACACATCGTCGGTCACTGGAGTTACCCGCAGGAAAGCGACGACACATATAATTATTTCAATACAAGAGAAGTTGATCTCGGAACCGATAAGAATGGTAACAGAATTTGGTACGACGATTACACAACAGAGAAATTAAAGCGCGATCCGAAGACGAAAACCGTTTATGTAATCGGCTCAAAGGATGTTTCAAAGGTAGAACTTTACAGAGTTGACGGCGATAAGGAAACTCTTATCGGCACGGATGACTCGGCTGACAGCACGTTTATCTATCAGTTTGACAATATCGACGTAACGCAGGGCGACGCGGTTATCGCGAAAGCGTATGACGTAAACGGCGACGAGATAAAGGAAGCGACGGATAAAAAGGTACGCACGGGAGACCCCGTTGAAATCAGACTTACTCCGCACACGGCGGTTAAGACCGACGATGAAGGCAAAACCGTAAGCGACTGGCGCGCCGACGGCTCGGATATAGCGTATATCGACGTTGAGGTTGTGGATAAGGACGGCAACGTATGTGTGCTGAACTACGATAAAATTAACTTTGAGTACAGCGGCAACGGTACGTATCTGGGAGGCTACAACTCCGGTACGGGCGCAGGATGTTTCCAGAATTCCTCAGGTACGATTTCCAAGTACTTCAAGGGTCTTACGCCGGACACATCGACAATCCGCAAGGACTATGTATATGCCGAAAACGGCACAAACAGAATTTTCGTAAAATCCACAAGAAACGCCGGCGACTTTACGCTTACCGCGAAGATGGATATTGCCGGTATGATGCCCGCGAGCGTTACAATCACGTCTGTTGCTGCTCCCACGGAGAACGGACTTACAGAGGTAATGTCGGCGCATCTCAAACCCGGACTTTCGGCAAACGCGCCGGTGAGTTCGAACGTAAATCCGATGCAGGCGCTCATTAAAGCGTTTGATGTGGATTGGGCAAATGTAAAAATAGAAAAGGAAGTAGACACGAACGTTTACTACGACACATATGTAGGCAGTGAAAAGCTTACTCTTGCGGATAATATCCGTTCGCGCAAGGGTACGCCGTCGGGAATATACAGCCCTGCAAAGCCGATACTTGACAAGCTTGGTATTCAGAATGAGATAACGACTGATACTGATGGAGTTCATACGCTTAAAATAACGGTCGGCAGCGATTACTACACTATTAAGGAAGGCGAGAACCAGCTTTACAAGAACGGCAATATGAATGATTCAAACGAAACGGTACAAGGCGCATCGGTTATTGACGGAGAGTTTTTTGTACACTCGATTGTGTTTAGTTATATCGGCGTGGGCGTACAGCAGGACGACGAAAACAAGACCGTTACGTACACTAAGGCGCAGTAAAGGAGGCGGAGAAAATGAAGAAATTATTATCGATTTTATTAACGGCGGCTATGGTCGTTTCCGCCGCAACGCTGCCCGTTTCGGCGGATTATACTAAGGCGGAGTATGACGTGGAGCGTGCGTCGCTTGATTACAATACGGACGGAACGGAAACAAACACCATAGACAGTTCCAAAGCTAAACAGTTTACAACAGAGGCTGATATATTTAATTTTACCGGTAAAGGCTATCTGACGACCGATTTCTTCCTGTCGTATGATTTTAACCTTTACACGGTAGACGGTGCTGTTCCGGGCGAAATGATATTCGGAAACACGAGTACGGATATCGGTCCCAAAATGTCATATGACAGCGATAACTCTAAAAAGCATCAAGGCAACCTTGTCACTCAGACAGGCAAATCCTCCTATGACGCTTTGGGTGAGATAACTCCGGATACATGGTATACAATAGAATTTGAGGGCAGATTCCTCGGCACGGGCGCACGTGTTGACTGCAGCCTGTATAAATACGATAACGGCGTGAAAACGCTTGTTAAAAAGACCGAGAGTATAAATTTGCGTAATTTCAGCGGAACATCAAATAAGCAGGATATATGCAGAATTTACGCACACGACGTCAATATCGATAACGTAAAGCTCGTGTCCACACATCCGGATACAATCGATATAACAAGCGAAACTGGCGAGTATACTCTCGACGCGGGAAGCAGCGCGCCGCTGAGTTACACGCTTACACGCAATGACAAAGCGGTGACAAATACGTATGACGTTACGCTTGCACTGTACGATGCGTCAAACACAAACCCTATTTCCGACAATGTTGCATATCTCACGCCGGATCATATTCTTGTAACAAAATTAACCGCGCCGGCTCAGACCATAACGGTAAGAGCCACTACCTCGATTGAGGGTAAGGAACTTACGGGCACAAAACAATTTACGATTAACGGCGTGGACACCTCGAACGAAAAGTTTGACGAGGTTACCGTGGAAGGTCCCGATGAGGTAGAGGCGGGAAAAACGGCGCAGTATACATTTACCGCGAAGAAGAACGGCGCCGATGTTACAAGTACCCTTGCCGACACAGACTTTGAGTGGAGCATTTACAGCACGGATGACCTTAACAAAAATAACAATCAAGCCATAACGCTTACGGGCGGCAAAACGACTACATTATCAGTTGGCGCAAATGTTATAGCTCAGAAAATGAACATAAGATTGAGTACAAAGAGCGGATTGGTTTACGGTTCAAAGACCGTTAACGTAACATTTGCCCAGCCGCAGCCCGGAGAAGTACTTGCCTATAGCGCGTGCGAGGATTCCGTAACGACGGCTACGCGTGTACCTTCGATAGACGGCTCGAGCGCATATCAGACTACGGCAAATACATATTTCAGTTTCCCGTCGTCGCGGAGTGATTATGTTCTGACCGAATTTGACGTGTGCTTTGCCAACGCGGACAGCGGAATTTATTTTGAACGTGGCACGTCGGGTACGGGTGGCGAGAAATGGAATACCAGTTTCTACTTAAAAGACGGCGTTATAAAGTCACAAACGGGCAGTTCCAGTTGGAGTACGCTGCCCGGCGAAGGACTGACCGTTACAACCGATGATTGGTTTCATTTTGAGGTGTTGTACAAGGGCGTACTGAACAAGGATAAGAATGACGGACTTGTTGACGCGTCATGTATAATCACAAAATATAACGAGGACGGAACACTTGATTCGGAGAACAAAAAGACATTTCTCGGCGTAACCACGAGAAACGGTGACGCTTACGGCTGTATTGACGCAAGTGCGGGCGTAATTATAGACAACGTTAAGGCGTCCGTTGCGGCGGCAAACGAACTTACCTTAACCGTGGAAAACGACCACGTATACGCGGGTGACACTCTCCAGGCAACGGCAACCGTATCATATAACGGCTTGCCTATAAAGGATGCCGCAGGACTGAAATGGGAAGTTCTTGACAGCAGCGATAAGGTAATAACCGGCGATAACGCCCCCATTAAAATAAGTGGCGAGGGTCTTCTTACCGTAAGCCCGACGGCACAGGCGCAGAAGATTAAGATACGTCTTACTTCGGGGATAGAGTCTAGGACAGCCAATGTGGAAGTTCTGTCGCGTGACATTTTCGAGATAAAGAATATCGGCGTAAATGAGGCTAAAACGAGAATAGAAAAGCTGTATCTCGAAAAGAAGTTCAATTACAAGGACGACGTTACATTTGTGTTTGCCATATATCGCAGCAACGCGCTTGTAGATGTTAAAACGATACAAACCTTCGGCGACACGATCGCTATGGGTGAAACCAATGTCGCCGTGGGATATGATTTGCCGAAGGACTTCAATCCCGAAACGGACAAGATAAGAGTATACACATGGACAAGATTTTAACATAAATCTCTCACTTCCTACAAAACCGTCCCGAAAATTCGGGGCGGTTTTTTGTTGGAAAAATTTATAAAGTCGAAATTGACTTTTTTGGAAAAAGGTGATATAATAAAATCAAGGGAAATTTCGGCTTAATATTGAAAGGCGGTAAAAGGATGTATTTCGTCGGCGACAAGGTCGTGCATCCCATGCACGGCGCAGGCACAGTTGAAGAAATCAAAGAAATGGAAATTGTCGGCGTAAAGCGTCAGTATTACGTTGTTCGTTTTGCTATCGGTAACATGGTGACAAATATACCCATTGAGAGCGCGGAGGGGATAGGTATACGCCCCGTGATTGACAAGAATGAGGCGAAAAAGGCTTTGCAGTCGTTCCGCGACGCGGACGTTGAGGACGACAGCAACTGGAACAAGCGTCAGCGCGACAATCTCGTAAAGGTAAAGTCGGGCGATATATACCAGGTGCTTTCGGTCGTAAAGGAGCTTATGTACCGTGACAAAACAAAAGGACTTTCCACAAGCGAGCGCAAGACGCTCGGCAGCGCGAAACAGATAGTCGTAAGCGAGCTTGTGCTTTCGGAGGTCGCCGATATGGGCGATATTGAGAGCATTATGAACGATACGGTTGAGGCGCTTATATAGGGATTTTCGGCACATTTCTTAATCGGAAATGTGCTGATTTATGTTGCGGTAAAATACTGGAGGATAATATGAAAATTACGGCTGTGATCGTTGCCGGCGGCAAGGGTACGCGCATGGGCGCGGAACGTAACAAGGTGTTTCTCACAATCGGCGGACGCGAGGTAATACATTTCACATTGTCGGCGTTTGAATGGAATAAAAACATAGACGAAATAGTGGTCGTAACGGGCGCGGACGATATTGACGCGTGCAGTGAAACAGTGCGAGACAGCGGCTTTAAAAAGGTCGCCTGTATAACCGAAGGCGGCGGGACGCGCCAACAGTCCGTGTATAACGGTCTAAAAAAAGCGACGGGCGATATTGTGCTTATCCACGACGGCGCACGAGCTCTTGTGACGGATAAGGAAATCAACGCGGCTTTGGAGGATTGTATACACTTCGGCGCGGCTGCCGTAGGCGTGAAATGCAAAGACACGCTCAAAACTGCCGACGACAAAAAGGGGTACATCACGGGTACGCCCGACCGTGAAAGCACATATTTAATTCAGACCCCGCAGGCATTTTACACCGCCGATATACTCGCCATGCACGAGAGTGCGGCGAAAGAGGACTTCAATGCGACCGACGACTGCATGATAGCGGAGCATTACGGTAAAAGGGTAAAAATAAGCGAGGGCAGCTACGACAATATAAAGCTTACAACTCCGATTGACATGGTTATCGCGGAGGAGATTTTAAGAGGCAGGGGAGAGATAGAATGAGAATAGGACAGGGCTATGACGTGCATAAACTCGTCGAAGGACGCGACTGTATAATATGCGGCGTTAAAATACCGTATGAAAAAGGACTGCTCGGTCACAGCGACGCGGACGTTGCGCTCCACGCGCTGTCGGACGCGATACTCGGCGCGGCTGCTATGGGCGATATAGGCAAGCATTTCCCCGACACAGACCCGAAATATAAGGGAGCGTCGAGCCGCGTATTGCTGCGCGAGGTTATGAAAATTGTAGGGGACATGGGATACAAGGTCGCGAACGCCGATATTACGATAGTGGCGCAAAAACCTAAAATGTCGCCGTACATTGACGAGATGCGCGCAAACGTTGCCGAGGATTTGGGCGTTGACATTGACGCGGTGAGCGTCAAGGCGACCACCACCGAAAAACTCGGATTTGAGGGACGCGGCGAGGGTATTTCGGCTATGGCGGTCGTGCTGCTCGATTAAGGAGGAACGCTTTTGAATATATACGATTTTGACAAAACGATTTACGACAGCGACAGCACAAAGGATTTTTACTTTTACAGCCTGAAAAAGCACCCGTCGATACTTCTCACCGTTCCGTACATGGCGCTGGGGTTTTTTCTTTACGTGATAGGCGCGATAGAAAAAACGCGCGCAAAGGAAATAATGTACCGCTTTTTGCGTCATATTCCCGACGTAGACGCGGATATAGAGGACTTCTGGGATAAAAATGAGCATAAAATAAAGCCGTGGTACAGAAACAGGAGACGCGTGGACGACGTTATAATCTCCGCGTCGCCCGAGTTCCTGCTCGCGCCGATATGCGCCCGTCTCGGTATAAAACACCTTATAGGCTCACGCGTGGACAAGAAAACGGGGAAGTACACGGGCAAAAACTGTCACGACACGGAAAAGGTAACGCGTCTTAACGAGGTTATGCCCGACGCGCACTGCGAGGAGTTTTACTCCGACTCGCTGTCCGACGCGCCGCTTGCCGAAATCTCGGACAAGGCGATGATAATAAAGGGCGACAGGCTTATCCCGTGGAACGAGTACAAGCCGTCAAAACTCAGTATGTTCTTCTCGCGCGAATTTTTGTCGTTCGTGATAGTCGGCGGCATAAACACATTGAGCAACGTGATTTTCTCCACGATATATTCGCTCTTTATACCGAACACGACGCTCGCGTTCATACCGGGGTATATAACGTCGAACGTTGTATCGTATCTGTTAAACAGTTTCCTCACGTTCAAAGAAAAGCTCGGCGCGGTGAAATTTATAAAATTCTTCATATCATATATACCGAATTTTATAATCCAGACCGTTATCGTATGGCTTTACAGCCGATTTGTCGGCGGCAGCCCGATAATAGCCTACGCGATAGCGGCGATTATCGGCGTACCCGTAACGTTCGTGCTTATGAAAATATTCGCGTTCGGGAAAAAGAAAGAAAAATAAAAAGAAGGCTCCATGCCTCCTACAGAACGTCTTTCGCGTTCCTTATGGGGAGCATGGAGTCTGTTTTGTTCCATATGTAAATCCTTGCGGAATATACGGCGTTATTCAAATCCGCATTGAGCGTTACGGTATCGAGCATATCGTCGCCGCCGACGGTCTTTTCTGCCATACCTACGAGCGCGCCGTTTTCGTCGTATAAAGCCAAAATCAATGTGAATGGCTCAACCTGCAGAGCATACTTCTCCGCAAGTCCTGTGACAGCGTTAGGGAAGTCGATATAAGCTGTTACATGCTGCGGCGAATGACCTTTTTGCACCGCGGTATCGTTATCGCCGGTAAGGCGCACCGACATATCGAGCATATCGGCTAAAACGTATTTCATCGTGTATTCGGCGTCGCCGACAACTTCCGTAATCTCGGGTTCCCAAGCGGGAACGTACGCATAATACCCATCGGGGAATTTTTTCTCGTACAAGCCGTTGTATTCGGGTATTTCTCCGTAAGATGCCTTGTCCGTTTTGATTATATTTCCGTTTTCGCCCTTCCATGTTATTTCACAGACGTTGCCTTCCGCATATTTCAATGCACCGCCCATGCTGAGCCTGCGGTTTCCGTTTATGTGATGGTTTGAATATGTAAGCGAGGTGACGGACGACGCGCCGTTTATAATACAATCCTTAATTTCCGCGGGCGTAAGCGACGGATATTTACCCTTTAACACCGCAGCCATGCTTGCTGCAAGCGGAGTCGCCTGAGATGTGCCGGACATAAATTCATATGAGTCCTTTTTTAAGTTGGTATTGGCGGTACTCCATATCTTCACTCCCGGCGCGGCTATATCCACCAAATTACCGTAATTTGAGAAAACCGCGAGCTTATCGTCGGCGGTGCTTGCGCCTACGGCTATAACGTTGTCGAATTTGTATTTCGCGGGATAAACCGAGGTTTTGTCAAGGTTGAGACCGCCAGAGTTATT
Organism: uncultured Clostridia bacterium; assembly: GCA_947631235.1. Classification (GTDB taxonomy): domain Bacteria; phylum Bacillota; class Clostridia; order UBA1381; family UBA1381; genus Hominilimicola. The sequence continues at coordinate 499,874 of CANRKO010000001.1, read as the reverse complement.
TTCGTTCCCGTTTCCCGCAGCCGCGACAAACAGCGTGCCGGAACATGATTTTATCGCCTCGTTGATTGAAACGACGTCTTTGCTGTTGCCCCAACTGCAGTTTGCGATTGGAATATTCATTTGTTTTACATAGTTTATAGCGTCCACGATCATATCGGCGCTGGATGCTTTTCCGGTGCCGGAGTCATAAAAAACCTTCAGCGGCACTATCTTCGCGCTGCCTGTATTAATGTTTCCCGCGAGCGACGCGATTCCTTTGTCGTTACCCGTTACCGCGCTTATTATTCCCGAGACATGCGTGCCGTGTCCCTGCATACCGTAGTTGGGATCGTAGCCGTCATCGGGAATATTGTCCCCGTTTCCCGTAAAATCCCAGCCGTGTATGTCGTCCTTGTACTTGTTGTTGTCGTCGTCATAATTATTGTCGGTCTCATTGGGGTTTGTCCAAATGTTATCCTTTAAATCCTCGTGCTCCGCGAAAATACCCGAGTCAATCACCGCGACCGTTACGCCCGAGCAGTCTATATCCTTCTCCCATACCTTTTCGGCATTTATTATGCTGAAACGATATGTTTTAGCCGCGTCCTCCGACAAATATTCCGAGTCGTCCGGCATGGCGTCGAGGTAGTAATAATAATTCGGCTCGGCGTATTTTACCGTGCCGGACGCGTTCAGCGCGTCAACGGTTTCAAGCACTTTGTCCTCGCCGGCTTTTGGCAGCGTAAGCTTTATTATACTTCCGCCCGACTCGGAAAACAGCGATATGCCGCTCGTGCTGCCCGATAAATCCATAAGCTCCTCCGTCTCCGTTATCCCGAGTCTCGCGAGAACATCGTCAAAGCTTTCGCCGACGCTGAAAAGCTCCATGGACGAACGCTCGGATTTTGTGACAACCATAACAGAGCTGTCGTCGAATTTCGGCAAATTCTCCGCGTTTGCCGCAGACGAAAAAAGCAGCGCAAAAATAACAGCCGAAAATATGGTTGCAGCACCGCGCTTATTCATTCCACTCACCTCACGTGTTATATTTATCCCAAACTGTAAAAATCGTCAAAGAACGACGGGTACGACACTCTTGCGCACGTTTCGTCGTCAAGCGTCGAAACGCCGTCGGCAAGCTGCGACAAAACGGTTAAACTCATAGCCATTCTGTGGTCGCCGTACGTCTTAAAGTCAGCCCCGTGAACGGGCTTGTCTCCGTTTATGATCATGCCGTCGTCCGTTTCGGTAATATCTGCGCCGCACTTTTTGAACTCGTCAACTACGGCGCGTATCCTGTTCGTTTCCTTTACCTTTAATTCCTGCGCGTCCTTTATAACGGTTTTACCCTCCGCAAAAACAGCCGCAACGGCGATAATCGGCAGCTCGTCGATAAGTCTCGGTATAATGTCGCCGCCTATCGTTACGGCACGCAGCGAGCTTGACCTCACAGTTATATCCGCCGCGCTTTCACCCGCGCTCACACGTTCGTTTTCAACAGTTATATCCGCGCCCATATCCTTCAAAACGTCGATAATACCCGTTCTCGTCGGATTTGTGCCAACATTTTTAATCGTGATTTCACTATTCGGCATGATCGAGCCGAGTACCATAAAAAACGCCGCCGACGAAATATCACCGGGAACAACTACGTTTACCGCCGACAGCTTGTCTGCGGGCTTTACCGTAATATCAAGACCGTCGACGCTTATATCCGCGCCCATCGCGCCGAGCATAAGCTCCGTATGGTTGCGCGACTTTTCGATTTCTCTCACAATCGTTTCGCCCTCGGCGTACAGTCCGGCGAGAATAATCGCCGTTTTAACCTGCGCCGACGCGACGGGCATTTTGTAGTCTATGCCGTGCAGGCGCGAGCCGTGTATGTAAAGAGGGCAGTATTCGTTCTCGATATTCGCGCCCATCAGCGCAAGCGGCTTTGTGACGCGCCCCATAGGACGTTTGCATATCGACGCGTCGCCCGTTATCTCCGTGTCGAACGGCTGCGCCGACAGTATGCCGCACAAAAGGCGGGTAGTCGTGCCGCTGTTACCCGTGTAAAGCGTTTTTTCGGGCTTTGAAAGACCGCGCGTACCGTTGCCGCGCACAGTTACCCTGTCGCCGCGCTCGTCTATTTCCACGCCCATACTGCGGAAACAGTCTATTGTGGAAAGACAGTCAGCCCCGGGCAAAAATCCCGTAATTTCCGTAACGCCGTCCGCGAGCGAGCCGAGCATTACGGCGCGGTGCGATATCGACTTGTCGCCCGGCACGGTAAGAACGCCGCGCGCTCTTTTTATCTTTTTAATCTCCATTCTTGTTCCTCCGATGTATTCTAAAACAATTATACCACAAATAAAATAAAAAGACAACACTTTCATATAAATAAACGGGGTGGAACGGTATGGAAAAACGGAGCATAATAACGGGCGCGGCAATACTCATGGCTGCGAACGCGGTGTCCAAAATACTCGGCGCGGTGCTTAAAATACCTCTCGCGTACATACTGCGCGAGGAGGGCATGGCGGTATACAACATTGCCTTTGAGGTTTACATAATGTTCCTCTCGTTCATAATATCGGGCTTGCCGTTCGCAATATCAAAGCTGTCCGCCGAGGCTGCGTCGTGCGGTCAGCATCTTCGCGAGCGCAGGATAGTATCGCTGTCAACGTGGCTGCTTATCGCGATAGGTGCGGCGGGGTCGGTCATACTCTACTTTGCCGCGCCGTTTTTCGCGCTTGCCATGAAGGAGGAAAAGGCGGTGTACGCGATACGCATGATTTCACCATCCGTGTTCTTCGTCGCGCTCGGAACGGGATATAAAAGCTACTTTCAGGGCGTTTCACGCATGGTGCCCGTCGCCGCGTCACAGGTCGCCGAGAGCTTTATAAAGCTTATCGCCGGTTACGGACTCGCGCTTTTATTTATACACGCCGGCACGGAGAAAACGGCGGGCGGCGCGATTATGGGAGTGACGGCGGGGGAGATAGTCGCAACGGCAATACTCGCGTTCGGATACATTTTCCGCAAAAAAAAGGTTTACATAAAACCCGAAAACGCGAGCCGACGCCAAATACTGCGTGACCTTATGTCGCTCGCGCTGCCGCTTTTGTGCGCGTCGGTGGTCTCGAACGCGCTCGGCACGGCGGACACAACGCTTACGAGAGTGCGCCTTCTCGACGCCGGACTTACGCCGGACGACGCGCGTTTCCTCTACGGCGCATACACGGGCTACGCGCTCACTGTTTTTCACCTTCCCGTCGGAATACTCGCGACGCTCGGAGTGAGCATACTTCCCATAATAGCCGGCGCGTACGCGTCGGGTAACGAAAAAAGCGCTCAAAAAGCTGCGGGAATGGGCATAAAAATATCGGTGGCGCTGTCCGTGCCGTGCGCCGTGCTCATGTACGCGCTAAGCGGCGAAATACTTACATTGCTGTTTAAAAACGACGCGTCCGCGCTCATGCTCAAAACCGTCGCGCCGTGCGCCGTGCTCATGTGTGCCGCGCAGATGTCTGCTGCGGTACTGCAATCGGCGGGAAAGATAATGACGCCGTTTTTCAACTCTCTTGTGGGAATAGGCGTAAAGCTTGCTCTCGGCTATATTCTTATAGGCAATCCCGAAATAAACATATACGGCAGTGCGATAAGCGCGATCGTGTCCTACGCCGTTGTCATGGCGCTCGATTTTGTATCGCTCCGAAAAAGTCTCAATATACGCCCAGACCTTATGGACACGCTTGTAAAGCCGATATTCTGCGGCGCTGCCATGCTGTTCGTCATACAAATAATACAGCCGCTGCTATCGGGCTTGGGAACGCTCGCGTACACGGCTGTCGTAACGGCGGTATCATGCGCCGCGTATGTGATCGCTCTGCTCGCGACGGGAACGGTGTCGCGTGATGATATACGGCTCGTTGCGCGGTGATACGGCTGCGGCTGAATAAAAATTTAAAAAGCAGCCAAAAAATTTATTATTATTCCTTGATTTTAGCGGAGAAAAGTGATACAATACCTTTATGTATATAAAAGATACACAAAATGACAAAAATAAAGGAGGATTTTTTTCAGATGGCAAGGAAAATGAAAACAATGGACGGCAACAACGCCGCGGCATACGCGTCATATGCGTTTACCGATGTTGCTGCCATCTACCCCATCACACCATCATCAACAATGGCGGAGGTCACGGATAAGTGGGCTGCCGCAGGTCAGAAGAATATCTTCGGACGTACGGTAAAGGTTGTTGAAATGCAGTCGGAGGCTGGCGCTGCGGGCGCTGTTCACGGTTCGCTTACGGCGGGCGCGCTCACAACCACATACACTGCCTCACAGGGACTTCTTCTTATGATCCCGAATATGTACAAGATTGCGGGCGAGCAGCTCCCGTGCGTATTCAACGTATCGGCAAGAGCCATAGCATCACACGCGCTCTCGATTTTCGGCGATCACAGCGACGTTATGGCGTGCCGTCAGACAGGTTTCGCCATGCTCGCATCGACAAACCCGCAGGAAGCTATGGATCTCGGCGCGGTAGCGCACCTTTCGACGATCAAGTCGAGAATACCGTTCCTTCACTTCTTCGACGGTTTCAGAACGTCGCATGAGTATCAGAAGGTAGCTTGCTGGGATTACGACGAGCTTGCAAAGATGGTTGACTGGGATGCTATAAACGACTTCAGAAGAGGCTCGTTAAGCCCCGAACATCCGGCTCAGCGCGGTACTGCGCAGAACGGCGACGTATTCTTCCAGGCGAGAGAGTCGTGCAACAAGACATATGACGCTGTTCCCGAGGTTGTAGAGGAGTACATGAACAAGGTCAACGCCGCGATTGGCTCTGACTACAAGCTGTTTAACTACTACGGCGCGCCCGACGCGGAGCAGGTAATCGTTGCTATGGGCAGCGTATGCGACACTATCGAGGAAACGGTTGACTACCTCAACAAGAACGGTCAGAAGGTCGGTCTTATAAAGGTAAGACTGTACAGACCGTTCTCGGCTAAGCACCTTATCGACGCTATCCCCGACACGGTTAAGAAGATTTCCGTTCTCGACAGAACAAAAGAGGCGGGTTCGATCGGCGAGCCGCTCTACCTCGACGTTGTAGCTGCTCTCCAGAACAGTAAGTTCTCTAACGTTGACATTTACGCGGGTCGTTACGGTCTCGGTTCAAAGGACACAACTCCCGCATGTATTATCGCCGTATACAAGAACACGGAGAAGAGAAGGTTTACGGTCGGCATAAACGACGACCTTACAAACCTCTCGCTGCCGCTTGACGAGAACCCCGACACAACGCCGGAGGGTATCACAAGTTGTAAGTTCTGGGGTCTCGGCGCGGACGGTACGGTCGGCGCGAACAAGAACTCCGTAAAGATTATAGGCGACCACACCGAAATGAACGTTCAGGCATACTTTGACTACGACTCAAAGAAGTCGGGCGGTCTCACATGCTCGCACCTCCGTTTCGGTCATCCGAAAATTACATCGACATATCTTATCAACAAGGCTGACTTCGTTGCGTGCCACAAGGCTTCATACGTAAGACAGTACGATATGGTTCAGGACGTTAAGCCGGGCGGCGTATTCCTCTTGAACTGCTCATGGAATGTTGACGAGCTTTCCGAGCATCTTCCCGGACAGGTTAAGAAGTACATCGCCGACAATAACATTCAGTTCTACACGATTGACGGCGTTAAGATAGGTAAGGAAATCGGTCTCGGCAACAGAATCAACACCGTTCTCCAGTCGGCATTCTTCAAGCTTTCGGGTATTCTCCCCGAGGCTGACGCTATTCAATATATGAAGGACGCGGCTACCGCATCATATTCAAAGAAGGGCGACGCGGTCGTTAAGATGAACCACGACGCTATCGACGCGGGCGCTCAGCAGGTTGTTAAGGTTGACGTTCCCGAGGATTGGAAGAATGCGGAATATGAGGATCTCGCGATTAAGCACGAGGGCGAGGGCAAGCTTGTTGACTTCGTAAACGACATTCTCGTTCCGATAAATCAGTTCAGAGGTGCAAGCCTTCCCGTTTCGGCGTTCGAGAAGTACCAGAGAGGCGAAGTGCCTTTGGGCAGTGCGGCGTTTGAAAAGAGAGGTATCGCTATCGACGTTCCCGTATGGAACAACGAAACATGTATCCAGTGCGGCAACTGCTCGTACGTATGTCCTCACGCTTGTATCCGCCCCGTTGTACTCACGAAGGAGGAACTTGACAACGCTCCCGAGGGTATCAAGTATCAGAACGCTATGCAGCTTGACGGACTTTACTACGCAATGGCTATCTCGGTACTCGACTGTACCGGCTGCGGCAGCTGCGCCAATGTCTGCCCCGTAAACAACGCGGGCAAGAAGGATCCGGCTCTCGTTATGAAATCACTCGACGAAAACCTTGATGAGCAGAAGGGTTATGATTACCTCGTAACTCTCGCCGAGAAACAGGAAGTACTTGACAAGTTCAAGGCGTCGACGGTTAAGGGCAGCCAGTTCAGAATGCCTTACCTCGAATTCTCCGGCGCATGCGCGGGCTGCGGCGAGACTCCTTACGCGAAACTCGTTACACAGCTTTTCGGCGACAGAATGTACCTTGCTAACGCAACGGGCTGCTCGTCGATTTGGGGCGGTTCATGCCCGTCGACGCCGTACACCACAAACAGCGACGGTCACGGCCCCGCATGGGCTAACTCGCTGTTCGAGGATAACGCGGAGTTCGGTCTCGGTATGTATATCGCTCAGAACACATTGAGAGAGGCAAATATCGCAAGACTTGAAAAGATTGCGGCTGAAAACGCAGACGTTAAGCCGGCTGTTGACAAGTTCATCGAAACGAAGAACGACGGCGAGGCTAACAAGGTTGCGACAGACGAACTTCTTAAGGCTATCGCGAACATCAACTCGGAGGATGCGAAGAACGTAATCGCCGACAAGGAATTCCTTTCAAAGAAGTCCTGCTGGATATTCGGCGGCGACGGCTGGGCATACGACATCGGTTTCGGCGGCGTTGACCACGCTATCGCGTCGGGCGAGGATATAAACATTCTCGTATTCGATACGGAGGTTTACTCGAACACGGGCGGTCAGTCGTCAAAGGCTACGCCGACAGGCGCTATCGCACAGTTCGCTGCTGCGGGTAAGGAAGTTAAGAAGAAGGATCTCGCGGCTATCGCTATGAGTTACGGCTACGTATACGTTGCACAGGTAGCGCAGGGCGCAGACCAGAACCAGCTGCTTAAGGCTATGATAGAGGCTGAAAGCTACAACGGTCCTTCTATCATCATCGCTTACGCTCCGTGTATCAACCACGGTATCAAGGGCGGTATGACGATCGCACAGACCGAGGAGAAGAAGGCTGTACAGGCGGGCTACTGGCACTTGTTCAGATACGACCCGAGACTTGCCATGGAAGGCAAGAACCCGTTCCAGCTTGACTCTAAGGCTCCGACAATGGATTACGAGGAGTTCATCATGGGCGAAGTTCGTTACAACTCGCTCGCTCGCTCCAACCCCGAAAGAGCCAAGGAATTGTTTGCAAAGGCTAAGAAGACGGCGGAAGAGAAGTACGCTCATCTCGTAGAACTTGCAAAATAATTAAAGCTTAATACGGCATAAAAAGCATACCGCGCGAGCGGTATGCTTTTTTACTTGCAAAATTACGGATTTAATGGTAAAATGGTATACATACTATAAATCAAAAAGGGAGATAAACATGAACAAGCAGTATACAATAGATGATTTGCGCTATATTATAGTGACGCTGCGCGGCGAGAACGGCTGCCCGTGGGACAGGGTGCAGACGCACCAGAGTCTTAAAAAAGACATGATAGAGGAGTGCTACGAGGCGATTGACGCGCTCGACAACGGCAGCGACCACGATTTCGCGAACGAACTCGGCGATGTGCTTTTGCAGGTAGTGTTCCATTCGCGTCTCGCGGAGGAACGCGGCGCGTTTACGTTCGACGACGTGCTGAACGAGATATGCACAAAGCTTATAACGCGCCACACGCACGTGTTCGGCAAGGACAAGGCGGTAACAGCAGAGGAGGCGCTCGGCAACTGGGAGAAGAATAAAAAAAAGGAGAAAAATCTCGATACCTACACCGCCATGCTTAAAGACGTGCCGAGTTATCTGCCCGCGCTCATGCGCAGCGCAAAGGTGCAGAAAAAGGCTGCGGCGGCGGGCTTTGACTGGAACGATACGGACGGCATATACGATAAAATATCCGAGGAAACGGACGAGCTTAAAGAGGCGATTAAGACCGGCAGCAACATAGAGGAGGAGTACGGCGACCTTCTTTTCAGCGTTGTAAACCTCGGCAGACATTTAAAGCTTACGCCGGAGATTGCGCTTTCAAACGCTACCGAAAAATTTATACGTCGTTTTGAAAAAATGGAAACGCTGTCGAAAAAACAGGGTAAAAATCTTGACGAATGTGATATTTCCGCGCTTGACGCGCTGTGGAACGAGGTCAAATAAGCCCAAAATAATACTTTTTTAGGAAATATTGGCTTAAAATGGTGCAAAACCCTTGACATATTGCGTAAAATGTACTAAAATAAGTAATTGGACAGGCACTTACGCCTGTAACGTTTGAAAAAAAGATTAGGAGGAAAAAAAATGAACAAGACAGAGTTGGTAGCAGCTGTAGCTGCAAAGGCTGAGCTCTCGAAGAAGGATGCTGAAAAGGCAGTTGCGGCTGTAACGGCGTCGATTTCAGAGGCTCTTAAGAAGGGCGACAAGGTTCAGCTCGTTGGTTTCGGCACGTTCGAGGTTAGAAAGCGCAACGCAAGAACCGGAAAGAACCCCAGAACAGGCGAGAGCATCAAGATTAAGGCTTCTAAGGTTCCCGCATTCAAAGCCGGCAAGGCACTCAAGGATACAGTTAACTAATACGCAAATACAAAGGCGTCGCTATCATGCGGCGCCTTGTTTCATGCCGGCATTGTACGGTAAATTTTTTTGAGGTTATCACAGTATGAGAATAGATAAATATTTAAAAGTGACGCGCCTTATAAAGCGGCGCACAATAGCGAACGAGGCGTGCGACCAGGGCAGAATAACCGTAAACGGACGCGTTGTAAAAGCGTCGTATGACGTTAAGGAAAATGACGTTATAGAGATAACAATGGGCGAGCGAACCGTAAAGGTGCGCGTTAAAGCGGTTGCCGAACACGTTTTAAAGAACGATGCGTCGTCGCTTTACGAGCAGGTCGAGTAATATTCGCCGCGATCCCGTCATAGATATATTGCGGGAGGGGATAGTATGGCTGAAAAGGAACACAGCCTGACGATGAACGGCAGAAGGGATATGTCGCTCACGGGCATAACGGACGTGAAGGAATTTTCGGAAAACAAGGTTATACTGAAAACGCAGATGGGCGACATGTGCATACGCGGCGAGAAACTCACCATAAGCCGTCTGGACACCGACACGGGGATATTGAGCGTAAAAGGCGAAATAAACATGATAAAATATTCTTCGCCGGCGGGCGGAGGAATAATAGAAGGACTGTTTAAATGATTTCGGCTGAAACGGCGCTTTTTCTTGCGATGACTGTTTGCGGAGCAGCTGCGGCAATGCTTTATGACTTTATGCGCGCCGTAAGAGCCGCGGTAAAATCGGGGGCTGTGCTGACGGCTGTCACCGACGTGATTTTCGTGTTTTTATCCTTTGCCGCCGCGGCGTTGTGCGTCCGCGACTTCGGAAACGGACGGCTGAGACTGTATGAGGCAATGGGACTGATGCTCGGAGCCGTGATTTATTTTGCGGTTTTGAGCAGCGTTGTGTACAAGTTCTTTTTATACATTATAAAAAAATTTTTGAAAATAACGCTATTTATTTTCAAAATACTCTTGACACCACTGCTGTTTTTGTATAAAATTTTAGTTGTACCGATAAGGAAATACGCGAAAAGCATTATACAAAGGAGTAGAAACTCAAATGCTAAGCAAAATAAAAAATCATGTCGTGGGATACGTAAGCAGCCACAAAAGGGGAATTATAATCGCACTGTTCGCGCTGCTCGTAGGCTCAATGCTTTTAAGAGGCGTTATGCAGTATCCGAGACTCGGCGAACAGAAAAGGGAAATATCCGACCTGAACGCTCAAATCGATTATGAAACGGAGCGACGCAAGGAAGTAGAGGACTTGAAGGGCAAGGTAAATTCCGACGAGTATATAAAGAAAATCGCTACGGAAAAACTCGGACTTATTCCCAGCAACGCAAAGATTTTTGTTGACGTGTCGGGCGAACAGCAATAAATACCGCACGCTAATAATGAAACAGGAAAGGTAATTAAAAAAAGAATGGTAGAATTAGGTAGTATAGTCGAAGGAAAGGTCACAAGCGTTATGCCGTTCGGGGCGTTTATTGATTTGCCGGGCAAGCAGTCGGGACTGGTTCATATTTCGGAACTTTCATCAAAATACATCAAGGATATAAACGAGTATATCAAAAAAGGCGATACGGTAAAGGTAAAGGTTATCAAAATAGAGGACGACGGTAAAATCAGCCTGTCGATAAAGCAGGCGGAGCAAAAGAAGGACAGAAACCGCGAAAAAAGAGAACCGCACGAAAAGCATGAATTTGTGCGTCCGGCGGAGTTGGATTGGAGCACGTCCACCGAGGGTATGTCGCTCGACGATATGCTTTCAAAATTCAAGCAGGACAGCGACGAGAAGATGCAGTCGTTAAGACGCAGCAACGATTCCAAGCGCAGCGGCGGATACAGCAGAAGGAGCAGTCATTCATATTGATAAAAAGCCGGGCGGAAAGGTTTTCCGCCTGTTTTATTGTATAAAGGGGCAAAGAAACACGGTATGGATAAACACATGAAGGCGATAAAGGAAAACAAAAGAACATTCCCGCTTATAGGCGCAGTGATTGTCTTTGCGCTTGTTTTTTGCGTACTGTATCTCGGCAAAAACGTCGGTCTGAGCGACAACGGCGATTTCCGCCGCGTGCTGCTCGTGAACAATCTCGAATACGAGAACGACGACAATTACTATTATCTTTTCAAGCGCGATTACAAAATGAAGATAGAGGGCGACACCTTCGGCGAGAAAGCGGCATATCTTTGCCAAAACAACGACGCGGAGGAAATATACTCGTCGCCGCATTTCGTTATAATCAAAGCGTCAAAGCTTATGAATTTCCTTATAAACATCGTATTTCACCGCGACGAGAGCCATTACGACATAGGCTGTCTTGCGTTTATATACACGCTTATGCTGTCGCTTGCGGCATGGGGTATATTCACCTTCTTTGCCGACTCGAAAAAACGAATACGGATAGCCGTGTTTGTAATTTTTATCGTGATGTTCTGCGACGCGGGCTACATACTGTACTTTAACTCCTTCTACGGCGAACCGCTGCAATTCGTGTCGCTTATGATGCTTGTCGCTTTGGGACTTCTAATATACAAACGCCCGACAATTCCGAAGGTCGCGTGTTTCTTTGTGTCGCTGTACTTTTTCGCGGGCTCAAAGCTTGCAAACGTTCCTTACGCCGTAATCGTATCTCTTCTTGCGCTTTCGTTTGCGTTTCTGAGAAAGGAAAGACGCTACAAGATAGGCGTTGCTGTGTCGGTGCTGGCGGCGGCAGCGTGTATAGCGAACCTCTATCTGAGCATACCCGACTGGATGCACGAAGACACCACATATCAGTCCGTATTCTTCGGCGCGCTCAAGGAGACGGAAACGCCCGACCGGGATTTAAAGGAATTCGGCATAGACGAAAAGTATATGCCGCTTATAAACACGCACGCGTATATGCAGGAGGACGAGTACCCGATCGACATACACTCCGACGAGTTCCGCGAGGACTTCTACGAAAAGGTAGGCAAGCTCGACGTCGTATTTTTCTACATACGCCACCCCGTCAGATTTGTCGGAAAGGTAGCGTTCGCGATAGAGAACGCGTCATGTCTGCGTCCTCTGAACCTCGGCACATCCGAAACGGTCATAATGGACAGCACGAACCGCTACAGTCTGTGGAGCAATCTGCGAGTCGCGTCAAAATTCCTATACAATCCCATTATCGTATTTTTGATGGCTCTGCTGCTGACGGCATACGTCGTGCTTATAAACGTATTTCTCGTCAAGGAAAAACGCGAAACAAACGAAAAACGACTTTACATAATAATGGTAATGTACATTCTGCTCGCCGGACTGTGGATAAATATGTGCCTGCCCATAATCGGCAACGGTGAGGCGGACATAATGAAACATATGTTCCTGTTTGAAAACTGTATGGACGTGCTTACTGCCGGAATAATACTCGGCATAGTAAGTATGCACCGACGCAACAAAATCATATCCGTTGTGACATTGGCGGCAGTGATTTCCGCGCTGCAAATAGGCAAGCCGAAGGAAACGATGGAATTCGGAACATACAACGGCGAGCCGATACAGTGGGAAGTCATGGCGACGGACGAGGACGGAACGAAAACGCTTGTCACAAAAAAATGCGTGGAGCAGCGGGCGTTTGACGACAGCGACAATATGTGGGAAACAAGCAGTCTGCGCGAATGGCTCAACAGCGACTTCGTAAGGGAGTTTACGCTCGACGAGCTGTCGCGCATACAACCCGTGCAAAACGAGGTCATGCTCACGTATAACGACCGCCATATGGCTGAAAGCGGCAACCACACGCATATATGGAGCGCGACGAGAGACGCCGCCGCGGATTTGAGCGAAACGGCGTACAAGTATACTGTTGACGATATGGTATACATACCGACGCTCGACATGATGGATACAATCGACGTGAACGGTTCTTACTGGATATTATGTCCGTACGGCTATAACGAGAAAATGCAGCGGTACATGAAAAACGACGGCTTTGTACTACACACAAACGTTGACAACGTAAGGGGAGTGCGCGCTGCGGTGAAGATAAAGCCGCAGTAAGACTGTGTAAGTATGCTTTAAGAATATCAAACTTTAAGGAACAGAGGGTAAAATGGAAACGAAATTACTTACCGCGAGCGACGGCGATATTGCCGCAGCGGGTGAAATCATAAAAAACGGCGGACTTGTCGCGTTCCCGACCGAAACGGTATACGGTTTGGGAGCGTCGGCTTTTAACCACGACGCTGCGCGTAAAATCTACGCCGCGAAGGGCAGACCGTCCGACAACCCGCTTATAGTCCACATATGCGATAAATCGCAGCTCGGCGGGATAGCCGAGGATATTACATCGCAGGCGCAGTGCGTAATAGACGCTTTTATGCCCGGACCGATTACCGTAATACTCAAAAAAAATCCAATCGTTCCCGACGCGGTAACGGCTGGTCTCAAAACCGTGGCTGTGCGTTATCCGCTGAACGAAACGGCTTGCCGCCTGATACGCGCGGCGGGCGTGCCGATAGCCGCTCCGAGCGCGAATTTGTCGGGCAAGCCAAGCCCCACCGACGCGTCGCACGTAATTGAGGACATGACGGGCAGAATTGACGCTATTATAGACGGTGGAAGGTGCGACGTGGGCGTTGAGTCAACAATAGTCGATTTTACCGACGAAACCCCCGTGGTACTCCGTCCGGGCGGCGTTACGTTTGACGAATTGAAAAGCGTTGTTCCGACAATCGAGATAGACAAAAATATTCTGCGCTCTATCGGCGCGGACGAAGTGCCGAAGTCGCCGGGTATGAAATACAAGCACTACGCGCCGAACGCCGAAGTGACCGTTATCGAGGGCGAAAAGGAAAATGTGCAAAGGAAGATAAAAGAGCTTTTAGACGATAACGACGGCAAAATTGCGGGCGTGCTTGCCATGTACGGTGCGGACTACGACAACGCCGTAATTCTGTCGGCGGGGGAGAGCAACAGAGAATACGCAAAAAACCTCTTTTCCGCGCTCCGCGAGTTCGACCGTCTCGGTGTGGAGAAGGTGTACGCGGAGTTTTGTGAAAAGGACGGCTACGGTCTCGCCGTCAAGAACCGCCTGTACAAAGCCGCCGCGCAAAGGGTGATACACGTATGAAAACGAAGGTGTACATCGCCGACACAAGCGCGCTCCGCGACGATGCGGTGTTTGAACGCTGCCTTACTCGCGTGAGCGGCGAACGCGTAAATAAAATAAATCGGTGCGCAAAACATGAGGATAAAATACGGTCGCTTGCCGCGGGTCTGTTGCTTGAAAAAGCGCTTGACGACGTCGGCGTAAGCGAGCGAGAAATACGCACGGACGATAACGGCAAGCCCTATCTCGCAAACGGCGCGGTTTTCTTTAACCTGTCCCATTCGGGCGGCAGGGTTATGTGCGCCGTGTCGGATATGGAGGTCGGCTGCGACGTGCAGAAGGTAGGGGAGGCAAACACCAAGATTGCCGACAGATTTTTTGACCCGTCGGAGAGACTGCAGATTAACGCCATAGCGGACAAAAGCGAGAGAACCAATATGTTTTACAGACTGTGGACGCTGAAGGAAAGCTATGTAAAGGCTCTCGGCACGGGCTTAAAAACACCGCTTAACAGTTTCTCCGTAACGGCAAAGGAAAGCGTGAACGGATATTATTTTAAGGAATATAATATAGAAGATGGATACAAGTACGCCGTGTGCGGAAAATCGCCGTATTTCGAAACGTGCGCGGTCTTAACGGAGTTATTATAATAACGACTAAAACCACCACAGGATTTTGTAAAAATTTTGTGAAAAAAATATGAACGTCCACAATAAAATGTCTTGACAGAATAAGGAAAATAAGCTATAATAATTATATTAAGTATCTGAACGGTTTTAAGTTGAAAAGGAGCGCAAAAATGAAAAAAAGTAAAATTATTTCGTGGCTGCTGGCTGCATCGATGCTGGCAGTAACCGCAGCACCGGCATTTGCGGCGGCACCGTCGGCGTATGACGGTCAGCCGTACGAGAGCGTAGGCTATACGTCGGACGACCCCGACGGCGAGATCAACCTTGCGGTAATCGCAAACGGTAAGGTTGATATTGTCGGCGACGCGATGTACATCGAGGGCAGCGTGTACTCGAACGATACTATTTATGTCGGTAACGGCGCGGGCAACAAGGTTGACGGTCTGTTCATATCCGGCGTAAAGGGTATGTGGGACTACAAGACGCCCGGAGACGGCGCGTCGGAAGACCAGTATCGTTACGGATACATTCACGTTGACGACGATCACCAGATGACGACAAACGCTTACAGCACAACGCTTGATTACGAGGGCGCAATTCTTGACACGGAGACATCATTTGAGTGTTCTTACACACCGTATGAAATCCCCGAGATTGCCAATTATGTAGATTCTGCGAGCGGTAATGAATACTGGCCGGGAGCAACTGTTGTTTCGGAGGATACGCACTACGGAACATTTGACATCGGCGGTGCGGGTCTTATAGTTGATACAACAAGCGGTGATGTTACGGTTGTAATTGACAAACTGAATTCGACGGCAGGCAATCCTTACATCAAGGTAAGAGGTGCAAATCACGCAAAAATTTATATAAACGATTATGCTATGTACGGCACTTCACAGCCGAATATTGCTTTGGCGTTGACAAATGAAGATGTCGATGTTTGGGACTGGCGCGGAACTCAAAATACTGACAATTACGCGCAGGAGTATTTTGACATTTTAAGCGATCCCGATCAGATTGATTTATTTATTAACACACCTTCCGATGAAGTTGATCTTAACAACAGCAAAATTGCGGCTAACATCTACTCAAATGCCGACAAGCTGACAATCAGCGGCGGCGGTAAGTATCTCGGCAATGTTACTTCGGGCGCAAGTGAATTTACTATCACAGGCGGCGCAACGTATGTTGAAGGCGTAGTATGCGTTCCGAACGCGGATGCTGAGGTGGTTGATTCGGGCACACTGTTTGGACAGCTCCATACAAACACGCTTACGATCAACGGTGCGGGCAGAATTATATGGAAGGCTGACACGGCTGCCGCAAAGGCAGCCACACCCGAGCCTGCGGCTACACCCGAACCCACTCCCGAGCCGACTGTAGAGCCGACTCCCGAGCCCACTCTTCCCCCGCTCCCGTCGGGAGATGAGATAGACGTTACGGGCGGTTACGCTTACATCTTCGGTTATGAACCCGACAAAATCCAGATGATATGGGTTGACGACGAAGACGGCGGTCACACCGACTGGGATATCGAAGTAAGAATGGCTCCGACCGACTCTGTAACGAGAGAGCAGGTTGCGGCTATGATTATGAGAATGATCGATCAGAGTTATGACACAACGGGTGCTGAGTATTCCGTTACCGGGAATATCGCGAAACACGCCGGCACATGGTATGAGAGAGGTCTCGCGTATCTCGCAAGCAAGGGTACGTTTGATGGCATCGAGTCGGTTGAAGTAGGTCCTGTTACGAGAGGCGAGGTTGCAAAGCTTGTTGCGTTCGGTCTTAACCTTACGGACACAACCGAGACATCGTTTGCTGACATCGAAAACAGCCCCTACAAGCAGTATATCGAGATTATGAACGCTTACGGCTATATGAACGGTGACAGCGAAACGGAGTTCGCTCCCGATAGAATTATGAACAGAGCCGAGTTCTGTTCGATGTTCAACAACATCATCGGCAGAACCGATATGGGTCTTGAGGCTCAGGACGGCACGACTGTTACACCGGCAACGTATTATCTCGTAGACCTTCCGGAAGGCGAATGGTATACGGACATCATGCTCAAAGCTACAAGCGCGTATGACAGCGATGGTTATGTTGACATCGACACAAGACTTTCAAACATCAGAAACAAGCTTGACCATTACGATTCGCAGGATATTGCGTAATTAAAAAAGCATATGTAAAACCGCCGACATTATGTCGGCGGTTTTTATTGGTACAATATAAAAACGGCGGCTCATTCAGCCGCCGTTTTCATATTCAATCATTTAGCCCTGAATTTCCTTGTCTATCGCCTCAGCCGCCGCTTTACCCGCGCCCATGGCGAGTATAACAGTAGCCGCGCCCGTTACGACGTCGCCGCCCGCGTAAACATGGTCACGCGACGTTTTGCCGGTTGTCTCATCAGCTATAATACAGCCCTTGCGGTTCGTTTCGAGACCCTTTGTGGTCTTTCTTATAAGCGGGTTCGGGGTTTGACCGATTGCAACGATAACCGTGTCAATATCGAGAATTTCCTCGCTGCCCTCAACGGGTACGGGTCTGCGTCTGCCGCTGTCGTCGGGTTCGCCGAGTTCCATATGCAGTACCTCGATATTCGTCACCCAGCCGTCCTCGTTACCGATAAACCGTGTCGGGTTCTGCAGGAGTTTAAATATAATGCCTTCTTCCTCGGCGTGGTGAACCTCTTCGGCTCTCGCGGGAAGTTCCTCCTTACCGCGCCTGTAAATTATGTACACGTTCTCCGCGCCGAGCCGTTTCGCACTTCTCGCGGCGTCCATAGCAACGTTGCCGCCGCCGAGTACCGCGACGTTTTTGCCGACGTACACCGGCGTATCGTACTCGGGGAACTTGTAGCCCTTCATAAGATTTATTCTCGTGAGGAACTCGTTCGCACTGTACACGCCGTTAAGGCTTTCGCCCTCAATACCCATAAAAGAGGGGAGACCCGCGCCGCTGCCGATGTAAACGGCGTCGTAACCCATATCGTCAAACAGCTCGTCTATCATTATCGTCTTGCCGATAATAACGTTCGTCTGAATATCAACGCCCATAGCGCGCAGATTGTCAATTTCCTTCTGCACAATATCCTTAGGCAGTCTGAACTCCGGTATGCCGTACATAAGCACGCCGCCGGCTGTGTGGAACGCCTCGAAAACCGTCACCTTATAGCCACGCTTAGCGAGGTCGCCCGCAGCCGTAAGTCCCGAGGGGCCGCTGCCGACAACGGCAACCTTCTTGCCGTTCCATTCGGGTACTTCAATCTTATCCTCAATGTGCTGCATATGCCAGTCAGCCGCGAAACGTTCAAGTCTGCCGATACCGACGCTTTCCTGCTTGATACCGCGCACGCACTTCGCCTCGCACTGCTTTTCCTGCGGACACACACGACCGCATACGGCGGGGAGAGCGTTCGTTTCTTTGATTTTCTGATACGCGCCCTCAAAATCGCCCTCGGCAATACGCTCGATAAATTCGGGTATTTTGACGCTTACGGGGCAGCCCTGCATACACGGTCTGTTTTTGCAGTTAAGGCATCTTTTAGCCTCGTCTATAGCCATTTCCTCGGTATAACCCGTGGTCACTTCGAGGAAGTTTTTGTTTCTCTCATTGGGACATTGCTCCGGCATCGGATTTTTGTCCGGTCTCATATTAGGCATAGTCTCAATCCTCCTTATTTGTTCTGCCGATACGGCAATGACCCTCGGCGCACGACCTTTTTTCGTAGTCCGCAAACATTCTTCCGCGTTTCATCGCGCTGTCCCAGTCAACCTTGTGACCGTCAAAGTCGGGCCCGTCAACGCACGCGAACTTTGTCTCGCCGCCCACGATAACGCGGCAGCCGCCGCACATGCCCGTGCCGTCTATCATTACGGGGTTCATCGAAACCATAGTCGGTATGCCGTAAGGCTCGGTCACCTTGCACACAAACTTCATCATAACAAGCGGGCCTATCGCGATCACCTCGTCAAACTGTTCGCCCGCGTCGATCTCCTTTTGGAGCATATCGGTAACAAAACCCTTGTTGCCGTTTGAACCGTCGTCGGTCGCGATAATTAGTTTATCGGCGACTTCTTTAAGCTCGTCCTCAAGGATTATAAGTTCCTTGTTTCTAAAGCCTGTGATAACCGTAACGTTTGCGCCGAGCCTGTGGAGTTTCTTAGCCTGCGGATACGCTATCGCCGTACCGAGACCGCCGCCTATTACGGCAACCTTCTTCTTGCCCTCAAGCGGAGTAGGCGTGCCGAGCGGACCGGCAAAGTCAAGCAGATATTCGCCCGCCTCAACCTTCGATAAATCCTGCGTCGTTTTTCCGACAATCTGAACGATTATCGTAACCGTACCCTTTTCGCGGTCATAGTCGTTGATAGTGAAAGGCACTCTTTCGCCGTACTCGTCAATTCTCAAAATGATGAACTGACCCGGTTCAGCCTTTTTCGCGATTAAAGGCGCTTCAACCTCCATGAGGAAGATTGTCGGGTTTAAAACCTCTTTTCTTACTACCTTGTAAGCCATTTATTTCACCTCTGTAAAAATAATTCACGTTTATTTTCGTTCCACATTTTATAATAACATATTATCATGTTTTTTTCAATGCTTTTTGACTTACTTTTTTGATAAATTCTTCCATATCGTCGGGAATTTTACTTGTAAATTCCATTGTTTTACCGTTTACCGGATGAGTAAAGCGTATATAACTTGAATGGAGCATCTGGCGGGGGATAAACGGCTTGTTTTCCTCGCCGTACAGCCAGTCGCCGGCGAGCGGATGACCGATGTGCGCCATGTGTACGCGTATTTGGTGCGTGCGTCCCGTTTCAAGCGACATTTCAAGCACGGTATAATCACCGAGCCTGTCAATAATCTTGTAATGCGTAACCGCATAATGACCTGCCGCGCTGACGCATCGCTCTATCGCGCTGCCTTTCTTTCGCGCGATCGGCGCGTTCACCGTACCGTCCTCCGCAATATCGCCGCACACGACGCATATATATTTTCTCCGCATCTCGTCCGCGGAAATTTCATCGGCAAGCCGCGCGTGCGCGTAACTGTTCTTGGCGACTGCCATAAGCCCCGACGTGTCCTTGTCGAGACGGTTCACGGCGCGGAAAAGATGCTCCTCGCCGTGCGAGAGGTAGTGGTACATAACCGCGTTTGCGAGTGAGTTTTCATAGTTGCCGACCGATATGTGCGTCGGCATTGCGGGAGGCTTGTTTACTATCAAAACATCCTCGTCCTCGTACACAATATCAATCGGTATGTTCACGGGCGTGATGTTCTCCGACGCTCTGTCGCGCATCGTCACCGTCACCACATCGCCCGACTTTACCGTGTCCACCGTTCTTACATGACTGCCGTTCAGTTTAAGACCGTCGGGCGCGAGCCGCAGTTCTTTTATAAGAGACGTTGACATTTTAAAATGCCGCCGCAGCACAGTCATAACTGTTTTGCCGTCAAACTGCGGCTCGACGGCGTATTCAAGCACGCGTTCCATCAGTTGTTAAATCCCTGCAAAAGCTTTGTCGCATACGCGCCGTCAACCTGCTCCCAGTCAAAGCTGTACGGCTTTACGCCCGACTCTCGCAGGCTTGTGTCGACTGTTTCATACGTTGCAAGCGGCACGCGTGAGGTATACGTTTGATTTTCTCTCGCGTCGTATATCATAAATTCTATCTCATCGCCGTCGCGCTTGCCGAAACGGCACACCCTGTCAACACTCTTGTCAACGTCCTGCGACAAAATCATCAGCTTTATCATTTCGACCGTCTTATCGTTCATGCCGTTGTCGAAAATCAGTATCTTCTCCAAAAGTTCGTTATAGTCGGTCACAAACCGCAGATTGTAGCCTTCGAGTTTGCCGAGTTCACCCGACTCCTTCGATGTTTTTCTGATATTGTCGAAAAGCTGTGACTTTAATATCGGGTCGCTGCACGGTGAAAACGAAATCATAAGCCGCTTTTCCTCGTCGTGGTAAAGCATCGGCGTCGGCATAAGAGCCGCGTGACCGCACGACGGGCAGCGGAACATATTAACCTTGCCGTGCAGCAAATCCTGCTTTAAATCCGCGCTGTCGCTCACCGTAACGGAATTCCAGACGGTTACGTCCGTCATTTGCCCGCACTTCGGGCAGCGCACGCTTTGTTTTGAATTAAGACTCATTTACACTCAGCCTTTCTTATCATATTATCGGCGGCAACCGTTATACCGAGTTTCGCGCTCTCGTACGTAAGACCGCCCTGCATGTACGCGATATACGGCGGCTTAATGGGGCCGTCGGCGCTTAATTCTATCGACGCGCCCTGCGTGAACGCACCCGCAGCCATTATGACCTTGTCGCTGTAACCGGGCATATCCCACGGCTCGGGCGTTACAAAGCTGTCAACCGGCGCGCCCTTCTGTATGCCTTGACAGAACCGAATTAAATCGTCCTCATTACCGAATTTTACGGCTTGTATAATATCGTGGCGTACCTCGTGCGGCTTTGGGCTTACTTCATAGCCGAGTTTTTCAAATACCGCGCTGCACAGCACAGCCGCTTTCATAGCCTGCGCCACCGTGTGCGGCGCTATAAAAAGCCCCTGGTATAGCTGACGGTTAAAGCCGAGCGACGCGCCCGCCTCTTTACCGATACCGACCGATGTAAGACGATAAGCGCAAAGCTCCACATACCTCTTTTTACCGGCGATATAACCGCCCGTCGGCGCGAGACCGCCGCCCGGGTTTTTAATGAGCGAACCTGCTATAAGATCCGCGCCGTAATGCGTCGGCTCTTCCGTATCGGCAAACTCGCCGTAACAGTTGTCCACAATACAAATCGTGTCGGGGGAGATACATTTTATAAACGAGACAAGGTCGCCTATCTCCTTCGCACTGTACGTCGGTCTGTCGCCGTAACCCTTGCTGCGCTGAATTGTTACCGCCTTAATTGTCTTTGACGTAAGAATCTCTCTTATCTGCTCACAGTCCGGCGTGCCGTCGGGCAGCAAGTCTGTCTCAATATAATCCACGCCGAAATCGCACAGCGAGCCGTCGCCCGTCTTGCCGCCGATACCGATTACCTCGGTAAGCGTGTCGTACGGTCTGCCCGTAACGGCGAACAGCGTATCACCGGGGCGCAGCACGGCGAAAAGAGCCGTTGAAATGGTGTGCGTGCCGGAAATAAAATTGTGGCGCACAAGCGCGTCCTCCGCGCCGAATATGTCGGCGTACACCTTATCGAGCGTGTCGCGTCCTATATCGTCGTAACCGTAGCCCGTTGTCGGCATAAAATGAGTGTCCGACACGCGGTTATCGGCAAACGCTTTCATAACGCGTAACTGGTTTATTTCAGCGATTTCGTCTATCCTCGCAAAACTCTCCCGAACCTCGAGTTCCGCCTTGTCCACAATACTGAGCGTTTTCTCCGATATGTCGAAACTGTCTCTTATATACGTGTTTTTATCCATAACCAAAATCCTTTCGGTATCGTATTAACCCAATAAGTATACCATTTATACCGCGCCGCGTCAAGAAAAAAGAACGCCGCTTTTTGCGGCGTTCAAATATGAAGATATGAAAATCAAATGCTCTTAATAATTTTGAGCCACTTTTCATACGCTGCGTCCCAAGCATCGCTGTCCTGCGGCTCATAGGTGGCAATGTCAAAGGAGTTTCTTACGACCTTGCGGCCTTCGTTTATGTCCTTGATCGCACCCATAGCCATAGCCTGCACGATTACGTTACCGATACTCGTCGCTTCAACGGGACCCGTGCTTACCGTTCTCTTTGTGGCGTTCGCGGTGAACTGACAAATCATCTTGTCCTTAATGCCGCCGCCAACGATGTTTACGACGTTGTACTTGTTGCCCGTTACAGTCTCCATACCCTCAACCGTCTGGCGGTACTTAAACGCGAGACTCTGCGCGATACATCTTACGACGTCGCCCTTTGTCTCGGGTACTTTCTGACCGGTCTTTGTGCAGTAATCCTTAATGCGCTGCGGCATATTGCCCGGCGTCTGGAACGCGGGGTAGTCGGGGTCTATGAGACTCGCGAACGGTTCGGCAGCGTTTGCCTGTCTTTCGAGTTCGTCAAAGCTTAAAAGTTCGCCCTCTCTGTCCCACTGACGGCGGCTCTCCTGAATGAGCCACAGACCCATTATATTTTTAAGGAAACGTATTGTCTTGCTTACGCCGCCCTCGTTTGTGAAGTTGTACTCAAACGCGCCGTCCGACGTGTTGGGCTTGTCAAGCTCCACGCCCATAAGCGACCACGTGCCGGACGAAATGTATATAAAGTCCTTCTTGTCCACAACCGGCACTGACGCGACCGCGCTGCCCGTGTCATGCGACGCTACCGCCACAACGGGTACTTCCGCGATACCAAGCTCCTCCGCAAGCTCCTTTTTGACCGTTCCGACGATCTCTCCGGGGAATATGACCTCGGTCAGAATATCGGTCGGTATACCCATTTTTTTGAGCATATCATACGACCATTCGTACTTTTCACTGTTATAGAACTGCGTTGTGGATGCGTTTGTGTACTCCGTCTTTTTAACGCCCGTGAGGAAGAAGTTAAAGAGGTCGGGCATCATAAGCATCGTTTTGGCGTTTTTGAGCGACGTGCTGCCGGACAGCTTTTCGGACAGGAGCTGATAGAGCGTGTTGAACCAGTTAAACGCTATACCCGTCTCCTTGAAAATCTCTTCTTTCGGAACAAGCTTAAACGCCTCGTCGTACATACCCTCGGTGCGCGTGTCGCGGTAGTGGTAGGGATTGCCCAAAAGCTTGTCATGCTCGTCCAAAAGACCGTAGTCAACCGCCCAAGTGTCGATACCGATACAGTCTATATCGCGGTCACCGGAGTTTGCGCACTTTAAAATGCCCTGCTTGATCTCGAAAAACAGTCTCAAAACGTCCCAGTGCAAATCGCCGTTGATGTTTACAGGGTCGTTTGAGAAACGGTGCTTTTCCTCCAGTGTGATTTTCTCGCCGTCGAACTTCGCCAGCATGGCTCTGCCGGACGACGCGCCGAAGTCAAACGCCAGAAATTTGTATGTCTTGCCCATAATACACTCCTCTTTTCTTTTAAATATGTTCAATAAAATGATTGTATCATAGCATGGTAAATTTGTCAATATTATACAATAAGAAATATACGTCAATTAAATTTTAAACATCTTGATTTTTTGGAAATTATATGGTAAAATATATCCAATAGCGAACATTGAGGAAAGGAGGAGCATGAATGGCTGCGGCAAAAAAGAAAAAGCTGTTGATGTACAAAGGAAAGCCGCTTATAAGATGCGGCGACAGAATATATTACGGAAATCTCGAAGACAAGTGTATTCTCGCGCTCGATATTGTGGAGAGTAAAGACCGTAAGGGCGCGAAGGAAACAACGAAGGTGAAGGTTCAGGTCATGGACAACACCGGAGAGTTCGGAAAGGGTCAGATATACAGAAAGGGCGAGAGGGAAAACCTCTACATGGCGCTCGATATAGGCGAGTGGTGGCTTAAAGACGCGCTTAACATGATAGGCTGACAACAACATATGAAAATACCCGACGCTGACGGCGTCGGGTATTTGTTTTATGCGTTTACTTTTTTCTTTGCCGTTTCCTTTTTCTTCGGCGCGGCGGTAACCGCGTCAAACTCCGCGTCCTTCTTCATATTCTCAAACGCCACCGCCATCATCAGCTTTATACGGTTAAGCTGGTTGACCTCGCTCGCGCCGGGGTCGTAATCGACCGCGACGATATTCGCCTGCGAGAACTGACGGCGCAGTTCCTTAATCATGCCCTTACCGGTAACGTGGTTTGGCAGACACGCGAACGGCTGAACACACGCGATATTCGGCACGCCGCTGTTTATAAGTTCGATCATTTCGCCCGTAAGGAACCAGCCCTCGCCGGTGCAGTGACCAAGCTGCAATACCTGTTTCGCGCCCTCGGCGATATCGGCGATATGTTTCGGTGAGCGCGAACGGAATTTCGGATTGCCCTCCATCACCTTTACAACATGCTTGCGGTAGCTTTCGATACCCCATATGGCGAGGTTGCAGAGCGCGGCGGTTGACGACTTCGAGCCGAGGTTGTCGCGCTTGAAGTTGTTGTTGTAGAGACAATAGAGCATAAAGTCCGCAAGACCCGGCATAACAGCCTCGCCGCCCTCTTCCTCGATAACGTCGATGATGTTGTTGTTCGCGTCGGGGTGGAACTTTACGAGTATTTCACCGACAACGCCGACACGCGGCTTTTTAACCGTGTCGTCAATCTCAATAGCGTCAAAGTCGGATATAATCTCGTCAATAACCTTTTTCAGTTTCAGATTTTTATGGTTCTTGTTTCTTAAATCGTTATAAAGACGTTTCTGCCACTTGTCCGCGACGGCGTTCGTTTCGCCCTTATGCACCTCGTAGGGGCGTATTCTAAGCGTTACCGCGAGCAGCAAATCGCCCCACGTACACGCCTTCAAAAGACCGTCAACGAGTTTCGGCGTAATCGTAAAGCCGGGATTGCCTTCGAGACCCGACACGTTGAGCGAAATGACGGGAACGTTCGGATAACCCGCCTCTTTGAGCGCCTTGCGCAGAAACGCTATGTAATTCGTCGCACGGCAGCCGCCGCCGGTCTGCGTAATCATAACCGACGTGTTGTCGGGGTCGCACTTGCCGCTTTGGAACGCGTTTACAAGCTGACCCGTTACCATAATTGACGGATAGCAAGCGTCGTTGTTTACGCTCCTAAGTCCCGCCTCGACGTCCTCCGCGGTCGCGTGTTCAAGCACGACTGCCTTGTAGCCGTTTGCGCGCAGCACCGCCTCAAACAGTCCGAAGTGGGTAGGGGACATCTGCGGGAATATAATCGTATGCTTTGCGCGTTCTTCCTTAGTGAATTTCACGCGGTTGATCGTGTAGTCCTCAATCTTATGCGGCACGAAATCGCTCGCGTCACGCTCCTTGACAGCCGCTTTAAGCGAGCGTACTCTTATTCTTGCCGTGCCGAGGTTGGACACCTCGTCGATTTTGAGCGTCGTGTAAATCTTTTCGTGCGATTGTATAATCTCCTGAACCTGGTCGGTCGTAACCGCGTCGAGACCGCAGCCGAACGAGTTAAGCTGTATAAGCTCCAGACGCGGATTTTTAATAACCTGCGCAGCCGACTCGTAAAGGCGCGTGTGGTACGCCCACTGGTCGACAACGCGTATATCGCGCTTTAAGTGACCGAGGTGCGCCACGCTGTCCTCCGTAAGTACCGCAAAGCCGAGCGACGTAATCATATCGGGTATGCCGTGATTTATCTCGGGGTCTATGTGGTACGGTCTGCCTGCAAGGACTATGCCGCGCTCGTCGTGTTCTTCGAGCCACGCGAGCGTTTCCTCGCCCTTTTTACGCACGTCGTTCTTGTAATTTTGAAGTTCCTCAAACGCCTTGTCCGCTGCCGCGTCGATCTGCGCCCTCGTAAAACCGTAATCCTTTAAAGCCTTCATAAGTTGACGCTTTACCGACGGCTTATCCGCGAGATTTACAAACGGATAAATGTACTTCATATCCGCCGCGCGCACCGCGTCCATGTTGTTGTATATAACCTCGGGGTACGACGTTACCATCGGGCAGTTAAAGTGATTGCCCGCGTCGGAATACTCTATCTGCTCATACGGTATGCACGGGTAAAATATCGTCTTTACGCCCTTGTCTATCAAATCCTGTATATGACCGTGTACAATTTTTGCGGGATAGCACGCGCTCTCGGACGGTATCGAGTCGATACCCTTTTCGTAAATCTCGTGCGAACTCCTGCCCGAAATCTTTACCGAGAAACCAAGCTCCGTAAAGAACGTGAACCACAGCGGATAGTTTTCGTACACGTTAAGCACGCGCGGAATACCGATAACGCCGTTGGGAGCCTCGTCCTCCTTCAGCGGCTTGTAGCGGAACGCCCTCTTGTATTTGTAGTCAAAGAGGTTGGGCATCTGCTTTTTCGGCTTTTCAAGCCCCGCGCCGCGCTCGCACCTGTTGCCGGACACAAACTGACCGCCGTCGGCAAACTTCGTAATCGTAAGCTGACAGTGGTTGTTGCACTTTTGGCAGCGCGTAAGGCTTGTGTCAAACTCAAAGCCGTCAAGCTCATCGCGGCGCAGTATATCGCTTTCGCCGCCCTGCCAGCGTTCCCTGGCTATTATAGCCGAACCAAACGCGCCCATGATGCCCGCGATGTCGGGGCGCACAACCTTCTTGCGCGTCAAAAGCTCAAAGCAGCGCAGAATGGCGTTATTGTTGAACGTACCGCCCTGAACGACAATATTTTTACCCATCTGTTCGGGGTCGCGCAGCTTTATAACCTTGTAGAGCGCGTTCCTGACAACGGAGTACGACAGTCCCGCGCTTATGTCGCCGACGGTCGCGCCTTCCTTCTGCGCCTGCTTAACGCGCGAATTCATAAATACCGTGCAGCGCGTACCGAGATCGACAGGGCTTTCCGCCTTTAACGCCTCCTCGGCGAACGAAACGGTATCGAGACCGAGCGACTCCGCGAACGTCTGAATGAACGAGCCGCAGCCGGACGAGCAAGCCTCGTTAAGCATGATGGAGTCAATAACGCCGTCCTTTATCTTCATACACTTCATATCCTGACCGCCGATGTCTATGATGAAATCAACGCCGGGGGAGAAGTGGTTCGCGGCTTTGTAGTGTGCGATAGTCTCAATCTCGCCCTCCTCGATACGGAACGCCGTCTTAAGCAGCAATTCGCCGTAACCGGTCGTGCAGGCGTTCGCTATGTACGCGTCTTTCGGCAGTTTTGAGTACAGTTCGCGCAGAATGTCGATGCCCCTCGTTATCGGACTGCCCTCGTTTTTGCCGTAGTAGGAGTAGAGTATATCGTAATTGTTGTTTATTACAGCCGCCTTTATCGTCGTTGAACCTACATCAAGACCGAGGAACACGGGACCTTTAGCCGTCGAAATGTCGGCACGCTTTGCAACGTCCTTGTTGTGACGGTCAAAAAATTCCTTCTTCTCGTCCTCGTCCATGAACAGTACGCGCATACGCGTAATTTCCGTGTCAACGCTGTGCGCATTGTTAAGGCTCTTTATAATATCGTCTATTTTAACAGCCGTGTCGTCCTCGTGCGACAGAGCCGCACCTATCGCGACAAATAACTGCGCGTTGTCGGGCGTTGTAAACGACTTCGCGTTATCCCTAAGCGTTTCCTCAAACTGTCTGCGAAGTTGAGGTAAAAAGTGCAGAGGGCCTCCCAGAAATACAATGTTCCCGCGTATCGGACGACCCTGCGCAAGACCGCTTATCGTCTGTGTAACGACCGCCTGTAAAATTGACGCTGCAACGTCCTCTTTCGCCGCGCCCTCGTTTAAAAGCGGCTGCACGTCCGACTTCGCGAAAACGCCGCACCGCGCCGCTATGGGGTATATTATCTTATGCTTTTCGGCGAGCGCGTTAAGACCGTCCGCGTCCGTTTTGAGAAGAATGGACATCTGGTCGATAAACGAACCCGTACCGCCCGCACACGTGCCGTTCATACGCTGTTCAAGACCGCCGGAAAGGTAGAGGATTTTCGCGTCCTCACCGCCCAGTTCTATAACAACGTCCGTTTCGGGCAGGAACGTCTTGATCGCCTCTTTATTGGCTATAACCTCCTGAACGAACGGCAAGCCGAGCATTTTCGAGAACAAAAGACCGCCCGAACCCGTTATCGTAACGGTGAACTCATTATCGCCGACGATAGGCTTTACTTCCTCAAAAAGAGCGCGGACTGTCTCCTTTGTGTCGGAGTAGTGCCGCCTGTATTCGGCGAACAAAACCTTGTTGCCGTCGTCGAGTACAACAAGCTTGACCGTCGTCGAACCGACGTCGATACCCATATGTAACTTGCTCATATATATGTCCTCCCAAGTATTCAAAAAGGATAATTTTACACATATTTATACAAGTATATTATACTGTTTCGCGGTGAAATAGTCAAGTGAAAAAAATGCCGAAAAAAGCCGACGGAAAATTACGGTAATGAATATAATGCCCGTCGCATATAATATTTGGCGGTCAAAACGGAATAAATCACATGGAGGTCATGGAAATGGACACCGAAACCCTTTACAAAAGCATATCGTCGGACAATGAACCGGACTCGTACACGGACTATTACATAATTACCGAAAGCATATCCGCCATGTACTGCGATCTCAAATGCTACGGAGTGAGGATAGAAAAAACAACGATATACGACGGCGGCGGAAAAACGATAGAGTCGCAGCAGATGAACAACGTATTCTACCGTTACGGCGACGTGCGCGATTTTTTGAGCCGCGCCGTAAAGGAAAGGGTCGAGCCGGCGGATTTGAAAAGCTTTACCGAAAAATATATACTCGAAGGTCTTGACAGGGCAAAGCAGAAGATATAAGATAAGAAAAAAATATACGGGGAAAAGCAGATGTACCATGTAAAAGAAACGATAATTGTAGAAGGAGTATACGACAAAATAAAGCTGTCGCGCTTTATTGACGCGGTTATAATCGCGGTAAACGGCTTTAGCGTGTTCTCGTCGCCCGAAACGATTGAAACTATTGCGAAAATGGCGCGCGAGACGGGCGTTGTCATTCTTACGGACAGTGACAGCGCTGGCTTTAAGATACGAAATTACATAAAGCAGTCCCTCCCGCCCGAAACGGTAAAGCACGCTTACATTCCCGACGTGCGCGGCAAGGAAAAGCGTAAGAGAGAGCCGGGCAGGGAGGGACTTTTGGGCGTCGAGGGTATGGACGACGGCGTTATTTTGGACGCGCTTAAAAAGGCGGGCTGCGAAATCGACGGCGAGAGCGGACAAGCCGTGCGCGGCAGGAAAATGACGAAAGCGGACATGTATTTTCTCGGTCTGTCGGGCGGCGAGTGCAGCGCGGACAAGCGGCGCGCTCTTGCGAAAACACTCGGTATACCCATGAAAATATCGGCGAATATGCTCCTCGATATGCTAAACCGTCTTGTAGACTATGACGAGTTATGTCAGATTGTACAAAACATGAACGCGTAAAATGAATAATTTTAACAAAAATAGTATTGACAAAACGCGCAATATGCTGTAAAATAAAAATACTTTACAGACGAGGTAACCGCTATGGCTAAGGATTTAAACGTGACGGTGCTGCTCGACGCGTACGGACAGCTTTTGACCGACAAGCAGCGCGGCGCGATAGATTTGTACTACAACGAGGATTTTTCTCTCGCGGAAATAGCGGAGGAAATCGGGATAAGCCGCCAAGGGGTACTCGCCTCGATAAAGCAGGGCGAAAAGCACCTTGACGAGTACGAGGAAAAACTCGGTGTGGTGAGCCGTTTCCGCAGCATAAGCAAAAAAATAACGGAAATCGAAACGATTATGGACAGCGCCGATTTTGAGGGCGCGGATAAGGTAAAACGGTTACTTACCGATATAAAGACCGAAATTTGACGAAAGGAAATCCGAGATGGCATTTGAGAGTTTGGGCGACAAGCTGCAAGGCGTATTCAAAAAGCTGCGCGGCAAGGGAAAGCTGAACGAAAAAGACATAAAGGACGCTATGCGCGAAATAAAGCTTGCTCTCCTTGAAGCCGACGTAAACTTCAAGGTCGTCAAGGAATTTGTAAACTCCGTGTCCGAGAAGGCTCTCGGCGCGGAAATAATGGAGTCGCTCACTCCGGCGCAGCAGCTTGTAAAGATAGTAAACGACGAGCTTACCGAAATGATAGGCGGCGAAGCGGCAAGACTTGAATTTTCGCAAAAACCGCCGACAGTTATAATGATGTGCGGCTTGCAGGGCGCGGGTAAAACAACGGCAACCGCAAAACTCGCGTTAAACCTGTCAAAGCAGGGCAGGCGACCGCTTATGGTCGCGTGCGACGTGTACCGACCCGCGGCTGTAAAGCAGCTTGAAGTACTCGGCAAGCAGATAAATCAGCCCGTGTTCCAGATGGGTACGGACGTAAACCCCGTTAAAATCGCCAAAGAGGCTGTTGCACACGCGGTAAAGCACGGCAACGACCCGATAATTCTCGATACCGCCGGACGACTTCATATAGACGACGAACTTATGGACGAGCTTGCCAAAATCAAAAAAGAGGTAACCCCGACCGAAATACTGCTCGTTGTTGACGCTATGACGGGTCAGGACGCGGTAAACGTAGCGAAATCGTTTAACGAGCAGCTTGACATAACCGGCGTTATACTTTCAAAGCTTGACGGCGACACGCGCGGCGGTGCGGCGTTGTCGGTAAAGCAGGTTACGGGCAAGCCGATAAAGTTCGCGTCGGTGGGCGAGAAACTGTCGGATTTGGAGCAGTTCCACCCCGAGCGTATGGCGTCGAGAATACTCGGTATGGGCGACGTGCTGACGCTTATTGATAAGGCGCAGGAGACCATAGACGAAAAGCAGGCGGCGGAACTTGAGGCGAAGATAAGAAAACAGCAGTTTGACCTAAACGACTTTTTGCAGCAGCTACGTCAGATAAAGAAAATGGGTTCGTTTTCGCAGATACTCGGTATGCTGCCGGGTATGGACAGGAAAATGCTCGACCAGGTTGACACCGAGGAAAACGCGAAACGGCTTGTAAGAATAGAGGCAATAATCCAGTCCATGACCGAGGAGGAACGCCGTAAGCCCGGTATTATCGGCGCGAGCCGTAAGGTCAGAATATCCAAAGGCAGCGGCACGAGGGTTCAGGATGTCAACCAGCTTTTAAAGCAGTTCGGCGAGATGCAGAAGATGATGAAACAGCTTTCGGGCGGCAGACAGAGCAAGATGCTTAAACGACTGAGAAAAATGCGCTGACGTAGGGGCGAACCGCGTTCGCCCGAAATACAACGTTAATAAGGTATATCATATACTTTATATAAACCACACGACAAACGGGAGGTGAAAAAGGTAATGGCAGTTAAAATAAGACTCAGAAGAATGGGCGCGAAGAAGACTCCGTTTTACAGAGTTGTAGTCGCGGATTCAAGATACCCCAGAAACGGTAGATTTATCGAGGAAGTTGGCACATACAATCCGCTTACCGACCCCGCCGAAATCAAAATAGACGGCGAGGCTGTAAAGAAGTGGATAGCGAATGGCGCTCAGCCTACGGATACTGTTAAGGCTCTTTTGAAGAAGTCTAACATTATCGACTGATACGGAGGTTAGGCAAATGAAAGAAGTATTGGAAACGATTGCGAGAGCGCTTGTCGATACACCCGACGAGGTAAACGTGACCGAAATCGAGCATGAGGACGGCACGATCACCCTCGAACTTCGCGTCGCGTCGGGCGATATGGGCAAGGTTATAGGCAAGCAGGGACGAATTGCAAAGGCAATCCGCACCGTTGTCAAAGCGGCGGCAAGCAACGAAAATAAAAAGGTTTCCGTCGATATCGTGTAAATCAAAAAAAGGGGCTGTTACAAACGAGCATCTTTAAAATGCTTGTTTGCGGCGGCTCTTTTTGCGTTTAAGATACAGATTGTAACCTAAACGTCATATAAAAAGCATTGCTATTCGAGTAAAAATCAGGTATACTATATAATAGACGCAGTATAAAACGAAAGAGCAGGTGAGTGGCATGAAACAGGGTGCGAACATATTGTTATCACTTATGCAGCTTAATATAGGCGGCGCCGAGACACACGTTGTGGAACTTGCGAAAGAGCTTAAACGCAAGGGCTTTAATATAATTGTCACGTCAAACGGCGGCGTATATGTCAAAGAACTGGAGGACTACGGCATAAAGCACTACAGCGTACCGCTGCAGAACAAGAACCCGATAAATATGCTTAAAGCCGCGCGGCTTTTGAAGAAAATCATCAAAGACGAAAATATAGACATCGTACATTCGCACGCACGTATACCGTCGTTTATCCTCGGCAAGCTGCACAAGCGCATGAAATTCCCGTTTGTCACAACGGCGCACTGGGTGTTCAACACGTCCTACGGTCTTAAATATATCACCGACTGGGGCGAAAAGACGGTTGCCGTGTCCGAAGATATAAAGACGTACCTCATGGACAACTACCATGTGCCGGAGGGTGATATAAACGTCACGATAAACGGTATCGACACGAACAAATTTTCGCCCGACACCGACAAATCGCGCATTATGAAGGAGTTTAACATATCGGGCGATGAAACGGTTATCACATACGTGAGCCGTCTCGACGAGTCGAGGAGCCTTGTCGCGAAACAGCTTATCGAGATCGTACCGGAGATAGACAAGGCGGTGGACAAGCTGCGTGTTATCGTGGTAGGCGCGGGCGACGATTTTGAGAATGTAAAAACGCTCGCAAAGAACGTTAACGAACAACTCGGACGCGAGGCTGTCACGCTCACCGGCGCGAGAACGGATATAAATGAACTCATTGCGCCATGCTCGCTGTTTGTAGGCGTAAGCCGTGCGGCGTTAGAGGCTATGGCTGCCGAAAAGCCGGTCATTATCGCCGGTAACGAGGGATATATAGGCTTGTTTGACGAGAGTAAGCTGAAGGTCGGCATTGACACCAATTTTTGCTGCCGCGGCTGCGAACAGTCTTCGGGCGCGCTTTTGGCGAAGGATATACTCGATTTCTTCAAGCTTGACGACGCAAAACAGTGCGAACTCGGCATGTACGGCAGAGAGCTTATAAAGCGCGACTACTCCGTAACGCGTATGGCTGACGACAGCATAAAGGTCTACGACTGGGCTTTGCAGAAAAATAAGGAGATACTCATATCCGGCTACTACGGCTTTAAAAACAGCGGCGACGACGCGCTCCTGCAAGCCATTATCGCTGATTTGAAAAGGTTTAAGGAAAGCCCGAACATTGTGGTTCTGAGCGCAAATCCGAAGGAAACAAAGCAGATTTACCGCGTAAAAGCAATCAACCGCCTCAACGTATTTTCGATAATGAAACACATGGACAACTCCGAGATGCTGATTTCCGGCGGCGGCACGCTCATACAGGACAGGACAAGCACAAAATCCTTATGGTACTATCTCGCGGTAATAACGCTCGCGCTCAAAAAGAAACTGAAGGTAATGCTCTATTCAAACGGTATAGGACCGCTTGAAAAAAAGAGCAATATTAAAAAGACGAGAAAGATACTGGATAAGGTCAGCCTGATAACGCTGCGTGACGAACGTTCCCTCACGGAGCTTGACAATATCGGCGTTAAAAACAATCATGTTATAGTTACAGCCGACCCCGCCCTGGAACTCAAACGCGAGGACGGTACACGCGGCAGACAGATTTTAAAGGAACTCGGCGTTCCGGACGGCAGGAAACTCCTGGGAGTGTCAATACGCCGCTGGAAAAGCACAAGCCCCGAATTTGATGACAATATCGCGTGGGTGTGCGATTACGCGTATGAGACATACGGCTTTCATACCGTGCTTTTGCCTATGCAGGCAAGCCGCGACCTCGCGTCGCTGCAAAACATAAAGCGAATAATGAAACATGACGCGACGATAGTTGACAGGCGCGTTGACGTCGGCGATATGATGTCAATTATGAGTTGTTTTGATATTTGTATCGGTATGCGCCTTCACACGCTTATCTACGCGGTGGTGAACGCCGTGCCGCTTATCGGTCTTGTGTACGACCCGAAGATTTCGAGTTTTATGGAATATACAAAACAGACGCGTTACTTAAACGTGGAGGACGCGTGTGCGGAGAAGATAATAGAGGTTATGGACGAGTGCGTCGAGAATTATGATGAAATAAAGATTTCTCTTGAGAAAAGCTATACGGAACTTAACGAAAAGGCGCGGCTTAACGGTAAGCTTGCGATTGAGTTGTATGAGAAAGGGAGCGTAGAACTTTAATGTCTGAAAAGAAAGGACAAAAAATGCTTTCCGTCGCGGTATTCATGGTGGCGGCGACACTTCTCAGCAAGGTATTGGGATTGGCGCGTGACTCGCTCCTCACCGCGTATTTCGGGGCGGGAATGGAGTCGGACGCTTTTCTTACCGCGTCCACTCTGCCGACAACGCTGTTCGACGTCGTGATAGGCGGCGTGATAAGTGCGACGTTTATCCCCGTGTTCAACGATATAAAAGCGAGGAGCGGCAAGGATGAGGCGATGAGCTTTGTAAACAAATTTGTTACGCTCATAGTCTGCATAACGATACTTATATCGATAATCGGAATTATATTCCGCACGCAGCTTGTCGCTTTTATGGCTCCGGAGTACGGCGCGGACAAGCAGACGCTTGCCGCGAACCTTACGGCGATAATGTTCCCGATGATTATATTCACGGGTCTGGCGTTTTCGTTTGTGGGGCTTTTGCAGTCGTTCGGAGAGTATAACATACCGTCCGTAATAAGCCTTGTGTCAAACGTCGCTATCATAGCGTACTATCTGACGCTCGGCAAAAAATTCGGCATATACGGACTTGCCGTGACGATGATAATAGCGTGGAGTCTGCAATTTCTGATCGAAGTGCCGTGGATAAAAAAATTCGGCGTAAAATACCGCCCCGACTTCCGCTTTGCGGACAAGTCGCTTTTGCAAGCTGTAAAGCTTGCCGGTCCGATGCTTATCGCGACATGGGTACAGCCGCTTTATACGATAGTGAACCAGCGTCTCGCGTCGAATATTCCGAGCGCGGTAACGTATATTCAGCAGTCGAGCAGACTGTACCTTATAATAACGGGCGTGGTAAGCTTTGTGGTAACGAATTTGATTTTTCCGAAACTCGCGCAGGCGATTGCCGACAAACGCAAGGAGGACGCGAAAAATTTGTTTTCAACGTCGGTACGCGTAATGTTCATGCTGATACTGCCTCTGATGGCAATATTTATGATACTGTCCGAGCCGTTTGCCGATATAATATACGGTCACGGCGCGATGAAACCCGGGGACGTTGACGCGATAGCCGTTTTGCTGAAGTTTTACTCCGTCGGTATGGCGGGACTTGCGGTAAACGAGGTGCTTTCAAAGACGTTTTTCTCACTGCAAAACTCTCGTATACCGATGATCACCTCCGTTATAAGCATGGTCGTCAACGTCGCGCTCGCGTATGTGCTGTTTAACGTAATGCAGGTGAACGGTCTTGCTCTCGCGACGGCAATCGGCAGCATTACAAACGCGGTACTGAACGCGGTACTGCTCAAAAAGAAATATCCGTCTCTCGCGAAGGATATAGGTGCGAGTGAAATACTGAAATTCATCGCGTCTGCGGCGGTGGCGGCGGCTGTTACGCTGTCGGTGTACGTTATATTGTCATTAAGACTTGATTCGCTCACGGGCAATATAATACTCGCTCTGTCGTGCGGCGGCACGGGCGTTATCGCCTACGCGCTTATGCTTATAGCGACAGGCTCAAAAGATATAAAGAAACTTCTCGTAAGGAAGAAAGGGTGATGAAATGAACAGCTTGATTTTATCGTCGCTCGCGGCGTTCGGACGGTGGTTTATGAACCTCTGGCGCGGCAGCGGGCTGTACGCTTTGCTTACGAAAATATACGGCGGCATATCGGCGTCATGGAAGAACAGCGCGGTTATGACGCTTGTAAGGCGCGAGGGCGACGGAAACGGCGTTCAACAAAGCAAGACGGCAAAGGTGATGTTTTCACCGTTCGCGCTCATGTCGGTCATACGCAAAAAAACAAGCGGATTTTTTGAGCGCAATATTGCCGACAGTTTTATATGCTCGTGGGCAAAGACGTACATTCACAGCTTTATGGATTTAAACACCCGCTTTTTCGGCGTGATGCTCGTATCATGCGCTCTTGCTTGCTGCGCTGTCGGCGGACACATCTACAAAATAGCGCTTATCGCGGGAATTGCAGGCGCGGTTATGTGCGTGTTTAACTACAACATAATGTCGTTTATGAACCCGAGCAAAGCCGTTAATATCGTAAAAAGTATTGCAGGATTTAAGGAGATAAGCTTTAATTTCTTCAATGAAGAACGGACGCAAGACAAAATAAGACTGTTGCTCGCCTTGCTTGTCGGCATTGCGGCAGGCGCGGCGATGAGCGTGCGCCTTC
Organism: uncultured Clostridia bacterium; assembly: GCA_947631235.1. Lineage (GTDB taxonomy): Bacteria > Bacillota > Clostridia > UBA1381 > UBA1381 > Hominilimicola. The sequence goes on along the minus strand of CANRKO010000001.1, from coordinate 463,321 downwards.
TCTACGGCGCGGCCGTACCGTTTGCGCTGTTCTTCATGCTGCTCGTGATGTACGCGCCCGTTACGGGCGTATTCCTCGCGGTGTTCGCCGCACCGTTCGCACCGACTATGGCTCTTGCGGGTATATGTATATGGACGCTTTTGGCACTGCTAATAAAATCAGTCAGCAAATCCGACTTCCGCTGGAGATTCGACGGCGTCGGACTGTGCGTGCTGATTTTCCTTGCGGTGCTGTTTGTTTCGTCTGTAATGTCGTTCGCACCGAAGGCAAGTTTAAAAGTATGGGCTATGTACCTTGTGTTTGTTAGTTTCTATTTTGTCATTATAAACACGGTCAAGACACGTGAGGAATTGTACGGACTGCTGCGGCTGCTCGCAATATCGGGCGCGCTTGTCGCACTCTACGGTGTGGCTCAGTACGTATTCGGATGGACAACAGCCAACTCGTGGATAGACGAGGAAATGTTTGAGGACGCTACCATGCGCGTTTATTCGACACTGGGCAACCCGAATGTTCTCGGTGAATATTTGCTTTTGGTACTGCCCGTCTCGGCGGTGTTTATGCTTAAATTCAACAGGAAATCACTCGCGAAATACGCATATGCGGCGATGTTCCTCGTATGCGCGGTGTGCCTTGTACTCACGCAGTCACGCGGCTGCTGGATAGGCTTTGTTGCGGCGTGCGTTATATTTGTCACATTTTACGAGGGCAAGCTGTGGGGACTGCTGCCGCTTGTACTGCTTATAATACCCTTCATAATCCCCGAAACAATGGTTGACCGATTTATGAGTATAGGCAATATGGAGGACAGCTCAACGTCATACCGTGTCTTTATATGGCTCGGAACTCTCGGAATGATGAAGTATTACTGGCTCGGCGGTATCGGCATGGGCGAGGCGGCGTTCGCAAAAGTGTACCCGTTCTTCTCCTACAATGCCATAATCGCGCCGCACTCTCACAACACATTTTTACAATTACTCGTTGAGGCGGGTATAGCCGGACTCGGCACATTCGTGGTTATGCAGGGAGTATTTTTAAAGCAGATGTCGATCGTATATCGTGCGGACAACAAAAAGAACATCGACTCCGTTACTGCTCTCGCGCTTGCAAGCGGAATAGTCGCTTTCCTTGTGCAGAGTATGTTTGACTACACTTTCTACAACTATCGCGTAATGGCTGTATTCTTTATGGTACTGGCGCTCGGTATGGCATTGAGACACATAAAAGTGCCTTACGAGAGGGAGGTGCGGCAATGAGAAGAATAAAAGTTACGGAGGTATCCTCCGACACGAACATAGGCGGCGCAGGTAAGTGCCTTTTGACGCTGCTCGAAAATATAAACCGCGGCGAGTTTGACGTTGACGTTATACTTCCCGAAAACAGCCTTTTAAAGCCCGAAATAGAAAAACTCGGCGTAAAGGTGACCGAGGTAGGCGGCATAGCAGATAAATCGCTCGATTTTAAAGCGGTAAGCGAGCTTACGCGGATATTTAAAAGGGAAAAACCCGACATTGTTCACACACACGCGAGTATGTCGGCGCGCATAGCCGCGAAAAAAGCGCGGTGCAAGGTGGTGTACACGCGCCACAGCGTGTTCCCGCCGTCAAAGAGAATTTCACGCGGCATAGGCAAACTCATAAACGGCGCGGTCAACAACCACTACGCCGACGCGATAATAGCCGTTGCCGACGCTGCAAAGGAAAACCTTACCGATACGGGTGTAAGCGCGGGCAAAATAAGCGTTATATTAAACGGCGTGGACGGTCTTGCGCCCGTATCGAGCGACGAAAAGCGTATGATACGCGAACGTTTCAATCTGTCGGACGGAACGAAAGCGGTTTCGATCGTGGCGCGGCTTGAGGAAGTCAAGGGTCACAAGTACTTTATAGAGGCGGCTGACATTCTTTTCAGACGAGGCGTTAACGCGAAGTTTTACATTGCGGGAACGGGTTCATGCGAGGAAAATCTGAAGAAAAGGGTAAGAGCCTTAAATCGTCAGGAACAGATTATATTTACCGGATTTTTGCGCGACGTTGAGCGTCTTATGGCGATAACCGATGTACAGGTAAACGCCTCGTACGGTACGGAGGCCACGTCGCTTGCGCTTTTGGAGGGAATGAGCCTCGGTATCCCGGCGGTTGTAAGTGATTTCGGCGGCAACCCCGGCGTTATAAAAGACGGAGTAAACGGCTTTGTTGTACCGAAGTGTGACGCGAAAAGCCTTGCCGACAAGATTGAATTGCTTTTAAGAGACGCCGATACGTACGCCGAAATGTCGGACGGTGCAAAAAAAGTATTCCGGCGCGAATTTACGGCGTCGGTGATGACGCGGCGTACCGAAGAAGTGTACCGCAGTCTTATACAAGGATAAGGAGGATAAAGAGATGTCAGAAAGTAAAAGAAAATTCACGGTGATTGACGCGGTAATCATATTGATTGCGGCAGCCGTTGCGGCGTTCGGCGCATACAAAATTATTCCGTCGATTCTCAATCCGTCGGGTACGGAGCATATAACGTTCACCGTCATGCTCCAGCAGCAGGATCAGAACTTTGCCGACGCCGTTCACGAAGGCGATAAGGTTACGATAAGCCTTACCGAAAAGGACGGCGGAATAGTTAAATCCACGCGTTCCGAACCGGCAACGACGATTGCCTTCAACAGTATGGACGGCGTTTACGCGAACGAGGTCGTAGAAGGCAAGACCGACGTATACGTTACGATTGAGGCTGACGTCAAGACGAACGATCTTGCTCTAAAAACGGGCGGCACACCGATAAAGGTGGGCGCGGAGGTGCCAGTGCGCGGCAAGGGTTACGCGTCAATGGGCTACGTTATTGAGATAAACGATTGAGGGGAGGACGACAGTAATGGATAAGAACGGAAAAATCGGCGGTAAGGTAAGTGTTATAGATATACTCGCGATTGTGTTGATTGTTGCGGTGATAGCGGGAATATGCGTGCGGTACGGCAGCAAAATAACGAACGCGGTACGGTCAAGCGAAAAATTTGAATACGTGCTGCGTGTGGAAAACGTGAGAAAGTATACGGTTGACGCGCTTGAAAGAATGGGAAAGATTACCGATAAAAAAAGCGAAAAGGACTTGGGAGAAATTGTTGACGTGCGCTATGAAAACGCAACTCAGCAGTCAACGACAGCCGACGGACGCGTCGTTAATCCCGAACTTCCCGACCGCTACACCTGCTATGTTACCATTCAGGCAGTCGGAAGGGAATCCGATGATAATTACGTCCTCGACGACAGCACGGAACTGTCCGTGGGACGCGATATCGACCTCTACTCAAAGTACGTAAAAACTTCCGGCACAATAGAAAGCGTAAAGGTTATGGATTGACAGTAACGTAAAAAGCCGCCCGAAGGTGGCGTGAGATAAAACAGTAAGATATGTTTTCGGGGAATGGCGCAGCTTATGCTGCGTCATTCCTCGCTTCTGTTTGAAACAGTGACATTGGCAGGAAGTCCACCAAGTCGTAGTAAATATCAATTTGCTGCGTCCGCTTGCCGTTTATCTTCTCCGGTGAGTGGACGTAAATGCGCTGAACCATATCGTTTAATATTGTCGGCGTTAATTCCTGCAAATCGATGTATTTGTGAACTTTCTCGATAAACCGTTCCAAATTGTCGGACTGCTCCCTTTGTTGTTCAACTTCGGCGGTAAGCGTGTCAATGGATTGTTTCAAATCCTTCTGCTCCCGCTCGTAATCGTCGGCAAGCATTTTGAAACGGCTTTCGTTGAGCGTACCGTTCGCCTTATCCTCATAGATTGATTTGAATAATCGGTCTAACTCGGCAATCCGCTTTTCTGCCTTGACTATCGCTCTGCGCTTAGCGGCAAGTTCTCTCTTGACTTCTGCCTTATGCTTCGCGCCCATTATCTCACGAAATCTATCCTCGAAACTCGCCACGAAGTTTATCACATAACGCAAATGTTGTAACACGCCTTGTTCGAGCACAACCGCTCTTATGAAGTGAGTATCACATACGTCAGTACCTTGCTTGCGTGATGTCGAACATACGAAATGGTCTTGCCTGCTTTCAAAGTATCTGCTCGTGCAGTAGTACAGCTTTTGTCCGCAGCCGGCACAGTAGACAATTCCCGAAAACATATTCGTTTTACCCGTCCTCGTTGGTCTGCGTTTGTTTTTGCGGAGTTCCTGCACCTTTTCCCAAGTGTCGATGTCGATAATCGGCTCATGAGTGTTCTCAAATATCATTTGATTTTCTTCGGGAATGTCGAGTTTTTTCTTTGACTTGTACGACTTTCGATACGTTTTGAAATTTACCGTATGACCGAGATACTCCTTTTTTGAAAGAATACCCGATATGGTATTCGGATGCCATTTGTACGGCTTTCCCGGCATATCGTAGTTGTAAAATCCGCTCTTTACCCAGTATGCCCGCGGACACAAGACTTGCTCTTTTTCGAGCAGCTTACATATTTGCGATGTACCGTATCCCGCCATACAAAGGCTGTAAATTCTTTTCACAACCTCGGCGGCCTCCTCGTCGATTACCCACTGATTAGGATTGTCGGGAACTTTCAAATATCCATACGGCGGTGTGGCGGTAAGCGGTTTGCCCGATTCACCCTTTGCCTTGAATACTGCCCGTATCTTCTTTGAAGAATCTCTCGCATACCATAGTGTTATGCTTGCTAAATAAGTTTCCACCTATTATTGGCACTATAAATACGTTGTTTTTCTCGCTTTTACCTGTTATTAGGGAATATCTGTATCAATAGTACATATTTATTATATCACGAATTAAAAATATGTCAATAGTTTTTTGAAAAAATATATTTATGCACTTGAAATTCATAAAAATATGTGATATACTGTGTATGAGGTGAAGTAAAGATGAATAATGAAGAAATGACAATAGGGCAGCGCGTAAGAACGGCTCGGAAGGAAAAAGGGTATAACCAGACGGAGCTTGCGAACGCGCTCGGTAAATCACTCCGTACAATCCAAAAGTACGAAAACGGCGAGATTGAAATTTCCATAAGTATGCTGAACGAGCTTGCAAAGGCGCTTGATACAACCACAACTTATTTGCTCGGCTACAAGACAGAAACGGTAAAACCGCAGATAACCACGTTTGCGGACGTAGCAGCAACGCTGTTTGAACTTGAAAAAATATCGGGATTGAAATTTGAAATTGACGTAAAACGCCCGCCGCGAGATGATAAGTGGGAATGTTCCATAAAATTTGATGGCAAAGCAAAAACCGACCTTAACGCCGATATGTGCCTGTTCCTTGAGGATTGGGCGGACGCGAGGGAGAATTACTCAACAGAGCGGTATGCGGATTGGAAGGATAAAACGCTTGCGTATTATTCGAGATTGGCGGTAGGCGAACATTCAGATAAAGCGGAGGATAGTGCGATAAAGGTAAAAATTGTTCCGGCAGATGATAAATAAAACTCAAAAAAAAATTTGCCGCAGCCGTTTATCGGAGCAGCGAATTTTTACATTATCAATCCTTATCAAACGCCACCGTAACGCTCGTACCCTTGCCTTCGGCGCTCTCTAATGTAATTTCGGCGTTATGATAAATCGCGCCGTGCTTTACTATCGCAAGTCCCAGTCCAGTGCCGCCGACCTGCTTTGAACGGCTTTTATCAACGCGGTAGAAACGTTCGAAAACGCGCGATTTGTGTTCGGCGCTTATGCCGATACCCGTGTCGCGGACGGTCAGGTACGCCTTTTTATCCGCGTCGTTTACGATAATGTCAACCGTTCCGTTTTCCTTATTGTACTTTATCGCGTTGTCGCAAAGATTGTAGATCATCTCATCGAGAATTTTCCGCACACCGTACACCTTCGCGCTGCCGCCGATTAAATGGAGGCTCACATTTTTCTTTGCCGCCTCGCTTTTCAGGCGGTCTATAATTTCGCCGGACAGCTCATACAAATCAACAGCTTCCTTTTCGAGCGGAATATTTTTTTCATCAAGCTCCGAAAGCTCTATAATATCGTTCACAAGCGAAATGAGCCGCTGCGTTTCGTCATAGATCGACTTTGAAAAATCCGCCGTGGCTTCCTGCTGGACGTCTCCGTTTTTCATAAGTTCCGCGAAGCCGGAAATCGAGGTGAGCGGCGTTTTTAATTCATGCGACACGTTCGCGGTAAACTCGCGTCGCGTTTCGTCGCGCTTGGAAAGTTCCGCAATTTGCTTTGAGATAGTTCGCTTCTGGTCGGATATTTTTCTCAAAAGCGGTGTTAATTCCTCGTATGTTTCGTTGTTTTCGGGATTTTCCAAGTCGAGATTGTTGATCGGTTTTACGATGGACTTTGACACTCTCGACGACAGCACCGCCGTTATTATAAGCACCGCTAAGAGAATAAATAGAATAGGCTGCAAAAGTCCCATAACGATTGTGAAAACGGTGTACTGATTTGTTGAAACGCGCAAAACGCTGTTATCGGACAATTTTACGGCATAGTACAGCGTTTTTTCGGTCAGTGTTTTCGAGTATCTGACGCTCATGCCAGTTCCCGTTTCCATAGCCTGTTTAATTTCCTCGCGCTCGGCGTGATTGTCAAGCGACAACGCGTCGGCTTGATTGTCGAAAACAACAGTTCCGTCGTGATTTACGAGAGTTATTCGCCTGTCCGTATCGCCGAGACTTTCAAGAAAGGACGCACCCTCGTTTTCAACCGCCTGCGCGATATAACCCGCTTCGCTTTCAACTTCAGTCCGAATTTGATTTTCAAACGTATCGAATAAAATTCCTATAACAAACACCGCCGCGGCAATGAGAGCGAAAAGCGTTGTCAGAAATGTGAAGCGAAATATTTTTTTATTCATGCCCTTCACCGCCTATCTTATAGCCGATATTTTTCACCGTTTTGATAAGTCCGCCCGCCTCGCCGAGCTTTACGCGCAGCTTGCGGATATGCACGTCGAGCGTCCGCGATTCCGTATAATACTCGCCCCACACCTTAGTGAGCAGCGTTTCGCGCTCCACTACGTTTCCGTCGGCTTCCAAAAGCGCCGTCAGCAGCGAATATTCCTTATACGAAAGCTCCACATTTTTACCGTTTACCTCTATAATATGCTTCGCGGGATTTACATATAGTTCGCCGACTTGATATACCTTTTCGCGCGGCGCGGTTTTCTCGTATCGGCGCAGCACGGCGCGCACGCGCGATATGAGCTCGGTCATGCCGAACGGCTTCGCGATATAATCGTCCGCGCCCATGTCAAGACCTGTTACCTTGTCAAATTCGCTGCCCTTCGCTGTGAGCATAATTACGGGAATGTCGGCTGTGGCGGGGTTTTCACGGAGCTTTTTCAAAATCGAAAGTCCGTCCTCGTCGGGGAGCATAATGTCAAGCAGGAATAATTCCGGCGCGGCGGTATCGAGCGCGTCCCAAAGCGATTGCGGCGCGTCAAAACCGCGCACGTCGTAGCCCTCGCGTTCTAATGCGTAGCTCACGAGCTTTCTGATGTTGTCGTCATCTTCGAGAATGTATATCATTGAATATTCCCCTCCTTTGGTGATGTAAATTATGATTTAACGGCGAAATGCGGGACGTCGGGGCGTCGTCCCCTACACCCGTAATTTTGAAATTATGCGCCGTAGGGGCTGGCGCCCTCGACAGCCCGTTTGCGCGACACCCTATTGCATTCGGGTTATCGTGGACGGGCGACCGCGAGGGTCGCCCCTACGACACGTTGATATTTTGTTATTTTATACGGACAACGTAAATTGTAATCCGTAGGGGCGACCCTTGCGGTCGCCCGCATTTGCGACACATCGCAATATTGCGCTAAATCATAATTTACCACACACATTATACACCCACTTCACGGGATTTTCAACACGGACGTTTATTCGTTATCGAATAAATCACCCACTCCGCGATATTTTCCGCATGGTCGCCGATGCGCTCGAAATATTTCGCAATCATCAGCAAATCAATGAGCGCCTCCGCACTGTCTTTGCCTTCGCGCACCGCTTCTATAAGCTCGTTTTTGACCTTATCGAACAGCGCGTCCACCGCGTCGTCCTGACCGATAACTGATTGCGCGAGTGAAATATTCTTTTTCACGAACGATTCCACGCTGTCCGTCACCATTTTTATCGTCGCGCGCGCCATTTCCGTTATGTGCGTCTTGCTCACAGGCGCGCTGCCCTTGATATGCTTTACGATCTCCGTAATATCCGTCGCCTGATCGCCTATGCGCTCCATGTCGGAAATCATTTTCAGCGCGGACGATATTACTCTCAGATCTGTCGCCACCGGCTGCTGCTGCAATAACAGTCGCATACAAAGCCGCTCTATATCGCGCTCCTTTTGGTCTATCTGCCTGTCCGCTTCGAGAGCCGTGTCGCGCATATCATCGCCGCCCTCTGTGAGATACTTCACGCAGCCGCTTATTGCTTCCTCGCACAGCGCGCCCATCGTCGTAAGCTCGTCGTTAAGATGCGCTAATTGCTCGTCAAATTTATTCCGCATTATCCGAACCTCCCTGTTATATAATCCTCCGTCCTCTTGTCGGCGGGCATTGAGAACATCTTTTCCGTGTCGTCGTACTCAATGATCTTGCCGAGCAGGAAAAACGCCGTCCTGTCCGCTATTCGCGCCGCCTGCTGCATATTGTGCGTGACTATCACTATCGTGTATTTTTCGCGCAGCTCCGCCGCCAGATCCTCTATCTTCGATGTTGAGATAGGATCGAGCGCGGATGTCGGCTCGTCCATTAAAAGTATTTCCGGCTCGACGGCAAGCGCACGCGCGATACATAGCCGCTGCTGCTGACCTCCGCTCATGCCGAGCGCGCTTTTCTTGAGCCTGTCCTTGCACTCGTCCCATATCGCCGCCTGTCTTAACGACCGCTCCACGATCTCGTCGAGTTTCACGCGCGACTTTATCCCGTGTATTCTCGGTCCGTAGGCGATGTTGTCGTAAATGCTCATCGGGAACGGGTTCGGTTTTTGGAACACCATTCCGACGCGTTTCCGCAGCACGTTCACATTCATATCCTTGTAAATGTCCACCCCGTCAAGAGTGACTTCGCCTTTGATATGACAGCCTTCAACGAGGTCGTTCATGCGGTTGAGCGTTTTCAGAAACGTCGATTTGCCGCAGCCGGACGGTCCGATCAACGCTGTGATTCGCTTTTCGGGAATATCCATATTTATATTTTTAAGCGCCTGATGCGCGTTGTACCACAAATCGAGCCTTTGCGCCCTTAAAATATCAGCCATTTTCATTTTCCTTTCTACGAAGCCTTTTCGCCGCGAACTTTGCCGCGAGGTTTATGATAAGCGTCAGTATCAGCAGTATCGCCGCAATCGAGAACGCTATGTCAAACTCGCCGCGCTCCTTCGCGTACATATACAGCGCGACCGTGAGCGTCGAGCCTGCCTTGCCGGGCATTACGCTTTCCCAAATACCGAGTATTTCATTCGCCATGCCCGCCGTAAACAGCAGCGCCGCGCTCTCGCCGACGATCCTTCCGACAGACAAAATGCAGCCCGTCACGATTCCGTCTATCGCCGACGGCAGCACCGTTGTGCGTATCATATACCACTTGCCCGCGCCGAGACCCAGCGCGCCCTCGCGGTAGCCGTTCGGCACGGTTTTAAGGCTCTCCTGCGTTGTTTTTATGATTGTTGGCAGCGTCATTATTACGAGCGTCAGAGCGCCCGCGATAAGGCTCGTGCCAAGTGAGAAAAACTGCACGAATATCAGCATTCCGACAAGTCCGTATATAATCGATGGAATGCCCGACAGCGTTTCCGTAGCAAGCTCGATTATCCGCACGATCCGCTTATTTCTCGCGTACTCATTAAGGTAGACCGCCGCGCCCACGCCGATCGGCAGCACGATTATAAGCGTCACGATAATAATGTAGAGCGTGTTTAAGATATTCGGCAAAATTCCTATCGTGTCGTTTATAAGGCTCGGCTTTGACGTGAGCAGTCCGGGCGTTATATGCGGTATGCCACGCACGAGAATGTAGCCGATAATCCCCAAAAGCATAAGGCACATCAGCCCCGCGCAGACGTACACAAGCGCGTTCAATACTGCGATTTCAATTCTGCGTCTTTTAGATATTCCGCTATTCATCACTCTCACCCCGCTTCACAATGAAATTCAGTATAAGATTTATTATCATAATGAACACGAACAGCACCAGCGCAATCGAGAACAGCGCTTGCCTTTGCAGTCCCGATGAGTACGACATCTCGCTCGCGACCGCCGTTGTGAGAAAGCGCACGCTTTGAAACAAGCTCGGCATATTCGCGACGTTTCCCGCGACCATCATGACCGCCATAGCCTCGCCTATCGCCCTGCCTATTCCGAGCACCACGGCGGTGAGTATACCGCTTTTCGCGGCGGGTACGACCACCTTGAAAACCGTTTCCGTTTTCGTCGCGCCGAGCGCCAATGAAGCTTCCTCGTACTCCTTCGGCACAGCTTTTATCGCTGTTTCCGATACGGAAATCACCGACGGCAAAATCATTACCGCGAGCACGATTATAGCCGAAAACAGGTTTGCGCCGTCGGGCAGACCGAAAACCTTGCGCACGAGCGGGACTATGATTATCATGCCCAATAAACCGTATACCACCGACGGTATTCCCGACAGCAGATCCACCGCCGTCCGCACGATCCCCGCGCTTTTGCCGCCCGACATTTTCGCGAGATACACCGCGCACATAAGCCCTATCGGCACGCCTATCACGATCGCGCCCGCCGTTCCGTAGACGGAGGTCAATATGAACGGTAAAATACCGTACTGCGGCTCGGCTGCTGTTGACGCCCAAACCCTGCCGAAAAGGAAATCCGTTATTCCGATCTCACCTATCGCCGGAATGCCGCTTATCACGAGGAACACCGTTATCACCAGCACAAACGCGACCGCTAAAAATCCGCAGAATGTAAACACGGCGTTCATCGCTTTTTCAAGCGCGTCTGTTGTCTTTTTCAGATTTTTCACGGCGCGTCACCTCTTGACCGACACCGCGCCCGCTTTTTCAATCATTTCGTCAGCCACCGCGCTCGACGCGTAATCCATAAATGCTTGCGCCGCTTCGGACAATTCCTTGTTTTTCGGAGTAACGAACACGAAATCGCGCTGAATTTTATACGTTCCGTTCTGTATCGTTTCGGTTGACGGAGTAACTCCCTCGACCGACAGCAGCTTTACGCTGTCATTGACCGACGCGAGCGACGCGTAGCCTATCGCGTTCGGGTTTGTAGAAACGGTCTGAACAACGTCGCCGGTCGAGGTAAGCTCCTGCGTGTATTTGCACGCGTCCTCCGTTCCCGTTATCGACTCAAATCCGTCGCGCGTGCCCGAAGCCGCCTCGCGCCCTATCAGAACCACCGGCGCGTCCGAGCCGCCGACCTCGCTCCAATTCGCGATCTCGCCCTTGTAGAGCTTCCCAATCTGCTCGATAGTCAGATCCGACACAGGATTCTGCGGATTTACGATCATCGCAATCCCGTCGATTGCGATCACTTCAGCGTCAAGAGTTTCCGCTTCCTCCGGCTTCAAATCGCGGCTCGAAAGCCCAATGTCGCAGCGTCCCTCCGACACCGCCTGTATCCCCGCGCCGGAGCCTGTCGGGTTATATGTGATCTTCGTACCGCCGTTTTCAGCCATATACGCCTCGCTCAAATACCCGATAACCTTCTCCATCGAAGTCGAACCGTCCGTCGATACCGTCTGTGTTGTACCGTCCGCCGTCCCTCCGCACCCCGCAAGAGCCGCCGCCGATATTCCGACGGCAAGCAGCGTTGCAATAAATTTTTTCATAAAAATCACCTTCCGAAAATTATTGTATCTTTGATACGATTCAATATTAGCACAGGTGATGTTAATTCCGAAAGCGCGGCCAGGTTAATTGTATGTTAATATTTTTGTGTAGAAAGTTTTGACCTCATTTTTGAGGATAGGAATACAAACATAAGGGGTATATCAATTTTGGCGTTTTTGCCGTTAAAAGAGTAAGTGTTTATGCGGGTTTCAGAACTATAAATATCTTATAAATGAGGACATTATACGTAAAGAAAAAGCATATCGCCATTCAAGCGATATGCCGTTTCTCTTACCCTGTCCGACAGCCTGTCATAAAATTATTGATTATACTGTCTTATGTCATGCCATCGGAGGGCGGCTTTTTTAATGCGACATGAACAAGTGAAGGCATTGCCGGCGAATTTGAATTTTTATTTCAAAAAAATTTCAAATAAAGACTTGCAATTTGATATTTCTTCTGTTATAATAGATGAGCGATATGCGGATATGGCGGAATTGGCAGACGCGCTAGATTCAGGTTCTAGTGAGGGTTCCTTCATGCAGGTTCAAGTCCTGTTATCCGCACCACATCGGAATGGGCTTTGCTCCGTTCCGATTTTTTGTTGCACAAATAAAGCGTATTGACATCGCGGTGTAAAAATGTTATACTTTATCACGTAAGCGGATATAATATATAACGAATTACATGGGGCTGCAATGGCTTCGACGGGGACGATGAACGCCGAACAGCGAGCGGTGGTGAGCGCCACCTTAAAAGCTCAAACTTAAATATAAACGCTAACGATACAGAATTAGCTTACGCTGCCTAATTGCGGCGTTGTCGCCTGCGTGAGTACCGCGGCGCGCAGCCGGCATCATTTAAGCGGTGAACGTGAGTTAAGGCTCGCTCCGACCTTATCCATGACTTAGGAGCTACCGACCGCATAGCTTAGATTGCGAAGCGGTGCGGAAGGGAATTTTAACCGCAGTCTGCGCTCGGAGAGGTTCGACCGGACTTGTTTTCGGACAGGAGTTCGATTCTCCTCAGCTCCACCAGACCGCGAAGTGTCGAACACTGACGCTTCCGCAACGAGAACGGCTTTACGGCTGTTCTTTTTTTATATTTTGCCCCTTTACAATTTTCCCAAAAAGTGCTATAATATATCTGCTACAATTTTTTCTTTAATATCCCGTCAGTTATGGCTTACGCTCTATGGAAAAGGCGTAGGTTTTGACTATTATTCTTATACCATAACTGATGGTTTTTATTGAGGAAAAAATGTGTAGCAACATTTAATGTCAAAGACCGCGTTCTTTTTATTGCGTAGCTTTGCGTTAAGTGGAGCTACGCATTTTTAGTTTACGCTAAATCCTCAAAAAATCAAAAAAAATATGGAAAGGAAGATTTACACAATGAAGAAAAAGATTTTAAGCATTATGCTCACACTCAGTATGCTCGCAATGTTCATGCCGTGCATTGCAAGCGCTTATGAACCTAACGGAACCCCATACGATGACCACTTGTATTATAAAGTCAACGGTTCGAGCATCACAATCAGCGATTACTTCAACCCTTACTACAGTGATGTTGTAATTCCCGCCGAGATTGACGGTTTACCCGTAACGAGCATTGGTGATTATGCGTTTTACTGCGGCGATGGCATAACGAGCGTAACGATACCCGACAGCGTTACAAGTATCGGCGACTTTGCGTTCTGCGGCTGTGACGAATTAAAGAGCATAACAATACCGGATAGAGTAACAAGTATCGGCAGCAATGTGTTTGTAGGCTGCGGCTTTACGACTATAACGATACCCGGCAGCGTAACAAACATCAGTGATCACGCATTTGCAGGCTGCGACTCATTGGAAACTGTAATAATGCTTGATGGTGTTACAAGTATCGGTGATACTATGTTCAACGGTTGTGAAAACTTAAAAAACATTACGATACCCGACAGTGTTACAAGTATCGGTATTGGGGCATTTAATTGCTGTAGATCACTAGAGAATATAACGATACCTGACAGTGTAACGAGCATTGGTGAAAGTGCATTTCAAAGTTGCTCGGCATTGATAAACGTTACAATTCCTGATATCGTAACAACAATCGGTAAATCTACATTTTCATTTTGTTCATCATTGGAAAACGTTACAATTCCTAACAGTGTAACAACAATCGGTAATGACGCATTCAAGGACTGCACCTCATTGACAAACATAACGATACCCGACAGCGTAACAAGTATCGGTGTGAGCGCGTTTCAGAACTGCAACGCTTTAACAGGCGTAACAATTCCTGATGGTGTAACAGATATTGACAACTATGCATTTCGGGGTTGTACTTCACTGACAAACATAACTTTACCTGACAGCGTAACAACAATCGGCGAAGGTGCGTTTGATTTCCCCGTAGATGTTCCTAATGCACCTACTCCGACAGAAACACCCGAACCAACGCCTGTTTCCACAGCAGCTCCCACGGAAGAACCTGCTCCACAGCCGACAACTGCGCCGCATACCAATTCGTTTACTGACGTTCCCGAAACACATTGGGCGTATGATAACATCAAGCGCATAACGGAGCTTGGCGGCTTCAACGGCTACGAAGACGGAACGTTCAAGCCTGACAATCAGATTACACACGAAGAATTCCTCACTGTCGTAATGAAACTGACGTATAAAGGTGATGTAAATGCCGCGCCCGCAAGCACGCTCAATGCAAATTGGGCGGACTGGGCGAAGGCTACGCTTAATGCCGCGGTTGACGCTGGTATCGTTACGGCAGAAGACACAGACCTTCTCGCGGTAAACACGCCGATAACACGCGCGGAAATGGCGAAAATCATCAGCCGCACACTCGATTATCTCGGCAAGGCGAAAGCCGCTAACCCCGACACGAGCAAAATCACCGACTGGAATTACGTCGCCGAGGCGTACCGCCCCTACGTTGCCGACGCGTACTCCACCGGCATAATTTCGGGTTACAGCGACGGCTCATTCGGTCCGGCGAAAAGCCTCACCAGAGCCGAGGCGTCAGCGGTTATTGTGCGAATGATTGACGCGAAGTAAATTATAAAATCTCACGCTCCGCACATATCCGCAGGGCGTGATTTTTATGTAAAGAAAAAAATTCAAATTACCTATTGCAGTTTTATAAAAAACGTGGTAGAATATACGAGTATTGAATAACAGCTTAATAGCATGAACGGTAGGCGATGATGACCGAGCCCGCGCGATTGAAACCTGCGAACCTTGTCAGATGGGGAACCAAGCAGCAATAAGCAGTGCGTTCGATGTGTTGCGGTAACCTCGGTCGGAGCCTTTTATAAGACAACAACGCGCCATAACGGCGTTTTTTCATGTTAAAGACGCGGAAAGGAGAGAAGGATATGGAACATCAGGCGATTTACCGCAAATGGCGGCCCATGGTGTTTGAGGATATTGTGGGTCAGACGCATATCACAAGGACGCTGAAAAACCAGATAATCGGCGGCAAGGTCGGACACGCCTACCTTTTCTGCGGAACGCGCGGCACGGGCAAAACGACGTGCGCAAAAGTGCTTTCACGCGCCGTAAACTGCCTGCACCCCGTTGACGGCAGTCCGTGCAACGAGTGCGAGATATGCCGCGGTATACTCGACGGCAGTATTATGGACGTTAAGGAAATAGACGCCGCGTCAAACAACGGCGTTGACAATATCCGTGAAATACGCGACGATGTGAATTACGTTTCAACCGCGGCAAAATACACCGTGTACATTATCGACGAGGTGCATATGCTCAGCTCCGGCGCGTTCAACGCTCTTTTGAAAACGCTCGAAGAACCGCCCGAACACGTAATATTCATTCTCGCGACAACCGAGGCGCACAAAGTTCCGCAGACAATTCTGTCGCGCTGCCAGCGGTTTGATTTCAGGCGTATAATGCCATCGGACATAATTTTAAGAATGAAGGAGATAGCGCACGGCGAAGGCTTTGAGATTACCGAGGACGCGTATAAAATGCTCGCCCGTCTTGCGGACGGCTCGATGAGAGACGGACTCAGTATCCTGGAAAGAGTTGTATCGGCGGAGGGTTCGAGCGTTACGGCTGAAAGCATAACGTCCGTACTCGGCATTTCCACTGCCGACAGCATATTTAAAATAACGGAATCCGTGATAAACGGCGACGCGGCGGGGATAATTTCGGTCATAGACGGCGTGCTGTCCGAGGGCAAGGACTTAAAGGTGTTTATGGACAGCCTTATAAAGAACTTCCGCGACATGATGCTGTGTAAGGTGACCGATAAAAGTGAAGGAATACTTGACTTAAACGCCGAGGATATGATAAAATTAAAGGCGCTCGCGGACAGAGTTTCGTTTGAAAAGCTGTCGCATGCCGTAACGGTTCTGTCCGACGCGGCTGCCGACGCGAAGTGGGCGAGGATGCCGAGGATTATATATGAGCTTGCGCTTATAAAAATATCGCGTCCCGAATTTGACACTGCTCCCGCAGCGCTTATGGACAGGCTTACTTCGCTTGAAGCGAAGGTTGCGGGCGGAGCGGTAACGGACACAACGCCGCTTGAAAACCGTATTAAAAAGCTTGAAGATAAGGTAAAAAACGGCGTAACGGTTAAAACCGAGCAAAACGCGCCCGACGATAAGCCGCAGCCTGCGGAAAAGAAAAAAGTGCCGGTAAGGCTCTACAATCCAATTCCCGAATACGAGCTTACAGCCGACCACCCGCTTGTGAAGGCGGCGCGTAACTGGGATAACATATCGCGTGTGATGATACGCTCGGCGGGCTACCTGACGGCTGCGCTGCGCAACAGGAACATCACGATTGACAACGACGGAATCATATTGATATTTAAAAACAACGAGGGCGGAACGTATATGATAGCCGCCAACTATAAGGATAAGCTGACGCAGATTTTCAAACGCGCAAGCGGCACGGATTATATCGTAAAGGTCGCGTATGAAAACGAACTCCCCGACGAACTCCCCGACATATGGGGACTGCAGTCGTCCGCAGGCGGGGACGCGGGCGAGGAAAAGCCCGTTTCAAAAGACCCGATTGACAATCTGATGCAAAACTTCGGCGAAATTATAGAGAACGCGGACGAGAGCGAGTTTGTGGGTTATACGGCTGACGACGAAGACTTCTCGCAGTCATCGTTCGCCGATGACGACAACGACAGAGAGGAATTTCTTGAGGAGGGCGAATTGCCGCCCGACGATGACGAATAAATTAAATCAGAAAGAGGTATAAATTTATGGGTAAGTACAAAGGATTTGCGGGCGCGGGCATGAACCAAAACAGAAACGTTTCAAACGTGGTTAAGCAGGCGCAGAAGATGCAGGAGGAAATGGAGAAGGTTCAGGCGGAGATAGAGGAAAAGACCGTTGAGGCAACCGCGGGCGGCGGCATGGTAACGGTAACAGCCAACGGCAAGAAGGAAATCCTCTCGCTAAAAATCAACCCCGAAGCGGTTGACCCCGACGACGTGGAAACGCTTGAAGATCTCGTTATTGTAGCGGTAAACGACGCTATAAAAAAGGCAGAGGACATGATGGCGGAGGGTATGAGCGCCATAACCGGCGGAATAAATATCCCCGGACTTTTCTGATATTATGCACGCGACGGCTATAGAAAATCTGATAGAAAAATTTGAGGGACTTCCCGGTATAGGCAGGAGGAGCGCGGAGAGGATAGCGTTCCATATTCTGGAGCGCATGAGCGCGGATGAAGCTAAAAGCATGGCTTTGTGCATAACCGAAGCGAAGGAAAAGATACAGTTTTGCCCGGTGTGCCAAAACCTCACCGACACATCGCCCTGTAAAATCTGCGCGTCACCGAAACGCGACGCGTCGGTTATATGCGTTGTAGAAAGCCCCGAGGACGTTTCGGCGATAGAGTCAACGAACGAGTACAACGGTCTTTACCACGTTCTTCACGGCGCACTGTCGCCGATGGACGGCATAACGCCCGACGACATAAAGATAAACGAGCTGCTTTTAAGGCTCGCGGACGGCAAGGTCAAAGAGGTCATCATGGCGACAAATCCGACCGTAAACGGCACGGCAACGGCTGTGTATATATCAAAGCTGCTCGCGCCGTTCGACGTTAAGGTAACGCGTATCGCTCACGGCATACCCGTCGGCAGCGACATCGAATACGCCGATAAAATAACGCTCGTCAAGGCTCTTGAAGGCAGACAGATAATGTAAAGAAAAATACCACTCTCTTTATGAGGGTGGTATTTTTTACAGCGGATATTACTGTGCCAACGGTTTCATTCCCGTGAGGCTGTTCCATATGAGCACTTTGTATTCATTTCCCGATTTTGAATAGCTTTTTCTTTCTCCCGACGTAAAACTTTCATTGCTGAAACTTGAATCAACAAGTTTTGAACCGTCATATTTTGCGAAGATAACAGCCGCTTTTTTTGAAGTTGATGCAAGATTTATCACATTTATATGGTCATTATATTTATATATCGCAAACGGAAAAGCGTTCAAATCCCAATAATCAAACGGAACACTGTAACATTTTGATTCTTTCTGAAAAGTATCATAGGCATATATGTCATTTGCATATGGAGTGTTTTTACCATGCTCTGAAAAATGAATATATAATTTCCATATTCCCGGGGACGTATTTACCATATCAGTCCATACAAGGTCATCCTGCCCGTTTTCGTTCGTCCATGTCGCACATCTTACCTTTGACAGACCGGTGTCATCGCTTACCTTACATTCAATCATATATCCGTTATCATCTATCCCTATAATTTCCCCATAACTGATAACGGGTGGATTCCATTCGTTATAATCAACGCTAATGCATGATTGATTATTATTTTTGTCATATGCGTATATATGATTTAAGTACAGAATATTTTTTTCGCTGTTATGTTTAGAGAAATTTATATACAATTTCCATATTCCGGGGGAAGTGTTCACCATGTCATTCCATATAAGGTCATCTTGATCGTTATTTAGAGTCCATGTCGCACATTTTACATTTGAAATACCTGAGGAATCGGAAACCGAACATTGAAGCATGTATCCGTTTGCATCTACTCCGACAACCTTTGCATCAGATATTGTCGGCGGTGTTGTATCTCCTGAATCCCATTTTGGTCGGATAACGCCTTGAAAATTTCCCCAACCGCCAAAATACTGCATAGTTTGATACTGTGCCGCGGTTCCGTTATAATTGTTGGCAGCACCGTTTTGACCCACGCCTTTCATAATTGACACGGTACAGCCTTCTATCGCTACCGCTACATGACCGTATGAGTTTGAAGAGTTGGCTCCAAAGCATAATATATCTCCGGGCTGAGGTACGAAATCCGGCGTATTAGAAATTTTTTGCCATCCACTTGGATATGATTTACTGAAATAATCCTTAGCGTCATAAGTCCTAAAACCGCCTCCACCGGTGTTTTTCCAGTAGTGCGCATCGCCGTATACTATATAATTCATATATGCCGACACAAAGTCAGTACATTGACCGCCAAAACCCGAATCCTTGTACATAACTCCATTGTTAGCTTGTGTTTTTGCCCAATTTACAGCTTGATCACGCGTCATTGCTCCAGCGGAAACGGTGTATAAAGCTATAACGGCAAAAATCACTCCCACAATACACAAAAATTTTCTCTTCATTTTAATTCCTCCTACAAATAAATTTTCGCATCAAAAAATGCGTGGCACAAATCCGCACCACGCACAAAAACGCGGCTTAGATAAATGTTACCACACATTTTTTATTATATATAGAATACTGTAAACTGCATCTCAAACACTATAACTGTTCTGCATATAAGCTGTTCTACATACAAGACCGCGCTTTTTGCAAAGTATGGTTATAGTGTTTGTACATAAAAAACATAATATTCCTTTAACAAAGAATATCATAATTTTTAATATTAAAAAAACAGTATTATATATGATTATATAATAAAAAATGTTGTGGTATATATACTATACCACATTTTCTGCTTATTTTCAATAGGAATATTTATTTTTCTGCTTTTACAGCGTTCCTTTAAGTTCCGCCGCGAGTTTTTCAAGGCAGCGTTTTTCTATGCGGCTCACGTAGCTGCGGCTTATGCCGAGAATATCCGCGACCTCGCGTTGCGTCTTGCGCTTGCCGCCGCCGAGACCGTAACGCCAGCAGATTATATTCGTCTCGTTTACCGTGAGCGTTTTCTTTATCGCGGCGCGAAGTTTCTGCGCCTCGATTTTATCCGAAATAATCTCGGAAACGTCCGTGTCGTCGGCTGTGAGTATATCGGAAAGCGTCATATTGTTGCCCTCCTTGTCCGAACCGACGCTTTCCTCGATCGACACCTCGTTCTGCAGTTTCTTAGCCTTGCGCATGTACATCAGCACTTCATTTTCTATGCACCGCGATATGTATGTCGAAAGACGGCTGTTTTTGCGCGGGTTAAATGTATTGATACCCTTTATAAGCCCGATCGTGCCGATTGAAATCAAATCCTCGGTATTTTTATCGTCGGCGTACTTTTTCGCTATATGCGCCACAAGACGCAGATTGCGCTCTATCAGAATATTTTTCGCGCTTTCGCTGCCCTCGGCGTACTCGGCGAGGTATTTTTTTTCTTCCTCTGCTGTCAGCGGTTTCGGGAAAGCGGCGCTCCCGCTTACATACCCCGCGAGTATAAGTACCGTCTGTATCCATTCAAAAAAAATCCCCAACATCTGTCTGCACCCCCCTTAAAACATAATATGCGCGGTACAAACTTTGTTTTAACATCGACGCTGTCCTTATTTTGTTTATATTTTTGAATATTGGGAAAGATTATACGGTAAGTCATATTTTGTCTTTTTATTGTAACACACATATAAAGGGGCTGATATTGATTTGAAACGGATAAACCTATATAATTAAAGCGTGTATAGGAGGAAACGGAGGTCGGATATATGTTATGTAATAAATGCGGTTCACAGATACCCGATGATGCTACAGAGTGCGAATTTTGCGGAGCAAAGGTGGACGCTTCCGCCAACAACAGCGATACAAAGGTACTGAATACAGATGAACTGGCTACCGCCGCATCAGGTGTCGGCACAGGGGCTGCCATCGATAACGGCGGTGATATTTTTGACGATAACGAAAAGAAACGCCGCGAACAAATGGAAAAAATGATGGAGGACAAGAAAAAGCAGTTGTCCGAAATCGAGAAAAGGCGCAATGAAAAACGTAAAAAACAGAAGAGAAAAAAGATAGCAATAATCGCCCTTATCTGCGCGGCAGCCGCGGGCGCGACCGGTCTCGGAGCGCATTATGTAATCAAGGGTGTGATCGGCAATACGGTGACAACGGAGCAGACATTGCCTGTATCTTCTCCGGCTCCGGTAGCAAGCGCATCGCCATCGGCGCAGCCTTCCGCCGGCCCCTCGGTAAGCCCGTCGCCGTCACCGTCGGCTGTGCCGACCGCAAGCGTTTCACCTTCGAACGCGCCGGCGTCGGGTACGCAGAACGGTAACGGCTCGACCACGCAGTCATGGACGAGCGTGTCCTCGGGCGCGTCGTCGCCGCGTTCCGGTTCATCCTCGGGTACAACCGGCGGCAGACAGGGAGGCAGCGGCACATCAACAGGTCAGTCGTCATCGGGAACGGCGGCATCTTCGGGCGGCTCTGGCAGCAGCGCGTCATCTTCATCGTCCTCTGCGTCGGGCGGAGGTTCTTCGTCGCAAGGTTCGTCGTCACAAACCGCGTATGCGAACGCTGCCGACAGCGGTATTGTATCGGATAAAATTTCTGCAAAACTCGTCACGGGCGGCGAGGTTATACGCGACAGCGCGACAGGTAAGCCGTTAATGACGTTTGTAATGGGCGGCACTCGGTATTATGCGAACGTGTCCGAGGGCAGCACGACTGATCAGGTTAAGGGCAAAACCTTTACCATAGACGCGGACGCGACGGGAGAAAGCTACAACGGTAACACCATTTACGAAATTTCAAGCATGACGAAGTACGAGGGCGACTACATTCTGCCGAATTCCGGCACAAGACTTCTGACGCAGAGCGATATAAGCGGATTGTCAAAATACGACCTTGCGCTTGCGCGAAACGAAATTTACGCGCGTCACGGTCGCAAATTCCAGACCGCGGAGTACAGCAATTATTTCTCGGCAAAGTCGTGGTATCACATAAACCCGAATTATAATTACAGCGACGACGACGGCAACTTAAACGACATAGAGCGTAAAAACGTTATGCTGATACTTAACGCGGAAAAATAAAATTGCACACATAGGATAAAAGGGATATAAAAAGACGGGGACACTAAAGCAATTTTAGTGTCCCCGTTGCGTTTTAGTTGATGCTGTCTATATCATACGGCGTGATCTGGTATACGAAGTAGTTGAGCCAGTTTGAAAACAGGAGATACGCGTGTGAGCGCCACCTCGCCGCCGGACGCCTTGTCGGGTCGTCGTTGGGGAAGTAGTGCTTGGGTATTTGGGGTTTTAAACCTTTTTCGAGGTCGCGGAAGTATTCGTCACGCAAGGTGTTCGCGTCGTACTCGCTGTGACCCGTCACAAAAATGCGTCTGCCGCCCTTTGTGAATACGATGTAAACGCCCGCCTCTTTCGACTCGGCAAGCACTTCAAGTTCCTTTACCTTATCAATATCCTCGCGTAAAACGCATGAGTGGCGCGAATGGGGAGCGTAAAATTCGCTGTCAAATCCGCGCACGAGCTTAGCCGTTCTGCGCGTCACACGGTGACGGAACACGCCCGAGCATTTCTCCTTGAGCGCGTGTTTCGGTACGCCGTAATGGTAGTACATACCCGCGAACGCCGCCCAGCAGATGTGGAGCGTGGAGGTGACGTTCGTCTTTGACCACTCCATTATTTCAACAAGCTCGTCCCAGTAATCGACTTCTTCAAACTCCAAATTCTCGACCGGCGCGCCGGTTATGATCATGCCGTCGTATTTCGACTTCTTTATCTCGTCAAACGTCTTGTAGAACGCCGCCAAATGCTCGGCGGACGTGTTTTTCGACTCGTGCGAGTCCATTTGCAGAAAGTCGATCTCCACCTGCAGCGGCGAGTTGGACAAAAGCCTTAAAAGCTGCGTTTCGGTCGTTATTTTGGTAGGCATCAGATTTACTATTACTATTTTAAGAGGACGTATATCCTGGTGCATAGCCTTTTTTTCACTCATTACAAATATGTTTTCCCTGCGCAGCTGGCTTGTCGCCGGCAGCTTGTCCGGAATTTTGATAGGCATATACACTCTCTCCCTTCGTGATTTAATCCGTCTATATGAGTATAACACAAAAATCCGCATTTGACAATATTAAAATGATATGGTAGAATAATCGGGTACGCACCCGTAGCTCAGTCGGATAGAGCGCAAGACTCCGACTCTTGAGGCCGCAGGTTCGAATCCCGTCGGGTGCGCCATAACAAAAACAGACCGTATAGGTATGCGGTCTGTTTTTGTGTATAAAATAGATTGACAAATGACTATAGTATAATTATAATATAATTATGGACAGAATAAAATTTGAATGGGATGAGAATAAAAATAGGATCAATAAATCAAAGCATAAAATATCGTTTGAGGAAGCAAAAACGGTATTTTATGACGATGAGGCGTTGGTAATTGACGACCCTAAGCATTCACGTGAGGAGGAGAGATTTATAATTCTTGGGTTCAGCAAAAGAGCCAATCTGCTTGTGGTATGTCATTGCTACCGTAAATCGGAATCGGTAATACGGATTATATCAGCTCGAAAGGCGACAAAATCCGAGGAAAGACAATATTATAATTGAGGTGATAAAAATGGAAAAAGAGTATGATTTTACAAATGCACGGAAAAATCCGTATGCAAAAAAGCTGAAGAAACAGATAACCATAAACATTGACGAAGATACGATTGAGTATTTTAAGGAACAGTCCGATACGTCGGGCATACCTTACCAGACGCTTATCAATCTGTATCTTGCCGATTGCTGTGAGAATAAAAAACAGCTTAAACTGTCATGGGCATAAAACAAATGATTTTATAAAAAGGAGATAAAAGCATGAAAAAGATAGCTGCAATTATACTTTCGGCGTTTCTCTGCGTGTCGGCGGCGGGCGTTGGCGCGGCAGCGGCGAACGGTGTTACGTACACGTTCAGCGGCAACAACGTAATAACCGACGGCTCGCCCAACGACATAACGGACGTTGCGCTCACCAAGGACATAACGGTCACGACCTCCGGAGACATGAACCGCAAATACGCGGCGATAACGGATCTCGCGCACAACAAGGACGCGGGTACGTTCCCCGTAAATAACACATTTACGGCTTCGGGTTCGTACATATACCTCGGCTGCGCGAACGTGAACGACAACGCGATTATAACGCTCAACATGCCCGAAATA
Source organism: uncultured Clostridia bacterium (assembly GCA_947631235.1). Lineage (GTDB taxonomy): Bacteria > Bacillota > Clostridia > UBA1381 > UBA1381 > Hominilimicola. The sequence goes on along the minus strand of CANRKO010000001.1, from coordinate 439,140 downwards.
GCGGCGGGCAGCAAGGTTACGCTGACCTTCGCAAAGCCCGTTGTCACAAACAACGGCTCGACGCTCAGAAACACAAACGACCCTTACGCGTATCTTAAAATTGCCGACCGCTACATTTCGATAAACGGCGACAACTTCGACACATGGCGGACGGAAAGCGTCGTTACGGGCGAAAGCACAAAGGCGATCGAGTTCCACGCCGACAAGTGGGGCGCGGTGTGCATAAGCAAAATCGAAATCAGCGCGGGCGACGGCAAACCGCTGCGCGACCTTAACATAAACTCCACGCAGTACGCGAACCTCGTCGTAAACGGCATAAAATTCCTTGCCGACGAAACGGGTCACATCACGCTCCCGTCGTACCCCGAGGGCGAGACTGTAACGATTAAGGCGTACAAGGACGGCTACAGCGAATCCGAAACTACGGCGAAGATAACATCGGACGGCGCGAACGTGGATATACCGCTTACGTGCGAAACGGACGCGGAATATTACGAGTCCGACTTCGGCACGGTAAACGGCACTCTTGCGCTCGACGGCGAGTACAAAATAGGCGAGGGGATAGACGCGCGCGAAGTTACACGGGTATTCGGTCGCGTCACGTTCGACAAGGACGGTTACGCTGACGTTATATCCGACTGCAACATACCCGTGCGCATAAGCTATGACGGCGAAAATATGAGCGTGAACGACACCGTTATTGCCGAGAAGAACAACATGGACTTCGAGTTGTTTTACGACACGAAGAACGGTCAGGTATTTTTAAAGCAGAACGACTGCCTGTATTGCGTAAACGATGCTGTAAGCGGCGGTGAGAACGTCACGGTGAGCAAGATAAACGCCGTATCGGGCAAGGGCGCAACGCTCGACTATATCGGCGTATCGTACCCCGACCCGACGAAAATCACGATAGAAGGCCCCGACAAAATCGTACCGCCCGTTAAAACCGACGCATCATTCGCAAACGAAAGCGACTGCACATATACGTACACAGCTGTACCCGAGTACACGCCCTACGGCACGCACGTCGAATTTACGACCGACTCGGAGCTTGCGGAGGTTCTGATGCCGCCGCACGACAGAACGCCCTATCCGCCTTTTGAGGGCATATGCACGGTCAGCCCCTCGGCGGGAGCGTCGGGCAAAATGACATTGACCGCGTCGTACAACGGCACGACGGTACAGAAGGAGATAGAGATTGTCGGAAACGCGAAAATAACAGATTGGAACAGGAATACGGTATATCTCAACCTGCACGGCACAGATTTGGCGTTCGATGTATACGGCGTTAAAACCGGCGATGCCGATATGCAGATGGGCTCGTATATGCTCAAAGACTTTAAATCGTCCGACGAAAGCGTGTTAAAAGTGACCCCGACCGGTCGTCTTGCGCCCGTAGGCACGGGCAAAGCCACGATTACGGCGAACGCTTACACGGGCGTTGACAACGAGGTTTCGGTAGATTACGCGGTTGACGGCTATTATATGGACAGAATTGCCGAGGCTGATGTGTCATACGTCGAGAACGAAATAACGCCCGACGAGCATATAACGGGCTACAAGGTGAGCTGGTGGAACGGCACGGAGGATATTGAACTCGGCGACATACCGGCATACACGGTAAAAGAGGACGGCACGGTCGTTACGGCGTATTATCTCGCGAGCGGCGAGTTAAGGAACGTAAGCAGTAAAAAGGTAAAGGCGGGCGACAAGGTTGCCGCCGCGAACGGCACAAAGAAGGTGTATTTCTGCAAGGACGGCTCGATAGAAGAAATAAAGGACAGCGACACGACGATTGAGGGCTTTAAGGTAACGTGCGTGCCGAACGGCATATGGTACCAGATCTCACCCGTTTACACGTATGAAAATATCGGTGACTGCGCCGAAGGCGTAACGCTTGACGGCACATTCCTCACAGACCGCTACAACATTACATTCAAAAAGGGCGAGGCAAAGCGCGGCGATATATTTGTGAACGGCTTTATGGCGGGCAACAACGTAGACCAATGCGACGCGGACAGAAAACTCACCGAAGGCTCTCAGTATACGGTAAAGGATTTCCATATCGGTGACAGCGGCAAAGTGACCGTTTCAATGACCGACGGCTCGACGCTTATGGGCAGCGTAAGTCTGACGCGTTCGGGACTTGACACAAAGCCGCTTATATACGTAATCGGCGACTCGCTCGCTTGCAATTACTACGGCAGCTATGAAAAGGAAGTAGGCGGCGGCAGAACGGGATGGGGTCAGGTTTTGGATAACTACATTAACGCCGACATCGTAAACCTCGCAAACAGCGGACAGTACGCGAAGGGATTGTACGATACGGCGTTCCCGTCGATTGTGAACAACCGCCCGACGTATTGCCTTATCGAGTGCGGCTACAACGACCGCAGCTATTCGACACGCGAGGAAATGACAGCGTGCGTAAAGGCTATGATTAAGGAGTGCCGCGAAAACGACGTAGTTCCCATACTCGTAACGCCCAACGCGTCCGAGCATGACTATAAGCCGTCCGTTTCGTGGAGCAGCTATCTTATTGACGCGGCGGTTGACGAGGATTGCCTGTATATAGACCTGTCAAAGATGAGTTATGATTTTCTCAATTCGCTTTACGGCGACAACGCCGACGGTGTGATAACGAAGAATTACAATCTCACCGAGGTCGGCGGCGATACGCTCCATTCCTCGTACGCCGCGGCGCAGAAGTGGGCGTCGATGGTGGCGCAGGGTCTAAAAGATATGGAGCTTGGCTGGAACAACGACGATATGTTCAACACCGATTACGAGTACAAATTCACCGACACACTTGGCAACGAGATAACTGCGTCGGTAAAATAAAACGAATTTAAAAAAGAGCCTTCGGGCTCTTTTTTGCTATCACAAATACACAAAAACAGAGTTAATTTTTTATGCAAAACGGAAAAAAACAGGCGAACGGCTTTATTTATACCGCCGTATATGGTATAATATCAGCCGTAGTTTTTTAGCAGTACGGGGGAGACATCAATTTTAAAATCAAAAATCCAAAGAAGTAAGGAAGGACAGGTAGGAAATGGAAAATTTACAACTCATTCAAACCGTCACAATCGTGGCGCTCGTTATTTTTGCGTTCGCGATGGTGGCAATCGGAATTATCAGCACAAGAAAAGCAAAAACAGTTGACGGCTTTCTTTTGGGGAACCGTAAGATAGGCGCATGGGTCAGCGCGTTCGCGTACGGCACGGCGTATTTTTCGGCTGTCGTTTTTGTCGGCTACGCGGGTCAGCACGGCTGGAACATAGGTCTGGGCAGCCTGTGGATAGGCATAGGCAACGCGGTACTGGGCTGTCTCGTGGCGTGGCTTTTGCTCGCGAAACGCTCGCGCACAATGACGCACACGCTGAACGTCAAGACCATGCCGGGCTTTTTTGAGTCGCGTTACGACTGCAAGGCTCTTAAAATATTCTCGGCAATAATCATATTCGTATTTCTCGTACCGTACAGCGCGGCTGTTTACAAGGGTCTCGGAACGATGTTCCAGACGGTGTTCCCGAGCGTGCCGATAAACGTGTGGCTGCTTATAATAGCGGTTCTTACGGCGGCATATCTCGTACTCGGCGGCTACGTTGCGACGGCGTACACCGACTTTGTACAGGGTATTATAATGATTGTCGGCGTTATAGCGATGGTTATAGCCGTTGTCAACTCGCCGAACGTCGGCGGCTTTGCGCAGATCATACCCCGCCTTTCGGCTGTTACCGAAAACGGAGTAAGCAAGGGAGCGCAGCTTACAAGCTGGTTCGGCGGCGCAAGCTGGCAGTTCCTTTGCATAAACATACTTCTCACAAGCTTCGGTACGTGGGGATTACCGCAGATGGTAAGCAAATACTACGCGATTAAGGACGTAAAATCAATTCCCCGCGCTACGATTATTTCAACGGCGTTCTCGCTCATAATCGGCTGCGGCGCGTACTTTATCGGCTCGCTTTCGAGACTGGTGCTTACGGAACTCCCCGCGGGCGGCGTTGACTCGGTTATCCCGAACGTACTCGTAAAGGCTCTCGGCGGCGGAGCAAGTATTGTACCCGTAATTATATTCGCGGTAATACTCGTACTGCTTTTGTCGGCGTCGATGTCAACGCTGTCGTCGATAGTGCTTTCATCATCGTCGTCGATCTCGGTAGACCTCATACCCGCAATCAAAAAGGACTACGCAGAGAAAAATCAGATGCTCCTTACGAGAATACTTTGTCTCGTGTTTGTCGGACTTTCGTATCTGTTCGCAACAGCTAACATCAGTATTATAGTAAACATCATGTCATTTAGCTGGGGTATCGTGTCTGGCTGTTTCATAGGCCCGTACATATGGGGTATATACTCAAAGAAGATTACGAAAGCGGGCGCGTGGGCAGGTATGATATGCGGTTTCCTGACCGTTGCGATACCGACGATAGTACTCGCGATATCCGGCGGCTCGATCAATGCCGCAGCGGCAAAAGCGCCGGAAATGGGCGTATGCGCTATGGCTGTGTCGCTCGTTGTAGTACCTATTGTGTCGGCGTTTACAAAGAAGTTTGACGACAAATTCCTTGACGGCGTATTCGCGATAAAGGAAGAGGACAAATAATAAGCCGCGCGAAAAGGGGAGAGAACAATGCCAATTACAGAACTGCTTGAAAGAAACGCGGAGCAGTACGCGAATGAGATCGCGCTCGTTGAAATAAACCCGAAGGTTATGGAACACTCAAAGGTCACGTGGAGAGAGTACGCGCTTATCGAGACTAACCCGATGGAAGCGGGGCGTACCGAAATCACATGGAAAGAGTTTGACAAACGCGCAAACCGTTTCGCAAATCTCTTACTGAGCCGCGGCATAAAGAAGGGCGACAAGGTGGCTATCCTTCTTATGAACTGCCTTGAATGGCTGCCGATTTATTTCGGCACGCTCAAAGCGGGAGCGATAGCCGTACCGTTAAATTACCGCTACACGGCGGACGAAATAAAGTACTGTATTGAACTTGCCGAGGCGGACGCGCTGATTTTCGGACCTGAGTTTATCGGAAGAGTTGAGGAGATATGCGATAAGATACCGAACGTAAAGCAGACGTTCTTTGTGGGCGCGTCATGCCCGACGTTCGCGGAAAGCTATGACTATCTTGTAAAGTTTATGCGCTCGATAAAGCCCGATGTGGAGATTACCGATAACGACCATGCGGCGATTTACTTCTCGTCGGGTACTACGGGTTTCCCGAAGGCGATACTGCATGACCACACAAGCCTTATGCACAGCGCGACGGTGGAGCAAAAGCACCACGGACAGACGCATGACGATGTGTTCCTTTGCATACCGCCGCTTTACCACACCGGCGCGAAAATGCACTGGTTCGGCTCGCTTATTTCGGGCAGTAAGGCTGTGCTGTTAAAGGGCATAAAGCCGGAGTGGATACTCCGCGCCGTATCGGAGGAAGAATGTACGATAGTATGGCTGCTCGTGCCGTGGGCGCAGGACATTCTCGACGCAATAGACAGCGGTGAGATAAAGCCGGAGAAATACAACCTTTCACAGTGGAGACTCATGCACATAGGCGCACAGCCGGTGCCGCCGAGCCTTATAAAACGCTGGAAGGAGCATTTCCCCAATCACGACTATGACACAAACTACGGCTTGTCCGAGTCGATAGGACCGGGCTGCGTACACCTCGGCGTTGAAAATATACACAAGGTCGGCGCGATAGGCAAGGCGGGCTACGGCTGGGAAACGAAAATCATAAATCCCGACGGCAGCGAGGTTAAGCGGGGCGAGGTAGGCGAATTATGCGTCAAAGGCCCCGGCGTAATGCTTTGTTACTACAACGACAAAAAATCGACCGACGAAGTGTTAAAGGACGGCTGGCTCTTGACCGGTGACGTCGCGCAGGAGGACGAGGACGGCTTTATATACCTCGTTGACCGTGCGAAGGATGTAATCATCTCCGGCGGCGAGAATATCTACCCCGTGCAGATCGAGGACTTTTTAAGAAAGAACGACGCGATTAAGGACGTTGCTGTAATCGGTCTGCCCGACCACCGTCTGGGCGAAATTACGGCTGCCATAATCGAACTTAAACCGAACGTAACATGCATAGAGGACGATATAAACGAGTTTTGTCTCGAGTTGCCGCGCTACAAGCGTCCGCGCAAAATCATATTCGCCGACGTTCCGCGCAACCCGACGGGCAAGATAGAAAAGCCGAAACTGCGCGAAATTTACTGCGGCGAAAGCCTTGTAAAATCACAGATTGAAAATTAAATCGCACGAAAAGAGCCAAATTCCAAGTTTTGGCTCTTTTTTTGTTGACTTTTCGGGCAAAATATATTAGAATATATACAATAGGAATAGAAACAAATGACACAGGAGGATTTTTTATGATTACAGCAGGAGATTTTAGAAACGGCAGAACATTTGAATTTGAGGGTAACGTATACCAGATAGTCGAGTTTCAGCACGTTAAGCCGGGCAAGGGCGCGGCGTTTGTAAGAACAAAGCTGAAGAATGTTATAAACGGCGGCGTTGTTGAAAAGACCTTCAGACCGACCGAAAAATTCGAGGAGGCGCATATCGACAGAAAGGATATGTCATATTCCTACGGCGACGACGATTTCTACCACTTCATGGATAATGAAACATACGACATGATCGACATTGCCAAGGGCGAGATAGAGAATGAAATGAAGTTCGTCAAGGAAAACGACGTGTGCAAGATTATGTCCTACAAGGGCAACATCTTCGGCGTAGAGCCTCCGACATTCGTGGAACTTCAGGTAACGGAGACCGAGCCGGGCTTTGCGGGCAACACATCTACAAACGCAATGAAACCCGCAACGCTTGAAACGGGCGCGGTTATCAATGTTCCCTTGTTCATTGACGTAAACGAGATTATAAGAGTAGACACGAGAACGGGCGAGTACATGGAACGCGTAAAGTAATTCTGTAGGAGGTATACTATGGAAGATTTAATCAAACAGGCGGCATACCTTAAAGGTTACGCAGAGGGGCTTGACATAAACCCGAAAAGCGACGAGGGTAAGCTTATTATGAAACTTATCGACGTTGTGGGAGCGATGGCTGACAGAATAGGCGAGTTGGAGGAAAGAGTTGAGAACGTCGAGGATGTCACGGACGAACTCGACGACGCGCTCTTCTCCATAGCGGACGACATCTACGGCGACGATTATGAGCGCGGCATCTACGAGGACGACGATGACTTTGATGATGACGAGTACGACGACCTTGAAGATGACGGCAGTGATTATTTCGAAATCGAATGTCCCAACTGCGGCGAGGATGTTATGATTGACTTTGACATGATTGACGACGACAGTGCAATCGTATGCCCGAATTGTCACGAGGAAATAGAGCTTGAATTTAATCTCAATTCTGACGATGAGGAAGACGAATAATTGCAAACAAAAAGCGTATCACTTCGATACGCTTTTTTCTTATCCGACAATGTGACCGTACATTATGCCGTTTTCGTGTTTTTCAAGCTTAACGTCCCGAAATTCGTCGTTTAAATCCGCGTCCGACGGCGCGTGAACGGTAATATAATTGTCCGTTTTACCCTCAAACATACCGTCGGCGGCACGCTGCTCGAACAGTACGCGCATCGTTTTTCCGACAAACCGAGAAAGAAACGCGTCACGGCTCTTTTCGGTAATTTCCGCTATAACCTTCGCGCGTTTCTCCTTTACCTCGGGCGAGACCTGGTCGGCGCGCTTTGCCGCCGGAGTGCCTTTTCGGCGCGAATACTGGAATATATGCGCGTCGGCAAAGTCCGTTTTCCTCACAAATTCCGCCGTTTTTGCAAATTCCCCGTCCGTTTCGCCGGGGAAACCTACCATTATATCGGTCGTGACAGCCGCGTCGGAGAACGCGTCTCTTATACCGTTCACTATTCCTCCAAACTGCTCCGCCGTATACTTGCGGTTCATACGTTTAAGCGTTTCGTCGCAGCCCGACTGGAGCGATATATGGAAGTGGTGACACAGCTTTTTCGACGCTTTTATGCTGTCGATAAATTTTCGGTCGAGCGTCATCGGCTCGATCGACGAAAGCCGTATACGCTCGATCCCGTCTATGCCGTCAAGCTCCGCAATAAGCTTTTCAAGGCTTGTATCCGTTAAATCCTTACCGTACGACGCGACGTGTATACCGACGAGAATAATCTCCTTATAGCTGTTTTGCGCGAGCCGTTTTACCTCGCACACGACCTCGTCGGACGGTCTGCTCCGCACGGGACCTCGGGCGTAGGGGATAATGCAGTACGAGCAGAACTGGCTGCACCCCTCCTGAATTTTGATAAACGCTCTCGTCCTGTTCATGTAGCGTTTTATATTAAGCTCCTCAAACTCGTGATTTGTCATTATATCCGACACACAATTTACCGGCGCGCCCGTTGCCGCGTCCTCAACGAGCCGCACAATATCGCCTCTGCCTTTGGTGCCTATAACGATATTCACGCCGTCTATACCGAGTATCTCGTCGGGCGCGGTCTGAGCGTAACAGCCGGTTACAGCCACAACCGCGTCAGGGTTCGTCTTTTTAGCCCTGCGTATAACCTGCCGCGATTTCCTGTCGCCCATATTCGTTACCGAGCATGTATTTATAACATACACGTCCGCTTTTTCGGAAAAATCGCACACTTCGTACCCCGCGTCCGCGAAAAGCTCCGCCATTGCCTCCGTTTCATACTGATTTACCTTGCAGCCGAGCGTGTAAAATGCCGCTTTTTTCATTCCATTACCTCTTTATGTAAACAGATTTACCAAAATATTGACCTTTTCAATATCCGCATTAGCATTATTATATAAAATTTAACAAAAAAAAGCAATACCTATTGACTATTTAAAAGAAAAGATGTATTATTAAGATGTGTAACAAAGACACAAACAGGAAAGATATGAAAATGAGGAGGAAATAATTATGAAAACATTTAATCTTCTGTTAGGTTCAATCAACGACGTAAAAGATTTCGTGAACACTGTAAGCAAGTATGATTTTGATGTTGATTTAACGTCCGGCAGATATGTTGTAGACGCTAAGTCAATCATGGGTATATTCAGCCTTGATCTTTCAAAACCGATTAAGGTTGAGGTTCACAGCGACGACTGCGACGCTTTCGTAGCTGAGCTTGACAAGTTCATCATTAAGTAATTCAGGCTACATAAAATTGCTATGAGGTACGAAACGGTATAAAGCCGTTTCGTATTTTTTTTTCTTTAAAAAAACATATCGCATCATGCGATATGTTTTTACGTGTTATTCTTCAATATCATCGGGCGTTTCAAGCGTTACCGCGCCGATTTTCGCGCTGCGCAGTTCATCGAGAACGGTGTTTGCGGCTCGTTCCATATCGACCTCGCCGCCGGATATTACAAATCCGCGCTTTCTGCCTATCTTTTCAAGCACCTCGTAGCCCTTAAGTTCCGCTACGGCGTTGAGCTTGTACCTCGCGCACAGCTCGTCGGGGTAGTTGTCGCGCAGATATTCACACAGGGAGTAGGCGAGGAGTTCCGTGTTCATAATCTCGTCCTTGATTGCGCCCGTGTACGCAAGCCGCATTGCCACGGCCTGATCCTCAAATTTCGGCGGCAATATGCCGGGCGTGTCGAGCAGTTCCGCACCGCCCTTTATTTTAAGCCACTGCTTACCGCGCGTAATACCGGGGCGGTCGCCCGTTTTTGCGCTCGCTCGTCCGAGCAGGCGGTTTATAAGACTGGATTTACCCACGTTCGGTATACCGACGGTCATAATGCGCAGCGTCCTGTTTCTGCCCTTTTCCTTCTCGCGCTCAATCTTATCGCGCACGAGCGCGTCAGCCTCGCCAAGCACCGTGTTAAGACCCGCGCCCGTCGCGCAGCTTATCGGTATTACCCTTACGCCCCTGTCGGCGTACCATTTGATCCACATATCCGTCCTGCGCCTGTCGGCGAGGTCGGACTTGTTCAGCACGAGCAGACGCGGCTTGTTTCTTATTATATCGTCGAAATTCGGATTGCGTCCCGAAAAGGGAATACGCGCATCGAGAATTTCAATTACGACGTCTATCATCTTCAGATTATCCTCGATCATGCGTCGCGTTTTCGCCATATGACCGGGGTACCACTGTAAATTCTGCATTACCACACCTATTTTGTCGCGCCGATAGCGTTAAGGGGCCATATGCGGAGCTGTGACTTTCCGAGAATAGCGTCGTACGGCACAAGACCGAGATCCGACGAACGGCTGTCCTTACTGTTGTTGCGGTTGTCGCCCATTACGAACACCGTGTTCTCGTCAACCGTGAGCGGATATGTCATTGACGACGAGGGCAGCGGACTTGTTTTACCGTCGTAGTACGGCTCGTCGAGAATTTCACCGTCCACGTATACGTGTCCGTCGGATATATCCACCGTCTGACCCGGCAGCGCGATAACGCGCTTTACGTAGTACTTCTTTTTAAGCGACGCGGGCATACCGACTCTCTGCGCGAAGAATTTCTCGACAAACGAAAGCTCGTCCTTACCCTTATCCTCGGCTAAATTGTCGAAGTACTCCATACGCTTTTTATACGTGCTGTCCAGAATTATAATATCGCCCTGTTTAGGTTTGTAACCGAGTTTTGTTACAATAAGTCTGTCACGGTCGTGAAGTGTCGGCACCATGCTCGAACCGTCCACCTTTACAATATCGAACACGAAAAACTTTATCGCGAACTCGATTGCAAACACTACCGCAAGCGTCACGACCCATTCGAGTACCTCGTGCCAGAACGCGGCGGTGGGAACCGTCATGTTACTTTTTTCGGATTTTTGGAACCATATTTTCTTTTCCTCTTCTTTTTTTGCTCCCGCCGTTTCGGCTGCGGCGTTTTCCTGTTTGATTTCATCATTGTTTTCACTCATAATATATCCCTCCGTAAAACCTTAGTTCGATGTGAAAAAAGGGACATCATAATGTCCCTTTCCATATCCGCTAAGGATAGCATTATATTCTTTCCTTAACCTTTGCCGCCTTGCCGACTCTGTCACGCAGATAGTAAAGTCTCGCGCGTCTGACCTTACCCTTTCTCGATACTTCGATTTTCTCGATATTGGGCGAGTTGACGGGCCAAGTCTTTTCCACGCCTACGCCGTAAGAAACGCGTCTTACCGTGAAAGTTTTGGCAATGCCGCCTCCCTGAACCTTAATGATTGTACCCTCGAACATCTGAGTTCTCGTTCTCGAACCCTCGACAATTCTTTGGTAAACCTTTACGTTGTTGCCCACAACGAGCTCCGGAAGGTCTGTTCTGATTTGGTCTTTTGTCAGGTTGTTGATGATTTCCTGTGTATTCATCATTCTTCCTCCTTAATTTTCAAGACTTTCGTGCCGACCAAGGCAGAGGACTGTCCGTAATAACTTTGACATTATAACACAACCTATATAAAAATGCAAGAGTTTTTTTCAAAAAATTAGCAACATATTTATGTAAACGCGGCGTATGAATAGAAATAAGAGGTTATACAAGCAATCGTGAGGTTACATAATGAAGTTTAAAACAATAGTAGTCACCAAAAATAAGATATACGCAGTCGTCGCGGCGGCGCTTTGTATTGCAGCGGCAGGCATAACCGTACCGCGTTTTATAAAAAAAGGGGTATTTGACGGAATGGCGCAAGTCGAGGAGACTTTTTCACCCGCCGATGATTATGAAAACATTTTAAACGAGGGTATTCCCATGGCTGACGCGGGAGAGGGGAGTATTTTAAAAAAGCTTACCGGCATAGACATATCTGACCCCGGGTCGGTGATAGGAGAGTACAGCGCCGTGATAAAGGGGACAACCCCGAAGGCTGAAGAAGCTCCTGAAAACGTTTCCAACGGTGAGCCGAATGAACCGGCGGAGCCGGAAGAAACAACCGCGCCCGAAGAAACACAGCCCGCCGCGCTGCCCGACCATAATGCCGTATGCTCGTCGGTGGGGCTGAAAATCAATAACGCCACCGACTACGACGTTAATCTTGACGCGATGTGCGCCGATAAACTCGCCATAACACCGGAGGACGGCAAACCGCTTGTGCTTATTATGCACACGCATACCACCGAATGTTACAGCGGCGACGAGATGAGCGGCGAGACGGAGCGTAACACCGACGAGAACGTGAACGTTATCGCCGTCGGCAACGAAATAGAAAACGTGCTTACAAGCTACGGCATAGGCGTAATACACGACAAGACGTACCACGATTATCCATCGTACCAAAGCTCGTACACGCGTGCGCTGTCAACCATAGAGAGCGTACTTAAGGAAAACCCGTCGATACAAGTAGTCCTCGACGTACACCGCGACGCGTTCGTGTATAGCGACGGTTCGCGTCTGCGCGTGGCGTGCGAGCAAAACGGTGTGCCGACCGCGCAGGTAATGCTCGTTGTCGGAACGAACAGCATGGGCTTGTGGCACGACAACTGGCGCGACAATCTGACATTCGCCGCAAAGATACAGAACAGCGCGGAAATAATGTACCCTGGGCTTATGCGCCCCGTAAATCTGCGCACGGAACGTTTCAACGGTCACACAACACGCGGCAGCCTTATATTGGAGGTCGGCAGCAACGGCAACACTCTTGACGAAGCAAAAGAGGGAGGACGCGACGTTGCCCGCGCCATAGCCGCCGCGCTTATAAACGGATAGCCTGCGCGCGTGAAACAGTCTCTATTTCACGGCTTAATACGTTTTCAAACTCGTAGAACCTCTTATACAAAGAATAGCTCCTGTCGGACATTCTCGCAAGGCGCACGGACGAGAGCGCACCGCGTTTTGCCGCCTTTTTTACCGCGCCGTTAAAAAACGCCCTGTACGCGTCCGCTGCAACGCCGAGCATATATAAATAAAAACTCTGAAAAATAACTTTCATTTTTTACCTCCGTGTGGTATACTATAATTTACCGACATAATTCGGCTGATTTTGAATAACCAACCTTTATTATCCGCGTAAAACGTGCGTGTAGTCATGTAATATTTAGAGAGACGCGAAAAAAATGGGTCGGAAAATTTATCGGATATTATTAACAAAACTATTGTAAAATCTATATATTGGTGCTATAATAATATATAAACACAATATATTGTATATAAAGACTCGCGTAAAATACAGAGGTGATAAAAATGAGAGTTGTAAAAAAGGACAATACGAAGGAAGAATTTAATGTACAAAAGGTTGTTACGGCGGTCAATAAGTCCGCTTACCGCGCTCTTGTGAAATTTACGGACGAGGACATCGCGTTTATATGCAAATTTGTAACGGAGCAGGCGGAGAGTATGGGCAAGGAGGACATTCAGATTGCCGAGATGCACAACATAGTCGAGGGCGCTCTCGAAAGGGTAAATCCGAAGGTCGCGAAAAGCTACCGCGACTACCGCAACTACAAGCAGGACTTTGTACAGATGCTCGACGAGGTTTACAAAAAGAGCCAGTCCATCATGTACATCGGCGACAAGGAGAACTCGAACACCGACTCCGCGCTCGTGTCCACAAAGCGCAGCCTGATTTTCAACCAGCTTAACAAGGAGCTTTACAAGAAGTTTTTCCTGACCACGGAGGAACTGCAGGCTTGCCGCGACGGCTATCTTTATATTCACGATATGTCGGCTCGCCGCGACACGATGAACTGCTGCCTGTTCGACATTAAAAACGTGCTGTCGGGCGGCTTTGAAATGGGTAATCTGTGGTATAACGAGCCAAAGACGCTCGACGTTGCGTTCGACGTAATAGGCGACATTATTCTGTCCGCCGCGTCGCAGCAGTACGGCGGCTTTACCGTGCCTAGCGCGGATAAAATTCTCGAACCTTACGCCGAAAAATCGTATAAGCTGTATATGGATAAGTATACGTCATTGGGGCTTAGCGAGGAACAAGCCGAGAAGGTGACTATGGCGGACATTCAACGCGACTTCGAACAGGGTTTCCAGGGCTGGGAGTACAAGTTTAACTCCGTATCGTCGAGCCGCGGCGACTATCCCTTTATAACCGTGACAATCGGCACGGGTACGGGTAGGTTTGCAAAAATGGCGTCAATAACCATGCTGAATGTAAGAAAGGGCGGACAGGGCAAAAAAGGTCACAAAAAGCCCGTACTGTTCCCTAAGGTGGTATTTTTGTACGACGAGAACCTCCACGGTGAGGGCAAGCCTTTGGAGGACGTGTTTGAAGCGGGTATAGACTGCTCGATGAGGAGCATGTACCCCGACTGGCTGTCGCTTACAGGCGAGGGCTATGTGCCGTCAATGTATAAAAAGTACGGCGAGATTATTTCACCGATGGGCTGCCGTGCGTTCCTGTCGCCGTGGTACGAGAGAGGGGGTATGCAGCCCGCCGACGAAAACGATAAGCCCGTGTTTGTCGGACGCTTTAACATAGGCGTTGTATCGCTGCATCTGCCGATGATTTACTCAAAAGCGAAACAGGAAAACCGCGACTTTTTCGAGGTGCTCGACTATTATCTTGAGCTTATCAGAAATCTGCACCTCCGCACATACGACTATCTCGGTGAAATGCGTGCGTCAACGAACCCGCTCGCGTACTGCGAGGGCGGTTTCTACGGCGGACATCTCGGCATACACGATAAGATTAAGCCGCTGCTAAAGTCAGCCACAGCCTCGTTCGGCATAACGGCGCTTAACGAACTTCAACAGCTCCACAACAAGAAGTCGCTCGTTGAGGACGGCGAATTTGCGCTTAAAACATTGCAGCATATAAACGATATGGTTGACAAATTTAAGAAGGAGGACGGCAGACTGTACGCCATTTACGGCACGCCCGCGGAGTCGCTGTGCGGCTTGCAGGTCACGCAGTACAGAAAGAAGTACGGCATAGTCGAGAACGTGTCAGACAGGGAATACGTGTCGAACAGCTTTCACTGCCACGTCACCGAGGATATTACGCCGATTGAAAAGCAGGATCTTGAAAAGCGTTTCTGGAATTTGTGCAATGGTGGTAAAATTCAGTATGTGAAATATCCCGTAAACTACAATCGCGACGCAGTAAAGACGCTTGTGCGCCGCGCTATGGATATGGGCTTTTACGAGGGCGTTAATATGTCTTTGGCGTACTGCGACGACTGCGGCTACGAGGAGCTTGAAATGGACGTATGTCCGAAGTGCGGCAGCAGAAATCTCACGAAAATCGAGAGAATGAACGGCTATCTGTCATATTCGCGCGTAAAGGGCGACACACGTCTCAACAGCGCAAAAATGGCTGAAATAGCGGAAAGGAAAAGTATGTAAATGCGCTATCACAATATAACAAAGGACGATATGCTTAACGGCGACGGTCTGAGAGTTGTTTTGTGGGTAGCGGGCTGCGACCATCGGTGCGAAAAATGTCAAAATCCGGTGACATGGGATATTGACGGCGGTCTGGAATTTGACGACGCGGCTAAGAATGAGCTTTTCGCCAAAGCAGACAAACCGTATATATCGGGTCTGACCGTAAGCGGCGGCGACCCGCTGCACCCGCGTAACCGTCGCGATGTAGGCGCGCTTATATGCGAGTTCAAAAAGAGGTTCCCCGACAAAACAGTGTGGCTCTACACGGGCTACGAATGGCACGAGGTCAGGGATTTGCCGTTTATGAGCATGGTGGACGTGCTTGTGGACGGCGAGTACATAGACGCGCTGCGCGACGTAAATCTGCCGTGGCGCGGCAGCTCAAACCAGAAGGTCATAGACGTTAAGAAAAGTCTTGAAATCGGCAAGACAGTTCTTGTCATGAAATAAAGGAGAATAAACAAATGCGGAGAATAGCTAAATTTGAGAAGGTGAGCATGGAGCGGTTTAAGACTGACTGGATAGACACCTTCGGCGAGACGGGGGATATAGAGGAAATATATAACTCTGTAAAGCTGCCGTCACGCGCAACCGCGGGCAGTGCGGGATATGATTTTTTCACGCCGTGCGCCGTTGATCTCGCGCCGGGCGAGAGCATGAAGATACCGACCGGCATACGCGTAAAAATCGACGACGGCTGGGTACTTAAAATATACCCCAGGAGCGGTCTCGGTTTTAAGTTCCGCCTGCAGATGAACAACACCGTCGGCATAATTGACAGCGACTATTATATGAGCGACAACGAGGGGCATATTTTCTGCAAGATAATGAACGACTCAAACGAGGGCAAAACCGTGTCGCTCGACGCGGGCGCGGGATTTTGTCAGGGAATATTCGTCGAGTACGGCATAACCGTTGACGACGACGCCGACGCCGCCCGCAACGGCGGTTTCGGCAGCACAGGAAATTAAACTAATAAAGACTTCCCATTTGGGAAGTCTTTTTCATTCATTATTCATTTACGGGAATGGAAATAGTAACCTCCGTACCCTTGTGCAGTTCGCTCGAAATCTTAATCTTACCGCCAAAGCTTGACTCGATTGACTGCTTTGCGATTGCGAGACCGAGACCCGTGCCGCCGGTGTCGCGCGAGCGAGCCTTATCGACGCGGTAGAAACGGTCGAATATGTGCGGCAGCTTATCCTCGGCTATACCGATACCGTTGTCCTGAACCTTTATATTTATATCGGTGTAAACCTTGCTCGAATACACCTCGATCGTGCCGCCGTCGCTCGTGTATTTAAGAGCGTTTGAGATTACGTTTATAATCGCTCTTTCGAGAACGTCGCGGTCGCCTGTTATTATGGGTACGTCGTTAATCGGCGTGTACGTGAGCGTCTGCCGTTTTTTCTTCGCCTGCAAATCCATTCTGTCAACTATGGTTTCAAGCATCTTGCGCACGTCTATCTGCTCCGGCGGCTTTAAGAATGTCTGATTTTCATCAAGCTCGCTAAGAGTAAGCAGGTCGCTTATAATTCTCGCCATTCTGTCCGATTCGGACGCGATAACGTCAAGGAAACGTATCTGCAATTCCCTGTCAACGTCGGGGGAGTCGGCAAGCGTTTCGGAATAGGATTTAATTGTTGTAAGCGGAGTGCGAAGTTCATGCGACACGTTCGCAACAAAGTCACGCCGGGACTGTTCAAGCTTTTCCTGCTTTGTAATGTCGTGTATCACAACTATAATGCCGCCCACCTTGTTGTCGGCTTTGAAGGTCGCAAAGTTAAGGTGGAGATAGTGATTATCCACTTTAATTTCACGTTCCACACTGCCGTCGGTCTGCATATACAAAAGGTCTCCGAGTTTTATATCCGCGTTTATTTCCTTGAAAAATCTGTCAAAATTTATATCGTCGAGATAACGACGCTTTAACAGTTTTTTCGCCTCGGGGTTGCAGTGAAGGAGCCGTCCCTTCATGTCAAAGGCGAGTATACCGTCGTTCATGTTTTGCAGTATTGTCTCAACCTTGATTTTCTCGCCCTTAGCCTGGTCGGACGACTGCTTTCTCGTGTGCGCAAGGTACAAGAGTGAGTTTGTGAGGTTGCCGAGTTCATCGTTTGAATCCGATCTTTCAAGCGCGTTTATGTTACCGTCCGCAAGCTTGCGCGCCTTAATCGACAACTGCTGTATCGGTATTGTGATCGAACGTGCGATAAGTATGCCCACAACAGCCGAAATAACAAGCGACAACAGCAGTGAAATCAACAGTATCCGTATCAAATTTTGAGTAACAGCCCTTTGCGTGGAACAGTCGTCGCGCACGTATACAATAAAGCTTACGTCTCCGCCGTTTGACAGGGGAAGGGCATAGTCCATATACGGTTTTGTGATGCTTGTTTCTTTCTTCTCGGTTCCCGTTGCGGCTTGTTCTATCGTCGGCGTAGTGTTTACGGACGAAGAACCGTCGGACGCTTTCAGAACGTCGCCGGACGATGTTTCAATGATATAATATACCCTTGAAGACGTTATACCGAGTTTGCCCGAATGTGATGAAAGCACATCGTTTATCATATTCACGCTGTTAAACGTCTTATTCGATATTGTCAGTGAATTGTCGCCGGTGTCGTCTGACGGAACGGGAAGTTCGTTTGCGGCGGCGAGCAAATCATTTTTGACCTCCGCGCCGAACACCTCGTTTATATCGTCGGAAAACGCCTTATGATAGTAATTGGCAACGCCGAATATATTGAAACTGCCGATTAAAAGTTCCGTGGCTATCACAAGCAGGACAAACAGCAGCGTTATTTTCCATCGTATGCTTTTAAACATATATTCTGCAATCCTTTCGGTAAGATACGGTAAAGCACCCAAAACAATGCCGTTTCGGGTGCTTTATCCTGATTATTTTATGTTATTTGTTGAAGTAGTAGCCCACTCCGCGCTTTGTAATGATATACTTCGGCATACTCGGGTCGTCCTCTATTTTTTCGCGCAGACGCCTTACCGTTACGTCAACGGTTCTTACGTCGCCGTAGTATTCATAGCCCCATACGTTTTCGAGGAGTTTTTCTCTTGAAAAGATTTTTCCGGGCTGCTGTGCGAGGAAACGCAAAAGTTCAAATTCGCGAAGTGTTATATCTATAACCGTACCGTTCTTCGATACCTCGTATCGGTCTATGTTAATCGTCAAATCGCCTGATACGATTGTGTCCTGATTGTCGGACGGAGTATCCTGTACGGCAGCGGCAGCGGTACTTCTGCGGAGATTTGCCTTAACTCTTGCCGCGAGTTCGCGCATGGAGTAGGGCTTTGTGATATAATCGTCCGCGCCGAGTTCAAGACCGAGAACCTTGTCAACTTCGTCCTCTCTTGCGGTAAGCATTATAATGGGAACCTGCGACTGCTCACGCACCTTTTTACAAACCTCCCAGCCGTCGAGACCGGGCAGCATCACGTCAAGCAGAATAAGGTCGGGGTGTTCCGTGAGAGCCATTTCAAGACCCTTAACACCGTCAAGCGCGGAAAGCGTCTTATAGCCTTCCTTACCAAGCGAAAATGTCAGTATGTCGTTAATGTTCTGCTCGTCCTCAATTACAAGTATCGTACGTTCCATTTACCTCAATTCCTTTCAAAATCCGTATTTTCAGATGTATGCTCTCAAAATAGTTACATATATTTTATCACTAAATGACATTTTTTTCAAGAGAATTTTACAAAAAAATCATAATTAACTATATTTTTTTGAATATTTTTACTATTATATGGACAATTCGGTAAAAATGGTGTATAATGTTAAGGATAAAATGCTTTTAAGACGGGAGGAGGAAGGCGTATGGCAAAGTACATCGAAAAAACGGTGCTTATGGACGCTATGGCGGTAAAACGCGCCGTCAGCCGTATGGCGTATGAGATAGTCGAGCGCAACAGAGGAACGGACAATCTTGTCATTATCGGAATACAGACAAAGGGCGTAACGCTCGCGAAACTCATTTTGGAGCGAATAAAGGAAATTGAGGATATACGTCTGCCGCTGGGCAGTCTAGACATTACATTTTACCGCGATGATTTGACGAGACTGGGCAAGCACCCCGTTGTCGCGGGCAGCGATATTGCGTTTACCATAGAGGATAAGAAAATAATACTTGTTGACGACGTGCTTTTCTCGGGCAGAACGGTTCGCTGCGCCATGGACGAGATCTTTGACATGGGCAGACCGGAGAGGATAGAACTTGCGGTGCTTGTGGACAGAGGCAGACGCGAACTCCCGATAAGCGCCGGATATATCGGCAAAAGCATACAGACCTCCGCGGACGAATATATAAACGTCGAGGTGACGGACGGGGAAATAAGCAAAGTATCTCTATGTGAAAGAGAGGGAAGAAGATGAAGAGAAAAGACCTTTTGGGGCTTAAGGATTTAAGTGCCGAGGAAATAAGAAACATACTGCGCGCGGCAGAAACGATGAAACTCATAATAAAACAGCCGAGTAAAAAAACGCCGCATCTGCAGGGAAGAACGGTAGTAAACCTCTTTTACGAGAACAGCACGCGCACGCGTCTCTCCTTTGAACTTGCGGCAAAGTACATGAGCGCGAACGCGGCGAATATAACGGCGAGCGGCTCGTCGGTACAGAAGGGCGAGACGCTCATCGACACCGCGAACACCATTAACGCCATGGGTACGGATATACTTGTAATGCGCCACAGCATGTCGGGCGCGCCGCACCTTATCGCGCCGCTCGTAAGCGCGTCGGTCGTAAACGCGGGCGACGGCATGAACGAACACCCGACGCAGGCGCTTTTGGACATGCTCACGATAAAGGAGAAAAAGGGTCATATTGGCGGCTTGAAAGTAGCGATTATAGGCGATATAAAGCACAGCAGGGTCGTAAGGAGCAACATATACGGCTTAACCAAGCTCGGCGCGGAGGTAAGCGTCGGAGGACCTGCCACGCTGATACCGCAAGGCATGGAGAAAATGGGCTGCAAGGTGTTTAAGAGCATACAGGAAGCCATTATCGACGCCGACGTTGTAATGGGACTTAGGATACAGCTTGAACGCCAGAAGAGCGGACTTTTCCCGAGTCTTCGGGAATACTACAGATTTTTCGGAGTAGACGACGCTCGGCTCAAATACGCCAAGCCCGACGCGCTTGTAATGCACCCGGGACCCGTAAACCGCGGCGTGGAATTTTCCACAAGCGTCATAGACGGCGAGGCGAGCGTCATAAACGAGCAGGTGACAAGCGGCGTGGCTGTCAGAATGGCTGTAATGTATCTTCTTTCCAGAGGCGGATTTGACACAGAGGAGGATGACGGATAATGAGAATACTTATAAAAGGCGGCAGAGTTATCGACCCCGAGAATAATATCGACAAGGTTATGGACGTATTTATAGATAAGGGCGTGATTTCCGAAATAGGCGACGATCTTGGACTTGAAGGCATTGACATGGAGGTTATTGACGCTACGGGCAAAATCGTGTCGCCCGGTCTTGTGGATATGCACTGTCACCTCCGCGACCCCGGACAGGAGTACAAGGAGGATATTGAAACAGGCACGAGGAGCGCCGTAATGGGCGGTATAACGTCGATTGCGTGTATGCCTAATACCAAGCCCGTTGCGGATAATGAGACGGTTATTTCGTACATTATAAACAAGGCGAAGGAAGTCGGATACGTAAACGTGTACCCGATAGGCGCGGTGTCGAAAGGACTTAAAGGCGAGGAGCTTGCCGAGATAGGCGAGATGAAGTTCGCCGGTGCGGTCGCGATTTCCGACGACGGACGCCCCGTTACCGAATCGGGGCTTATGCGCCGCGCTATGGAGTACGCCGATATGTTTGACATGAAGGTAATATCCCACTGCGAGGATTTGGGGCTTGCCGACGGCGGCTATATGAACGAGGGTGCGGTCGCCACGGCTATGGGACTTCGCGGCATAACGCGCGCGGCTGAGGAAGTAATGGTATCGCGTGATATTATAATTGCAGAGGCGATAGGCACGCCCGTGCATATCGCGCATGTAAGCACGCGGCTTTCCGTAGACCTTGTACGTCAGGCGAAAAAGCGCGGCGTGCGCGTCACGTGCGAAACGTGTCCGCACTACTTCACGCTTACGGAAAAGGCTGTCGAGGGCTTTAACACCTTCGCGAAGATGAACCCGCCGCTGCGCACCGACGACGACGTTGCGGCAATCAAGGAAGGACTTAAGGACGGCACAATAGACTGTATCGTAACCGACCACGCGCCCCACCACATAGACGAGAAAAACTGCGAGTTCGCACTCGCGTTAAACGGGATAGTCGGCTTTGAAACGTCGCTCGGACTCGGACTTAAATATCTTGTAGAACCCGGTGTGCTGACGATAAACGAACTCATTGAAAAAATGGCAGTCAACCCGTCGCGCATTTTAGGTCTTAATAAGGGCAATATGAAAATCGGCAACGCCGCCGACATTACGATTTTTGACCCGAACAAGGAGTGGACGGTGGATATAACAAAGCTGCACTCAAAGAGCAAAAATTCGCCCTACGACGGCTTTAAGCTTTTGGGAAAGCCCGAATACGTCGTTGTGGGCGGCAAAATAGTGGTTAATCAAGGCGTTTTGCTGTAAGCCGTAGGGGCGGAACCGTGTTCGCCCGTTTTCGGTGCATCACGGCGGGCGGCTGATGACTGCCCCTACAAACTGGTAATTATGAAAAAGGAGAAAAATTATGTCGGTAGATTTGCTTGTAAAGAAGATAAAGGAAAAGGGCAACCCCTCGGTCGCGGGTCTCGACCCGAAAATCGACTACGTACCCGAATATATACGTAAAAAAGCATACGCGGAGCACGGTCAAAACTTAAAGGGCGCGTGCGCTGCAATCTGGGAGTACAACAAAGGTCTTATCGACGCGCTTTACGACGTAGTGCCGGCGGTAAAGCCGCAGAGCGCGTTTTACGAGATGTACGGGCTTTGCGGCGAAACAGTCCTTCACAAAACAATTCAATACGCTAAAGAGAAGGGGCTGTACGTAATTCTCGACGTTAAGCGCAACGACATAGGCTCGACCGCCGAGGCGTATTCGAAGGCGTACCTCGGTAAAACAGCCGTTGACGGCGTTGAGGAAGAGTCGTTCGGCGTTGACTGCGTGACGGTCAACCCGTACCTCGGCACGGACGGCGTAATGCCGTTTGTAAACGACTGCAAGGCGTACGATAAGGCGATTTTCGCGCTTGTCAAGACTTCAAATCCCTCGTCGGGAGAACTTCAGGATTTAATCGCGGACGGCGCGCATATATACGAAAAGGTCGCGGAGTGTGTAAACAAATGGAACGCGGACACCATAGGCGAAAGCGGTTACGGCGCGGTCGGCGCGGTGGTCGGCGCGACATACCCAGAACAGGCGGCTGCGCTGCGCAAAATAATGAAACAGTCGTACTTCCTTGTGCCGGGCTACGGCGCGCAGGGCGGCGGCGCGAAGGACGTTGTGCCGTGCTTTAACGGCGACGGTCTCGGTGCGATAGTAAACTCGTCGCGCGGTATTATGTGCGCGTACAAAAAGGGCGATTGGAAAGAGGAACAATTCGCCGAAGCAGCAAGAGCGGAAGCGATACGTATGAGAGACGAGCTCACGTCCGTAATCAAATAAGGAGACAGCGTTATGAAAAAACAAGAGGTTTGCAAGCTTATAAAAAAACGCGAAATCGCGGACGGTATATTTGACTTTACGATAGAAAGCGCGGATATAGCCGCGGCGGCGCAGTGCGGACAATTTCTGCATATCGCGTGCGGCGGGTATACGTTTCTGCGCCGACCGATAAGCATATGCGACGCGTCAAACGGCGAGGTGCGTTTTATATTTGAGGTAAAAGGCGAGGGAACAAAACTGCTCGCGAAAAAGGAAATCGGCGATGAAATAGACGTTGTTGGCCCGTTGGGACATGGGTTTGAAATTAAGGGAAATGTCAGAAAGCCGATTGTAATAGGCGGCGGTATCGGCGTATTTCCTCTCTATAAGCTGACAAAGCAGCTTACAAACGCGACGGTGTTTTTGGGTTTCAGGAACAAATCGCGTGTTGTGATGGAGGATGAGTTTGACGCGGTATCGTCCATGACGATTGTCGGCACGGACGACGGCAGCTACGGCTACAACGGTTATATTGCTTCGGCTATGGAAGGGTATTTGAACCTAAACGAATGTGATATGATATACTCGTGCGGTCCCATGCCGATGCTGCGCGCCGTCAAGAAAATAGCGGAGGAACGCGGTATACCATGCCAGATCTCGCTTGAACAGCGTATGGGCTGCGGCATAGGCGCGTGTCTCGCGTGCGCGTGCGAAACGAAGAAGGACGGCACGGAGCGTTACGCGAAGGTGTGCGCCAACGGCCCCGTATTTTACAGCGAGGAGGTAACGCTCAATGACTGATATGAAGATAAATTTCTGCGGTGTGGACTTTAAAAACCCGATAGTAACCGCATCGGGAACGTTCGGTTTCGGTATGGAATACAACGAATTTGCGCCGCTTGCAGAGTACGGCGGCATAGGCGCGAAGGGGCTTACGAGAGTTCCGCGCGCGGGCAATCCTCCGCCGAGAATAGCCGAAACACCGTCGGGGATTTTAAACAGTATAGGACTTCAAAACCCGGGTGTGGAATATTTCGCGGAGCATATCATGCCGATACTCGCGGAATACGACACGAACGTCATAGTCAACATATCCGGCAACACCGTTGAGGAATACTGCGAAATGGCAGAAATAATTTCGGCGACCGACGCGGCAATAGTCGAGCTTAACATTTCCTGCCCGAACGTAAAGCACGGAGGTCTTGCGTTCGGCACGGACGCGAACGTGGTAAACTCGCTCACAAAAGAAGTCAGGAAACGCTGCAAAAAACCGCTTGTCGTAAAACTGTCGCCGAACGTAACGTCGATTACGGAGATTGCTAAAGCTGCCGAGGACGGCGGTGCGGACGGGCTGTCGCTTATAAACACGCTGCTCGGCATGAAGATTGACATTGAGACGAAAAGACCGATTTTAAAAAACAACACCGGCGGACTGTCGGGGCCTGCGGTAAAGCCCGTGGCTGTGCGAATGATACACGAGGTGCATAACGCCGTAAAGCTGCCGCTCATCGGTATGGGCGGCGTTATGACCGGCAGCGACGTAATAGAGCTGATGCTCGCGGGAGCGTCTCTTGTCGCGCTCGGAACATCGCTTTTCGCCAAACCCGACCTTATATATGACGTAAAAAGAGATATGCAAAGCTACATGGAACGTCACAACATCGAGGATATAAACACAATAATCGGCGCGGCGCAGATGTGGTAAGGACTAAAAAAGAGGATTGCCAAAGCAATCCTCTTTTTGTAATATCTATTATACGTGATACAGAAGTTCCGTATAAGTGGGGAAGGGCCAGTATTCCTTTGAAACGATCGTTTCAAGCTCGTCGGCAACCTTACGCAGCGCGTCCATGGCGGGGATAACGGTGTTCTTGTAATACATACCGATTGCGTAAGCGTCCTCGTCGGGAACTGCCGTAGCCGCATCGAGAGCGTCGATCTTCTCCATAAGAGCCTCGGTAAGAGATGTAAGTTTTTCGGCTCTTTCTTTTTCGTTGGGAGCGTCAAGACCGAGCGCCTTCTTCGACGCGAGATCGTCGGTTACGAACTTTGTATACTTCAGGCAAGCGGGGAGAATTTCCTGCTTAGCCATTTCAAGCATAGTGAGCATCTCAAAGTGGAGCGTGTTGTCGTATTCCTCCATCATAATCTCACCGCGCGTCTTAACCTCAACCTCGGTAAATACCTCCTGCTTTGTGAACAGGTCGATAGACTTCTGCGATACGAAGTGGGGGAGTGCGTCCGGCGTGGTCTTGAGATTGTCGAGACCGCGTTTTTCAGCCTCTTCAACCCACTCGTCACTGTAACCGTTACCGTTAAATATAATTCTGTTGTGGTCGGAGAAAATCTTAACGGCAAGGTCGAACGCGTCCTTCTTGATATCCTTGCTGCCTTCGAGTGCGTCCGCAATTTCCGTAAGCGTCTGCGCAACGATGGTGTTTATTACAATGTTGATACCGGCGATAGACTGTCTTGAACCCGGTGCGCGGAACTCGAAACGGTTACCCGTAAACGCGAACGGCGACGTTCTGTTTCTGTCGGTCGT
The DNA here is from genome assembly GCA_947631235.1 of uncultured Clostridia bacterium. GTDB lineage: Bacteria > Bacillota > Clostridia > UBA1381 > UBA1381 > Hominilimicola. Next base: position 413,676 of record CANRKO010000001.1, on the reverse strand, counting down.
ATCTCTCTCGATGTCGGGGAGCGAGTCAACGCCCGTGGCGATAACCGAACCCTCGTCGGACTTAATACCCTTGTGCTTAACGAGCTTATCAACAACAGCCGCAAGCTGGTCGCCGAGGTAAATCGAGATAATAGCCGGAGGGGCTTCGTTCGCGCCGAGTCTGTGGTCGTTACCAGCCGTTGCAACGGATGCTCTCAAAATATCCGCGTAATCGTCAACAGCCTTTATAACAGCCGCGAGGAATAGAAGGAACTGCGCGTTGTCCTGCGGGTTCTTGCCGGGCTTAAACAAAAGTTCGCCGTCGGACGTACCGATCGACCAGTTGTTGTGCTTACCCGAACCGTTGATACCCTCGTAGGGCTTTTCATGGAGCAGGCAGTACAGACCGTGATGATCAGCAACAGTCTTTAATATTTCCATTGTAAGCTGGTTATGGTCGTTTGAAATGTTTGTGGTCGCGAATACGGGCGCGATCTCGTGCTGTGCCGGAGCAACCTCGTTATGCTTTGTCTTAGCCAGTACGCCGAGTTTCCAAAGTTCCTCGTCAACCTCGCGCATGAAGTTTGCGACGCGCTCCTTGATTTGACCGAAATAGTGGTCGTCCATCTCCTGACCCTTTGCCGGCTTTGCGCCGAACAGCGTTCTGCCGGTAAGAAGAAGGTCTTTACGCTGATTTCTAAGCTTTTTGTCAACAAGGAAGTACTCCTGCTCGGGACCCACGTAGGCAACAACACGTTTCGGGTGCTTGCCGAACAGCGCAAGAACTCTCTTAGCCGCCCTGTCAATAGCCGCCTCCGAACGGAGCAGCGGAGTCTTTTTATCGAGCACCTCGCCCGTATACGAAACGAATGAGGTCGGTATGTACAGCGAATGACCCTTTATAAACGCGAACGACGTCGGATCCCATGCGGTATAGCCTCTCGCCTCAAATGTTGCTCTAAGACCGCCCGAAGGGAAGGACGAGGCGTCGGGTTCGCCCATAACGAGTTCTTTACCCGAAAACTCCATAAATACCGTTCTGTCCTCGGTCGGCTGAATGAACGCGTCATGCTTTTCGGCTGTAAGACCCGTCATCGGCTGGAACCAGTGCGTGTAATGCGTGCAGCCGTTTTCGATAGCCCACTCCTTCATGGCGTGCGCAACGGCGTTGGCAACGTTTATATCGAGCCTTGTACCGTCGTTGATCGTCTTTACGAGCGACTTGTAAATATCCTTGGGCAGACGCTCCTTCATCGTGGGCAGGTTAAACACCTTGCTACCGAACATTTCATCAACTTTACTCATTTTTACCATACCTCCTGATTTTTAATTTACAACGGCAGGCTTTTGAGTATCTAAGAAAAAAAGGTGAATTATATCTATTTCAATATAAAACACCTTTGTTCTATCAAAAACCTGCTATTGAATTTTTCTAATCCGAATTATGATATAATTATAATCTTAAAAAAATCGTTTGTCAATATGCAAGTTGCAAGATTTAGATTGTTTTTATCTCAAATAATTATGCAAATTGTCACCGCAAGGTCAATTTGCCGTGTTATCCTCACGCTTGCGCTTATGCTTGTTCTTGGTGAATTTGCGGTGCGAGTCGGGCGTAAGATGTCCTATACCGATGTCAAAGCACTCCTCAACCTCGGCTAAATTTAACAGGCTGTAATCCTCCAAAATCCTCAGCATGACGCACGCGCAGGCGTAAGCGTCGTCGTACGCCCTGTGGTGGTGAAATTTTATCCCGAGCGCGTCGCACAGGTTGTTAAGCTTGTGACTTTCAAGCTCCGGGTACGCCTTCTGCGACAGCTTGACGGTACATAAATATGTAAAGGTCGGGCGCGGTATACCGAAATATTCCAGTGTCGCGCACAGCACGCCCACGTCGAAATCCGCGTTATGCGCTATGACCGTCTTGCCGTCAAGATACGGCTTAATCTCGTCCCAGTACATATCGAACGTGGGCTTGTCCGCGACCATATCGGGCGTGATACCGTGTATTTTTATATTGTACTCGTTAAACTCAAACGGCTCGGGTCTTATAAGTATTTCCTTCCTGTCCGTTATAATATTATTCTCCACAACGCATATGCCGAGACTGCACACGCTCGTGAAGTTCGACATAGCCGTTTCAAAGTCTATTGCCACAAAATCCATCTTACTCTCTCCTAACGCCAATTATTATACACTATTATTGCCGTCTTGTCAAAGGTCGGCGAATTTTGGCAAACAGACCGTTGACACGCGGCGAAACGTCATAGTATAATGAGAGTAAAGGAGCTGATATAATGAGGATAGGAATAATAGGCGCGATGGATATTGAAGTAAGGGCGCTTAAGGACATGATGGATAACGCCGTTACCGACAAGGTGAGCGGTATGGAATTTTACAAAGGACGCATTAACGGCGCGGATACCGTTGTCGCTGTTGCGGGCGTGGGCAAGGTAAACGCCGCCGTGTGCGCGCAGACGATGATACTGCGATATTCACCCGACTGCATTATAAACGTTGGCGTGGCGGGCGGACTGTCGGACCAACTCGGCATAGGCGACATTGCCGTCGCGGACGCTGTGTGCGAGCACGACATGGACACAACGCCTATAGGCGATCCGAAGGGCTTTATATTGGGACTTAACACGGTTTACATTAAGACCGACTTGAGCGTAACTGATATGATATGCGCCGCTGCGAAGGCGCTCGGGTTAAATTACGAGCGCGGCGTTATAGCGTCCGGCGACCAATTTATAAGCACGCAGGAGCAGCGCACCGCGATAAAATCGGAGTTTAACGCCATAGCCGCCGAAATGGAAGGCGCGGCAATAGGTCACGCAGCCGCGATGAACGGCGTACCGTTCGCGGTAATACGCGCACTGTCGGACGGCGCGAATGAGGAAAGCGTTGACGATTATCCGACTTTCGCAAAAAAAGCCGCCGCTAACAGCGTCGCGATTATAACAAAATTTTTGGAGGAAGTACAATAAAATGGAAAAAATTAAAAGCTTTAGGGTCGACCACAGAAAACTCGGCAAAGGCATATACATTTCGCGTACCGACGGCGACGTTGTGACGTACGATTTACGCTTTGTCAAGCCGAACCAAGGCGGCTACCTCGACAACGAAACGATGCACACGATAGAGCATATGCTCGCCACGTTTGCGCGCAACAGCGATATTAAGGACGAGGTGGTATATTTTGGACCAATGGGCTGCCAAACAGGTTTTTATTTGCTCGTCCGAGACACGGTAACGCCTGAAAAGACGCTTGAAACGGTCAAGGACATACTCAAAAAGACCATAGACCATAGGGGAGAGGTGTTCGGCGCGAGTGAGATTGAATGTGGAAATTACAGGTCGCTCAATCTCGAAAAGGCGCAAAACGCATGCCGCGAATATCTCGGCGTAATAGAGCCGCTCACAACCATATTCGATTACGAACAAGTCAACAAATCCTGACACCTACGGACGGGGAAACGTATTATTCGGATTTATCGAAATAATTGAGCAATCCGCATATAATATTGATTTCTTCGTCCGTAAGTCCTTCAAGGGACAATAATCTTTTATTATCAACTTCCAAAAGATAGTCGGTGGTTACACGAAACAATTTCGCCATTTCAATTATGTGTTTCATCGAAGGCACTGACGTTTGATTTTCCCATGCGAGTACACTTGTTCTCGCGATACCCAAATGCTTAGCCAAATCCGCCTGACTGTAATTGTACTGTTCACGCAACATTTTTATTCTTTCATGTATCATGGCATAGCCCCTCCTTTTTTTAATTATACATAAATAATATGTCAACATACACGTCTTTATATGTTATGTATATTGACACAAATTGTATTTTGTGTTATAATATAACCAAATGTAATAAAAGGAGAGACGGAACATGAAAAAATTTATTTCGATGGTCGTTACACTTGCGGTAATTCTCACAGCAATAAATACGATGGCTGCACCGGAACAATCGTCCGAAAGCGTACACTTTTTCTGGATTGGTGAGACGAGCATATCTGTCGAAAATTTAAAGGCAGTAACGGATGAGGACGGTATCAACTGCGTTCCGATAAGAGCAATAGCGGAGAAACTCAACTTTAATATAGAGTGGGACGGCACAAATCAAACCGCAAAGCTTGACAAGGACGGCACTCATATTGAAATAAAAATAGGTGATGATGCTGTCAAGAAGAACGACGATATTATACAGCTTAATACTGCCGCGAAACTGATTGATGACTTTACGTATGTACCGACAAGATTTGTTACGGGCATATTGGAAAGCGTACAATAAATGTGTGCTATGGAAGGGGAGGACGGTATATAATGAAAAAAATATTATCACTGATGATTATAATTACAATACTTGCAACGGTGAGCGCAGCTGCCGCCGACACGGAAGACCATAAAGACGATTTTATATATGTCAACGGTACGAATATAATTGTCGATTACGTAGGCACGACCGGTATATGTGAAATACCCGAGGGCAGCGTTTTAAACGCTTTGACCCCTGCCGGAACTGCGGGCGCGCCCATAACAAAGCTAATTATAAATAAGGATGTGGAACTCGATTTAAGCCTTACCGGCGAATCGGCAAAGCTAAACAGCTTAAAGGAAGTTGAAATCAGGGAAGGCGTAACGGAAATACCGTATCATTTTCTGGACGGCTGCGCAAACCTTGAACGCGTGTTACTTCCGTCCACGATTGTAAAAATTGATGATTACGCGTTTAGGGATTGTCCCAAACTGAAATCAATAGAGTTTTCTGACGGACTGCAGTCGATCGGCGATTACGCCTTCTGCCGCGATACGGCTCTTTCGGGCGATTTGATTATCCCCGACACCGTTACATACATGGGTAACAGCGCATTTTCCGACTGCGGTCGGCTTGACAAGGTACATCTGTCGGACAGTTTGTCAAACAAAACCGATGACGGACGCGGCTGGTTTGCGGGAACGGAAGTAAAGGAGATCAATATTCCCGACGCGATGCTTGACGAGCCGCCTGTGTTAAGAGCGAATGAGATCACATTTAACTCCGATATGACCGTTAAAATCTATAAAGCCGTCAGAGATTCGGTATGGTGCAGGGAGAAGTACCTAAAAGGCAAAACCGATAAAAGTCTGGGCGGTTATAAGGATTTTGCCGCTGCGGAGGACACTGTGTTAAAATATCTCGGCGACGATAAAAATCCCGCCGTGCCGGAAGGTATAAAATCAATTACCGAATATGCCTTCGCGTACCGCGATATGGATACAGTCACACTTCCGAAATCGCTTGAAAGTATAGAGACGAGCGCGTTCGCTTATACGACGCTCAAAGAGGTCACGATACCCGAAAATGTGAAAACGGTAAGCGACGGCGCGTTCAGGGAATGTGAGTTGATTGAAAAAGTAACCTTTGAGGGAGCGTCGGAGGTTGGTTCGGCATTTCCCGAGAGTGGTTTTCTGACAAGGGAAAACGTTATAATCATGGACAATGCCATAAAGCTGTCAAAGGATTTTTACTCCTTTGAGGATGTGGAAAACAACCTGGATTATTTCTATAAAATGCTTGCGGATAACGGTGTAAACACGGACAAATCGCCCGCACCGGAACCGACACCCACTCCCGCAGCAACACCTGAGCCCACGGCAAAGCCGGAGGAAACGCTCACGCCGTCACCCGCGCCCGAACCGAAAACGCTCGAAGTAAACGGCGCGGATATGTCGATAAGCGTTGACGGCAAAGCGGTTGATTTCCCCGACGCAAAACCGTTCGTTGACGATAACGACCGCACGCAGGTGCCAATACGCGTCGTAGCGGAAATGCTCGACTGCAGTGTTGACTGGAACGGGGACACTAAAACGGCGACCGTTACGCGTGAGGACGGCGATGTGATAACACTGAAGTATGGCAGCGACGTTATGACCGTCAATGGTAAAGACGTTAAAATGGACACCTCGGTAATCATAAAAGACGACAGAACATATATTCCCGTCCGCTTTGTTGCAGAAACGCTAGGTCTTGCTGTCGAGTGGAAGTGACAGAGTATCGTTATGACAAAACCCCTGCCGAATTTGACAAGGTTGTTGAAATAATTTGGGAGAGGTGTTATAATGTGAATATATTGAAAGTTCATGGGAAAGGAAGTTTGGAAATGAAAAAGTTTTTTGCAATTACACTTACAAGCATTTTTCTGACAGCCTGTATTAGTATCGCGCTGCCGATTGGCATATATGCGGAAAGGTATACCATGACCGACGAAAACGGCGAGACATTGGCGAAATTCGATTATGACGTAGTTGACGGGTACGCCGTAATCACGGACGTAAACGCGATACAGACCGATGCGCTTGTATTTCCCGCAGAAATGGACGGCTATCCCGTTAAAACCGTGAGTGGGATATATTTCACGAACAAGGACGAGAAAACCCGCGCCAAAATAAAAAGCATAACATTCGAGGACGGTATAGAAAAAATCGACCAATGCGGCTTTGACTTCGCGGAAAATCTTACCTCGCTCCGCTTGCCGAACACCTTAAAGGAAGGCGAATTCATTTTCCGTGAATGTCCGTCGTTGGAAAGTGTAAATATACCCTCAACGCTTAAAGAAATACCCGAAATGTGTTTCTTTGACTGCACAAGTCTTAAAGAGGTGCATATAGAGGACGGTGTGCAGGCGGTCGGAGTGTCGGCGTTCGGGGATTGTAAAAATTTAACCGATGTCGAATTGCCGGACAGTGTTTTGTACATCAAAAATTCCGCATTTAAATCATGCGAAAATCTTAAAAACGTCAATTTGCCGAAAAATCTTGAATATATAGGTGAGTACGCCTTTTACAAGACAGGCATCGAGCAAATAAATCTTCCGTCGAAATTGAAGGAAATAAACGAACAGGCTTTCGGATATACTCCGCTCAAAGAGATAAAGCTGCCCGATTCACTGGAAAGCATAGGTTATGAAACGTTTAAGGGATGCAAGTCGCTCACAAAGGCGTACATACCGAAAAGCGTTATGAACAAGCCGAATAATGCATTTTATGCCTGCGATAATCTGTCGAAGATAACATTCGGCGGTGAAATTACAAAGGAGCTTTACGACCAGCTTGCAGGCACTGCGTGGGGACAGGAATATCAAAAAACGGTTGAGGACGAGTTTGTTATTTTTGACGGTAACTATCTCGCCGCATACAACGGCACAGACAAAAATCCCGTAATTCCCGACAGTGTAACGGTTTTGGGCGACCGCGCGTTTCGAAACTCGGATATAGACACGGTGACGTTTTCGCCGAATATAAAGGTAATTCCCGCCATGTGTTTCGCGGGTTCGCATATAAAGGAGCTGACCGTTCCGAAAACGATTGAGAAGGTTGAGGAAAGAGCCTTCTACTCATGCGCGGAGCTTGAAAAATTAACCGTTGAGGATGGTGTGAAAAGTATAGCGGGCAACGCGTTTCAACTGTGTACGAAACTGTCCGGGGAAAGCGTAAATATTGCCAAGAGCGTGAACGCATCACCCGCGGCGTTCACCGACACGCCTCTCGATAAAAATTTGGACATTAACACAAAGCCGCAGACAACTCCCACGCCCGCACCGAAAACGCTCGAAGTAAACGGCGCGGACATGTCGATAAGTGTTGATGGCAGGGCTGTTGATTTTCCCGACGCAAAGCCGTTTGTTGACGATAACGACCGCACACAGGTGCCGATACGCGCCGTAGCGGAAATGCTCAACTGCAGTGTTGACTGGAACGGGGACACTAAAACCGCGACAGTTACGCGCGAGGGTGGCGACGTGATAACCCTTAGGTACGGCAGCGACGTTATGACCGTCAACGGAAAAGACGTTAAAATGGACACCTCGGTAATCATCAAGAACGACAGAACATACATTCCCGTCCGCTTTGTTGCCGAAACACTCGGTCTTGCGGTCGAGTGGAAATAGGGGACACTAAAACGGGGACACTAAAATTTTAGTGTCCCCATTTTTAATTGACGTCGCCCAATTCGTACATAATCATCGCAAGCACCGCCTCGCCAGCCGTTTCGGTACGCAGAATACGTTTGCCGAGCGTGACGGTGGGGAGGAGCGCATTTTTTATTTTTTCCGTTTCCGTAATGTCAAAGCCGCCCTCCGGTCCAATCAGAAATCCTACGGTTTTAATGTCGGGTTTTGACAGCAGCGTCTCTCGCAGTGTGTGCTTGTCCTCGCACTCGTACGGCGCGAAAAACAGGTCAAAATCCTTTGATGCGTCTACTACCTCGTCAAGCGTCATAAACGGCTTGATTTCGGGTATTATACCTCTGCCGGATTGCTTGGCTGCAGCCTCGGAAATCTTTTGCCATCGGTCAAGCTTTTTAGTCTCGTCCTTTTTGCCTTCAACACGCGACACGCACCGCGCAAGCTTTACCGGCACAATTTCATGTATGCCGAGTTCCGTTGTCTTTTGGATAATATACTCCATCTTTGAACCCTTCGGCAAGCCCTGAAAAAGCGTCACCTTTATATCAGGCTCCGACGCGCATTTCTGCGTGGAAATTATATCGCACATCAGTCTTTTTGGCTCTGCCGATGCGATACGCACCTCATAATCGCTGCCGCTGCTGTCACAAACGGTAACAGTATCGCCGACGCCGAGACGCAGCACACGCGTTATATGCGCGACATCGCCGCCCTCTATGATAATATGCTCGTCCGAAACATTTCCGCTCGGCACAAAAAATTTAGGCATATAAAATCCTCCTTAAAACGCGTTTTCAATGTGGTTTATCCGCGTCACTCTCATGCGCTCGCCGTCACCCTCGTACATCACTTCTATAACGTCAAAACGCACATCATTGTTTACAACGTCCGTGTAACACGCGGCGGCGCGGCGTATACGCATTTGCTTGCGGCTGTCAACGTACTCGGCAGGCTCGCCGAACGCCGTGGATTTGCGCGTCTTAACCTCGACGAAAACAATGCAGCCATCCTTTTCGGCTATTATATCGACCTCGCCCATTTTAAGGCGAAAGTTGCGCTTTAAAATTTCGTAATCGGCGTCCTCGAGAAACTCGGCTGCCGCGTTCTCGCCGAAACTGCCTATCGTCTGTGTTTTCATATGTTTTCACCCAATATCTTAGTCAAAAAGCTCCTGCGGTGTATCTCGCACGCGCCGTATTTTTTAAGCGCATCAATATGCTCCTTTGTGCCGTACCCCTTGTGTTTTGCAAATCCGTATTCGGGATATTTTTCGGCAATATTGCGAATAAAACGGTCACGGCTCACTTTTGCGAGAATTGACGCGGCAGCGATCGACGCGCTTTTGCTGTCGCCCTTTACAACCGTTTCATGGGGAATGGTCATACCGGATATGCGGTTGCCGTCTATAATAACGTAGTCCGGCTCGGTTTTAAGACCGTTTACCGCCTTGTTCATGGCTTCAAACGTGGCGTTTAGAATGTTGATTTCATCTATCCGCTTTTCATTCACGCTCGCGACGCACCATGCAACAGCCTTTTCCGTTATTTCGTCATACAGCTCCTCGCGCCTTTTTTCGCTTAGCTTTTTTGAGTCGTTTATCCCGCGTATAACTGCGTTTTCCGGCAGTATAACCGCAGCCGCGTACACGGGTCCGGCAAGCGGACCGCGCCCAGCCTCGTCAACGCCGGCTATAAGCGTGTAACCGCTTTGACGCAGACGGTTTTCTGTCTCATACATACCCATAACGCGGGCTTTTTCTTCTTCATCCGTAAGCCGTTTAGCCATGACTTTATCTCCCTTTTATTTTAAGTATAAAAACCCTTTGCTTGCGCAAAGGGTTTGACGTGGAGGAGAGGAAGGGATTCGAACCCTCGAACGAGTTGCCCCGTTACAGCATTTCCAATGCTGCGCCTTCGACCACTCGGCCACCTCTCCGCAACGAAGGTTATTATACCATACTGACGCTGAAAAGTCAACAAAAAAAGCAAAAAAACAAGCGGTTCTTACGTGAACCGCTTGTCCTTTTATGAAGTTACTTATTCTTTTTCGCGTTTCTTCTGTCCTGAGCGGCAAGCGCTTTAGCCTGAATATCCGACTCCTTCCAAACAGCCCAGAAAGTGCTTGCGAGGAAGATCGACGTATACGCACCGGCGATTATACCTACGATAAGGGGAAGAGCGAAATCCTTAATCGTGGACGCGCCGAGAATATAGATAAGAACAATCGTGATAAGAGTTGTGATCGTTGAGTTGATTGTTCTGCCCATAGTCTCCAATATGCTGCGGTCGGTCATTTCCGAAATAGTCTCGTTCTTCTTGCGCATCTTCATGTTCTCACGAATTCTGTCAAAAATAACGATCGTATTGTTGATTGAATAACCTATAACAGTAAGCATAGCCGCGATAAAGGTTGTGTTAAGCGGTATATACGTAATTGTATAAACCGACGCCATGATAAGCACGTTTATCGCAAGTGCGATAACAGCCATAACGGCGCTCCTCCACTCAAATCTGATAGCGATGTATATAAGAATACAAGCTATGGCTATAAGCGTGAAGAGAATAGCCTTCGTCTGAACCTCTTTACCGAAACTTGCCGACGCGGAGTTTACGGATATGATGTTGTCGTCCGTAATCTGATATTTCTCTTTGAGAGCGTTAATAATATTCGTTCTCATTTCGTCGTCAACGGTTCTTATCTGGCTTGTCTCGCTTGCCGCATCCTCCGTACCTTCGGCAGCAGTGTTTTCAGCCGCAGCGGGCGCGTTGCCGAGCGAGGGAACCTTAATAATAACCGTCGTATCGTTATTGCCCTTCTGAACAACAGCGTTTACGTTTTCGGGAGTTGACTCCTGCACAAGCTGAGCAACTTCATCGTTGCTGAACTCCTGCTTTAAATCAATTTCCATTCTTGTACCGCCGATAAACTCGACATCAAAATTAAAGAAACCTTCGTTTGATTTGTGTATAAATCCGAATATTGCTCCTACAACTATTATAAGTGCGGGAATAATGGCGAATTTCCATCTGTTCTTTGTTAAATTCTTAAGCATTGACTTCCGCACCTCCTTTTTTGGCTTTTGCGGGACAGAACAAGTTTCTGTTCTCAATACCGATACCTAAAAGCTGTTTCATAAGGAACTTGGTAATTACGATCGCCGTAAACATACTGAGTATTACGCCGATACCGAGCGTCCATGCAAAGCCGGTGATTGTGCTTATCTTTGACAGGATAAGAACGATACATGTGATAATGGTCGTTACGTTCGAGTCGAAGATAGCCGAGAATGCCTTGTCAAAGCCCGACATAACGGATGCTCTTATTGTCTTGCCGAGTCTCATTTCTTCCTTAACTCTCTCAAATATGATACAGTCCGCGTCGACCGCCATACCTATCGAAAGGACGATACCCGCGATACCCGAAAGGGAGAGGTTGAAGTGGAACAGACCCATGATAAGCCCCATAAGTCCGATATATATAAGAAGTGATATATCGGCGATAAGACCGGGCAGTCTGTACATTGCCACCATGAATATCATAATAAGCAAAAGACCGATTGCAGCCGCGATAATGCTGTTCTTCAAAGCGTCCGGACCGAGTTCCGCACCGACTTTGTTCGCGCCCGCGATTTCAAGGTCAACCGGAAGACTACCCGACTGAATCTGGTTCGCAAGCTGTCTTGCGGAGTCAGCGGTGAACTGACCTGTGATTACGCACGAGGACTCGTCGATTTCCTTCGATACGCTCGGCTGAGAAACAATCTCGCCGTCCTTGACTATCGCGATGTAATTCTTGCCTTCGCTTACGCGTGCCGCAGCGGCTCTTGTTGCGTCCGCGAACTTCTGTCTCGCGTCGGGGTTAAACTCAACCTTTACGTGATGCGTTGCCGCCGTACCCTGCTCGGTCGCGCCGAACTCGTACGACGCGCTCTTAAGGTCTGTACCCGCGTCGAGAATTACGTTGCCGTCCGCGTCGTTAAACGTAAGCTTTGCGGTAGTACCGAGAAGTTCAGCCGCCGCGTCCGTGTCCTGCATTTCGGGAATTTCAACGGTGATTTTACCGTCGTCGCTGCTCGATATACGCGCCTCGGTGTAGCCCTCGGCCTGCATACGTAAGTCGAAAATTCCCTTCAAGGACGTCATATCCTCGGTTGACGGAACAATATCTCCGATTTTGTTGCCGTTGGCATCTTTTTCGACAGCCTGGAAGGTTATAACCGAGCCGCCGGCGAGGTCTATGCCTTTTTTGATGCCGTTATTGCCGAACATACCGCCGTATTCAAAGTTGCCTACGTTAATTCCGAAAAATGCAACGTAGTTGAGAAGAATGGCAGCAAGCACGACAATGGTAAGAGTTGCTATGCTCTTATTTTTCATTTGCGTTTTCATTCCTTTCTTTTCGCTAAAAATAAAGCGTATTTAAAAAATCGCACGAGGTTATTATACAACTAACCGCATATTTCGTCAATAGTAATTATGTTACTATAGTGTGACAAAAATGTTACAATACGATATACGCCGCAATAAAATATGTATTGACATATTCAGAATTTATTGTAAAATAGAAAAGTAAGAAAACGGGGGATAATGATGAACAGAAAAGAAAAAGTAGCGTCATATATAAATTCCGAAGGGTATGTGCCTCTTAAATTCGGCGAACTTGCGGCTGTTCTTGACGTGCCGAAGGACGATACGGATAAGCTTAACAATATTCTTTCCGTATTGATAAGCGAGGGAAGGATAACGAAAAGCAAGCGCGGGCGGTACTCGCCGATAAGTACCGAAGGCTGCACGGCGGGAACGCTCGTATGTAATCCCACGGGACGGTTCGGGTTTGTTTTGTGCGGGGGACGGCGACGTGTTCATACCCGGCGCGGATATGGCAAACGCGCTCAGCGGAGACAAGGTTATGTTCAAAATAACCGGCATATCCGCACGCGGCAGGAAGGAAGGCAGGATAATACGCGTTCTCGAACGCGCAAACAAGACCGTCGTCGGCGTTATATACCGTGAAAAAGACGGTTTTCTTTGCCTGCGCCCGGACAGCAAACGAATATATTCCAAAATATATATTGCGCCCGAGGACAGGCTCGGAGCGTCGATAGGGGATAGGGTAACGGTGTCTGAGCTTGATTATACCGCGACGGGAAGAATATATGCCTCGGTAAGCGAAATCCTCGGAGATGAGAACTCCGTCAAGGGTATTATGGAAGGAATAATCATATGCAGCGGTATTAAGCGTGAATTTGACGCGGAAACGCTTGCCGAGACCGCACGCATGAATGAAACCGTTACAGATGAGGAAATAAAGGACAGGGAGGACAGACGGTCGGAACTGATATTCACGATAGACGGCGACGACGCGAAGGATTTTGACGACGCGGTGTCTCTGGAACGCCTTAAAAACGGTAATTATCTTCTGCATGTGCATATAGCCGATGTGTCGCATTACGTTACGGAAGGCTGCGCCGTTGACAAAGAGGCGTATGAGCGCGGTACAAGCGTGTATCTGCCGGACAGAGTGATACCGATGCTGCCCGAAAAATTGTCAAACGGTATATGCTCGCTGCGCCCGAATGAGGACAGGCTCGCTTTTACCTGTTCAATGGAAATTGACGGGAGAGGAAACATTGTAGCAAGCCGTCTCGCGAAAACGGTCATACGTTCCAAAGAGCGTATGACATATAATAACGTCAACGCGCTCCTTGAAGGCTCGGACGCTGCGCTTAACGAAAGGTACGGCTATATGCTGCCGACGCTGCGCGAGATGGAGCGTCTTGCGGAAGTATTGCGAAATAAACGTATGCGCCGGGGAGCGATTGATTTTGATTTCCCTGAATGTCATATTATAATGAACGCCGACGGTGAGGTGGATGATATTACTGCAGCCGAGCGAGGCGTGTCGAACAGAATGATAGAGGAATTTATGCTCGCGGCAAACGAAACGGTTGCCGAAACGGCTCAAAAAGCGGGCATACCGTTCATATACCGCATACACGAGCCGCCGTCTGTCGATAAAATACGCGATTTTAACAAGCTGATATTGAAATACGGCTTACAGATAGATATAAATTCGGGAGAAAAAGCGGTAAGCCCAAAAGAATTTCAGCGCGTGCTTGACGAGGTGAAGGACAGCGCGGGCGAGAGAACCGTGTCAAGCGAAATGCTGCGTTCGATGATGAAAGCAAGGTACTCGCCCGATAACCTCGGTCACTTCGGATTGGCAGCCAAATACTACTGTCATTTCACATCGCCGATACGCCGTTATCCCGACCTTGTCGCGCATCGTGTACTGACAGGTCTTGCGGAAGGCAAACGTATATCCGCGCACGGCATAGGCGAAACCGCTTTACATTCGAGCGAAACGGAGATGATTGCCGAGAACGTTGAGCGTGACGCGGACGATTTGATGAAAGCCGCGTACATGTGCAAGTTTGTGGGAAACAGTTTCGACGCGGTTGTGTCGGGCGTGACAGGTTTCGGTATATTTGTTGAACTTGAAAACACTGTCGAAGGACTTATAAGGTATGACAGCATGATGGGTGACTTCTATCTGTATGACGAGCAGTCGGGAACGGCGAAAGGCATCCGCACGGGGTGCGAGTACCGCGTCGGCGACAGTGCGAGGGTGACGCTTGTGAGAAGTGACGTTCTTTCAAGGCAGATTGATTTTATATTTGAGGAAAATTTGTAAGTCCGTTCCGCCTATGCCGCATCAATAAGCAATAATTTTATATTTTTGCGCAATTATTCTTAATGACCCGCCGCGTTTTAAAGTGTATAATCATCTTAATAAATATAATTTACGGAGGTCAGGACAATGAACGAGGTAATTTTAAGACAGGAGAAGATAGTTATACCGACGTATGAGTTGTCGGAGTACGACAAGAACCCGATGTTTCTCGAAAAGCGCGTATATCAGGGCTCGTCGGGACGCGTTTACCCGCACCCCGTGTGCGAGGGCGTTTCGGACGTGAAAACCGATAAGGAGTATAATGCGATTTATCTTGAAAACGATTATATCTTAGTAATGATTTTGCCCGAGATAGGCGGAAAAATCCAGCGTCTTTTCGATAAGACAAACGGCTACGACGCGGTGTACTACAACGAGGTCGTAAAGCCCGCGCTCGTGGGTCTCGCCGGTCCGTGGATAAGCGGCGGCATCGAGTTTAACTGGCCCCAGCATCACCGTCCGTCAACGTTTGACCCCGTGGATTACACGATTGAGAGGGGCAGCGACGGCTCGGTAACGGTCTGGGTCGGCGAGACGGAAAAAATGTTCCACACAAAGGGTATGGCGGGCTTTACCGTTTATCCCGACAAGGCGTATCTCGAAATCAAGGGTCAGGTCTACAATCCCACAGACCGTCCGCAGACGTTTCTTTGGTGGGCGAACCCCGCCGTCGCGGTAAACGATTATACGCAGTCGATTTTTCCGCCCGACGTGAACGCGGTAATGGATCACGGCAAGCGCGGCGTGTCGAAGTTCCCGATTGCCGACGGCGTGTACTACAAGTACGATTACGCGCCCGGCACGGATATTTCGCGGTATAAAAATATCCCCGTTCCGACATCGTACATGGCGTACCACTCTGACTTTAATTTCATCGGCAACTACGATTACGGTAAAAACGCCGGACTTCTGCATATAGCCGACCATCACGTTTCGCCGGGCAAAAAGCAGTGGACGTGGGGCTGCGGTGATTTCGGACAGGCGTGGGACAGAAACCTCACCGACGAGAACGGCCCCTATATCGAACTTATGACAGGTATGTTCACGGATAACCAGCCCGACTTCACATTCCTAAAGCCGTACGAGGAAAAGACGTTCACACAGTACTTTATGCCGTACAAGGCTGTCGGCGCGATAAAGAACGCGTCGCTCGACGCTGCGGTAAACGTTGAGGCAGGGAACAATAAAGTCAAAGTGACGGTGTACACTCCGTCGGGTCTTAACAATGCGCAGCTCGACGTGAAGTGCAAGGGTGAGACGATATTTACGGGGACACTGAACTTAAAGCCCGCCGAGGTGTTTGAAACGGAAATTGACGCGCACGGCGCGGAGTATGACGATATAACGTTAAAAATAACGAGAGACTCTAAAACCGTATTGGAGCATATTCCCGTTAAAAATACCGAGCCCGTGCCGTCGCCCGCCGAGGCGATACCCGCGCCGGAGGAAATACCGACGAACGAAAAGCTGTTTTTAGCTGCGACACATCTGGAGCAGTACCGTCACGCGACGTATTCACCCGAGCCGTATTACCTCGAAGGTTTAAAGCGCGACAGCGAGGACATACGTTTGAACAACGGCTACGGCAAGTATCTCTATAACCGCGGCAGATTTGCGGAAAGCGTGGAATATTTCAAGGCGGCGATTAAAGCGTCAACATGGAAGAACCCCAACCCTTACGACTGCGAGCCGTATTACAATCTCGGTCTTGCGCTTAAAATGTCGGGAGGTAGCCGCGACAAGGCGTTTGACTCGTTTTATAAAGCGACGTGGGACGGTAATATGCAGGATAAGGCGTTTTATATGCTCGCCTGCATGGCGGCTGAAAGGGGAGAGTACGCGGACGCGCTCGCGTTCGTTGAAAAGTCGCTCGCGCGCGGACTTCACAATTTAAAGGCGCGCACATTAAAAACAGCGCTGTTAAGGCTTACGGGTCAGATGGAAACGGCGATTGCGTTCGCGAACGAAACAAAGAAGATTGACGCGCTCGACCACGGCTGCCGCTATGAATTGTATCTGCTCACGGGCAAGGATGAATTTACGGCTGTTATGCGCGGCGACAACCACAATTATATCGAACTTGCGCTTACATATCTCGCGGCGGGTCTGAGAGACGAGGCGGACAGAGCGTTGTCGCTTGCGCCCGACGACGAGCCTATGACGCACTATTACCGTTTCTACTGTACGGGCGACAAATCGGAACTTGAAAAGGCTGAAAGCGCAAACCCGCTTTATTGTTTCCCGAACCGTCTGGAGGACATTTCGGTACTCGGAAACGCGGCGGGCAAAGGCGGCGAGTATGCGAAATATTATCTCGGCTGCCTGTTCTACGACAAGGACTTGTGGGAAAAGAGCGTGACGCTGTGGGAATGCTGCGCGGATAAGATAAATCTGCCGACGGTATACAGAAACCTGTCGCTCGCGTACTACAACAAAATGGGCGATTACGATAAGGCGAGAGCGGCGATGGAAAAGGCGTTTGAGATGGACACGACCGACGCGCGCGTGTTCTTCGAGCTTGACCAGCTTTATAAAATGCTCAATTATTCGCTTGAAGAGAGGCTCGCCAATATGAACGCGTACCCCGAATTACTTGAAAAGCGCGACGATTTGTACACGGAGTACATAACGCTTTTGAACCTCAACGGCGAGTACGATAACGCGTATGAACGTATTATGAGCCATAATTTCCACCCGTGGGAAGGTGGGGAAGGGAAGATCCCCGCGCAGTACAGGATTGCGCTTATAAATAAGGCTAAAGCCGAACCGGTAAAGGCTGTGGAATATCTGGAAAAAGCGCTCGTGTACCCGTACAATCTCGGCGAGGGCAAGCTTATTGGCAACCTCGACAACGACATTTACTATATGCTTGGCGGACTGTATGAGGATAAGGAGAAGTCAGATTGGGCGTACAAAATGGCTGCACGCGGCGAGTTTGAACTCACGTCGGCGATGTACTACAACGACCAGCCGCCCGAGATGATGTATTACGCGGCGAAGGCGATCGAGGCTCTCGGCGATAAGGACGAGGCGCAAAAGCGGTTTGATATGTTCATCGAATACGCCGACACGCATATGAACGACGATGTGAAGATAGACTACTTCGCGGTGTCGCTGCCGGACTTCCTTATATTCGAGGCGGATTTGAATAAGAAAAACAAAATCCACTGCCTGTATATGGCGTCGCTCGGTTATATGGGCAAGGGCGATGTCGAAACAGCGAAAAAATATGCTGAAAAAGGACTTGCTCTTGACAAGTGCCACGCCGGACTTAACAACATTAAAAAGTAAAAACTGACATAACACAAAAACCGATACTTCTTTTAGGAGTATCGGTTTTATTTTTATAGGGGATATAATTAAGCATAAATCCAAATCGGATAAATCGCTCTTTATTTTACTTGGAAGTGTATTTTTGAGGGGTTGAGCGTTAAAAATCTATATTGGTTATAATCGAGCCTATATCCGTCAGCATACCTTTTTTCAGTTCAACGACTTCCGTGCCGTGGTTTTTGCAGAAACTTCTTATCTTATCTCCGTCCGGATGCGCCGACAGTTCGCCGTTAAACGCCGGCACGTTCCTCTCGATCAATCCCGACGCGCCGCCGATAAATCCGTAATTCATTCCTCTAAGTTCTATATGGCCCTCGCGTATTCTAAGCACGTCTATACTGTGTTTTTCCGCTGCGCTCGCTATACTGCTGTCAGCAGTTATGATTGCGTGACCGTTTACAACGCATGTGCTGCATTTTGCATACCCCTGTGCGGCGTTCAGAATGTCCGTACCCTTACTTCCATACGTTTCAAGGATTTCTATCGCCGTACAGCGCGATTTACAAATCACACAGTCTTTGAGAGCCGCGGCATTGTACGCAATATCGTCGGGATATTTTGAACTTAAACGGGCGCTGCCTTTTATAAGCGTAAAGCCGTTTGGCAGCAGCTTTTTATAATGCTCGTATGTTTCGGGTGCGCAAACAAAACGGTTATCGCCGAGATAATGTATCTGCATATCCGCGTGCGACGCGACAGCGTCGTACAGACAGTCAAGTTTTACCGTCGGAATAACCGTAGAGCCTGTTTTTCTTAATTCGTTGATCGTTTCGTCGTCTGCTCTGCAGTCAACTATTATAATTCTATCCATATTTTTCCATATAATGTTAATTTAGTTTACATAATAATATTATGTAAACCTATCCCTTAAAAGTATCTAAAAAATCTATGGCGCACTGCACCAAAACAGATACTCCAATCGGCAACGCATCCTCGTCAGCCTTAAATTTCGGGCTGTGAATGGGATAAGCTGCGCCTATATCCTCGTTTCCGACGCCGAGCTTAAAATAAGACGACGGCACAAGTTCGCCGAAATACGAAAAGTCGTCACCCGCCATTGACGCGGTTTTAAGTTCAACCACATCCTTTACGCAGTCGAGTTTTTTTGCGCTTTTCCGCACAATATCGTTCATTGTACCGTCGTTTACAACGGGCGGAAAAAGTATGTTAAAGTCAAGTTCGGCTTCTGCGCCCAAACTGTGAGCCGTGTCCGTTACGATTTCGTTTATAAGCTCAACAAGCTTTTTACGCGTATTGCCGTCCAAAGACCGCGCCGTACCGGTCATAACAGCCGTGTCGGGGACGGCGTTCCTGCACGTGCCGCCGTGTATCTCGCATATTGTCACGACGCACGGCATATTATGTTTTTTCGGTATCTCGTGACATTTTGCAAGTATTTCCGCGGCAACGGTAAGCGGGTTCACGCACTTTTCGGGATACGCGCCGTGACCGCCCTTGCCTGTTATAGTTATCTTAAAATCGTCGGGCGACGCCATAATAGAACCGTCCTTGACTTGTATATTGCCCGTCTTTTCAAGAGGTTCGACGTGCAGCGCGAACGCTCCGTCAACGTGCGGATTTTCCATAACTCCCGCTTTGATCATCGGCAGCGCTCCCCCGTCCCCTTCTTCGGCGGGCTGAAACACGCATTTTACGTTGCCGTTTAGTGTCCCCTTTATTTCGTTTAACAACTTTAGTGTCCCCAAAAGACACGCGGCGTGTATGTCGTGACCGCACGCGTGCATATACCCCTCACGATCGGATTTTACCTCAAAATCGCTTTCGTCGTTTATCGGCAGTCCGTCTATGTCGGCGCGCAAAAGCACCGTTTTACCGCCGTTTTTGCCGTGTATCGTCGCGACCGTTCCCGTTTCCGTCACAATTTCGTACGGTATACCGTACTCGGTTAGTTTATTCCTTATATATTCGGCTGTTTTTACTTCACTGTACGCCGTTTCGGGGATTTTATGAAGAGCGCGCCGCACGGATATAAGCTCGTCCTTCATCGCGAACGCTTTTTCCTCTATCATTTAATCATCTCCTCAAACTCGTCCTCGCTTATAACGGTTACGCCGAGCGCGTTAGCCTTGTCGAGTTTACTTCCTGCCTCCGCGCCGGCAAGCACATAATCGGTTTTCTTCGACACACTCGACGACGTTTTACCGCCGTAGCTTTCAATAATCGCGCCCGCTTCGCTGCGCTTGTATTTGCTAAGCGTGCCGGTAAGCACGAACGTCTTACCCTCAAAACGATTGTCGCGCGTTGTGCTTTCCGTATCGTCAACGCATCTCACGCCCGCGTCCTCAAGCCTTTTTATAAATTCCTTGTTCTGTTCCTCCGCGAAAAACTCCGTGACGGAAAAAGCCATTTTTTCGCCTATGTCGGGTATAACCGTAAGTTCGTCAGCCGTCGCGGCGCGCAGATTGTCAAGGGTTTTGTAGTGCGCCGACAGTATTTTCGCCGCCTTTTCGCCTATATGGCGTATGCCGAACGCGTTTATAAGACGGTAAAGCGGGTTGGTTTTGGATTTTTCAAGCGCGTTTATGAGGTTCTGCGCCGACTTTTCACCGAGCTTGTCCATATCCGCTATATCTGCGGGGTTTACATAATACAAGTCCGCTGCGTCCGTTATAAGACCGCGTTCAAGCATCTGCTCAATAATCGACGGACCCAAACCGTCTATATCCATCGCGCTGCGCGACACGAAATGTATAATATTCCTCTTCCTCTGCGCCGGACAGCTTATACCCGTACACCTGTACGCCGCCTCGCCTTCCTCGCGTACAACGAGCGCACCACATTCGGGGCAGTGCGACGGCATACTGAATTCAACTTCCTCTCCCGTGCGCTCGTCGGTTACGACCTCTACCACGGCCGGAATAATGTCGCCCGCCTTTTCAATCACGACCGTGTCGCCTATGCGTATATCCTTTTCGCGTATATAGTCGAGATTGTGGAGCGTTGCGCGCGACACATTGGAGCCTGCAATACGCACGGTGTCCAGAACGGCAAGTGGAGTTAAAACGCCCGTTCTGCCGACCTGAACCTTTATGTCGCGTATTTTTGTCGTCTGCTTTTCGGCGGGGTACTTGTACGCGATAGACCAGCGCGGGAATTTGGCAGTGTCTCCGAGCAATTCACGCGACGCGATGTCGTTTACCTTTACGACCGCACCGTCAATATCGAAGTACAGTTCTCCCCTCTCCTCGCCTATTTCCTCAATTCGTTTGTACGCGTCCTCGATGTTCGCGTACTCGTTTTTGTCGAGAATTGTCTTAAAGCCCTGCGCCTTCAAAAATTCAAGTCCTTCGGTATGCGACTTTATTTCAACTCCGCGTATTTGCTGAATGTTGAACACGAATATATCGAGGTTTCGTTTTGCCGCTATTTTCGGGTCAAGCTGACGAAGAGATCCCGCAGCCGCGTTACGCGGATTTGCAAAAAGCGGCTGCTCCGTTTCTTCAAGTTCCGCGTTTATCTTCTCAAAGCTGTCGCGTGACATAAACACCTCGCCGCGCACCTCGAGAAACGGTATTTTGTCGCGCAGCGTAAGCGGTATCGAGCGGATCGTGCGCAGATTTTCCGTCACGTCCTCGCCCGTCACGCCGTCGCCGCGTGTCGAGCCGCGTGTAAACTCGCCGTTCACGTATTCGAGCGACACCGAAAGACCGTCTATCTTCTGCTCCACAACGTACTTCGCGTCGGGTACAACGGCTTTGACGCGTCTGTCAAAGTCGAGTATTTCTTCTTTTGAAAATGCCTTTTGCTGGCTGAGCATCGGTACTTCATGGTGCACGGGCGCGAACGACGTCACCGCCTCGCCGCCCACGCGCACGGACGGGGAATTCGCGCTCTTGTATTCGGGATGCGCGTCCTCTAACCTTTCAAGTTCCGAGAGCATCGCGTCAAACTCAAAATCGCTTATTTCCGGCGCATCCTCGACGTAGTATTTATGATTGTGATAATTAAGCCGTTCTCTAAGCTCCTCGATACGTTTTTGTATTTCGTTCATTTTAACTCCTTATTCTACGGCAATTTCTCCCGTGCCGTAATACTCCGGCGTGTCGCCGACGATTACCGTCTCGCTCACAAGCGCCGTTGTCCGCACCGTCTGCGAGCGCGAGGACATAAGACCTATATACGACATTTCAAGCGTCACATCAAGGTAAATTTTATGGTACACCTGATTTATACCCTCCGACGAGAAATCGTCGCGTAAATCCATATTTATAACGCCGATGGGGCATATTCTTATCGGTATCTTCGGTCCCATACCCGACAAAAAATACCAGTTAAGTGCGCTGCCGAGCGGTATATACACCGTTTCACACTCGCTCATGCCGTCGTGCAGCGCCTGATTTAACGCGGATTTAAGGCGGTTTATTTTCGCCGTGTCGGTTTCGACGGTTTTAACGTTTTTACCGCTTATTTCGGTGGTGCAGGAATAGTCGCCGTCCGAGTAGACCTCTTGTATCGCTTTATTCACAACGCTGTCGGCGACGGATGACGCGTATTTTTCCGCGTAGTCTATCACGACAGGCTGAAGGCGTATGAGCACTGTTATTGTTACGCCCGCGAAAACCATAAGCGCAAACAATATAAGACCGAACCTGCCGCCGTGCCTTGTTCTTCGCCTTGACGAGCGTGATATACCGAGTCTCATAATAACCACCCCTCCCCATGCCGCATAAGTTATACTATGCTATCAAAGGGAGAACGGTTACTTATCTCACCTTGTTGTCAATCTCTTCCTTAATCTGCGCTATAAATTCGTTGATTTCCATAGCGCCCTTGTCGCCTTCTTTTCTGGAGCGTACCGATACCGTGCCGGCTTGGGCGTCCTTGTCGCCGACAACGAGCATATACGGCACTTTTTCAAGCTGCGCCTCACGTAGCTTATAGCCGAGTTTTTCGCTCCTGTCGTCGATCTCCACGCGCCATATATTGCTTTCCTCAAACTTCTTTTTAACCTCGTAAGCGTAATCGAGATGTCTGTCCGCAATCGGCAAAATCTTCACCTGCACGGGCGCGAGCCATGTCGGGAACGCGCCGGCGTACTTTTCGATAAGGAGCGCGAGCGTTCTCTCATAGCAGCCGATACTTGTCCTGTGAATGATATACGGGTTCTTTTTCGTGCCGTCCTTATCGGTGTACTCCATACCGAATTTCTCGGCGAGCATTTGATCTATCTGAATTGTGATAAGCGTGTCCTCTTTGCCGTGAACGTTCTTAATTTGAAGGTCGAGTTTCGGGCCGTAGAACGCCGCCTCGCCTATTCCTATCTTGTATTCAAGACCGATTTCGTCGAGTATATCCTGCATAACGCCCTGCGCCTCGTCCCACTGCTCCTTTGTGCCGATATACTTCTCTCTGTCGTCGGGATCCCACTGCGAGAAACGATACGTTATATCCTCTTTAAGCCCGAGAACGTCGAGCATATAGTTTGCAAGTTCGAGACAATGTTTAAACTCGCCCGCAAGCTGCTCCGGCGTACACATGAGGTGTCCCTCGGAAATCGTAAATTGTCTTACGCGAATAAGACCATGCATTTCGCCCGACGCCTCGTTACGGAAAAGCGTGGACGTCTCGTTAAGTCTCATCGGTAAATCGCGGTACGAGCGTCCGCGGTTCAAAAACGCCTGGTACTGGAATGGACACGTCATCGGACGGAGAGCGTAAACCTCCTTGTCCTTTTCGGGGTCGCCCAGAACAAACATACCGTCCTGATAGTGATCCCAGTGACCCGAGATTTTGTAAAGGTCGCTCTTTGCCATAAACGGCGTTTTCGTAAGCTGCCAGCCGCGCTTTTGCTCCTCGTCCTCAACCCAGCGTTGGAGAGTCTGGATTATTCTCGCGCCCTTCGGGAGCATTATAGGTAATCCCTGACCGATATAGTCAACTGTCGTAAACAATTCAAGGTCGCGTCCGAGCTTATTGTGGTCGCGTTTCTTCGCCTCTTCGAGTTGCTCCAAATGCTCTTCAAGGTCAGCCTTATTTGTAAACGCCGTACCGTAAATACGCTGCAGCATCTTATTGTGTTCGTCGCCGCGCCAGTACGCTCCTGTCGCGCTCAAAAGCTTGAACGCCTTTACCTTCGACGTGTAGTTTACGTGGGGTCCCGCGCAAAGGTCGGTAAAGTCGCCCTGCTTGTAGAACGATATTGTCGCGTCTTCGGGCAGGTCGTTTATAAGTTCGACCTTGTACGGCTCGTCCTTCATCAGTTCCAGCGCCTCGGCTCTGGGGAGTTCAAACCTCTCGATTTTAAGGTTCTCCTTCGCGATTTTCTTCATTTCCTTTTCGAGAGTTTCCAAATCCTCCGGAGTAAACGCGTGCTCCGTATCGAAGTCGTAGTAAAAGCCTGTGTCGATAGCAGGGCCAATCGCAAGCTTTGTGTCGGGGAAAAGTCTTTTCACCGCCTGCGCAAGCACATGCGACGCGCTGTGGCGAAGTGTTTGAAGTTCGTTAAGTTCCATGTTTATACATCCTTTCTTAAATAAAAAGACCCCTAAAGCTATTATAGCCTTAGGGGTGCAAAAAATTACACGGTTCCACCCTAATTACAACCCTTTCGGGCTGTCACTCGGTTAGGTCTTTATCGCAGACATACGGTACAGTTCGCTGTACTGCTCCAAAGTGGTGTTCGCCCCTGACCCGCCAAAGAACCCTTCCAGCCGCGAGGTTCTCTCTCTTGTGGTTTTTGCCACGGGTTACTGTCTTTTTCATCGCTTTATTGTATTATACACACGACGGAGCCGTTTTGTCAAGGGGATTTTTCGGAATTTTCTTCACATTACATATTCAGCCGCGTCGATTTCAACAGTGTTGTCGTTCTTCTTTGAATTTTTATATTCCGCGTATTCCTCCGGCGTCATAACCGCGCCGACGTTTTTGCACACACTCCGAGCGGCTGCTGCCTGCTCCTTTGAGCAAACGATATATCCCACATTCGCGCCTTCGAGCAGATTTTTTATGTCCTCCGCACTAACGTCTTCGTCAATCGTCAAGACTGCGCAATTCTGCACGGTAACGCCGTCGGATGCGTGAAGTATTTCGTTCGTTACGCGGACGTTTCCGGTATTTGTAAATGTCATTTCTCTTACGATTTCAAGCTTTTTATATTTTGCGCCCAAATTTTTTATTGCGGCGGCGTTTTTGCGCGTAGCGGTGATTTTTCCCGTTACAACAAGCTTTTCGAGCCGTGAAAGAACATCCGCGATATTGCCCCGCGCATCGAGATTGCCGAAAACAAAAAGCCTTGTTCCGTATTCGTCTAAGAGATTTGTGCTAAGCTTTGCGCTGCCGCCGACAATCGCGCAGTCGGACGGCGCGGGAATGATTTCCGTGTCATAATCGAACATCGCGAGACATTCATCCATTCTGTCCTCATGCGTGATAAACCGCTTTGTTTTGAATTTGACGTTCTTTTGGGTAAGCCTTGAAACGTCAACCGACCTGTCAGTGAGACTGACCGTGCCGCCGACGTAATATTTGCCGTCACGCGCAGCACGAGCGATAAACATATCGTCAATCGCAAGCTTTGAATGGAGCTTTGTATAATCGTCGGGGTACGTGCCTATGCAGCCGTTTACTCTCACGTTCGCAAGCGAACCGACAACGCTTTCGGGACATTCCAGATTGCCGTTTACGTCAATGTACGAATACATTTCAACCGCATTGTTCGCGCCCTTTTCAATCTCCACGCCGCCGTTCACGATAAGCACCGTGCCTTTTTTCGGCAGCGCCGACGCCGTTATTTTATGCGGGCCGTTTATCTCGACAACCGGCACATTGTCTTTTGCAGACAGCGTTTTCGCTGCGTGGATTTCCGCGCCCAGACGGCTTAACACCTCGCGGCTATGGTCGTCTGTAAGCATTATTGCCGTGTTGATTTCGATTTTATCATACTTCGCGTATGATTCTTCGTTGATGTTCCTTGCGTCGCATTTGGCGCAGTTTATTTCCAGCCTTTTCTTTTCCATGATTATTCCTCCTTCAGCATTTTACGCAGTTTTCTTCGCGTTTCACTCAGTCTTGACCGCACCGTGCCGGACGGTATATTAAACATTTCGCCGATTTCCTTCGAGTTGTAACCCTCGAAGTACCGCATACGGAACATTAACCCGTCGGGGTACGGCAGCGTATTTATAAGTTCGTCCGTTTCCGCGTCGGCGTAATCGTCACTGTCCGCGGCAGTGTCGGGCAGGTCGTCCGAAACGCTCTCGAAAGCGGAATGACGCACACGGTCGAGGTATATGTTTTTGATTGTGGTATAGAGCCACGCGCGTGACTGCATCGGATGGAGTTTTTCAAGCGTCGCGGCATGGGTCAGTGCGCGCGCAAATGCCTCCTGAACCATGTCCTCCGCTGTCGTTTCGTCGCCGCACATACCCGCGCACCACGAAACAAGCTCATCGAAAAACTCACCGTATAACTCATCAATCGTCATATACCTCACCGTTCCTTTTATCCGCGTTCATTTATATAACGTTTAAAAAGGCAAAAATGTTGAAGGTTATAGAAATTTTTTATATCTGTTTCGCGAGATTTATCATCTCAATCGCGCCGAGAGCGCAATCGTAGCCCTTATTGCCCGCCTTAGTTCCGGCGCGTTCTATAGCCTGCTCGATGTTGTCGGTCGTGAGTATGCCGAACATTACGGGTACGCCCGTAGTGAGCGATACCTGCGCTATGCCCTTTGATACCTCGTTGCAAACGTAATCGTAATGCGAGGTCGCGCCGCGTATTACCGCGCCCAAACAAATCACCGCGTCGTATTTGCCGCTTTCAGCCATTTTCTTAGCCATAAGCGGTATCTCGAACGCGCCGGGTACCCATGCGAGCGTGATGTTGTCGCCGCTTATGTCGTGACGCAAAAGTCCGTCCTCCGCGCCGCTTATGAGCTTTGATACGATAAACTCGTTGAAACGCGACGCGACAATGCCGATTTTAATCTCTTTTGCTACTAATTTTCCTTCCAAAATTTTCATGGTTATTCCTCCTTTTTATTCCTTATCGTAATTCAAATAATGTCCCATTTTATGTTGTTTCGTGAGCAGGTAAAACTCATCGTCCTTGCCTGCCTCGATTTGTATCGGAACGCGCTCGACAATTTCCAGCCCGAATTTTTCCAATCCGTCTATTTTCAGCGGATTGTTTGTCATTAGCCGCATTTTACCCACGCCGAGTTCAGCGAGTATCTGTGCGCCGACGCTGTAATCGCGCATATCCTCGGGGAAACCGAGCGCGAGATTTGCTTCTACCGTGTCCATACCCTTGTCCTGCAAGGCGTACGCGCGGATTTTGTTTATAAGACCTATTCCGCGCCCTTCCTGTCTTAAATAGAGCAGCACTCCCCTGCCCTCTTTCGCAATTCGTTTCATCGCCGCGTCGTACTGCTGACCGCAGTCGCAGCGTGCGCTGCCGAGTGCGTCGCCCGTAAGACACTCCGAATGTACGCGGCACAAAATCGGCTCGTCGGGGTTCATTTCGCCCATTGTGAGCGCGACGTGATGTTCGCCGTTAAGCTTGTTCACAAAGCCGTGAATTGTGAATTTGCCGTAACGCGTCGGAAATTTTGCCTTTGCAACACACTCGACTATCACCTCATGCTCGCGGCGGTACTTTTCCAAATCCGCGACCGATATAAGCGTAAATCCGTGTTTTTGTGCAAACTCCGTAAGCTGCGGCAGCCGCATCATGTGACCGTCGTCTGCCATAATCTCACAGCAGAGTCCGCACGGTTTAAGCCCCGCGTATTTGAGCAAATCTACCGTTGCCTCGGTATGACCTTTACGCTCGAACACTCCGCCGTTTTTCGCGATAAGCGGGAACATATGCCCCGGGCGGCGAAAATCCGACGGCAGCGCGTTTTCGTCGGCAATTTTACGAGCCGTGTCGGCGCGTTCGTACGCGGATATGCCCGTAGTCGTACCGACCGCATCGACCGACACTGTGAACGCCGTTTCGTGGTTGTCGGTGTTGTCGGCAACCATGGGCAGAAGGTGCAGTCTCGCCGCCCATTCGCCCGACATCGGCATACAGATAAGACCCTTCGCATAGCTTGCCATAAAGTTGAGCATTTCACCCGTTGCGAACTCGCACGCGGCGATTAAATCGCCCTCGTTTTCGCGGTTCTCGTCGTCAACCACCATTATCATTTTCCCCTGTTTTAAATCCTCTATAGCCTCGGGGATCGTGTTAAACTGCATTTTATGTCAACCTCCTTAAAATCCGTTTTCAGCCAAAAACTCATACGTTATGTTGCTTTTCGGAACGTTTTCCGACGGCTGCATCAGCTTTTCAACATACTTCGCGATTATATCACATTCGAGATTTACCGCGTCGCCGGCGCGTTTTTCCAAAAGCGTCGTCTCTCCGCCGGTATGCGGAATTATAGAAACCTTAAAGCATTTATCGTCAACGTACGCGACGGTAAGGCTTATGCCGTCGATTGCAATCGACCCTTTTTCCACGATATACCGCAGAATTCCACTGTCAGCCGCGACGGTTACCCAAACCGCGTTGCCGTCGTTTTGCATATTTGTCACCGTTCCCGTGCCGTCAATATGCCCTGACACTATATGTCCGCCGAAACGTCCGTCGGCTTTCATGGCGCGTTCAAGGTTTACGCGGCTGCCGACCGAAAGCGTGCCGAGCGCGGTACGGCTGAACGTTTCATTCATTACGTCTGCGGTGAAAATGCCGTTTCCAATCTCAACCGCGGTCAGGCAAGCGCCGTTTACCGCAACGCTGTCACCGATTTCAATACCGTCGGTAATATTGCATTTAATTGTCACTGTGCCGCGCTGTTTGTTTATAGCCGTCACTGTTCCTACGGTTTCAATCAAACCCGTAAACATGCACATCACTCCTTTACAACGTCGTATTCAGCCATTATGTCGCCGTCAATTTGCGATACGGCTCCTAAGTTCAGCTTTACGGCGTTTTTCATAAGCTCAATTCCCGCACCGCCCACAGGCGTTTTCGCGCCGGTTCCGCCGATTATTTTCGGCGCGGTGAATACCTTTACTTTATTTACTATTCCGCTTTGCAGTGCCGCGAAATTTAATTCTCCGCCGCCTTCAAGAATAACGCTGTCAATTTGCATTTCGCCGAGTTTTTTCATCAGCGCCATCAAATCAACGCGTCCGTTTGCGCATGGAACATAAATTACCTCTATTCCCTTTTCGTTTAACGCTTTTTCTTTTTTCGCATCCTTCACAGCGGCGGCAACGATTGTACGAACGGTGTTCGCGGTTTTTGCGATTTCACTGTCGAGTGGCAGACGCATTTTGCTGTCGCATACTATTCTGATAGGGTCGCTTCCGTTCTCGATACGGCAGGTAAGGCTCGGGTCGTCAGCCAAAACTGTGCCGATGCCGACCATGATAGCCGCGTATCTGTTCCTGTCCTCGTGCGCGATACGGCGCGATTTTTCGTTTGAGATCCATCTGCTGTCACCCGTGCGCGAGGAAATTTTACCGTCGGCGGTCATCGCGTATTTCATCATTACATATGGCGTTTTCGTGCTGATATAGTGAAAAAATATCTCGTTCAGCGCGTCGCACTCGTCCTTTAAAACGTCGGTGTAAACCTCAATCCCGTGTTCACGAAGTTTTGTGATACCGCCGCCCGCAACAAGCGGATTAGGGTCGTCAGAGCCGATAAATACGCGTTTTATTTTATTTTCGATTATAGCGTCAACACACGGCGGCTGCTTGCCGTGGTGACAGCACGGTTCGAGCGTGACGTACATATCCGCGCCCTCGGGAGACACTTTGCTGTTTTTAAACGCGTTGCGTTCCGCGTGCAGTCCGCCGTATTTTTCGTGATACCCCTCGCCGATTATAACGCCGTTTTTCACGATAACCGCGCCGACAAGCGGATTTGGATTGACGCGTCCAACGCCCTTTTCGGCAAGCACGATTGCTCGGCGCATAAATTGTTCGTCCATTTTGCGTTCTCCTGTCTACATTCATTAAACAAACCCCTCCGACGCCTACGGCGCCACCTCCCCTAGCAGGGGAGGCTTACTGTATGGCTCCCCTATTAGGGGAGCTGTCAGCGCGTACTATTGCGCAGAAATAGTTGGGCTGACTGAGGGGTTTTTGCCACTCATAAAAAATAACGGCTCCAAATAACATCAGAGCCGTTATACACTAACCTTCTCACATCCGGACTATACCGTCGGCTTTGGAATTTCACCAAATCATGCCATAATGGCTCGCGGGCTGTAACCGCCGGTAGGGAATTTCACCGCACCCCGAAGAATATATTTTCTGTATTTATTATAACACCGTTTTGCGCTTTGTCAATACCCGCGTATCTTACTTAAGCATTTTTTTAAGGAACTGTCCCGTATACGAGCCTTTCACCTTTGCGACCTCTTCCGGCGTGCCGTGAGCCACAACCCTGCCGCCGTTATCGCCGCCTTCCGGTCCCATGTCGATGATGTAATCGGCAGTCTTTATAACGTCGAGATTATGCTCGATTACGACCACGGTATTGCCGCCCTCAACGAGTTTATCAAGCACCTCCGTGAGTTTATGCACGTCGGCTGTGTGCAGTCCGGTGGTCGGCTCGTCGAGAACGTATATCGTTCTGCCGGTGCTTGTCCGCGAAAGTTCCGTGGCAAGCTTTACTCTTTGTGCCTCGCCGCCCGACAACATGGTGGAACTTTGACCGAGCTTGATATATCCGAGACCGACCTCTTTGAGCGTTTGGAGTTTCTGCTTTATCTTTGTGATATTGCCGAAAAACTCATACGCCTCGTCAACGGTCATTTCGAGAACCTCGTAAATGTTCTTGCCCTTATACTTAACTTCAAGCGTTTCGCGGTTATATCTCTTACCCTTGCACACCTCGCACGGAACGTATATATCGGCGAGGAAGTGCATTTCAATCTTTCTTATACCGTCGCCGGAGCAAGCCTCGCACCGTCCGCCTTTTACGTTAAAGCTGAACCTTCCCGACTTGTAGCCGCGAACCTTAGCCTCGTTCGTCTGCGCGAACACGTTGCGTATATCGTTAAATAGGTTTGTATACGTCGCGGGGTTTGAGCGCGGCGTTCTGCCTATTGGCGACTGGTTAATGTCGATAATCTTGTCAAGCTGCTCGACGCCCGTAATCTCCTTATGCGCTCCGGCGTGTGTTCTTGCGCGGTTCAGGACGTGCGCAAGTTTTTTATACAGTATCTCGTTTATGAGCGACGACTTGCCGCTGCCCGATACACCCGTGACGCACGTTAAAACGCCCGTCGGGATTTTAACGTTTATATTTTTGAGATTGTTTTCCATCGCGCCTTTAATCTCGATCCAGCCTATCGGTATACGGCGCATTTTCGGAACGTCGATCTTACACTCGCCGCTGAGATATTTGCCCGTTACGGACTCAGGCGACGCGATAATATCCTCCACGCTGCCGTAGCCCACGAGCCTGCCGCCCTGTGCTCCCGCGCCCGGACCGATGTCCACGATACAGTCCGCGGCAAGCATTGTGTCGGTGTCATGCTCCACGACTATAACCGTGTTTCCGAGGTCGCGCAGATGCTTTAACGTCTCTATGAGACGGTTGTTGTCGCGCTGATGAAGTCCGATACTCGGCTCGTCGAGAATATACAGTACGCCCATAAGTCCCGAGCCTATCTGCGTTGCGAGACGTATACGCTGTGCCTCACCGCCCGACAGCGTACCCGACGAGCGCGAAAGCGTGAGGTATTCAAGACCGACGTCCAAAAGGAATTTGAGTCTCGACTTTATCTCCTTTATGACCTGCTCCGCTATCATAAGTTCGCGCTCGGTCAGTTTAAGATTTTCCATAAACTCCATAGCCTGCTTTATCGGCATACACGTAAACTCGTATATGTTCACGCCGCCGACCGTCACGCCGAGTACCGCGTCGGAAAGACGCGCGCCCTTACATTTCGGACACGTAACGTCGTTTATATACTTTTCAATATCGTTTCTCACGTAGTCGAACGTATTGCCGTTGTAGCGACGTTCAAGGTTTGTTATAACGCCCTCGAAAGGCGCGGTGAATGTGCCGCTCCTTCCGTCGCGGCTGTACTGCATCCTAATCTGTTCGCCGTCCGTGCCGTAGAGAATTATGTGCTTTATGTTTTCCGGCAAGTCCTTGTACGGCTTTGTTATATCAAATTTGTAATGCTTTGCGAGCGAGGTGTAATACGTGTGCGCCATTGTGTCGCTCTTGCCCGCGTTCGACCAGCCCGTAGCCATTATTGCGCCTTCAAGAAGACTCAAATTCTCGTCGCTCACGACAAGTTCGGGGTCAATTTTCGGCAGCGAACCCAAGCCGTCACAGTTCGGACACGCGCCGTAGGGGTTGTTAAACGAAAACAGTCTCGGCGCGAGTTCGGGAAGACTTACGCCGCAGTCGGGACACGCGAAGTTCTGCGAAAACGACATCGTATCGCCGCCTATGACCTCCACGAGCACCAAATCACCCGTAAGGGATATTGCCGTTTCAAGCGAGTCGGTAAGGCGCTGGGTTATGTTGTCGCGTATGATAAGACGGTCGATAACAATTTCTATGTTGTGTTTCTGCGTCTTTTTAAGCTCGATTTCTTCGCCGAGGTCATACATTACACCGTCGGCTTTAACGCGCACGTAGCCGCTTTTTTTCGCGTTCTCGAACACCTTTTTATGCTCGCCCTTTTTCATTCTCACGACGGGCGCGAGTATCTGTATTCTCGTACCCTCGTCGAGAGCCATAACCGCGTCAACTATCTGGTCAATACTCTGACGCTTTACTTCCCTGCCGCAATTCGGGCAGTGCGGTATACCGATGCGCGCGAACATAAGACGAAGATAGTCGTAAATCTCCGTCACCGTTCCGACCGTTGAGCGCGGATTTTTTGACGTTGTTTTCTGGTCGATGCTTATCGCGGGAGAAAGTCCCTCGATATAATCGACGTTAGGCTTGTCCATTTGACCGAGAAACATTCTCGCGTACGACGACAGCGACTCAACATACCTGCGCTGACCCTCCGCGTAAATCGTGTCGAACGCGAGCGACGACTTGCCCGAGCCGGAAAGACCGGTAAGCACCACAAGCTTGTCACGCGGTATCGTCACGTCTATATTTTTGAGATTATGCTCCTTCGCGCCTTTTATAATAATATCCTTTTCCATTGTCTTTTCCTTTACTGCAAATAAAATGTTCCAGTTTCGCGCTGACGGTCGAGCATAGACCTGCGCTGCTCCATGGCAACTCTGTAATCCTCAACCATTGACTGCGCGAACACGTACTCTATTATCGGATGCTCACTGTGTATAAGCTCCGCGTTATGTATCACTTCGAGCCGTTCCGATTCGGAAAACTCGCGTATGTCTATTATTTCGGCGTTTTGTCCCGTCACCGATTTTATCATCTGTTCGACATTGTATATCTCCTGCATTGTTATGTGCCTGTCGCAGAAACATATAAATTCGAGCGTATCCTCGTTTTCTATAAAGTAAACAACGGGCGTCAAAATGTTGGCTGTTATTATCGCCTTTACCTTGTCAAGCATTTCCTGCGTCATAATCCCGCCTCCTTTTTTAGTCTCTTTATTCTGTCTCTCAAAACAGCCGCTTCCTCAAATTCAAGGTTCTCGGCGGCTCGGAGCATCTTGGCTTCAAGCTCGGCAATTTCCTTATCGTAATTTATCGTGAGCTGCTCGCGCGGCGTATCGCCCTTGTCAAGCGGTTTCATCGACTCAATAATATCTCTTATATCCTTCTTTATCGTCTTTGGTACAATGCCGTGCGCCTTGTTAAATTCGTCCTGCAGCTTTCTTCTGCGGTTCGTTTCATCTATGGCGCGTTTCATCGAACCCGTCACGGTGTCGGCGTACATTATAACGTGACCCTCGCTGTTACGCGCTGCTCTGCCTATCGTCTGTATGAGCGACATCTCACTTCTCAGAAAACCTTCCTTGTCCGCGTCCAGTATAGCCACAAGCGCGACCTCGGGAATGTCGAGACCCTCCCGCAGCAGATTTATTCCGACAAGCACGTCAAACTCGCCCGTGCGCAAGTCCTTTATAATCTCCGTGCGCTCAATCGTAGAAATATCGGAGTGCATATATCTCACGCGCATACCGACGCCGCCGAGGTAGTCCGTAAGATCCTCCGCCATTTTCTTTGTAAGCGTCGTCACAAGCGTGCGGAATCCCTTTTCCGTGCGCTTGTTTATCTCGCCTATAAGGTCGTCTATCTGATGCTCCGTCGGTTTGATTTCAATCTCGGGGTCTAACAGACCGGTCGGACGTATAATCTGCTCCGCCGTAACGGTCGAATGTTCATGCTCGTAGTCGGACGGCGTTGCGCTTGTGAAGATGACCTGATTTAAGCGTTCCTCAAATTCGGGAAATTTAAGCGGTCTGTTGTCGGCCGCGCTCGGCAGACGGAAACCGTAACGGATAAGCGTTTCCTTTCTCGCTCGGTCGCCGTTGTACATTGCGCGCACCTGCGGAACGGTCGCGTGGCTCTCGTCGATAATCATAAGGTAATCCTTCGGGAAATAGTCGAGCAGCGTAAACGGCGCGCTGCCGGGAGCGCGTCCGCTGATGTGGCGCGAATAATTCTCTATACCCTGACAAAAGCCTATCTCCTGCATCATTTCAAGGTCGTACAGTGTGCGCTGCTGTATACGCTGCGCCTCGATAAGCATGTCATGTTCCTTAAAATACTTTACCTGCTCCCACATTTCCTCCTCAATGGTCTGCATGGCGTGTTTCATTTTATCGTCGGTCGTGACGTAGTGCGACGCGGGGTATATTACCGCGTGCTGCCTTACGCCGATTATTTCACCCGTTATTACGTTTATCTCGCATATTCGCTCTATCTCGTCGCCGAAAAACTCGACGCGTATGGCGTTGTCGCCGTTGTTCGACGGAAATATTTCGAGTACATCGCCGCGCACACGGAACTTGTTACGTACGAAATTCAAGTCATTACGCTCGTACTGCATTGTGACGAGTTTCTTTAAAATCTCGTCTCTGTCGCGCTCCATACCGACGCGCAGCGACAGCATCATATTCTTATAGTCGTCGGGGTCGCCGAGACCGTATATGCACGACACGCTCGCAACGATTATAACGTCCTTGCGCTCTAACAGCGCAAATGTCGCGCTGTGGCGCAGCTTGTCTATTTCCTCGTTCGTCATCGCGTTTTTCTCGATATATATGTCCGACTGCGGGATATATGCCTCCGGCTGGTAATAGTCGTAGTACGACACAAAAAATTCAACGCAGTTGTTTGGGAAAAACTCCTTAAACTCGCTGCAAAGCTGCGCTGCAAGCGTTTTGTTGTGCGCGAGAACAATTGTGGGCTTGTTCACCTTCGCGATTACGTTCGCCATTGTAAACGTCTTGCCCGAGCCGGTAACGCCCAAAAGGGTCTGGAATTTCTCGCCGTTTTTAACGCCGTTTACGAGCGTTTCAATAGCCTGCGGCTGGTCGCCGCGCGGCTCAAATTCCGAAACAAGTTCAAATTTATCCATACGGCTCCCCTTCCCTCTTTACTCTCTCACAAGATTTCTCACGAGCACGTTTACGCGTCTCGCGTTTATCGACGTGTACTCCTCAATGTTCCTTCGCACCGCCTGCTGTATTTCCTTCGACACGGCTGTTACGTTAAAGCCGTAGCGCATCGAAAGCGTCATGTCGATATGTACGCCGTGCTGCGTTTTGCGCAGGTTTATGCTTAACACCTTCGCAACGCCTTCGGTTTTCTCAGCCTCATGCACGGCTATTGAATTTATTACATTATCCGAAATGGTGTAGTCGCCCATATAGCTGAACGTCGGACGCACAATGGATTTGTCCGCCGCGCCTGTGTTAGCCTCGATGTTGCTGCGCTGCAAAAACCGCCTTAACGGATGCAGAAAATATCCCGAAAAGTCCTGCTTTATCTCAAACGTCGGAACGGGTATCACGTGCTTACCCTCAACACGTCTCATACGTATCGCCATATCCATTTCGCTTTTTGTCGCGACGTTCTCAATACGTATTGTTTCGCTTATTTCGCCTACGCCGAGATTTCTCGCAATTTTCTCAGCCATAGCGTCCGATGTGCCGAGAATCATAAGGCATTTTACGCCGCTTGCCGTGAGCGCGTCCTTTATCTCCCGCGCCCTGTCGGCGTTCATAAACAGCGCGTGCTTTACCGAGGCGATTTTTGTCGCCTCTTTTTTTGCCGACGTACCGGCAATCACTCTGCCGTGCGATATTAAAAGACCGTCGTCGATAATCGCGTCCGCGCCGTGTTCGCGCGATACCGTTATGGAACGGTAGCTTTTTCCCGTACCGCTCGGACCGACAAACGCTATAACCTTCATCTCTTACTCTCCTGCTTGTTCTCCTTGATTTTATACGAAAGCGTCATAAGCGGGTCGGACAGGTGAACGTTTTCGACCGCCACGTCCTTACCGAGTTTTAACTCCATGTACGAGAAGTTTAAAAGCCCTTTTACGCCGCTTTTTACAA
This sequence comes from uncultured Clostridia bacterium, assembly GCA_947631235.1. Taxonomy (GTDB): domain Bacteria; phylum Bacillota; class Clostridia; order UBA1381; family UBA1381; genus Hominilimicola. Next base: position 377,189 of record CANRKO010000001.1, on the reverse strand, counting down.
GTCTTTCAACCGTTTCTTCAACCGCGCCGTGCGGCACCGTTATTACGCCTATATCGACCCTTTCGCGCCCTATAAAATCCTCAAGACCGCTTACGTCCATTACCTCTTTGCCGTTTATTACCGTGCCTATTACGTCGGGGTTATTATCAAAAATACCGACAAGCTTAAAACCACGCTTTTCAAAAGTGTCGTGGCTCGCGAGAGCCTTCCCGAGATTGCCCGCGCCCACGATAACCATGGTGTCGCCGTCGTTAAGCCCGAGTATATCTCCTATTGCGCCGTGCAAATATTCAACATTATATCCGTATCCCTGCTGTCCGAAACCTCCGAAATAATTAAAATCCTGTCTGATCTGTGATGCTGTGACGTTCATTTTATCGCTTAAAGCGTTCGATGATATGCGCTTTACTCCTTGGTTCAAAAGCTCCGAAAGATAACGGTAGTATCTCGGCAAACGCTTTACAACCACGGACGGTACATTTTTTTCACTGTCCTTCATCAACATTACCCTTTCGTATTTTTAATATACAATACACATCTATTTTATCACATTTTTTTCGTTTTGTCTACACATAAAAAAACGAGTGAACCTTCACCCGTTTTTTTCTTAATTTTCAAAGCAAGCGTTGAACTCGTCGCCGTCGATGGTTTCCTTCTCGATAAGCTTGTTTGCAACCTTTTCGAGAACCGCCATATTGTCCGTGAGTATCTGCTTTGTCTTGTCGTACTGCGACATAAGGATTTTCTTTATCTCGCCGTCAATATCGGCAGCCGTCTTTTCGGAGTACGGCTTTGTCTGAGCAAGGTCGCGTCCCAAAAACACCTCGCTGCCGCTGTCGTACGAGACAAGTCCGACCGTTTCCGACATACCGTATTTTACGACCATTTGTCTCGCTATAGACGTTGCGCGCTGCAAGTCGTTCGACGCGCCGGTGCTTATGTCGTCCATTGTAAGTTCCTCAGCCGCGCGTCCGCCGAGCATGACCATTATATCTTCAAGCATACCGTTTTTGGAATGGTAATTCTTATCCTCCTCCGGCACGGACATCGTAAAGCCGCCTGCTCTGCCTCGCGGCATAATGGACACCTTATGCACGTGCGAATCGGTCGATATAAGCTTTGTGATAACCGCGTGACCCGCTTCATGGAACGCGGTGAGTTTCTTTTCCTCGTCGTTTATCTTCCTCGACTTGCTCTCGTTGCCCATCATAACCTTCAAATTCGCGTCCTCTATATCGTGGCGCGTTATCTTCGGATGATTTCTCGCCGCGGCGATGATGGCTGCCTCGTTCATCAGATTTTCAAGGTTCGCGCCGCTGTAGCCCGTTGTCGCGCGGGCGATTTCTTTGAGATCGACATTGTCGGCGAGTGGCTTGTTGCGGGAATGTACGCGCAGTATATCCTCTCTGCCCTTTAAATCCGGCATACCGACCACTACCTGCCTGTCAAAGCGTCCGGGTCTTAAAAGTGCGGGGTCAAGAACATCGGGGCGGTTCGTCGCCGCGATTATGATTATTCCCTCGTTATCGCTGAAACCGTCCATCTCGACAAGGAGTTGGTTAAGCGTCTGTTCGCGCTCGTCGTTGCCGCCGCCCATACCTGCGCCGCGCTGTCTGCCGACCGCGTCGATCTCGTCTATGAATATAATACACGGCTTTGATTTTTCCGCCTGCTGGAACAGGTTTCTCACTCTTGACGCGCCCACGCCGACGTACAGTTCGACAAAGTTTGAGCCGCTCATCTGGAAGAACGGCACGTTCGCCTCACCGGCAACAGCCTTTGCAAGCAGCGTTTTACCCGTACCGGGCGAGCCTACAAGCAGCACGCCCTTCGGTATACGCGCTCCGAGACGCGTAAACTTGTCGGGGTTTTTGAGAAACTCGACAACTTCCTCAAGTTCCTTCTTTGCCTCGTCCGCGCCAGCCATATCCTTAAAGGTCACGCCCGTTTTACCCTCGACAAGCTTTGCGGAACTTTTTGTGAAGTTACCTCCGCCGCGTTTGCCGAGGAAGAATATCATAAACGCTATAATTATAACCGTGGAGAGTATGTTGCTAATCGCCACCCACGAAATACCCGATTCGTGCGCTTTCTGTGTGAGCGTACCCGCCGACATCTGCGCGTTTATTTCCTCGCCGACGTCAGACTGCATCGTATCGAGCGACGGTATGGTAACCTTCGCCTTACCGCCGTCCTTGCCCGTGACGGTGACAGTATTGCCCTCCAAACTCATAGAGGATATGTTCTCTGCTTTAATATTCCTTACAAAGTCGGAATATTCCATTTCCGGAAGTGATGCGAACATGTTCACAACTATCGAATATATCAGATATATTGATATGATAAGAACCAACCACATACCTATTCCCGGCAACTTCTTTTTATTCAAAATTCTACCTCCCGAATATCAGAAAATTCTATTTTAATACCCTTGTCCGCAAAGAGGAAACGGCGGTCTACCCTTTTCCCCACGGCTGCGATAACGCCGTTTATCTCGATTATCGGAACAAGCGGACGCATATGACGCGGTATTTTTTCGTTTATAAAATATTCCTTGACCTTTTTTGAGCCTGTCATGCCGCACGGGTAAAACACGTCTCCCGCGCGTCTGCTGCGTATTACTATTTTATCGTCCTCATTCGCGGACAGATAAACCGCGCCGCCGCGTTCACTCTTATCCGCAGGCGAGACCGTTACGGTCACCGAAAGTTCCCGAATATAATTTTCCCCTAAGGTGAGAGTATATTCAAAAGGCTCGGTTTCGTCCGCGCGTTTCTCTGTAACAAGAAATCCGTACTCGTTCCTCGCGCGTATACCGTACGGCAAATCCACGGATGCGCCGCTCGTCTTTTGCAAAAGAGAAAGTACGCTTTTCACATACGCCGAACCTATATCGCTCCGCGTTCCCGATGTTTCGGACAGCATATAATACACAACTCTGCGCCTTATTGCTGCGTCGAGTTCCATAAGTTCCTTGATCTCCGCGCGTCCGTTTGTGACAATTCTTTCATACTCCGCGCGCGCTGTTTTATCAATATATGCGCTGTCCTCAGCCGCAAGAACGGCATTTTCCGTAACCGTTTCGGTAAACGACGCGTTAAACTCGCGCTCGATAAGCGGTATCAGTATGTTGCGCGCCTTGTTGCGCGTGTAGTCGCACGACAGGTTTGTGCTGTCGGTGACGTATACGAGATTGTTTTCCGAGCAATACCGCTCTATTTCATCGCGGCTTACGTCAAGAAGCGGGCGTATGATATTATCCCGCATACGCGGTATGCCGCCAAGCCCTTTTATCGTGCTGCCGCGCATAAAATTCATGGCGATTGTTTCGGCGTTATCGTTTTTATTGTGCGCCGTTGCAATTTGATCTATGCCGTGTTTTAGGCATAATTCCCGAAAAAAATCATAGCGCGCGTTTCTGCCCGCCGTTTCCTCGCTGACGCCGTTTCTTTTTGACTCTGCGGGAATATCGAGCCTTACGGAATAAAATTCTATGCCGAGCGACATTGCGAATTGTCTCGCGAACTCCTCGTCATGGTCAGCCTCCACGCCTCTTATTCCGTGGTTGACATGCGCAGCCGATACAGTTATATCCAATTCATCCCGAAGGGCGCAAAGCGCGTGAGTAAGGCACACGCTGTCCGCACCGCCTGACAGTCCGACAAGCACGCTTTCACCGCTGTGCAAAAGACCGTGATCCGCTATCGTTTTTTTTATCGTATTTAAAATCATGTTTCGTCTGCCAATATATACTCCAAATTTTGGAATTTCGTATATTCACCCTTCCAGCCGAGGTTTATCGTGCCGGTTTCGCCACTCCTGTTTTTTGCTATGATACATTCGGCGAGATTCTTCTTGTCGCTGTCCTTGTTGTAATATCCTTCGCGGTAAAGAAAAAGCACAATGTCGGCGTCCTGCTCTATCGCGCCCGATTCGCGCAAGTCCGAAAGCAGTGGACGCTTATCGCCGCGCGACTCGTTTGCACGCGACAACTGCGACAACGCTATCACGGGGATATTGAGTTCCTTCGCGAGAATTTTAAGCGAGCGCGAAATTTCCGATATTTCCTGCTGACGGTTATCGGCGCGTCCGCTCGACTGCATAAGCTGAAGGTAGTCTATTACCACAAGCGCAAGATTATTCGTTTGCTTAAGCCGTCTGCATTTCGCGCGTATTTCCGCGACCGTGACGGACGCGGTGTCGTCTATATGAATGGAAGCCGTCGCGACGCGGTCTACGATTGCTCCAATCTTTTCCCAGTCATCGCCGTTCAAATCGCCGGTTTTTATCTTTGTCGCGTTTACAAGCGACTGCGAGCTTATAATTCTGTTCACTATCTGCTCGCGCGGCATTTCAAGGTTGAACAGCGCGACCGTTTTATGACCGTCCATGGCGGCGTTTTCCGCGATATTAACTGCTAGACAAGACTTACCCATACCGGGGCGTCCCGCTATAAGCACAAGCTCACCGCCGTGCAGTCCGCCTGTACGGCGGTCAAGTTCGGTAAAACCGGTCGCAAGACCCGTTATTCCTCCGCCGTTTACCGAATTTTCCACAAGCTGCTGATACGTTCCGCCGAATATCTGGCTTATCGGCAATATCTTGCCGTTCTCACGCGATGCGGACACGTCGAAAATGAGTTGCTCGGCTCTGTCCACAATGCGCTCCACTCTGTCCTCCTCGCCGTAAGCCATATCCGAAATCGAGTTTGAACGCTGTATGAGAGAACGGAGTGTGGATTTGTCCTTAATAATCCGCGAATAGTATGTGACGTGGCGCGTGGTCGGAACATTTGTCGCAGCGTTTCGGAGATATTCTATTCCTCCCACCGCCTCAAGCTTGTCCTTCCTCGCGAGATCTTCGCTGACGGTTATAAAGTCAATCGCGAGATTTTCATTGAACAAATCCAGAATTGACGCGTATATTTCTTTGTTCTGCGGAAAATAGAAATCCCCGGGGGCTACTATTTCCGCGGATTCGGCAACGCTGTGCGCGTTTGTGAGCGCGCTGCCTATGACCGCAAACTCTGCCTCCTGACTGTGAGGCAGCTCTCTGCCCATAACGTCTACGGGCGTGACTGACTCCGGCATTATATTTCCTCCTCTAAGGTCATATCTTTTCCACAGTAACCGTAAGACTGCCCGTTATGCCGCTGTACAGCTTTACGCTTACGTTTGATGTGCCGAGCGTCTTTATTCCGTCCGGCATAACGAACTTCTTTTTGTCAAGCTTGATATGGTGCTGCATTTTAAGCGCCTCGGCAACGTCCTTTGACGTTATCGAGCCGAACAGCTTACCGTTTTCGCCCGCCTTCGCTTTAAGCGTAACGGTCATATCCTTCATTTTTTCCGCGATTTCGTTCGCCTCTTCGATTTCCTTCTGCTTTCTGTATTCAGCGGACTCCTGCTTGCCCTTCATAACGTTTATATTTGATTTTGTCGCTGGCTGAGCCAATCCTTTCGGCAGCAGGTAGTTTCTCGCATATCCGTCCGATACGTTCACCATCTGCCCCTTTTTGCCCTGACCCTTCACGTCCTTTGTTAAAATAACCTGCATTTTCTGTCCCTCCGCCTTTTAATTTTCTTGATCCACAATATAGCTGTAAACGGCGTCCTTGACGTCCTCGACAACCATATCCACGGTCTTATCCTTTATCTGCGCTCCTGCGACGGTACTGTGACCGCCGCCGCCGAGTTTTTCCATAATAAGCTGCACGTTAATATCGCCAAGCGACCTCGCGCTTACGCTTACCGCGCCTTCGAGCGGATAAACTACAATCGACGCGTGTATGTCGGCGATATTGAGCATTTCATCGCTCGCCTGCGACGCTATGACGCGCACATTCGGTATTTTTCCGTAACACCGCGCAACCGCTATATGCGGAGCGATAACCTCCGCCGTTTTAACGATGTCGCTTCGGTAGATATAATCTTCCTTGCTTACGTTGAACAGACGTTTTATACCGACCGTATTTAGCCCGAGCCTGCGCAGATAAGACGCGGCTTCAAACGTTCTCACGCCGGTTTTTACCATAAAGTTCTTTGTGTCAATCAGTATGCCCGTGTAAAGGCTCTCCGCCTCGATATTTGTAAGCGCGCTGCCGAGATCCATATATTCGAGCAGTTCCGTCGCCATTTCACACGTGGACGACGCGTAAGGCTCGTGATATATGAGCGAGCACGGGCTTATAAAATCGGTGGAGCGTCTGTGGTGGTCTATAAGCACGACCTTGGACGCTCTGTGTATGAGCGCCTGACACGGCAGCATTGACGGTCTGTGTGTGTCGAGGACGATAACAAGCGTATCGGGCGTTAACAGTTCAAGCGCTCTGTCGCCGTCAACGAACATGCCCTGATATTCTTCGTTTTCCCTAAGGTCGTTATACAGCGTTTTAATTGCCGGAGAGTTGTTGTCAACCACTATATACGGCGTTTTGCCGAGCGCGCGCACAGCCCGCTGCAGTCCTATCGCCGCGCCGAAACAGTCGTAATCGGCGGACGAATGTCCCATAAGTATAACCTTGTCGCTCTTTTTTATAAAATCCTTCAGCGCGACGGCGAACGCTCTCGTCTTTACGCGCGTACTCTTTTCATAATCGCGCGCTGTGCTGCCGTAAAAGCGGTACTGCACGTCGTTCTTTATGCTTACCTGGTCGCCGCCGCGTCCGAGCGCAATATCGAGAGCGTTTCTCGCGTATGTGTCGTTTTCGGTAAGCGTACCGCTTATGCCTATGCCTATGCTGATGCTGACCGGCAGCTTGATTTCCTCGCCTATATTCCTTACTTTATTCAATATGTCAAACTTCTTATCCTCGTACATCTGCAGATAACGATGTTCAAACAGAACGTAGTACCTGTCGCGGTCTGTGGATTTTACAATCGCGTTCGATTCGGCTGCCCACTCGCTCACGCACTGGCGTATATGCGACAGTATTTGCTGTCTCTCGCTGTCGTTTACACGCTGAAGTACATCGTCGTAGTTGTCAATATTTATAATGGCAATATCGGTGCGCTCGTTATCATATTTTTCGCGTATTTCGTTCTCTGCTGTTTTGTCTATTAGATAGATGTATACCGAGGTTTTGTCCTCGTCGCGCGACGCGCCCGTCTGCTTGCCTTTAACCGCAGCAGCCGCAAACAAAAACGATTTGCCGTCAACGGTTATCTGCTTTTGGTATATAGACGGCGTTTTGAGGATTGTACCCCACTTTATGCCCGGCACGGCATTTTCGATTGTTGTTTCGTACAAATCATCGCCGCCGAACACATCGGAAAACATATCGTTGTACCACTTTATCGTGCCGTCTATATGACATATGGCAGCCGGAACAGGCATTGTGTTCATAGGGTTGGACGCGACCGAGCCGGCATTTTTCTCCAAAAGGCTCAAATAGTTGTTTATTGCCTTTTGCCTGTACATTCTTAATATAAACGCCAACAAGAATATTACAACGCCCGCTGCCATTTCGGCTGCGCCCACATACGCGTTCGGCATGAAAACAACGGAAATTCCGCCCGCGATAAGCAACGCTGCCGATATAAAAGCAGCGCTCGCGTATGTTGTCGTCAGTTTTCCGTAGTTATTGCCCATAATGATCCTCCGTGCGCGGCCCTCCCGCGCTGTATCAGCGGCTTTTCAGAAATTTCTTTAAATCGGACATATCGGCAAACTCTATTTCAAGTTCGTGTCCGTTTTCCTCGCCGATTGTCAACAGCTCAGAAATTTTACCGTCGATACTCGAAAATGTCAGTCCGAGCCTTCTTGCGAGTATGTAGTTCATGGCTATTATGGTGGCTATCTCGTTTGATACGCTGTCATAACCGCCGACCTCGTCGTAGTCCGCAAGAGTTCTGTAAAGTTTCGCAACCTCCGAGAGTATTTCGCTCTTAATTGTGTCGATTGCACGCAGATTTGTTGAAATGTTCATGGTGATGCCTCCTATGATGTCTTACATTTGTGTATTCATATCCAAGTTTAGATTGTATCACAAACTTCTCCCTAAGTCAAGAAATTGGCGATACTTTCCTGTTGTTATACAAAAAATACCCGCTTTCGCGGGTATTTGCGGTTATATTTTATATTCTTTCGGCTATAAGCTTTGCCATTTCCTTTGTGCCGACCTTCTTCATGCCGTCGGACATTATATCGCCCGTTCTGTATCCCTCGTCGAGAACCTTTGAAACGGCCGCCTCGATCGCATCCGGCTCGTCCTTCATGTCGAGCGAGTAGCGTAAAAGCATGGCAGCCGACAGTATCGTCGCGATAGGATTGGCTATATCCTGCCCCGCTATGTCGGGCGCACTGCCGCCCGAAGGCTCGTACAAGCCGAGTTTTGTCTCGTTAAGACTTGCCGAGGGCAGCATACCTATTGAACCCGTTATCATTGACGCCTCGTCGGATAAGATATCGCCGAACATATTTTCCGTAACCATTACGTCAAACTGCGCGGGGTCTTTTACAAGCTGCATAGCCGAGTTGTCAACGAGCATATGCTCAAGTTCAACCTCGGGATAGTCCTTTGAGACCTCGTTTACTATCTTTCTCCAAAGGCGCGACGAGTCGAGCACATTCGCCTTATCGACGCTTGTGACCTTCTTTCTGCGTTTCATGGCGACCTCGAACGCCTGTACGGCAATTCTGCGGATTTCGTTCTCGTTATATATCAGTGTGTCGACCGCGGTCATAACGCCGTCGATCTCCTCTGTTTTGCGCGCGCCGAAGTAAAGTCCGCCGGTAAGCTCGCGCATGATAAGCATATCAAAGCCTTTGGCGCTTATTTCCTCCTTCAGCGGACACGCTCCGCTAAGCTGCGGGTACAAGAGGCACGGTCTTAAATTTGCGAAAAGACCGAGTTCCTTGCGTATGCCGAGAAGTCCCGCCTCGGGGCGCAGATTTGCCGGAAGTTTGTACCACGGCGATGTTGTGGTGTTGCCGCCTATAGAACCCATTAAAACCGCGTCGGACTTTTTGCATGTTTCAAGCGTCTCGTCCGGCAGCGGTACGCCGAATTTGTCAATGGCGCAGCCACCCATGTACACTTCCGTAAAATTGAATTTATGTCCGTACTTCGCCGAAACAGCGTCAAGCACAGTGACCGCCGCCGCGACAATTTCAGGACCTATTCCGTCGCCCGGAATAAGGGCGATATTGTATTCTCCCATAATTATTTCCCTTTCTTTATATACTCCACCAATCCGCCGGCGTTGATGATTCCCTGCATGAACGGCGGGAAGGCTGCGGCTTGGTAAGTCGCGTTCTTTGTCTTGTTCGTGATAATGCCGGTATCGAAATCCACCTCTACCTCGTCGCCCGCGTCAATGTCAGCCGACGCTTCGGCACATTCGAGTATCGGAAGTCCGATATTTATCGAATTTCTGAAAAATATTCTCGCGAAATCCTTAGCTATTACGCACGAAATACCGCTCGCCTTGATCGCTATCGGAGCGTGCTCGCGAGACGAGCCGCAGCCGAAATTCGCGCCGCCTATCATTATGTCGCCCTTGGAGTGATTGTTTACGAAATTCTTGTCTATGTCCTCCATGCAGTGCGACGCAAGTTCCGCGGGGTCGGTCGTGTTCAAATATCTTGCGGGGATTATTACGTCGGTGTCTATATTATCGCCGTATTTTATGGCTTTTCCGTTTGCTTTCATTTTACATTACCTCCTCAGGAGAAGAAATTTTACCTGTAATCGCGCTTGCTGCCGCCACCTCGGGGCTTGCAAGATATACCTCGCTTTCGACGTGTCCCATACGTCCTACGAAGTTTCTGTTCGTGGTCGAAACGCATCTCTCGCCCTCGGCTAAGATACCCATATGACCGCCCAAGCACGGTCCGCAGGTCGGAGCGGAAATTACGCAGCCTGCTTCAACGAGGGTTGCAAGCGTACCGTCCTTTAACGCTTCGAGATAAACCGCCTGAGTAGCCGGGAATACGATTGCGCGTATGCCCTTCTTTACCTTCTTGCCTTTTAAAATTTCAGCGGCGCGTCTTAAATCGGAAATTCTGCCGTTTGTACACGAGCCTATCACAACCTGGTCAATCGCGACGTCGCCCCAGTTTTCGGGAGTGCGCGCGTTTTCCGGCAGGTGCGGGAACGCTACCGTGTGCGGTACCTTTGATAAATCTATATCAATAACCTTCACGTACTCCGCGTCCGCGTCGGCTGTGAATACCTTGTATTCCCTGTTTGAATGAGCCTTCATATATTCAACCGTGAGGTCGTCCACCTCGAAAATACCGTTCTTCGCTCCCGCCTCAATCGCCATGTTCGCGATAGTGAAACGGTCGTCCATCGTGAGCGAGTGCATACCATCGCCCGTAAACTCCATCGACTTGTAAAGCGCGCCGTCCACGCCTATCATGCCGATTATATGCAAAATCAAATCCTTGCCGCTCACGTACTTGTTAAGCTTGCCGATAAGATTAAACTTTATCGCTTCGGGAACCTTGAACCACGCCTTGCCCGTAGCCATACCGGCAGCCATATCCGTCGAGCCTACGCCCGTCGAGAACGCGCCGAGCGCACCGTATGTACAGGTGTGCGAGTCCGCGCCTATCACAACGTCGCCCGCTACAACAAGTCCCTTTTCTGGAAGGAGAGCGTGCTCGATTCCGACCTCGCCTACCTCGAAGTAGTTTACGATGTCGTTTTCGTTAGCAAATTTACGAACCTTCAAAGCCTGCTGCGCCGATTTAATATCCTTGTTAGGCGTGAAATGGTCGGGTACGAGCGCAATTTTCGCCTTATCAAACACGCCGCCGCCAATCTTATCAAGCTCGTTGATAGCTACCGGCGACGTTATGTCGTTGCCCAGAACCAAATTCAAATCAGCCATAATCAAATCTCCCGCTTTGACGGACTCCTGTCCGGCCGCCGCAGCGAGAATTTTCTGCGTCATTGTCATTCCCATGTAAAAATCACCTCTAAGTTTATAATTGTTATTATTTTATCACTTTTTTTTAAATCTTGCAATACGTTTTCGGTATTTTTTATTCACGCAGTATGCGCTTACTTCTGACCGCAAACATTACCGTTGTTGTGCAAGCCGCTATAACATCGCTTACGGGTTCAGCCAAGAGCAGTCCCCACACGCCCATGCCGCCGATTTTCGGCAGTATCAGCGCGAGCGGGAAAAGCAGGATTATTTTCCTAAGGCACGCCAGAAACATTGATATTTTCGCTTCACCAAGTGCAAGAAACGTCTGCTGGCACGCGCTCTGCGCGCCCATTATCGCCATGCCCGCCAAAAATACGCGCACGCCGTTACGTCCTATATGTATTAGCTCCGCGTCGCTTGTGAACATTCGCATAAACAGATCGGGGAACGCCTCGATTACGCCAATCACCGCGACCGAAAATATTACGCTCGTCACAAACAGAACCTTGAACGCCTTTTTTACTCTGTCCATATTTTTCGCGCCGAAGTTGTAGCTTATTATCGGCTGCGCGCCCTGCGAAAAGCCCTGCATCGGCATCCAGATAAGCTGTGTCAGACTGAACAGCACCGACATCAGCGCGACGTGCAGGTCGCTGCCGTATTTTAACATTCCGTTGTTAAAGGTAAGCTGTATAAGGCACTCCGTCGCGTTCATCACAAACGGCGAAATACCGAGAGACAGCACCGACAGCACTACCGCGCGGCTAAGTTTTAAATTTTTAGGGCGGATTTTAAGTATCGACTTTTTACCGGTCAGGAATTTCACGACCCACACGCACGACACCGCCTGCGCTATTATCGTCGCAAGCGCCGCGCCCTTTACGCCCATATGTAACGCATAAATAAAAATCGGGTCGAGAATTATGTTTATCACCGCACCGATACAGACCGTCGCCATGCTGATTTTCGTAAAACCCTGGTTTGTGATGAACATATTAAGCCCCAGAACAAGCTGCACAAACACCGTTCCGAGAAGATATATTCCGACGTAGTCCGACGCGTACGGCAAAGTGCTTTCGCTCGCGCCGAACAGCAGGAGTATTTTATCCTTCGTAAGCAGAAAAAACGCCGACAGTACCACCGAAAATATTATAAGGAGCATCGCGCAGTTGCCGAGAATTTTCTCGGCTCTTTCGTTGTCTCCCTCGCCCATCGCGATAGCCGCTCTCGGCGCGCCGCCCGCTCCGGCGAGCATGGCGAACGCTGATATAAGCATTACGATTGGGAACGTCACGCCCATTCCCGCAAGCGCGAGCGAGCCCGTTTCGGGGATATGTCCGACGTAAATCCTGTCAACCACGCTGTAGAGCAAATTCACAAGCTGCGCCAGCACCGTCGGTACGGCAAGGCGGAACAGAAGCCCCGTTACGGGGGCTTTACCGAGTATGTTTTCGTCAGCCATTTAAATCACTTCCGTAAATGTGTTATTTCACCTTTTTGAGTTTCGCGAACGCAGCCATAAGCCTTTTAAATCCAACGCTTTCAAAGTCTATTTCGAGTATGCAGTCGTTACCGGCGGGCGTGGCTTTAAGCACCGTGCCGCGTCCGAATGAGCGATGTTCGACCGTGTCGCCCTCTTTGAACGACAAAAATTCGGCAGCCGAAACCGATTTCTTCTCCGATTTTAAGTACCTGTTTTTGTTTGTCGTGACAATATCGCCGAAACCCGACGCACGAACAGCCTCGGCAAATTGCGGAAATACCTTTGTTCTGTCATCGAGGTACTCGGTCGGTATCTCCTCGAAAAATCTCGACGGCAGTTCTATATTTGTTTTGCCGTGCACTGTTCGCCTTATCGCCTTTGTGATGTGGAGCGTGTCCTTCGCCCGCGTTATCGCGACGTAGCAGAGCCGCCGTTCCTCCTCTATGTCGTCCTCGCTGTTTATCGAGCGTATACCCGGGAAAAGTCCTTCCTCCATACCCGTAAGGAAAACGACGGGAAATTCAAGACCTTTCGCGCTGTGTATCGTCATAAGCACAACAGCATCCTCATTTTCGTCGTAGCCGTCAAGGTCGCTTATAAGCGAAATACCCTCAAGAAATTCGGCGAGCGTCGCCTCCTCGCTTTCCTTTTCAAACTCCGCTATGACCGACATAAACTCACCGAGGTTTTCAATTCTCGTCTTGCTCTCCGTAGTGTTCTCCAAAACGAGCGCGGGCATATATCCCGTGTCGTTTAAAACTCTCTCCGTAAGCTCGTGGAGCGGAACCGCGTCCTTTATTTTACGGAGCGACTCTATCATTTTCGAAAAGTCAAGCAGTTTTTTTATGGCTGTTTTAAATTCGGGGTAATTGTCGGCATGAGATACAACCTCGTAAAGCGGCAGTTCGTTTACAGCCGCGATTTCACGCGCTCGGTCAAGCGTCGCGTTGCCTATCTTACGCTTAGGCTCGTTTATTATACGCGCAAGGCTCACGTCGTCCTTCGGGTTGTGGATAAAGCGCAGGTACGCGATAATGTCCTTGATTTCTTTGCGCTCGTAGAACCGCAGCCCCGACAACACCTTATACGGGATATGCTCCCTCATCATAACTTCTTCTATAACACGCGACTGAGCGTTTGTGCGGAACAGCACCGCGCAGTCGCCGAACACGCCATTTTCCTCGTAATATTTTTTTACCTCATTCGCAACGTAACGAGCCTCGTCGTACTCGTTCGCGCCCGTGAATGTTATCACCTTGCCACCCTCGCCCTTCGCCGTCCAAAGCTCCTTGCCGAGCCTTCCGCGGTTATGCGCGATTACGGCGTTCGCGGCGTCGAGAATATTTTGCGTGGAGCGGTAGTTGCGGTCGAGAGTGATTTTTTTCATATCGGGAAAATCATCCTCGAAATTCAGAATATTTCCTATATTCGCGCCGCGAAATTTGTATATGCTCTGGTCGTCGTCGCCCACGATGCAAAGGTTGCGGCTGCCCTGCGCGAGAAGGTTTATAAGCATATACTGCGAGTTGTTCGTGTCCTGGTACTCGTCCACGAGTATGTAGCGGAAACGGCTCTGATAACGCATCAGCACGTCGGGGTTTTCACTCAAAATTTTGACAGTGCAGAATATTATATCGTCAAAATCAACCGCATTGTTGTTGTACAGCTTTGTCTGATAGCGATAGTAAATTCTCGAAATAATGCTCATTCTGTAGTCGCTGCGGTACGTGTTCTCAAATGTCGCGGGATCCATGAGGTCGTTTTTTGCGTTGCTGATTATTGAAAGCACGTTGCGCGGAGGGAAACTTTTTTCGTCAATATTGAGTTCGCGCATACACTCCTTTAAAACGGTACGCGAGTCGGCTGTGTCGTATATGAGGAAGTCGCGTCCGTAGCCGAGAAAATCAATACAGCTCCTTAATATTTTCGCGCACACGGAATGGAACGTTCCAGCCCAAATATCAGCCGCCTCGTCGCCGAGAAGTCTCTCTATACGCGTTTTCATCTCGTTCGCAGCCTTATTCGTGAACGTAATGGCAAGAATATTCCACGGATTTATTTTCTTTTCCGAAATCATATAAGCAATTCTGTTCACAAGCACCGTCGTTTTACCGCTGCCCGCGCCCGCGAGTACAAGCACCGGTCCCTCTGTTGCAAGAACCGCCTCTCTTTGTCTGTCGTTCAATTTGTCAAGAGCCTTATACATGATATTTTCTCCCGTAAAGGTAATTTATACTAATTTAAATATCCGCCCGCGTCTGCGGACGGACACATTTTCACACACTGTATTTTATCATACGAAAACATAATTTGCAAGTCAAAATTAGACAAAACGGCGTGTATGCCGAAATCGGCGCATATTGCGTCATATTGCGGTCAAAAAAATTAAAGCCAGTTCTGCAATATCTTTTGCCGTATACCAATACGTCTTTTCGGCAAGTTTAAATGAGTGAAAGGTGGTGAAAGCGTTTGACAAAAAAATCTTCAAAATTTTTATTGTTTATTATGATTTGCTCGCTGTGCTGCCCGCTGTGCTGCCCGTGCGTATACGCAGAGGAAATGCGCGTCGTGCCTATGGGCAGAACAGCGGGAATACAAATCTACACCGACGGACTTCTCGTAATCGGTCTTAATGAGATTGACGGTCGGTGCGCCGCCAAAGAGGCGGGCGTTTGCGTAAACGACAGAATAACCGGAATAAACGGCGGCGGCGTTTCCTCGTCGGAGGAATTTGCGAGGTTTGTAAACGAGCATCCCGAGGGTTTCAGTCTCGATATGGAGCGAGACGGACATCCTTTTACGGTTAACGTCTGCCCGACGCCCGATAACGACGGCGTTTACCGTCTCGGGCTTTGGGTGCGCGACAGCTGCGCGGGAGTCGGAACGGTGACGTATTACGACCCTCAAAGCAAAACGTTCGCCGCGCTCGGTCATTCTGTAAATGATGTCGATACAGGAGATATTTTATCCTTAAAATCGGGAATTATACTCGATTGCAGCATTGTTTCCGTAACAAAAAGCAAGCGCGGTTTCCCGGGTGAAATAAACGCGTCCTTCGGCGATATGGTGCTGGGTGACGTAAACGCAAACACCGGCGAGGGTATTTTCGGCGAGGCGTCGGAGAGTGGTTTCTTTTCCGGCGGTGAAACGCTGCCGGTTGCCGCGAGAAACGAGGTTCACACGGGCGACGCATATATCATGTCCGATATGTTCGGCAGCAAATGTGAAAACTACTCTATTCAAATTAAGAAAATCACAGACAGCGCGGATAAAAGCCTTGTCGTCGAAGTGACCGACAGGAGACTTCTCGACAGTGCGGGCGGTATTGTGCAGGGTATGAGTGGCTCGCCGATTATTCAGGACGGCAAGCTCGTCGGCGCAGTTACGCACGTTTTTATAAACAGCCCGTCTAAGGGCTACGGCACGCTTGCCGAAAGCATGATTGACGCGCAGCGAAACGCGGCGTAAAAAAAAGACCGCGTCCGCGGTCTAAAGTTCTATCAGTTCCTTCGGAGAGTGGGTAAGATTACGAGCCTTACCGTCCTCAACGACGATAAGATCCTCTATTCTTACTCCCCCGAAACCGTCTACATATATGCCCGGCTCGACGGTTATTACATTTCCGTTTTCCAGCTTTGCATTGCACCGTGGCGCAAACGAAGGGCTTTCGTGTATTTCTATGCCTACGCTGTGACCGAGACCGTGACCAAAATTATTGCCGTAACCCGCGTCCGCTATAATGTCGCGCGCAGTCTTGTCCACGTTGCTGCAGATCGCGCCCGCGCGTGCCGAGTCGATCGCGGCGGTCTGCGCTTTAAGTACAACATCGTATATCTCTCTTTGGCGGTCGTCAGCCTTTCCGACAACGACCGTCCGCGTCATATCGGAACAGTAGCCCTCAAAAACGCAGCCGAAATCGAGCGTCACGAGGTCGCCTTTTTCAATCGTCTTGCCGCTCGCAACGCCGTGCGGCATCGCGCTCCTCACGCCCGACGCGACAATCGTATCAAACGACAGCGCCGACGCGCCGTTCGTTTTCATAAAAAATTCGAGTTCGCGCGCAATATCGCGCTCAACCGCGCCCGCGCGTATCATGCCGAGAACGTGCGCAAACGCCTCGTCTCCTATACGTTCAGCCTCGGCGATACGCCGTATTTCCTCACTGTCCTTCACTCTGCGCGCCTCGTCTATAACCTTCTGTTTTTCCACAAGCGCCTGATGATTTGCAAGCTTGGTCTTCAGACGCTTATGCTCGCTCACGCACATATGCTCGGACTCGTAACCTATATAGTTTGCCGAAATTTTTGAAAAAATCTTTTCAAACCCGTCCTTTATATCTGTTATCTCGAAACCTTCGGTCTGTTCACGCGCCTGTATTGTATAACGCGAGTCGGTTATTATAAAGCGCGAGTCGTGCGATATTAAAAGGTACGCGTCTCCCGATGTAAAGCCGCTGTAGTAAAATATATTCGGGTAACTCGATATGAGCGCGGCCTCGTTATCGTACAGCTTTTCGCACAGTCTGTCAACTCTCTTGTTCACCTTCATCATTCCTTATCCGCAAGATATTCGAGCGCAAGCACATATCCCTTGAAACCGAGACCGCAAATCTGCCCGTCACATTCGGGAACGGTCACGCTCGTGTGGCGAAATTCCTCGCGCTTGTGTATGTTTGAGATATGCACCTCGACCGTAGGGATCTTAACCGAGCCGAGCGCGTCGCGTATCGCGTAGGAATAGTGAGTGTGCGCGCCCGGGTTCATAATGATGCCGTCGTACACGCCGAGAGCCGAGTGTATTTTCTCGACGATTTCACCCTCGAAATTGCTTTGATAAAAGTCGACCTCAACGCCGATTTTTTTTGCCTTCTCCGATACGAGCGTTTCAAGGTCGCTTAGCGAGTTTTTTCCGTAAACGTCGGGTTCACGCACGCCGAGCATATTTAAATTTACTCCGTTTATTACAAGATACTTTTTCATAATGTTTCCTCCAACTTTTTAATTTCGGACATAAGCTCGTCCACTATTTTATCCTCGGGTACTTTTCTTATAATCTCGCCCTTACGGAATATAAGCCCTTCTCCCCTGCCTCCGGCAATCCCTATATCAGCCTCGCGAGCCTCGCCGGGGCCGTTTACCGCGCAGCCCATAACGGCTATTTTAAGCGGTTTTTTAAGATTTCTCGTGCGCTTTTCAACCTCGTTCGCTATCGGTATGAGGTCGATCTGCGTTCTTCCGCACGTCGGGCAGGAAATAATCTCCGCGTTTGTTCTGCGCAAGCCGAGTACCTTCTGTATATCGTAGGCGGCGTACACCTCTTCCACGGGGTCTGCGGTGAGCGATACGCGCATTGTATCGCCTATGCCTTCAGCCAGTAACGCACCTATACCGACAGCTGACTTAATCGTGCCGGAACGGAGCGTTCCCGCCTCGGTAACGCCTATATGTAACGGTATGTCCGTCATATCGTCAAACAGTCTGTACGCCTCAAGCATTTTCGGCACATCGGATACCTTTATTGACACTACGATGTCGTGAAAATCAAGCTCGTCAAAAATACGGACGTGACCCATTGCGCTCTCGACAAGTGCGCGGGCGGTAACGCCGCCATGCTTTTTGAGCAGATTTTTTTCGAGTGACCCGCCGTTTACGCCTATGCGTATTGGCACGGCGCGTTCCTTTGCCATCTCCACAACCTGCCGCACTCTGTCGCGGTCGCCGATATTGCCGGGATTTATTCTGACCTTATCCGCGCCGTTTTTCATACATTCGAGCGCGAGACGGTAGTCAAAGTGTATATCGACCACGAGCGGTATGTGAATTTGACTTTTTATTTCCTTGACCGCCCGCGCCGCCTCCATGTCGGGTACGGCGACGCGTATAATCTCACAGCCCGCACTTTCAAGTTCCGCTATTTGATTTACGGTCGCTCTCACGTCGCGTGTGTCGGTGTTGCACATGGACTGTATCGCGACGGGATTATCGCCGCCTATTTTAACGCCGCCGATATTGACGACTCTCTTTTGTTTCTTCATTGATTAACCTCCGAATAAACTCATAACGTCCTTAAACGATATGAAAATCACAAGCAGCAGCAAAAGCGCCATTCCCACAGCGTGTATTATGCCCTCTTTGTCGGGCGGCACGCGTCTGCGTGTAATCATCTCCCACAGCACGAACAGTATTCTGCCGCCGTCGAGCGCGGGTATCGGCAGCAGGTTGAATATGCCGAGGTTTATCGTGAGCAGCGCGACGAGATTTAAAACGTCGAGCCAACTGCTGCTGCCCGAGTGCACGGCTGTGTTTACCTCGCGGACTATGCCGACCGGTCCCGATACCTCGTGTATGCCGATTTTACCCGTTATTATCTGCCAGAACGACTGGTATACAAGCTTTACGACGAATTTCGTCTCGTTCCATGCCTCGCCCCAGACGTTAAAGGCGTTTATTTCCTTCGGCTGCGGCGTAAAGCCGATTATATAGCGCGTTATCGTTTTTGTCGTACCCAAAAGCGACTCGTCCTTGGGGTTATCCTCGGAATACAGCACAAAGTAGCTTTCGTCTTCCGTTCCGTTTACTTTGACGCTCACGTTTACACCGTCGTCGGTGTAGGTTTGGTCTATAATCTGCTCCGTCGGCTTAAATTCAAACTCATGCGTTTCGTTTCCGCGCTTTACCTTAATCGTGGCGTACTCGTCCTTGCGGAAATTTTGAGTGTAGAGCGTGATGTCGTTGTAACAGCTTACGCCCTTGCCGTTTATCGCAACGATCTTATCGCCCGCCATCATGCCGCTTTGCTCGACATAGCTGCCGTGCACGACCGACTGCGCCACATTTGTTGCCACGGGCGATATTGCGGGTACTATAAGCATAAACAGCATAAATCCGAGTATTATGTTGAATATGCCGCCCGCCAAAAGCACGATGAGTCTTTTCCACGGCTTTTGGTTCACAAAGGATCTCTCGTCCTGCGTATTCTCGTCATCGTCGTCAAACCGACAGTAGCCGCCGAGTGGAAGAAGGCGCAGCGAATACTGCGTTTCGCCCTTTTGCTTTTTAAATATCAGCGGGCCCGCGCCTACGGAAAATTCGTCTACCTTAAATTTAAAAGCTTTAGCAACTATAAAATGACCGAATTCGTGAAACGAAATCAGCACAAGAAACATTATGACGGATACAATCGCCGTTACCACAAAAAAAGCCTCCCGTATTTACATACTGTATACAATTTCCTTCGCCGCTTTGTCCGTTTCGAGGATGTCGTCAAGCGAGGGATTTTCTTTGTTTTGAATTTTATTCATCGCGTTTGCTATAGCGTCCGATATGCCGAGGTAAGAAAGCTTGCCCTTCATAAACATATCGACCGCCGCCTCGTCCGCGCTGTTAAAGACCGTCGGCATTACGCCGCCCGCTTTCATCGCGTCATACGCGAGTTTAAGCGCGAAAAACGTCTCCGTATCGGGTTCTTCAAACATCAAATCGCGGTACGCGAAAAGGTCAAGTTCGTTGCCGCTCATCGGCAGACGGTGCGGGTACGTGAGCGCGTACTGTATAGGCAGTTTCATATCCGGCACGCCAAGCTGCGCTATTACGGCGTTGTCGCAGAATTCCACAGCCGAATGTACGACGCTCTGCCTGTGTACGAGTACCTTTATGTTCTCCGTACCGAACAGCCACCGCGCCTCCATGACCTCCAGCCCCTTATTCACAAGCGTGGAGGAGTCTATAGTGACCTTCGCGCCCATATTCCAGTTGGGGTGCTTTAACGCGTCGGCGGGCTTTACGTTTGTAAGTTCCTCTCTTTTTTTGCCGAAGAACGGGCCGCCCGACGCGGTGAGCAGTATACGCTTTATTTCTCGCCTGTCGCGGCAACATTCGAGCGACTGGAAAATCGCACTGTGTTCGCTGTCGACCGGCAGCAGCTTTATGCCATGTTCACGCGCGAGACGCGTTACTATATGTCCGCCCGTGACGAGCGTTTCCTTATTTGCGAGTGCTATGTTCTTCCCCGCCTTTATCGCCTCGATCGTCGGCAAAAGACCCGATATGCCCACAACTGCCGTGACGACCGTTTGAGCGTTCCCTGACGCAGCCGTTTCCGCAAGCCCTTCCTCACCCGACACTACCTTTGTATCGGTGTCCGCAAGCTTTATTTTAAGTTCCTTTGCCTTATCCTCGTCGGTAACGCATACAAGGCGCGGCTTAAACTCGCGTACCTGCTTTTCGAGCAGTGCGATATTTTTCCTTGCCGTCATTGCCTCGACGCGTATACCCTTGTACTCCCGCGCAATTTCGAGCGTCTGAGTACCTATCGAGCCGGTTGAGCCGAGCACTGATATTTTATGCTCAAATTCCATATTATATAACTCCGTATCAAATCTCATGCTACCGAAAGTATCGCGGCAAGTATTCCGAACACAAACGGCGCGATAAACATAACGCTGTCAAACCTGTCCATAAATCCGCCGTGACCCGGGAAGAACGTTCCGAAATCCTTAACGCCCGTATCCCTCTTTATTGCCGACGCGACAAGGTCGCCTATCTGACCGAACAGCGAGCCGGCAACGCCGGTAAGCGAGCCCACGATAAGCCACGGCACGTCAAGCCCCAAAGCGTTGTTTAAAACAAGAAGGTATACCGTGCAGACAACAGCCGCGCCTACAATACCGCCTATTGCGCCCTCGACGGTTTTATTCGGACTGATGTGCGGTATAAGCTTATGTTTGCCGATAAACCGTCCGGTGAGGTATGCGAAAGAGTCGGACGACCACGCGCACAGAAATACGAGCATCATGTAACCGTTTCCGAAATATTTTTTTGACAGCATTATACAAGACATCGAAACCGTAATGTACATGGTAAGGAACGCATTTGAAAGAACATCCCTGTAACTCCATTTACCGTGCAGCGCAACAACGAGAACCATGTTTATAAATATAATGAGTATCGCCGCCATTGCGCAAAGTTCGGCGGTTGTGTGGAAGTTATAGCCGATAACGAACGGAACGCCCGCAGCCATGAGTATAGCCGAGCATATAAAACCCGTCACGCGCATCGCCTTTGACGCCTTTGATGCGGCGTAACATTCATACAGCATGAACAGTATTACTGCGGCAACCGCGGCGGCAAACACGATATCTCCGACAAGCTGCCCGAAGAATATCTCCGGCAAAAACAGCAGCGCGAAAAACAGCAACAGTGCCGCAACAGAAGTTATAACTCTCGTTTTCATTGGTCATATCCCCCCAAATCTTCTTCCCCGATGCCCGAACTCGTTTACGGCGTGTCTGAAGTCCGCCGGTTTAAAGTCGGGCCACAGCTTGTCTGTAAACCACATTTCCGCGTAACTCACCTGCCACAGCATGAAGTTGGAAAGCCGCATCTCGCCGCTTGTGCGTATAAGTAAGTCCACATCGGGCTGACCGTGTGTATAGAGTCTGTCCTCAACAGCCTTTTCATCAATACTTTCTGTATCGAGCAGCCCGTCTTTCACATCGGCGCACAACTCTCTTGCGGCGCGGGTTATCTCCTCGCGTCCTCCGTAGTTTAAGGCTATGTTTAAAACCGTGCCTGTGTTGTGCTCCGTCAGTTTTTCCGTTTTTAAAATCTGCTCGCGTATCTCGTCGCCGAGTTCAGCCCTCGAACCGATAACGCGTATGACCGTGTTGTCGCCTGCGAGATTTTTCTCGGCGTTTTTGAGGTAGTCGAGCAAAAGCGACATTAGATATTTTACCTCGTCCGCCGGTCTTTTCCAGTTCTCGGTTGAGAACGCGTATACCGTTACGTACTCTATACCGAGATTATTCGCCTCGGTGACTATTTTTTTCAGTGCCTCCGCGCCCGCGCTGTGACCCGCGCTGCGCGGCAGTCCTCTTTTCTTCGCCCATCTTCCGTTGCCGTCCATGATTATTCCCACATGTCGCGGCAGACGGTTTTCATCGATTTTGACTTTCCTTTTACGTCCAAACAGCATTTTGTATTCCTTTCGGGCTTTATTTTTGATATTAAAATGCGGGGGCGGATAATATCCGCCCGCGCAACGTTCTTATACTTCCAATATTTCCTTTTCCTTCGCGGCGCAGATCGAGTCGATCTCCTTAACGTACTTATCGGTAATATTCTGTACATCCTTTTCCGCGCCCTTAACGTCGTCCTCGGTCATTTCGCCGTCCTTCTTCTGCTTTTTGAACTCTTCGAGAGCGTCGCGGCGAATGTTCCTTATCTGGATTTTTGCCTCCTCGGTGTATTTTTTTACCGTTTTAACAAGTTCTTTTCTTCTCTCCTCCGTAAGCGGCGGGAAATTAAGGCGTATAACCTTGCCGTCGTTCTGCGGCGATATGCCGAGGTCAGAGGCGTTTATAGCCTTCTCGATTTCCTTTAATACCGTCACGTCCCACGGCTGAATTACGAGCAGTCTCGGCTCGGGCGACGAAATCGAGCCTACCTGCTGTATCGGCGTCATTGTGCCGTAGTAGTCGATTGCCACCTTGTCGAGCACCTGCGCGTTTGCGCGTCCTGCGCGAATTGTTTTAAGTTCCGACGCGTACGCGTCGATTCTCTTTTCCATTTTACTTTCTATTTCGGGATATTTAGCCATTGTGCGTGTCCTCCTTTATATTTATGTATTAAAGCTTTCCGTCCTTATTTACAAGCGTGCCTATCTTCTCGCCCTTTACGGCTCTTACGATATTAACGGGGTCGTTAAGACCGAATACGAGAATGGGCAGATTGTTGTCGCGGCACAGCGACGCCGCCGTGGAGTCCATAACGCCGAGATTTTTTGAAAGTATATCGCTGAACGACAGCGCGTCGTATTTCTTGGCGTTCGGGTTAATGTTGGGATCGCTGTCGTAAACCGCGTCGACCTTCTTCGCGAGCAGTATCACGTCCGCCTCCGTTTCAACGGCTCTTAAAGCCGCGGCGGTATCGGTTGACATGAACGGATTACCCGTGCCGCAGCCGAATATGACGACCCTGCCTTTGTCGAGATGCCTTATCGCCTTGCCTCTTATGTAAGGCTCGGCTACCTGGCGCATTTCGATAGCGGTCTGCACTCTCGTCGGCACTTCGAGATTTTCAAGTGCGCTGCACAGCGCAAGCGCGTTTATCGCGGTCGCGAGCATACCCATGTGGTCGGCTCTCGTTCTGTCCATATTCTCGCCGCTCCTGCCGCGCCATATGTTACCTCCGCCCACCACGATTGAAACCTGCACGCCCATATCGGTTACTTTTTTTATGTTCTCGCTTATGCTTGAAATGGTAGGCTCGTCAAGTCCGAAACCGTTCGGACCTGCAAGCGCCTCGCCGCTTATTTTAAGCAGCACTCTTTTGTATTTTGCTTTCATGCGCGAATTCTCCCTTCGTTAAAGAGACCGTTTATTGCCTGTTATATCCATTATACACGAATATAATGCTTTTTTCAATACATATTTTACCGATAACGAAAATTATTCGCCGCGTGCGGTCATAAACTTATATACCTCGGTACACATCATAATAAACGCGCCCGCACCGTGAAGGTCGTTCGCGACGGTCGGACGGTAGAAATAGTAGTCCTCGCGTCCGACGCCCGTGCCTACGCACACGCCGGTAACGCTCAGCTTATTGCCGTCGCTCTCCGTCTTTGAAAGCGCGCCGTTATAGCCCGCGATGATCATATCGTCGTATTCCTCGCCGATTACGCCGTTGTTGCGGAACTTCGCCGCAGCGTATGTTATAAGCGACGTAGCCGAAGTTTCGAGCCAGTTGCGCGGGTCGTTTACCTTGTCGAGTACCTGGTACCACATACCCGTTTCCTTGTCCTGATACGTCTTCAAAACGTCCAAAAGCTCTTTGCCTATTTTTACGGATAACGCGTACAATTCGCTGTCCTTCGGCGCGAGCGACGTAAATTCGGACAGAGCCACAACGTACCAGCTCATGGCGCGTCCCCAGTGTACCTTTATAAGTCCTGTCTCGCGGTCGGCGAAAATATGCTGATGAGTGTCGTCCCACATATGGTAGAGCAGCCCCGTTTCGGGGTTCGTCATGTTCTCACGTATCAGCTTTACCTGTGTGCAGATCTTGTCGTACATATACGGCACGTTAAACTTGTTCGCGTACATGGCTGTGAAAAATCCCATCATGTACATCGTGTCAAGCCACATCTGGTTCTTGTTGCGGTACTTGTGCCACACTCCGCCCTTTGCGTTGGTGGGCCACTTTTCAACCGCGTCGAACATTCTGTCGAGCATTTTCTTGTACTTTAAATAGCCCGTCGATTCAAACAGGTTAAAGAGCAGCACACCCGGCTGAATGTCGTCAAACTCCGTAAGGTCGGCGCTCGAACTGTTGCCGTCCTCGTCGATATGCTTATCGACCCATTCGCGTATGTACGTTCTGTACTTTTCCTCGTGCGACAGGTGGTAGATTTTCTCAACGCCCGTCAAAAATACGCCCTGGTGATAATGGAAACGGTCTGCGGGCGGCAGTGTGTCGGGCGTGTAATCCCCCATAACGCTGTCGGCGCACATTTTCGCGTAATCCAATGCGGTCGGATTAGCCATGATACATCATCCTTTCTTTTTATATTAAATCATATTTTTTTACAGTCTTTGCGCAAGCTTTTCCGTATTTTCACGCCGAAATTCCTCGAACCTGTCCTCTTCTATTGCCGTTCTTATCCTCTCTGTAAGCTCGTTGTAGAAGTGCAGATTGTGAATTACGCAAAGCCGCATCGCGAGCATTTCGCCCGCCTTAAACAGATGTCTTATATACGCCCTCGTATACCTTTTACACGTCGGGCAGTTACACTCCTCGTCAATCGGGCGCGTGTCGAGTGCGTATTTTTCGTTTTTCATGTTCATTGTGCCGTGCCGCGTGAATATGAAACCGTGACGCGCGTTTCTTGTCGGCATTACGCAGTCGAAAAAGTCAACGCCCCGCGCCACCGACTCTATAATATTCGACGGCGTTCCCACGCCCATGAGATAGCGCGGCTTGTTCGCGGGCGCGTGCGGCAGCGTTACGTCCAGTATGTGGTACATTTCCTCGTGGCTCTCGCCCACCGCCAGACCGCCTATAGCGTAGCCGGGAAGGTCAAGTTCCGCTATGCGCTGCATATGTTCTATACGCAGGTCGTCATATGTGCCGCCCTGATTTATGCCGAACAAAAGCTGATTTTTGTTTATTGTTTCGTCAAGGGAGTTCAGCCGTTCCATTTCCGCCTTACAGCGTACAAGCCAGCGGTACGTTCTGTCAACCGACTGCTTGACGTAATCCTTCGGCGCGGGATTTTCTATGCACTCATCGAACGCCATTGCTATTGTTGACGCGAGGTTCGACTGTATTTGCATACTTTCCTCGGGTCTCATGAATATCCTGTGACCGTCTATGTGCGACGCGAACGAAACGCCCTCCTCGGTGATTTTGCGAAGTCCGGCGAGTGAGAACACCTGAAATCCGCCGCTGTCGGTAAGTATCGGTCTGTCCCAGTTCATAAATTTATGCAGTCCGCCGAGTTTTTTTATAACCTTGTCGCCCGGGCGAAGGTGCAGATGGTATGTGTTTGACAGTTCGACCTGACAGCCGACCGTCTTTAAATCCTCGGTCGACAGTGCGCCCTTTATTGCCGCGAGCGTGCCGACGTTCTGAAACACGGGGGTTTGTATTTTGCCGTGAACCGTGTCGCACTCGCCGCGTCTGGCAAGTCCGTTTGTGTGCAGTATCTTAAATGTTCCGTTCAAATTTTTCACCTCGCCGCGTTTCTATTTAATGAACATAGCATCGCCGAACGAGAAAAATCGGTACTTTTCCCTAACCGCCTCGGCGTACGCGTTAAGCACGTTTTCCCTGCCCGCAAGCGCGCTCACAAGCATAATGAGAGTGGACTCGGGAAGGTGGAAATTTGTGATAAGCGCGTCAATGACGTGAAATTCACTTCCGGGACTTATGAATATATCCGTCCAGCCGGTCGCGCCTTTAAGCGGCAAGCCGTTCATACCCACCGTTTCAAGAACGCGCGTAGCCGTCGTGCCGACCGAAATTACGCGTCTGCCCTTTTCCTTCGTCCTGTTCACAAGTTCGGCTGTTTCGTCGGGCAGAACGTAAAACTCGGAGTGCATTTTGTGGTCTTTTATATCCTCCGCCTTTACGGGACGAAATGTTCCCAGTCCGACGTGCAGTGTCACAAAGCCAATATTTACGCCCTTTTCCTTGATTTTGCCGAGCAACTCCGGCGTAAAATGCAGTCCCGCGGTAGGCGCGGCTGCGCTGCCGTTGTTTTTCGCGTATACCGTCTGATACCTGTCCTTGTCCTCCAGCTTTTTCGTTATGTACGGCGGCAGCGGCATTTCACCGAGACGGTCGAGAACCTCCTCGAACACACCCTCGTACTCAAATTTTACAAGGCGGTTGCCCTCGTTTACAATGTCGATTATCTCCGCGCGAAGCTCACCGTTGCCGAACACAAACCTCGCTCCGGGCTTTGCCTTGCGACCGGGCTTTAATATTACCTCCCACACGTCGAGAGAGCGTTTAGTAAGGAGCAGAAACTCTATCGCTCCGCCCGTACCATCTTTAACGCCGTGCAGTCTCGCGGGAATTACCTTTGTATCGTTTAATACAAGCGTGTCGCCCGCATTGATGTAATCTGTTATATCGTAAAAATGTCTATGCTCCGTTTTCCCGCTTTCCTTATCGAGAACCATCAGTCTCGACGCGCTCCTGTCGCTTATCGGCTCCTGCGCGATAAGTTCCTTGGGAAGTTCGTAGTAAAAATCCTTTGTTTTCAATATGCGTACCTCATTATGACTTATTTGTATTATTATAGCAAAAAATACGCCGCGTTGCAAGTAGAAAATATTAAAAACCTCCCGCATGAAAGCGGGAGGTCTTGCGTTATCGTTTTTTCGCGTCCGCGCGCGTCGTTTCGTCGGGAGAATAGTCGTAAATCGCCTTGTACGATTTCCTTTCCTCCCTGCTTTCCGGCGCGAACGGCATAAGCCCCGTACAATCGGTTGCCGACGCGATATGTCCGCTGTCGAGGTCGGACATTTCGGGGCTGAAAATCACGTGGTTATTGTTTTTCTTTTTCATATTCCGTTGCTCCTTCCGGTATTATTTTACCCTCGCCGCGCCGATTTATTCCGAATGTAGTGCGCTTTGCTCAATCCGGTACAAAAAATCACAACATCTTGAAAAAAATATATTGAAATTTTCAATATATTGTGGTATAATATAAAAAATATATATTAGCATAGGAGAGTAGCGTTATGAGAACATTCAATACCGAAGATATACCCAGAACCGAACGAATAGACAAGCTTTTGGACGATTTGTTCGCGAAGATGCCCGAAATTGAGGCTGACAGAGCCGTACTGCTTACGGAAAGCTACAGGCAGACCGAGGATTTGCCGAACGTTAAGCGCCGCGCCATGGCGTTTGAACACATACTCGAAAACATCCCGATAACGATTCGCGACAACGAGCTTATAGTCGGCAGCGCTACGAAAGCGCCGAGAAGTTGTCAGGTGTTCCCCGAATACTCGTATGAGTGGCTGGAGGCTGAATTTGACACGGTCGAAACGCGTGAGGCTGACCCGTTCCACATAAGCGAGGAAACAAAACGCGCTCTGCGCGAGGTGTACCCGTACTGGAAGGGCAAGACCACGAGCGAGCTTGCGACAGCGTACATGGCCCCCGAGGCGAGGCTCGCAATAGAGCATAACATGTTCACGCCGGGCAACTATTTCTACAACGGCGTGGGACACGTAACAGTTGACTACGGCAAGGTCGTGCAGATAGGTTTTAAGGGCTACATGGAAATCCTTGAAAACGAATTGAATAAGGCTAACGTCTACGACAGCGACTACTCAAAGAGACACGAATTTTTGGAGTCGTGTCTTATCTCGTGCCGCGCGGCGATAAATTACGCGCGCCGCTACGCCAATCTCGCTTACGAAAAGGCGCAGAAATGCACCGACCCCACGCGTAAGCAGGAACTTATGCAGATTGCGAAAAACTGCGCGAAAGTACCCGAAAACGGCGCGGACACATTCTATGAGGCGTGTCAGTCGTTCTGGTTCGTGCAGATGCTCATTCAGATGGAGGCAAGCGGTCACTCGATTTCACCGGGACGTTTCGACCAGTATATGTACCCCTACTACAAGGCGGATATTGAAAAAGGAATACTGACGCGTGAGTTTGCGCAGGAACTGCTCGACTGTATATGGATAAAGCTGAACGACCTCAATAAAGTTCGTGACGCGGCGTCGGCGGAGGGTTTCGCGGGTTACAGCTTGTTCCAGAACCTTTGCGCAGGCGGTCAGACACGCGACGGTCTTGACGCGACGAACGACCTGTCTTTCCTTTGTATTCAGGCGTCTATGCACACGCGTCTCCCCGCACCGTCGTTCTCGGTGCGTATCTGGAACGGTACGCCGAACGAATTTATGATAAAATGCGCCGAACTTACGCGCACGGGCGTAGGACTCCCCGCGTACTACAACGACGAGGTTATTATTCCCGCGCTTATGAGCAGAGGAGTCACCTTGGAGGACGCGCGTGACTACAACATAATCGGTTGCGTTGAGCCGCAGGCGTCGCATAAAACCGACGGCTGGCACGACGCGGCGTTCTTCAACATGTGCCGTCCGCTGGAGCTTGTATTCTCGAACGGCGTTGACAAGGGCGTGCAGGTCGGTTTAAAGACCGGCGATGTTTTGCAGATGAAAACGTTTGACGAGTTCTACGACGCGTACAAGGCGCAGATGAAGTACATGATACAACTCATGGTAAACGCCGACAACGCCATTGACGTTGCACACGGCGAGCGCGGACAGCTGCCGTTCGTATCGATGATGATTGACGACTGTATCGCGCGCGGCAAGACGATACAGGAGGGCGGCGCTCACTATAACTTCACCGGTCCGCAGGGTTTCGGTATCGCGAATATGACGGACGCGCTCAACGCGATAAGAACGCTCGTATTTGACAAAAAACTCGTGTCGATGGCTGAATTCAAGGATGCGCTTTTACATAACTACGGCAGAGGTCTTACGCCGAAAGCGGCTAAGAACGCGACGGCTGAGGTTGTCAAGAACCTTGCGGATATGGGTAAGCCGGTCACTAAAGCGCAGATTGAGGAAATATGCAGAATGTTCCTTGCGGGTACGTCGTCAAAAGAGGACGTTGCGCGCTATGACAAGCTGCTCGAAATGATAGACGAGCTCCCCAAGTACGGCAACGATATTGAAGAGGTTGACCTGTTCGCGCGTGACGTTGCGTACGTGTATACACGTGAGGTTGAGAAGTATTATAATCCGCGCGGCGGTCAGTTCCATGCCGGACTGTACCCCGTTTCGGCTAACGTGCCTCTTGGCGAGCAGACAGGCGCGACGCCCGACGGCAGACTTGCGAACACGCCTATTGCCGACGGCGTAGGCCCGCGCAGCGGCAGCGACCGTCTCGGTCCCACGGCTGCTGCTAACTCCGTCGCAAAGCTTGACCACGGTATCGCGTCAAACGGAACGCTCTACAATCAGAAGTTCCACCCGTCGGCTCTCAGCGGTATAGAAGGACTTAAAAACTTCGTTTCGTATATCAGAGCGTACTTCGACCAGAAGGGTATGCACATGCAGTTTAACGTCGTAAGCAAGGAAACGCTTTTGGACGCGCAGAAACACCCCGAAAACTACAAGTCGCTCGTTGTCCGCGTGGCTGGCTACAGTGCGCTGTTCACAACGCTTTCACGTTCGCTGCAGGACGATATAATCGCAAGAACGGAACAGGCGAATTTCGTTGACTAAAGCTGTAAAAGGGATTTGACATGGAAAATTACTTAAACGCAAAGGGTCGTATATTCGACATACAAAAATATTCCATACACGACGGTCCGGGAATACGCACGATCGTATTTCTGAAGGGCTGTGCTTTGCGTTGCCGCTGGTGCTGCAACCCCGAGTCGCAGGAGTTTGACGTTCAGCCGATGATGTTCGAGGGCAAGGAAAAAATCATGGGTAAGGACGTTACCGTCGCGGAGCTTTTGCCTATCATACTTCAGGACAGGTTCTACTATGTAAGGAGTGGCGGCGGTCTCACACTTTCGGGCGGCGAGTCGCTTTTGCAGCCGGACTTTGCGCCGCATCTTTTACGTGCGACCAAAGAGCTTGAAATTAACACGGCTATCGAAACGACCGGCTTTGCGAAGTGGGAAACGATACAGAAATACCTCCCCTATCTCGACTACGTACTTATGGATATAAAACATATGAACAGCGCGAAACATAAGGAGTTTACGCGTCAGCCGAATGAGCTGATACGTGAAAACGCGCGTAAAATTGCCGAAAGCGGTATGGTAAACCTCACGATACGCGTACCGGTTATACCGACGTTCAACGACACGCCGTCGGAAATATATGATATAGCGATGTTCGCGGCGTCACTGCCGGGGGTTGAACATCTGCACCTGCTCCCGTACCACAGACTCGGTCAGGGCAAATACGAGGGTCTGGGCAGAGAGTACCTTATGGGCGATTTGCCGCTTATACCGAACGACCATATGCAGCTTTTGCTCGAAAATGCGAAAAAGAGCGGTCTTAAATGCCAAATAGGCGGATAGGATATGTGCGGATAAAAAGGGTAAAAAGAGCGTATCATCGATACGCTCTTTTTTGTTCTTACTTCCTGTATTCCACGCTATAACAATGAATATTGACTTGTATGTTACAGCGTGATAAAATAGATAAAAAAGGAGGAAATTAAAATGAGCGAGAAAAAAATTTCATTAGAAAGAGAAGTAAAAGAAATTATAGGAAACATTTTTTTTGAGAATGTTCCGTTTGAGAAGTTGAGTGAAGAATATTTAAAGAGGCGAAAGAAAGAACGAGATGACTTAAAAGAATATTTGGAGTTAAAGACAAAAGAAGATGAGGATGGAATTAAAGTAAAAACCGTAAAAATCATAAAAAAGGATAAAGTAACGTTTGAACCGCAAGTATATTTGACTACTCCGCAAGGTAAAACAAAAGATTGGATTGGTATTGATGTAATAGTTGAGGACAATAAAAAAAATGAATCCGCATTTTTGATTTCATTTCAACCGTTTCATAAAGATCCAAAAACAGGTAATTTACATACTATAATGAACGGAATAGGCTTATACTTATATCATGATGAATATCTGGATGCATATGATAAAGCAAAAAAAGAGAACCCTGACATAAGGAGCGGACCGTTAAAAACGGTAAATGGATTCTTGGATATGGAGTTATTAGAAAACATTCAATTGCCTTTAGATAAAACTGATAAAAAGGTTATATGGGACAAAATAAAATACATCCATAAACATAAAGATGAACATAATAAAAAGAATTTGGATAGAGCAAAAGAAGAAATAGAAGCTATAGTTAAAAACTTAGACGAAAACACAGTGAACAAAAAAGAATTTATAACGGAACTAATAGAAGAATTAAATAAGGAATTAGAAGATTAAACGTGATAGGAGAAATTTATATGAGCATATACATAACCGGTGACACGCACCGATATTTTGATAAGGTTTACTACGCCTGCGTGGAATATGCGACAACGCCCGACGATATAATGATAATCCTCGGCGATGCGGGAATAAACTACTATCTCGGCGAATCGGACGAGGAACTTAAAGAAGAATTGCGCGACTATCCGATAACGATGTTTATGATTCACGGCAACCACGAGGAACGCCCGTCGGAGATTGACTCGTATGAGATAAAGCGCTGGCACGGCGGGCTTGTATATTACGAGAAGGAATACCCCAATCTGCTGTTCGCGGTTGACGGCGAGATTTACGACTTTGACGGCAGAACGGCGATAGCGATAGGCGGCGCGTATTCCGTGGACAAGTATGCGCGTCTCATGTCGGGCGAGCCGTGGTTTGACACGGAGCAACCGTCGGAGGAAATAAAGGAGCATGTGGAGCGACAGCTCGACGAGGCAAATTGGTGCGTGGATTTTGTTTTATCGCATACGTGTCCGAAAAAGTACGAGCCGACGCACGCCTTTATCCCGGGTTTGGATCAAAGCACAGTCGACAAATCAACCGAGGAATGGCTCGACACAATAGAAGAACGGCTCGACTACGACCGCTGGTACTGCGGACATTACCACATTGACTATGAGGAATGCGCAGTTCGTTTTATGTTTGACGACGTTGAGGAGTTGGACGGTTAAAGCAAAGACAAAAAGAACGTATCACGCGATACGTTCTTTTTTGATTTTATATTTCAAGTCCACCGAGAACCTCGCCTATGGGGGCGTTTATGACGAGTTCGGCTCTGCTGTCGGCGGGAGTGGACGCTTTATTTATAATCACGAGATGTCTGCCGCCGAAATAGTTTACGAACCCCGCCGCGGGATAGACGTTAAGCGACGTACCGCCGACTATAAGCGTGTCGGCTTTTGAAATATACGAAACGGCGGAGCGAATCGCGTTATCGTCGAGCATTTCCTCGTACAGCACAACGTCCGGCTTGACGATACCGCCGCACTCGCATCTCGGCACGCCCTCCGACGCGGCAACGAAATCTAAGCCGTAAGATCTGCCGCAGTCCATACAGTAGTTGCGGAGCGTCGAGCCGTGCAGTTCTATGACGTTTTTACTGCCGGCGGCTTGGTGGAGTCCGTCGATGTTCTGTGTTATAACGGCTTTCAGCTTGCCCTTTTCTTCAAGACGCGCAAGCGCAATATGCGCCTTATTCGGCTTTGCGCCGCGTATAATCATCTTGTCGCGGTAAAATTTGAAAAATTCCTCGGTCTTGTTCATAAAGAAGGTATGGCTCAGTATCGTTTCGGGCGGATAGTCGTATTTTTGATTGTACAGTCCGTCCACACTGCGGAAATCGGGTATGCCGCTTTCGGTCGATACACCCGCGCCGCCGAAAAAGACAATGTTTTTACTGTCGTCGATAATTTCCTGAAGTGTCATTTCTTGTCTCCCTCCTTATCTTCCTTTTCATATATCAGCTTATCGAGGTTTTCCGCAAGCTCAAATCTCTTACAGCCCGCGATATATCCGAATGTCGTCGCCGCTATCGGCACAACGACCATAAGCACGACCGTAATCAATCCGATATAGCCATGCTGCGGGTCGGTCATAAAACCGTTGTACGCAAACGTCAAAATATTAAAAATAAAGTTATACGCTACCGCGCCTGCGGATGAAAGCGCCCTTCCGCCTTCTTCAAGAGGTATGGAAAAAGCACCCCATACGGCTTTATGCGCGATAACGAGAATAATATCAAACGCCGCAACAGACACGCCGAACAGTACGCCCTTTACCTTGCTTTCTTTAAGCGGCGTGTAGTCCTTTATATCGCGGCTCGCGAATTTTTTTGCGGTCACGTAGAGCATCGCCGCCTCAACGGCGATAAGTCCGACGGACAAAATTTGCTTGGCTATGTTTTTATCGATAAATTGGTAGAATATGAACATTCCGAACATTGCCGCAATTGCCGCGGACGCGAGATATGTCAGCAGAATATACATAAACTGATAGCCGACGGTTATTTTCATTGAATCCTTCATTTATGGTTCTCCTCCCTTAATGCGGCGTTTCTGCCGGCAAGACAGCCTGACGACCACGCCCACTGTAAATTGTAGCCTCCGCAGTCGCCGTCAATGTCAAGCACCTCGCCCGCCGCGTACAGACCTTTTACGATTTTTGACTCCATTGTGTCCTTGTCAAATTCGCGTGTAACTGCTCCGCCCTTTGTTGTCTGGGCATTGTTCCACGACATCGTGCCTTCTATTTTAAATTCCCATTTTTTCATAACTTCCGCAAGGCGCGTGATTTCCGTTTCGGTAAGCGTACGGCTCGGACGTGACAGCGGAGTAATTCCCGCTGACTTTAACAAAGCCTGTCCGACGCGCTTGTCGAGCATACCGGTAAAGTAGCTTTCAAGCGGTACATCGGACATGAGTTGTGCGCGCTTGGTAAGCATGGAAATCAGTTCTTCTTTGTCCGTGCCGCTCATAATGTCGAGCGACACCGTTTTTTGTTTGTCGAGGTATGCGGTAAGCGAGAAAATCGCTATGCCCGACAGACCGTAGTCGGTAAACAGTATTTCGCCGTACTCGCTCGCGCCGTCTATGCTTGCCTCAGCTGTTATGCGTATGCCTTTAAGCTTTTTCACCGTTTCCGTTTCGGTTTTAAGCTGAACGAGCGACGGGCGCGTATCGGTAACGGTGTGACCCAGCCCCTTCAGTATATCGTAACCGCCGCCCTTTGAGCCGAGGTTGGGCGCGGCTCTGCCGCCTGTCGCGACTATCACCGCGTCGGCAGTTTCGCTTTCACCGCGGTACGGTACGATTAAAAAGCGGTTATTTTTTCGCTTAACGCTTTTAACTTCATAATTCGTTACCACGCGTACTCCGAGAGTGTCGAGTTTGAGCCGCAGCGCGTCAAGCACGGAGGACGCGCGGTCGCTGTAGGGGTATACCCTGCCGTCTTGTTCTGTTTTTGTAATAACGCCGAGAGACAAAAAAAATCCGAGCGTATCCTCCACCCAGAATTTTTCCTGTGCGCCGCGCACAAAATCTACGTCCGCGCCGTGGTAATGCTCGGCGGACGCGTTTCGATTTGTCATGTTGCAGCGTCCGTTGCCGGTGGCGAGTATCTTTCTCCCCACTCTTGCGCCGCTTTCGTATACGGTGACGTGCGCGCCCATGCTTGCGGCTGATATTGCCGCTGCCAGTCCCGACGCACCGCCGCCTATAACGGCTATACTATTCATCAGCCGTGTCACCCTCTCCTTCTGCCTTTTCCGCTTTCAGTTTTTCGCGTGTTTCGATGTAGTCCGAAAGAACTATTCTTATTATTGCAAAAATAGGTACGGAAATAAGCATGCCTATAAATCCGAACAGCGTACCGCCGACAGAAATCGCGAAAATTATCCACAGCGGACGCATTTCAAGCGAGTCGCCCATTATTTTTGGGCCGAGTACGTTTCCGTCGAACTGCTGCAATAAGAGCAGCACGACAGCCGACCATATTCCCTGCCAAAATCCGCCTGTCAGAAAAGTTATAAGCACGGCGATAATGCTCGAAATAATCGAGCCGAAATACGGTATCATGTCCATCGCGCCTATGAATATTCCGAGGATAAGCGCGTATTTCACGCCCATGAGCGACAGTATAACGCTGCACAGTATAGCCATTATTATACTGCACGACAGCCTTGAATATATATAATTCGTAAATACCTCGTTTGTTTTTTTCGTGTGAACGGTGATATACGTCACGGTCTTATCCTTGCACATCAAATTCATCAGCCGCACGAACAGACGGCGCAGACGATCCTTATCCAAAAGCATGTAAATCGAGGCGATAAACGCAACAAATACATTTATGAAACCACTCGTAAAATTCACAACGCCGCGGGCGTATGTCTGGAGCGTTGACATGTCGATGGTGTCTATAAACGCCTCGACCGTCTTTGAAAAATCGACCGCCTGCAGGTTGAGTTTCTGCGCAAGGCTCGACTCGTTTATAAACCGCGACAGAGAGTTCGCGTATGAATCGAGGTTTTGCACGAAGTCCAAAAGATTTTCAACGAGCGCAGGTATAAGCAGATACAAGAGAAACGCCACCACAAGCAGCGCGGCAAGGTACACAACAAGTATGCTTAAACCGTGCGAATGGCTGCTTACGAATTTATTTTTGGCGCGTGTGAAAAGCTTTTCGAGCCGTTTCGCGGGCATATTAAGGATATAGGCAATCGCAAACGCGCCGATAAACGGCTTTAGCGCCGCAAAGAGCGCGCCGATCCAGCCGGCAATGCTGCCGAAATTATCAAATGTCTTATACACCGCGATCACCGCTACGCTGAATATAAACGCCGCAATATATCCCGAGTATTTTTTAAAGCGGTTCATTTCCTCACCTCTGCCTTACATCATGTAAAATATTTGACCGTGACGGCAAGCAAGGCGATACATATTTGTATCACCTTGACCACCGATTTTTATTGTATATTGGCTTTTATTTCGCCTCAGCAACTATTACAAACAGTTTGCCTACGAAAACGCCGTTCGAAACGGTACCCTTAACCTCTACCGTCTGACCTACCTTTACGTCCTTCATCTTCTTTGATTTGCCGTCAACCGATACAAACGTTGTTGAGTCGTCTTTGCAGAATACGTTTAAGGGGATTTCCGAGCCGTCCACTTTAACGCTTACAACGCCGAACGAGGTGTTAATTCCCGTTACAACGCCCGTAACGTCGCCCGACGATTCCTGCGTCGATGTAGCGACAATCTTTGTAATCGCGTCGCTTTCGGTTGTTACTTTTACGAGGTCTCCCACTCTGAAATCGTAAAGCGATCCTTCCTCTCCGTTAACCGTTATAACAACGTCCTTCGGGATCGTGTACGTCTGTTCCTCGCCCTTTATGTTAAGCGTCATTGTTGATTCGGGAGATGCAATCGTAAGGCTCTTTATCGTGCCTTCCGTGGTTTTTGTCGATGACGTTGCGCGAATTTCGGTAATAACATCGTATTCGAGTTCAAGCCTTACCTTGTCGCCGGGATAGATGCTGTCAAGTCCGACGGTTACGTCATTCTTCTTAACCGATACGTTGCTGCTCACCTCATACGTTTTGCCGTCGTATTCGTCGTCGCCGTGCGAAATCGTAATATGCACGCCGTTCTCTATATCAACGCTTTCGACTATCGCGCCGGAAATTGTCACCGTCTTGTTGTTGCCGTTTATCTTGGCGATTTTGCCGTTTTTAAGTTCAAGTGTGAGAACGTCGCCCTTGGTGAAACTCTTTACCGTCGCGGGGCTGCCCTGATATGTTACGGACAAGTCCGGCAGGCACTCGTAGCTTTTCGTTTCGCCCGTATCTTCAAGCGTTATTCTGACGGACGTTTTACCCGATGTTGACGCGTAGCTTACATATTTTCCCACAACCGTTTCGTTTGGAAGTTCGGAAACGGCGTCTACCGACGATACTGTCTTGCCCGAAAGCGTTATTACGGATTCAACGTTGACCGGCATATCGGCAGGCTGCGTTTCGTCGCCGAGGTCTTTAAAGCTTGATTCATCACTGTAGGTATACGTTTCGTCTTCGTCCTTATCATTTTTTACCGTTATCGTTTTTTGGTCGGTATCAATCTCGGTGAGAAGTCCGCTTATAAATTTGTAATTCGTCTTATCGACCGTGCGCGAAAGCATTACGGCAATCTGACTTCTCTTTACGGGCGTATTCGGCGAGAACGTGCCGTCGCCCATGCCTTCCATAATACCCGCGTCACTCGCGTATGCCACGTACTGTATCGCGTTTGACGGTACTTCTCTCGCGTCGGTGTAGTCAAGCACAACTCCGAGGTCGGCGAGAGCCTTTTCCTCGCCGCCCATAGCCTTTGTGATTATAATAGCCGCCTCAAAGCGCGCCATAGGCGTTGCTTTCTCCTGGTCGAGAAGATACGTGTCGAGATCCGTCTTTTTAAGCGCGCCCTTGTACATAAGATACGCTATTTCGTCCGTACCCCACGTAAGCTTGTAATTCTTTATTATCGCGTCATATTTGTCGTGCGCGATTTTAAGAACCTCGGCGTTCACGGGGTCGTTCGAACCCATCGCTCTCGCGAACAGCGAAAAAGCCTCCTGACGCGTAACGTCATTATCGGGTCTGTACGTTCCGTCCTCGTAGCCAGATATAAGTCCTTTTTCGTGCATATCGAGTATGTACGGCTTTGCCCATGCGAAATTCTCCGTGTTAATATCGCTGAACACATTGGACTCCGTTACCGGTGCGGGCGTCGCCTCAGTTTCGCCTTCCTGTGTGTCCGTCGGTTCCGCGAATACGGGCAGTGTCATGGACATAGCCAGCGTAAACGCCAGAACTGTTTTTAAAAGCTTATTCATAGTATTTTCTCCCCTTCTACACATAGTATGTTATTATAATTTTATCATAAACGACGAATTTTCGCAACATATTTCGCACGGTTTTTGTAACATTATCGTTACGCGAGCATATCATTTTTGTTTCCCGATATACAAAAAGCACAAATAAATGATTTACGGTATTGATATTACCTCAAAAACAATATATAATGTACATGTGCATAAATTCCGAGAGGAGAAATGAAATGGAAAAAGTAAAATTATGGAGCGAGGACGTCGTAATACCCACGTATGAGGCGGGAAAGGCAAGCAAGCTGCCGATGTTCCTCGAAAAGCGCGTTTATCAGGGCAGTTCCGGAAGAGTTTATCCCCATGCGGTACGCGAAAGCATATCGGACGAGAAAACAGATAAAAGCTACACGGCGGTATACCTTGAAAACGAGTATCTCCTTGTGATGGTGCTGCCGGAGATAGGCGGCAAAATACACAGAATATACGATAAAACGAACGGCTATGACGCGGTGTACCACAACGAGGTAATAAAGCCCGCGCTTGTGGGACTTGCCGGTCCTTGGGTATCGGGCGGTATCGAGTTTAACTGGCCGCAGCATCACCGTCCCTCAACGTTCGACCCCGTTGACTTTACAATGTGCGAGAACGAGGACGGCAGCGCAACCGTTACGGTCGGCGAGATAGAAAAGATGCACCGCATGAAGGGTATGGCGCGGTTCACGCTCTACCCCGGCAAGGCGTATCTCGAAATAAAGGGTCAGATATACAACCAGACCGACAGACCGCAGACGTTTTTGTGGTGGGCAAATCCGGCCGTGCCGGTAAACGAAAACACAAAGTCGATTTTCCCGCCCGACGTTCACGCGGTAATGGATCACGGCAAGCGGGACGTGTCGCGTTTCCCCATATCCACGAGCACGTATTACAAAATGGATTACAGCGAGGGCGTGGATATTTCCATGTACAAGAATATCCCCGTTCCGACGTCTTATATGGCGTACCACTCGGACTACGATTTTATCGGCAACTACGATTACGGACGCGGGGCTGGTCTTTTGCACATAGCGGATCACCACATATCCCCCGGCAAAAAACAGTGGACGTGGGGCTGCGGTGATTTCGGCAAAGCTTGGGACCGCAATTTGACCGACGAGAACGGTCCTTACATAGAGCTTATGACGGGCGTTTTCACAGACAATCAGCCCGACTTTACGTTTATCGCGCCGTATGAGGAAAAGACGTTTACGCAGTATTTCCTGCCGTACAAGACGGTCGGCGCGGTCAAGAACGCGAGTCTTAAAGCCGCAGTAAATCTTGAAGTCAAGGACGGCAAGGCGTATATAAGCGCGTACTCGCCCGAAAAAATAACGGTGAATGTAACGCTGTCGGGCAGAATTGAAAAAAAGACGGAAAAGGACGTTGAACTTGCGCCAGACAAGCCGTTTTACGAGGAAATAGAACTTATCGGCGACAGCGAAGAGGACTTGACGCTGACGCTTACGGACGGTGACGGCAACGTAATCATTTCATACACTCCCGAACCGAAAACGTATGAAAAGACGCCTGCGCCCGCCGAGGCGTGCAAGAAACCATCGGAGATAGCAACGGCGGAGGAATTGTATCTGACGGCGCTGCATTTGGAGCAGTACCGCCACGCGACATTCTCGCCCGAGGACTATTACCTCGAAGGTCTGCGCCGCGACAAGACGGATATACGTCTCAACAACGCTTACGGCAGATACCTGTACGAGCGCGGACTGTTTGAAAAGGCTGAAAAGCATTTCCGCGAGGCGATAAAAAAATCGACCTGGAAAAACCCAAACCCGTACGACTGCGAGCCTTACTACAATCTCGGTCTCGCGCTGAGAAAACAGGGCAAAACCGACGAGGCGTACGACGCGTTTTATAAGTCGATATGGTCGGCTGCCATGCAGGACAAGGGATTTTATCAGCTTGCGTGCATCGACGCGTCACGCGGCGACTATGAAAAGGCTCTCGCGTTTTTGGAGCAGTCGCTCGCGAGGGGTATGCACAACTTAAAGGCGCGTAATCTCAAAACATCGGTTCTCCGTCTTACAGGCAGACTTGACGAGGCAAAAGCGTTTGCGCTCGACACTATGAAACTTGATCCGTTAAACTACGGCTGCCGCTATGAGCTTTATCGTATCACGGACGACTTCGCGGTACTTAACGAGCTTACCACAATAATGCGCGGCGACGTGGACAGCTATATTGATTTATCATTGAATTACGCCGAGTTCGGACTATGGGACGAAGCGGCGAGGGTTCTCGCGCTCGTGTCGCAGGCTGACAGACCGATGCTGCACTACTACATGGCGTATTATTCAAAGAGCGAGATTGAACTTGAAGTCGCGGCGAAGTGTAACTGCGACTACTGTTTCCCCGTACGTCACAATGATATGCTCGTGCTGCGCTATGCCACGGAACATAACAAAAGCGATGCGAACGCGCCTTATCTG
The DNA here is from genome assembly GCA_947631235.1 of uncultured Clostridia bacterium. Taxonomy (GTDB): domain Bacteria; phylum Bacillota; class Clostridia; order UBA1381; family UBA1381; genus Hominilimicola. The sequence goes on along the minus strand of CANRKO010000001.1, from coordinate 336,471 downwards.
CTCGGTAATTTGCTGTACGACAAGGGTCGCTGGGGCGCGGCGTTCCAGTGCTGGACAAAGTCCAATGAAATCGACCCGTCAAACCCAATCGTACACAGAAATTTGTCGCTCGTGTACTTCAACAAGCTGCGCGACGAGCGTAAAGCCGTGACGGAAATGGAACGTGCGTTCAGGCTCGACCACGACAGTTCGCGTCTTTTGTACGAACTTGACCTTATATACAAGCAGACGAATGTGTCGGTAAAGAAACGGTTAAAGCTGCTAACGGACAATATTGAACTTGTAAAGGAGCGCGACGACCTTTACACCGAGTATGTGACGCTGTTAAACAGCGACGGTCAGTACGACAAGGCGCACAAGGCTATCGCGGCGCGTCATTTCCACCCGTGGGAGGGCGGCGAAGGCAAGATTACGGCGCAGTACAGGCTCTCTCTTGTGGGGCTTGCGCGGGATTGTGTTGAAAACGACGATTACGAGTCGGCAAACGAGTACCTCGAAAACGCTCTCGTCTACCCTGAAAACTTAGGAGAGGGTAAGCTTATAAACGCAGCCGACAACGATATTTACTACGCGCTCGGAAAGGCTAACGAAAAAATCGACTACATAACGGCGAAGGATTATTACGAAAAGGCGTCCGAGGGCGACGGCACGATCGGCGACGCGCGCTACTATAACGACCGTCCGCCGGAGGTTTTGTTCTATATCGCGCTCGCAAAACGCGCACTGGGCGACGAGCGCGGCGCGAAGGGTATATTTAATAGACTTATATCCTACGGTATGGAGCATATGGACGACAAGGCGGAGTTTGACTATTTCGCGGTATCGCTGCCCGACTTCCTTGTGTTTGACACGGATATGAACAGGAAAAACCGCGTAACGTGCAGCTACCTTGCCGCGCTCGGATATTACGGCTTGGGCGATTATGAGAACGCCTGCGCGTACACGGATAAAGGTCTCGGCGAGGACGTTTCGCATCAGGGGCTTATCGAACTGAAGAAAATTATGAAAAGAGGTATATAATATGCGTGCTTTGGATTTGTCGGGCGAATGGCGTTATGAAACGGATATTGAAGATAAAGGTATAAACGAGCGTTTCTTTGAACGCAAGCTGTCTCGCGCGGGTTTTAGGCTGCCCGGAGACGCTTGCATAAACGGCGTGGGTAAAAAGTACACGCCGCCCTCGGAGCTGTGTTATGAGGCTGTGCGCACACTGCGCCCCGAATATGAGTATACCGATCCTCTTTGGTTACAGCGTGAGTTTGAACTGCCGGCGGATTTTGAGGATAAATGTCTGACGCTCTTTTTTGAGCGTATAAACGGTGCGTCGGATTTGTGGATTGACGGCGTGAAAATATCGAGACGCATTATAAGTCTGTGCGCTCCGCACACATACGACCTTACCGGCAAAATCAAGGCGGGAAAGCACACGCTGACGCTGCGCTGCGACAATTCAAACATAATGTCGCTCGAAGGTATGTCAAGCGGTTACAGCGTCGACACGCAGTCGATATGGAACGGCGTTATCGGCGGCATAGAACTTCGATGCGAGGAAATATTCCATCTGTCAAACATACAGATTACGACCGAGAAATACGGCGTAAGCGTGAAGGCGTCGGCGCATAGTGACTGTCTCTACCCCGACGACCGCCGTGATGTGCAAATCGAGGTTTCGGCTGAAACGCCCGCAGGTAAAACTTTGAAGGCTCGGACATATGATTTTACGCTTTACAACAAGGTGCAGCCGCTGCGTTTTACATACCCCATAAGTCACAGAAAGCTGTGGGATGAATTTAACCCGTCTTTGTATAAGCTGCGCGTAAAAATGATTAAGGACGGCGTGACGGTCGATGAAAAGACCGTTCCGTTCGGTATGCGCACAGTCGGCACTGACGGCACGGAATTTACGATAAACGGCAGGAAAACGGCTCTGCGCGGCACTCTCGACTGCGCGATATATCCGCTTACCGGCTACCCGCCGACCGAGCTTGACGAGTGGATTAGGGTATTTAAAACGGTGAAGGAGTACGGGCTTAACCATGTGCGCTTTCATTCGTGGTGTCCGCCCGATGCGGCGTTTAAGGCTGCAGATATGACGGGCGTGTACGTTCTCGCGGAAATGCCGTTGTGGCTCAACGTTGACGTAACGTCGATATCCGCGGGCGACGATACCGCGCACGCGGTGTTTTTCCACGCGGAGGCTAAGCGTATATCGGAAGCGTACGGCAATCATCCGTCGTTTATAATGTTCTCGAACGGTAACGAGAACCTCGGCGACTTTGAAATGCTCGAAGATATAACGACGCAGATTAAGGCTCTCGACAACCGCAGACTGTACACCCTCACATCGAACTTCGACCGTCCCGTATCCCCCGCCGACGACTATTTCTCAGCGTTTGAAGCGGGCGGCAACAGAGTGAGAGTTCAGGTGTTCCATGACGTTATATCGGAACATACGCGCCTTAATTACGACAAGGCGATAAAGAATATGCCGCTGCCGGTCGTGTCGTTCGAGGTCGGTCAGTACTGCGTCTATCCCGACGTTGACAGCGCGAGCGATTACACGGGCAGCTTAAAACCCGTGAATTTTGAATTTATAAAACAGGAAATGATAAAGCATAATGTATATAATATGCTCGGAAAATTCAAGAGCGCGTCGGGCGCGTTTGCGGCTATGATGTACAAGGAGGAAATCGAAGCGGCAATGCGCACTCACCGTATGGGCGGTTTTGAGCTTTTGGGGCTTTGCGACTATACGGGTCAGGGTACGGCGACAATAGGTATGCTCGACGTGTTCTGGAAAAATAAGGGGATTATATCAGCCGAAAAATTCCGCACGTTCTGTAACCACACCGTACCGCTTATGAAGGCTGACAGGGTATTTATGAACACCGACACGTTCAAGGCGGAACTCGATCTCTACAACTACGGCGAAAAACACATAAATATGCCGCTGTTTAAAGTGGAAGTCCTTGACGGCGGCGAGGTAGTATTCGAGAAAGAAACGCGCTCAAAAACGGTCTCCTTCCCTCTTTACTTTGTTACCGAGCCGAAGGCGCTCACCGTAAGGGTAAGCGTGGACGAGTACGCGAACGAATGGGAAATTTACGTGTACACTGATGAGGAATATATAAACGAGGTATCGCTCACCGACGGCGCGGACAATAAATTTTACGAAATCGTCAAAAACGGCGGTAAGGCAATAGTCAGCATGAGCAAGGATAACCTCGCAAACCCGATCGAAGGTCTGTTCAAGCCCACGTTCTGGTCACCGGCTCACTTCCCGTCCGAGCGCACGAACGGTCTTATGATTGACGGCAAAAGTCCCGCGTTTAAGAGATTTCCGACCGGAGAATACGGCGGTTTTCAGTGGAAACACCCAATCGACAACTGCTTTTGCGCCGATGTTTCGGGCTTAAATCCAAATTTTAAGTATCTGGTTGAACCCGTGCCGAACTATTACAGTAACATGCGCCGTTCGCCGTTGTTTGAGACAAAGGTCGGCAACGGCTCGTTCCTGTTCTGCGGATTTGATATGTCGGTTCGGAAAACGACCGTGCAGGCATTGAGAAACAGTATTCTGGCTTACACTGCGTCCGACGCGTTTGAGCCGACCGTCACGCTTTCGGAGGAAGATGTGAAAAAGCTTTTTAAATAATTCAAGACATTATAAAACGCCGACTGCAGTCAAATCTGATTGCCGTCGGCGTTTGTTTTTTTATATTATCCTTGATATTCAAGTTCGGGATAACCGAGTGTCAAATCTCCGTATACATCTAACACACCGTTGCCGCTGTAATTGTTGACGTATGCCTCCTGCTGATCTTCGTATAGCTTTATCGCGTGAGGTCCGTCGGGAAGTTCTATATCGAGCACGCCGCCTGTAAAGGTACCCTTCTTATCATACTGCTCTCCGTCAACGTAAACAGCAACCTCGCTGCCGTCCGTAAGCGATGCGGCGTTTGTGAGCGTTATATGCGCGGTATATACGTAGCCCTCCCAATTATGAGCCGTCGTGGTAATTCTGCCCAGCGTTACGGGAATTTCAAGCGGTTTCGTACCGTTTTCGGTGAGAGAGTTGATGTACGCGATAACCACCTCGACAAGTCCGCTGCCCTCGGCGATCATATCCTCCGCACCGATTATATAGTCGTGCGACGCGAGAATAAGCTTTGTCGTATCGTCGTTTTTATCCAAGTCTGTGTTGCCGCCGATAAGCGAAACGAGTTCAATCTTTTCTCCCACCGGCTTGTTCGGGTCGTAGCTGATACGCATACCGCCTATCTGCGGGAAACTGCCCTCGTAGCTTGCCGTCAGGAATCCCGTTTCCGGATCCTGCGCCGTCACGCCAATCGCTTTACCGTTCTTCTCGCTTGAAATATATCCCTCGAGAACCGCGTAGAGTTGCTTTGGCGTTGTTTCCATGATACGCACATTGTTTGCGAACGGCAGCGCGTCAATGATATTTCCGAGCGTAATTTTGCCGTTCGGTACGCTTGCGCGGTAACCTCCTCCGTTTTCAATAGCGACTATCGGTAAATTCTTATCTTCTTCGGGAACGATATTTCTCGCCTCGTCAATCATCGCGTCACAGATAAGGCTGCCGAAGTTCGTTTCACCTACGCGTCCCTCGGATATTAATCCTCTTATCGAGCCGCCCCAGAGCGTGTTTTTCGTCTCACCGATTTCCTGTGCGAGCGTTTTGTTAAGTTCCTCGCTCTCGTCGGTTATTGTCTTTGTAACCTCCGCGTCGGGGGTAATATTATTGAAGAACGCACGTGAAAGCATTGTTTCCTTAACGGAAACGGTTCCGTCATCCGCCACATCAATCGCCATTCTGCCAACGTTTACGCTGCCCGTGCCGGTCTGCGCGATTGTGATATTGCCGACCTTTTCGTTTACAACATGATGTGTGTGACCGTCGATAATCGCGTCAAGCTCCGTGTCTTTAAGTTCTTCGGCAAGATGCTTGCTCGTGCATGCGCCCTCTTCCGTTTCGCCCATATGCGTGAGCGCGATAATTACGTCCGCGCCCTCTTCATCAAGCTTTTGTACTTGCTCTTGTGCAGCCGTGACCTCGTCCTTAAAGTCAATGCCCGCTACGTTTTCAGGCTTTGTCGAGGTTATCGTATTCTGTGTCGTAAGCGCGAATATGCCCACCTTTACGCCGTTTTTCTCTATAATGACGTTCGCGCCGTTATTGTCGCCGTCGGCGCACAAAAGCGCGTCGCCCTTGTATGTGTTCGCCGATATAATCGGGAAGTTTGCCAAATCCCTAAGTTCCTTGAAATGGTCGAGACCGTAGTCAAATTCATGGTTGCCGGCTGCCATAACATCATATTTTGCCGCGTTCATAATTTTTATTATGCTCTCGCCCTTCGACTGTGACGCGAGCGCAACGCCCTGCACAGCGTCACCCGCGTCGGCAAGAATTGCGTTGTCAAGCTGCTTTAACGCCGCCACACTGTCAGAGCCTATAACGGACGACGAGTCGACAAGCGCGCCGTGCATATCGTTGGTGTGCAATATAACAACCTCCGGCTCGTCCGCTATATCGACCGTTCTGCCGCTGTCGTTTTGCAGTGCAAGATTTTCTGCCCAGTCAAACACCTTGGCTTTTTTGGCATTTGCCGGCTCGTAAATATCAACGAGCGCGTCAACCTCGTCACTGCTAAGACTTCCTCTTATTTCCTTGACGCTCAAAAGCGTGTTGGAGTCATTGTAATATGCCGCGAGATGAAACGTTGCCGCCTTTTCGTTGTCCGCCGCGGCGGGCAGCGTCAGCGAAAATACCGTCGAGGCGGATAACGTCACCGCAAGGATTTTTCCAAACAACAATTTTTTCATACGTCAGTTCCTCTTTTCATGAAAATTTATGCAAAGTCATATGGCTTACACTGTAATTATATAAATATTTTATCACAAAAGCGATTATGTGTCCATAACGATTTGACAATTAAAATGAACATTTTGAAACGGATTTTCGCCGTATCTGCGACAGAGTTTACAATTTTTGAAAAAAGTCTTGACAAATAAAAAAATATCGTTTATAATATTTAACGTTGCTATGGCGGTATAGCTCAGTTGGCTAGAGCATGCGGTTCATACCCGCAGTGTCAGTGGTTCAAATCCACTTACCGCTACCACGTCGCATTATGCGACACATCAAAAAAAGACTTCTCTCGAAGTCTTTTTTTATTTCTTAAATGTATTTCTTATTATATTCATTATCTTGTTGTTTTCGATAAATTCTTCCTGCTTATCGACGAACCAGAGTTTTTCGGAGTCGATGTGTTTTACTGAATAGATCGTGTCGATAATCATCACGAGCGCAATAAACACCGCCGAACAATCCACAAGCGCGGGATCCATAGCGTTAATAACGCCTATCGTCGCGGGCCCTATGAATTTAACAAGCGCGACTATTCCCACGCCGAAGGCGAGCAGGCTTATAATACATATTCTGCCGTTTATGTTGAGCGGCCAGCCGGTATAATCCCACCAGCGGCGGTCAAATAGCTTTTCCAAAAGCCAGCCGACAAAATATTCGAGCGCGCCGCACACAGCCATACCGAGCGTAAAAAGCACGAGCGTGTTCTCTACCCTGCCCAAAAGCACAAGTCCGAGAAGTCCGCCTATGCCGTATATCGGGCAGAAACAGGTTGTGAGAAAACCGCTGTTGACGCGTTTACGCTGCTGAACGGTGTAATATACGCACTCCCACGCCCAGCCTATAAAGCTGAAAAAGGCAAAGCACAGAAAATATTCACACATTTCCATCGTCTCTTATCTCCTCTTACATCGCGATTATCTGTCTGTACAATTCGGCATACGCCGTCGGATTTTTGGTAAGCAGATTTTCGTAAGGTCTCTTTCTCTTAAATGTCTCGTACAGAGAACAGTATTTGTCCACCATACATACTATCCAGCCCTCGCGGCACTTCGGCGGCATTATCGTCAAAGGGAACATATGCTTTACTATTATTTCCTTCTCCGTATCCGTCAGATCGTAGTCCCGATCGGCATTTACGAGCGCAGCCTTCGGGTGAGTAAAGCCGTGAACTTTGCGTCCGTTTCCGTCATGCCAGTCATACAGAAAATAGTCATGCAAAAGCGCGCCGCGGATAAGGTCGGTTTTTTTGTATTTTATACCGAGTTTTTCCGCAAGCCTTACGCTGTAATACGCAACGGCAATCGTGTGCTTTAAACAGCTTGTGCTGCCGTGCTGCGTATATTCGTCCATGCGGCGCAGCTTTGACTGCTCCGACAGACGTTTCATGCAGAACATAACAGAATTCATATATACCAAACCCTTACACACTATTATATCAAATTATATTATATCCAAATACGGTTAATATGTCAATGTCAAAACAATGAAAACGAGGAAAATGTTATGTTATTGTAACAATCCATAACACTTTTTTAAATAACGGACGGGTCTTACCCGAAGATAAGACCCGCCGATTATTATTTGCTCCGCGCAACTATTATTCGTATTCTTCCGCCGTTTTCCTGACGCTTGTCGTAGTATGCCGTCATGCTGTAATTGCCTTCTATCGCGTCGTCAATCGGCAACTGGAAATACTCTCCTATTCCCCTTTCATAATAAACAACAACATCGTCGCTCAACAAATACTCATTTCCCGCAATGGTCGCCTCTGTATGAGTAAGGTCGGATATACTGCCTGAATATGCTTTTAACGGTGTTACTTCATCGACATACGTTCTGCTCCTGTCTTCTTTTACTTTAGACGGTCCTTTTTGCTCTTGTATGTTTCCGGAATAGATATAAGTGTATGTATATATATAATCTTTAATTTCAACCGTAAGAATAGTATTACTGGTTGTCAATGTTGCATTTGGATTGGCAATGTCCGTGTTTACCGTTGCCTTGGTTCTTTCGTATTTTAATGTTAAGCCGTATGTGTAAGCATCTCCTGTTACATTCTTTAATATCAGTTCGTCGATTTCTCCTGCGGTGTTTTTTGAGCTGTATAGTACATCGGAAGATTTTAGCGTAAGTCCGTCGAGACGCTGCGGATATATTCTTTTGTAGGCGGGTATATCATCGTCATCCAAACCGGCGGTATCAATTATCTTAACGTCGTCAGAAAGATATTCACCGCCTATCATTCCCTTGGACGCGTTGACCTTACCCGACACAGAACCGCTTTTGCTTTTTGAAAGCATGGCTTTTCCGTCTTTGAAACTTATATGAACGGCTGAACATACAAATGATGAATAGTTGCTGTTGGTAGTATATTCTCTCTCGGAGCCGTCGGGATCGGCTACCGTTACATAATAACTCGTGTATGCTTGATTTTTTTCGTTTGTAAAGTCCTTTTTACCCGCCGAAATCACAAAACCCGCCGCACTGCCCGACGACATTCCCGACGACGTGCTTACGGACGCTGTTCCCGCGCCCATTACTCCGGCTACTCCGCCGGTTCTGCCGAGAAGTACCGTTACCGTGTCGCCGTATCGGAACGAGCCGTTTGACGAAAGTTCGTTAAACGCGTCTATTCCCTCTATGTCATAAGTAACTCCGGATATGGTCACGCTTTGGGGCGAGTCCTTCGTGGGCGTGGCTTTTTCGTATATGCCCGTCACTTTATCGGTATACGCGAACACAACGTCCAGAGGCTTGCTGTAGTAAACTATGTCATTCACGCTTACGGCTGAAACCGTACTCTCCACTCCGCTGCGGAACACCTTTGACGCACCGCTTGCACCGACCTGCGTCCGCCAGTTATCGGACGTGACCTTAACGGGGCCCGTCAGATTGTTCGTATCATAAGCCACATAGTCAACCGAACCGTTGTCGGTGTACTTTACGTTAAGTATATCGCCCGTACTCATACTACCTTTTACCGCGGCGTATGTAGTGCGCGCTTGGTTGTTGTATACAGCCGCGCCGTCGGGTATATCTATTTCCTCAAAGCTGCCGTTACGGTATCCGACAATAGTCGAGTCGGGCATTACCGAATATATGCAATACGACTTATACCCGTTCGCCGTTTTACCCTTGTCGGGTATAAACGCGGCAAGCTTATTGCCGTTGCGCACGTATATTGTACCCGTCATGCCCGCAAAGCTGTCGCTGAAAAACGCGCCCTTGTCGAACGTTCCCGCCGACGTATATACCTTATCCGCGCCGAGCGAGTCGTCCTCGTTTCCCGTGGCGATTACGTTAACGTTGTCCGTCTTTGACAGGTTGAAAGTCGAGTCTTGCGTGGGGCTTACGGGTATCGACTCCTTCAATGCGTTGTACGCGAGCATCATAACCTGACGGCGGTCAAGTTCGTCGCCTATCGACGCATTCACGCCGTCAAGAAGGTTTAAACTCTGCGCCTTTGAAAGCTGACCGTAGGGGTACGCGTCGTTAAACGTGCTGTCGTCATAGCCGAGTACGCGCAGCATTACGGACACTGCCTCCTCGTATGTCACCGTATTACCCGGGCGGTACGTCGAGTCAAGGTAGCCGACGACGTAACCTGCTGACACAGCCGCTTTTACGTAAGGCGCGTACCATTCCGTGTACGGCACGTCGCGGAACGGCGACTGTTTAAGTCCAACGGCAACGCTGTCCTTATTCGGCGACGCGGCTATCGCTATTTTCGCGAACTCAGCACGCGACACCTTTTTGTCGAGCATCATGTTGCCGTTTTCGTCGCCCTGCATTATTTCAAGTTCCTTCATAAGCGCGGACGCCGCGTCCTCCTCCGATAAGGCAAGCGCGTGCTGCGGAAGTAAAAGGAGCATTGCAAGGAGCGATATTGTCATTATAAGCGAAATTAACCTCTTCATATTCTTTCCTTTCATTTAGTCGTATCTGAGCGCGTCTATCGGATTGAGCGCCGCCGCCTTACGCGCCGGCATTACGCCGAAAAATACGCCTATCATCGCCGATACGGTGAATGACACGATAATGGACGTAGTTGTGGGTCGAACGGTAAGTTCGAGCAGCGCGCCCGCTCCGACGGCGAGCGCCGACCCGACGATTATACCTATCACTCCGCCCAGACAGCTTAACATTCCCGCCTCTATCACGAATTGAGAAAGTATGTCGCGCTGTTTCGCGCCGAGCGATTTGCGTATGCCTATCTCGCGCGTTCTTTCCGTTACCGACACAAGCATTATATTCATAATGCCTATACCCGCAACCACAAGCGAAATCGCGGCTATCGCGACGAGCATCGTCTCCATCGTGGACAAAATGCTCGATACCTGGTCGGCTATTGCTTTGAGCGCGGTTACGTTGTAGTAGTCGCTGTCGCCTATCGCCTTGTCGCACATTTCGTTTATGAGCGTCTCCGTCTGCTCAACCATGTCCTGATTGAGCGCGTAAACGGCGTAACTCGATACCTTCGCGTTCTTGTTCGCCGCCGTGGCGAGAGTGTACGGAAGGTATATGCAGTCGTCGTCGCCGCCTTCCTCCGAATCGTCCTTTTCTTCGAGTATGCCGACGACCTCATACGGTACGCCCGTTATTTTTATCGTCTTGCCAAGCGCGTTGCCGCCGAATACCTCTTTGGCTATGTACGTGCCTATTACGCACACCTTCTGACGCTTTTCTATGTCTATAAACGTAAGTTCGCGTCCGTATTCGACGTTTAGCTTTTTAAGTCCGAGATACGACTCGTTCACGCCCGTCGCGGTGCTTTGAAGTGAGTCATTGCCGTTTTTAATTACCGCCTGCATCGTTACCGTCGGCGACTGTCCGCGTATTACGTCGGGGTGTTCGTCGGCGAGAGCCTGCACCTCTTCGGGCTTTAATTCCTTGTTCGACCTGTCCATTACGTTTATGAGTACCGCGTCTATGCCGACGTCCTCAAAAACGCTGTTTACCTCGTTCGTCATGCTGCTCATAAGGCTGACGAGCGATATTACGGCGGTTATGCCGATTATTATTCCGAGCATGGTGAGCATGGAGCGCAGCTTGTTGCTTAGAATGCTCGAAACAGCCATTTTAAAGCATTTCCACAAATTCATTACGTCGCCCCCTTCGCTTTCGCGTCCTCGGGAGCCTCCTCGCCCGCGCCGTGCATTTTCATAACCGTCACGTCGCCCTCGACGGGGCCGTCGTAAACTATTCTGCCGTCGGTTATTCTGATTATGCGTTTCGCGCGTGCGGCAATCGAGTTGTCGTGGGTTATGAGTATGATTGTGTTGCCCTCGCGGTTAAGCTGCTGCAGAAACATCATTACTTCCCTGCCCGTGCGTGAGTCGAGTGCGCCCGTAGGCTCGTCGGCGAGTATTACCGACGGGTCGCCCGCGAGTGCGCGGGCTATGGATACTCTCTGCTGCTGTCCGCCGGAAAGCTGCGAGGGGTAGTTGTGCGCCTTTGACTTTAGGCCGACACGGTCGAGCGACTGCAGTGCGCGTCTGCGCTGCTCGCTTTCCCTCATGCCCGCGTAAAGCAGCGGGAGTTGTACGTTTTCGAGTACCGTCAGTTTAGGGAGCAGATTGTACTGCTGAAATATAAAGCCGAGCATTTTGTTGCGCACCTCGGCAAGTTCATCCTGCGTGTAGTTTGTGATTGCTCTGCCGTTCAGCTTATACGTACCCTTTGTCGCAACATCGAGGCAGCCGATTATATTCATACATGTGGATTTGCCGCTGCCGGACTGTCCAACTATCGCGACAAACTCGCCCTTTTCTATGGTGAGAGATATACCGTCAAGCGCGTGTACGCTTACGTCGCCCGTGCGGTATATCTTATATACGTTTTTCATTTCCACAAGCGGTGGCATATCCCGGTCATCACCTTTCATGTTAGATTAGTAAGAATGTTATCTGTTCGGGGGTCCGCCCATGCCGCCTCCGGCAGCGCCGCCCTGACGCGTACCTCCGCCGTTCATGCCGCCGGGTGCGCCGCCCTGACGCATACCGCCGTTCATACCCTGCATCTGTCCGGGCATACCGAAGTCCGCGTCCTCGCTGCTCGATTTGGTGTTGAGCGTCCGCACGCTGTCACCCTCGCCGAGTCCCGATTTGACCTCTATATAGTCGTTATCGTTAAGTCCCGTATCTATCCGTATAGCGCGGTAGCCCTCGGGGATTTCAATGTTTGCCGGCACATCGGGCATATCGTCCTTTTTATCGGGGTTTTCGCGGCGTTCGTTTATAATGTCGGTGATGTCGCCCGTATGCTGCGTACCGTCGTCCTTTACGAATACGACGTTGCCGCGGTTGATACTGTTTACGGGTATGGTAAGCACGTTGTCCGCCTCGTCAACGACAATTTCCGCGTCAACGTTCATGCCCGGCAAAAGCGCACCATAATCCCTTATCTGTATCTCAACCGTATACGTCGTCACGCCGTTTGTGTTTACGCCGTCAACGGGTACTTTTGTGACCTCGCCTTCAAACTCGCCCTCTACCGCGTCAGCCGTAACCGTCGCCTTCATTCCCGTTTTTACGAGAGATATTTCCGTTTCGTCAACCTCCAAGGATATTTTAAGGCTCGAAAGGTCGTATATAACGCAAAGCGCCTCGGTGCTGTTTGTGGAGTCGCGCGTGTCGCCGTTTTTCGCGTTCTTCGTAACAACCGTACCCTCGATCGGAGCCTCCACGACAAAATCGTCCACCGCGTCCTGCGCCTTTTTGAGATTTGTTCTCGCGTCGTCGAGGGCAAGCTGCGCGTTCTTTATGGAACTGTCCTGCGAGAAAGTGTCGTTTTGGATCACCTGCTTTTGTAAATTCAGTACCGCGTCGTCGTATGACAGCTTGGCGTTGTCGAGCGCGGTCGTGAGCGTGTCGGATTTAACGTATGCGACCTGCTCGCCCGCGTACACGCTGTCGCCTTCCTCTATGTAGAGAGCCTCGACCGTTCCCGATGTCTTGGCTACGAGCGACTGTGTTTCTATATATTCAAAATTCGCGCTGTCGGCGCACGCCGCGCCGTTTACCGTCACGCTGCCGCGGTCTGCCGTTGTGAGCGCGCCGGGATTGTCAACCTCTACGGTGGCATACACAAGCATATTATGCGCCGCCGTCGATACAGCCGCAGACGATTTTTCCGTCACCGTTCCGTAAAGCATATCGCCAGACGCGGTTACAATTACCTCCGCGCCGTCGCCTACAGACACGTTTCCCGCGTCGTACTCGTTAAACGGTACGCGTAGTTTCATTCTGCTGTCGTCGTATACGTCGGCGATTTTTGTTCCCGTGTTTATGTTGTCGCCCTCTTTGACCGTAACACCCGTGACCTTTCCGCCTATATCCGATTTTATGTACTGGTCGTCATATGAACTCTGCGCGTCGTTTAGACTGTTAAGCGCCCTGTTTATCGCGTTTTGCGTACTCTTGGATGTGATATTGTTTGTGTTTACGGTGTTAGTCTTTTGTTTCACCGCATCAACATACGCCTGCTGCGCCTTTGTGACCGCGTTCTGCGCCGTAGCGAGCGAGTCACGTGCCTCCTCGTCGTCAAACTGGTAAAGCTTGTCGCCCTTTTTAACGGTGTCGCCCTCTTTGAAGTAATCAGCCGTTATGTCGCCCGACTTCATTGTCATAACGTCGTAGGAGTCGTTCGGCTCGGTCGAGGATGAACCTGTTATCGACTTCTTTATCGTGCGGCGTTCCACAGCAACGTCGGTATACATATTTTTGAGTTCTTCCGCCTCTTTTATTTTAGACGATATTACGTCAGCCACAATGAGACCAATAACGACAAGAGCGATTATACCCAATATGATAAACCTCTTTTTTCTCTTACGCTTTTTTGGATCGACAGGAACATTGTCGTCATACTCGTTTTCATTTTCTATATCGTCCGAAAACGTAAGCGTTTCCTCCGGCGTTTCCGGCGACGCGTCAAGCGTTTCTTCGGTTTGTTCGGTTTGTTCGGTTTGTTCGGTTTGTTCGAGCGTTTCGCCGTTTTCAAACTCTGCCATACTGTCCCCTCCTTGTTCTTTATTTGCGTTTCACACAGATGATATTGCATAAAGAATTATATCCTTGTTATTTTCTCTGAATTATTACTATTTTAACACTTTGCCTTGAGCATGTCAAGGCGCACACACGTATTTGTTACGCGTTTTCACGCTTTTATTTCTGACTTTTACGCTCTTACCTTCGGCGCAATAATACGCTAAAAAGACATCTTACGATGTCTTTTCGCTGTATTGACCGTTCTGCCGCGCCGCGTCGTCGGGCAGTGCGCCTCTCATACCGCGTCCCTGACGCATACCGCCGCCCATACCGTTAAGCGTTGCCGAACCCACTGTCGAGACGCTTTCCGACACGGTAAAGCTGTCCTTCTCCTCGCCGTTTACGTATATGGTGTACGTTTCGCCCGTCACAAGTTCCGATGACGAGAATATAAACGATTGGTACGCATTTTTACCCGTATGCGACGCGATTACCGTGCCGTCCGACCTTTTAACTTCCGTTTTCGCGCCCGCTGCGACGCTTTCGGAGAGCGTATAGCAAAGCACATTCTGCTTTGACGCGCTGCCCGGAATTTCGACCATTCCCGCCGCGCTCACTGCCGTCAGCGTTCCTCCGTTAACCATCATCGCGCCGTCGTGGTCGAGCGCGCTGTTGCCGCTGAACGTTGTGCCGTCAATCGTAACCGTGCCGCCGTCCATAACGATCGAGCCGTTCGAGTCGATACCGTCGCCCATGGCGTTAATGTAGACCGTTCCGCCGTTTATCTGAATGTGATGCTCCGCGCTTATTTCCGCACTGTCGCGGTTCATGCCCATACCGCCTCTCATGCCGCCGCCCTGCATTTGCGACATCGTCTGACCGTCGGGCATTTCGGGCGGAGTTTGACCGTCAGGCATCTGCTGTCCGTCGGGAGGGGTCATATTTTCTCCCATACCGCGTCCTCCGTGACGCATACCGTTCATTCCTTCTGTAACTTCCGGAGGCGTCATGTTTTCTGTATTTGGATGCTCCATACCGTTCGGCATAGTTTGACCGTCCGTTGCCGCCATATTCCTGCCCATACCGCCGAACGTATTGCCACCGCCCGCGTTGATACCGTCGTCGCTCGCCGTGACACTTATATCGCCGTCGTTTATCGTCATAACCGTCTTTGTTTCTATGCCCTCGGTCGACTTTGTGATGTTCACCTTGCCGCCGTCAAACGTCAGATTTTCGTGCGCCGATATGCCCTTGTTGTCGGACGAGATAGTTATGTCGCCGCCCGAAATCTCCATGTCAGAGGTACAGTGGATTGCGTGGTCGGTAGTTGTGAGATCAAGCGTACCGCCCGATATGTCCACGAGCCAATCCGCCTTTATACCCTTGCTCGACGCGTCGCTTGCCGTATCGGTCTGCGTTGTTTCGGTAGGCGTTGTGTTTTGCGTGAACCGTCCGAAGTCTCTCGTCTCGGACGCGGACGACGCGACTTCGCCGGTTGTTGTGATATTTACCTCGCCGCCCATTATATCCACTATTTCGCCCGCCTGCATACCGTCGCCCTTTGCGTTTACCGTGAGCGTACCGCCCGAAACGGCGAGAGTATCGTTTACGTTAATGCCGTCGTTTACGGCGTTTACCTTTATATTGCCGTTCTCTATGTCAAGGCTGTCGCTGCAGTCGATACCGTTATTGTATGACCCGTTTACGGTAAGAGAGCCGTTGCCCTTTATTTCAAGATTGTCGCGCGACGTTATCGCCGCCTTCTCGTTCTCGTCGCCCGACGTGTACTCCGCGCCGTCGCTTACGCTGTTTTCGCTGTCCTTGCTGACGGTGATGTACGCCTTGTCGGCGTTTTTAATGTAAATCGCCGCGCCGTCCGTATTTGTAAGGCTCATGCCCGAAAGCCGCAGCTTTGCTTTATCATCCGTGTCAATGACTATCTGACCGTCGGCGCACTCACCCGTAACGGTGAAGTCGCCGCCCGACGCTATTGTTATGACCTTGCCCGACACGCTTACGCCGTCGCCGGTGACGCTCATGCTGTCAAGGTCGATCGTTCCCGTATTCTTCTCCCACGAGTTATCTTCCTCGTCCGCGGGGGTTGTGATTTTAACGGTACGGCTCCCCTCATCCCACTCGGCGTTAAGCCCCAGAAGATCGCTTATCGCTCTTACGGGTACGAGCGTTCTGCCGTTCTCGATTACGGGCGCGGTGTCAAAGGTGTACGTCTCATCGTTCTTTGTCATGTCGCACGAGTCTATCGTCATGGTGATTGTTTTTGATTTTTTCTTTGACGTTATCGTTTTGCTTTCGCCGTCCCACTTCACCTTCGCGCCGAACGCTTCAAATATTGCGCGCATCGGTACCATTACTCTGTCGTTTATGATTTCGGGCGCGGCGTCAAGTTCTATCGTCTGACCGTCGTACATTACCTTTATGCTGTCCGTACCGCTTTCCGCAGCCGTACACCCGCCGCACATCGTAACGGCAAACATCGCCGCCGCTGCCATGCACGTTATTTTTTTAACCGTGTTCCGTTTCAAGCTAATCATCCTCTCAAAATTCGCTGTGACGTTTTCTTTTGAACTAAGTTAATTATATGACCGTTTTCTTAAATGAACCTTAAAATGCGGAAAATTTAACAATAAAAATTATTGATTTGAAATTCACATTGCTGTATAATTTATATACTTTTGTGTCGAATCAATCATAAAAATTTTTTCGCATTATGCAACCAACCTTGGTTTTCACGTGTATATAATTACGGAAACAACGTTGTTTTGTTCGATTGAAGGGAGTGAATACATTGACAAAAGAGGAAAAACTCATATCGGGACTGCGCCGTCACCGTCACGGCAGCCTTGAAAAAGTGATAGAACTTTACACGCCGTATGTAACGGTTGTTGTTTACGGCGTTATCGGAGCGGTAATGACGCGCGAGGATATAGAGGAAGTCGTGAGCGATGTGTTCCTGTCGCTTTGGAGAAACGCGTCGGTGCTTGACGGCGGTAAGGGCAGCCTTAGAGCATATCTTGCGGCAGCGGCGCGTAACACGGCAAGGAATAAACTCCGCACACTGCGAGTACATGAGGATATGGACGAACGTATAATTTCCGATTACAACACGCCGCAGGACGCCGTGATTGAGCAAGAGAAACGTGAAATCCTTATGGGAATTATAAAAAATCTCGGAGAACCCGACAGCGAAATATTCCTCCGATACTACTATTACGAGGAGAAAATAACCGATATTGCCAATATGGTAGGACTTAATTCTTCAACTGTCAAATCCAGACTTTCAAGAGGGCGCAAAAAGATAAAAGAGTATTTGATTGAGAGGGGGTACGGAAATGAATAAAAGACTTAAAGAGCTTATATCGGAAACGGGCATTCCCGATACCGACCTTAAAATAAGCGCGGACAATATTACCCGCAGAGTAACCGCGTCCATAACCGCCTCCCCTTCGGAAAGGAAGAGGTATATGAAACGCAAAATATTTAAAACCTCGCTTATAGCGGCGTGTGCGGCGGTAGTATGCACTGCGGCAGCGTTTGCCGCGTCACCTGCGGGACGTGAAGCCATAGGCAATATTATAAGCTATTTCCAAAACGAAAGAGTAAACGAAATAACCGATACGGAAGAACTGGCAAAATACAGCGTGCAAATAGGGGAAAGCGTCACAAAGGACGGAATAACGCTGACACTTGACAATGCGGCTGCCGACGACAACTATCTTCACGTGTTTTATACGCTAAAGTCAGACGAGCCGTTTTACGACGGCAGCGAGCCGATAGGTCACAATGCCTACGCGAAGGCGTATGAGAAAATGTGGGTCGAGGTCAGAATAAACGGTCAGCACGATGTAAGCGTTGCCGGTAACCACAGCAGCACGCAGGGATATTTCGCCGACAGGTACACGTTTAAGACGGTTTGCAAATACAATATATCCGCAGCTGGTATGCCCGATACGATTAAGGTTGAGGTTCTTGCCGACAAGCATGACAGCGAAAATCCAATAGACCTGACGGAGCTTCAGAACCGCGCATTAACGGAAGAGGAAAAGTCAAGGATATGGTACGTTTCGGCTGATATCGACAGAAAAGCCGCCCGAAAGGCGACAGTCACTGCCGAAACAAGCATAAATATTCCCGATACGGACGCGTCAATAGAGAAAATCGTGCTGTCGCCGTTCGGCAGCCAACTTGTGACAACAGGCAGCGGTAATATTGCGGAGAAGGTCGCGCTGTTTGACGAAAACGGCGTATCGCTCGACATTCTTGATACCGATGTTATCGGCGAGGAAAATTCATATGAATTTCTGAAAGCGAATATAAATACCGAAGAAATTAAAATTGTACCGATTTTGTCTGTCGGCGAGAAAACAGACGCAATACAGCATAAAATCGGAGATTATCCCATATGCTACGAGCTGCCCGACGGATTGGGCAGTATAGTCGTGACGGATGTGCGCACAGACGGAGGCGTGGTAAGTATTGACTATTACAAAGACGGGTTTGTGCCGTGCGGAATTCAATTCGGTCTGCGCGATGAAAACAACAGCAGCGTTGCTCCCGACGGTATTGCCCCGATGCCCGACCTCGGCGACAGAGTGCATTACGACACAAATTCATACACCGCGCGGCTCATATTCGGAGGATACGACGAAACGGGATATTACATTGTTCCCGACGAAAGCGTGAGCGACGAGGAAATCAAACAAGCGATAGACTCGCTTAACGTCACATATCCAAAGAGCGTAAGACTTGACTATGACAACGCGCAAATCGTAAAACTGCATTAACCCATATTGACATTTCACCCGTGATTTGTTATACTGCGCTTATAGAGTTGTTTTTTCGGCATTCTTGCCTGTGGTCTTTGAACCACCATAACTTGGAAAAGCAACTCTACCCCCTTAAAGAGATACCCTATCAATGTTCGGATTTGCTTTAAGCATTTTACGGAGGTCTGAATGGGTATCTCTTTTTTATGCGCACCATGATTGACAGAGGGCATATAAAAATGGTATACTGTACGTGAAACAAAGCAAGGGAAAGATACGATGAAACTTAAATCATTTTTAAACAAATACGACACCGTTATATTTGATATGGACGGCGTTATCACAAGCGAGGAAAACTACTGGACAAGCGCGGCGCTCACGGTCGCGGAATACATGAGTATGTGCGCGGGCGCGGATGTTGACACGGAAATGTATATGCGCCGCACGGACAAAATACGCGAACGCGTTTTCTGCGGCGATAAGCTTATAGGCTTGCTGAAAGCGAAGGGCGTAAATTCCAACTGGGATTTGGGCTACGTTACGGTACTGTGCGCGTGTATTGCGGGCGGTAAAGGCGACAATATCTTCACCGCCGCGCTCAAATACGCGAAAACTCTTCCCGACAACATCATAGACGCGTACGACGCGCTCGCGGAAAAGTGCGCCGCCGTCACGGGCGAAAGCGCGGATAATTTAAGACGTAACGGCAAAATGTGGCTGGAAATGCACGGACTGTTCCAGGAGTGGTTCTTGGGCGACGCCCTTAATGGGAAACCGTCGAAAAACGGCTTTAAAAGCGGGCTTATCGAAAAGGAAGAACCGATAATACCAAAGGGCATACTGCTTGAAATCCTGCGTCTTTTAAGCGTGGACAAGCGCGTATGCACCGGAACGGGCAGACCGGGTATAGAGATGCAAAGACCGCTCTCGGACTGGGGCGCACTGCGATATTTCTCACACGACGGGCTGTGCTGCTACGACCACGTTGAGACGGCTGAAAAGGCGCTCGGCAATAACGCCCTCACAAAGCCGCACCCGTACATGTTCTTAAAGGCGCTTTACGGCACCGATTACGACGACAGAAAGATAGTCGAAGGGCTGTACGACAAGGATAAGATAAAACGTGCGATTATAGTCGGCGACGCTGGCGCGGACATACTCGCGGCGCGGGCGATGGGCGCGGACTTCTGCGCCGTGCTTACCGGCATAAACGGTGAAAAGTCGCGCAGCTATTTCGAGGACATGAAAGCCGAATACATATTAAACAGTATTGCCGATTTTATTGAGGAGGGGTAACGCTATGGAAAAGAGAATTACAACGCCGCTGACGAAAGATAAGATAAAGGAGCTTAAAGCCGGTGACAGCGTGCTTTTGACAGGCACGATATACACCGCCCGCGACGCGGCTCACGAGCGAATGGTCAAAAATTACGAAAACGGCGAGCCGTTCCCGATTGACCTTACCGATAACGTGATTTATTACGCCGGACCTTGTCCCGCAAAACCCGGCGAGGTGATAGGTTCGTGCGGTCCGACAACGGCGGGCAGAATGGACGCGTACACGCCGCTCCTTCTCGATAAGGGTCTCGGCTGCATGATAGGCAAGGGCGCAAGGAGCAAGGCTGTCGTTGACGCGATGAAGCGCAACACCTGCGTGTACCTCGGCGCGATCGGCGGCGCGGGCGCGCTTATCGCGCAGTCGATAAAGAAGGCGGAGGTTGTCGCGTACGACGATCTCGGCACGGAGGCTATACGCCGTCTCGAAGTCGAGGATTTTCCCGCAGTCGTACTTATCGACTGCAGCGGCAGCGATCTCTACGAAATCGGTCAAAAACAGTACAGGGAAATATGAAAAAACTCAGCCGTTTCTACGGCTGAGTTTTTTATAATCGTTTACTTTAAAACAACTCTGTGGAAGGTTTTCTTGCCCTTCTTTATAATCATACCCTCGTCCGTGAGCATGTCGGCTGTAACAGAGCCGTTCACGTCGGTGTACTTCGCGTCGTTTATCGAAAGACCGTTCTGCTGAACGAGCCTTCTCGCCTCGCCCTTCGACGGTACAAGTCCCGTAGCTACGAGCATATCGAGTACGCCCATTCCCACAACATCGGGAATAACGCTCGTCGGCATATCGGCAGAAACACCGCCGCCACCGAAAACAGCCTCGGCGGCAGCCTTGACCTTATCCGCCTCGTCCGCGCCGTGTACAAGCTTTGTTACTTCATACGCGAGTATGCGCTTAGCCTCGTTTATTTTCGCGTCCTTCCACCTTTCCATTTCGCGTATCTCGTCCATGGGAACGAATGTGAGAAGTTTCAGGCACTTTATAACGTCCGCGTCGTCAACGTTTACCCAGTACTGGTAGAAGTCGTAAGGCGTGGTCTTTTTCGGGTCGAGCCATACCGCGCCCGCGGCTGTCTTGCCCATCTTCTTGCCCTCGCTGTTCGTGAGCAGCGTGAACGTCATGCCGTAAACCTGCGTCTGATCCTTTCTGCGGCAAAGGTCGATACCCGCAAGAATATTGCTCCACTGGTCGTCGCCGCCAAGCTCGATTTTCGCGCCGTACTTACGGCTGAGCATCAAAAAGTCGTACGCCTGCATCAGCATATAGTTAAATTCAAGGAACGAAAGTCCTTTTTCAAGTCTCTGCTTAAAGCACTCCGCCGTGAGCATCTTGTTTACCGAGAAACAAGAGCCTATATCGCGCAGAAAATCGACGTAGTTTAGGTCTAAAAGCCAGTCGGCGTTGTTTACCATTATCGCCTTACCGTCTGAAAAATCAACGACCTTCGCGAGCTGCTCCTTGAAACGCTCGCAGTTGTAGTCGATAGTTTCCTTTGTCATCATCGAGCGCATATCGGTACGTCCCGAGGGGTCGCCGATATGACCCGTGCCGCCGCCCACAAGGGCAATCGGTCTGTGTCCGTAGTTCTGCATATGGCGCATAACCACCATCTGCAGGTAATGTCCCACATGGAGGCTGTCCGCCGTCGGGTCAAAGCCGATATAGAACGTGACTTTTTCCTTTCCAAGTAATTCTCTGATTTCCTGCTCGTGCGTCGTCTGAGCAATCAAGCCGCGTTCCAGCAAAACGTCATATACGTTATCGTGCATATGTTTTTCCTCCTTCTTTAGATTTGCTTTTTTTCACAGCGTCACCTATTATACAACATTTCATGCCATATTGCAAGGTATTTTTTCACTTATTTATTCCGCGAGCATAAGCGGCTCGAATTTCAGGTAGTCGCCCGACACGAGCGTGTACGTTATGCCGTCCTCACTCCCCTGCACCGCGTTTTTGTGCGACGCGGCATGAAGGTGACCGTACAGGCAACGCGTCACGGGGTACTTTTTCATCATA
The DNA here is from genome assembly GCA_947631235.1 of uncultured Clostridia bacterium. Taxonomy (GTDB): domain Bacteria; phylum Bacillota; class Clostridia; order UBA1381; family UBA1381; genus Hominilimicola. Next base: position 314,451 of record CANRKO010000001.1, on the reverse strand, counting down.
GCCGTGAACTCGTTTTCGGCGCAGCTTTGCGATATGGGCGGGTAATGCGTGAACACGTATATCTCCTCCGCACCCTCCGCGCTTTTTAGCGACAGTTCGAGACGCTGCACCTCGCGGTCGAATATCTTTCTGTCCTCGTCGGTAAAACCGTCCCAGCCGGGGTTTATCCAGCCCCGCGTGCCGCAAAGCGCGATACCGTTATAGGTAAAACTGTTGTTGTGCAGAAAGTCAATATCGTCGTAACCGCGGGCAGCCGTGAAGGCGCGCAGCTTGTTCATCGTCGTCCACCAGTAGTCGTGGTTGCCCTTTAACAGTATCTTCCTGCCGTTTAGGCGGTGCAGGAAGTCAAAGTCTCGCTCGCTCTGTTCAAGGTACGTCGCCCACGAGAAGTCGCCGGGCAGCACGACAAGATCGTCCGCCTTAACGCTGCTCTGCCAGTTGTCCGCGAGACGCTCCACATAATTTTCCCATGCCTTGCCGAATATGTCCATCGGCTTGTCTATTCCAAGCGGCAGGTGTAAGTCAGCTATCGTGTACAGTGCCATTCGCTCTCTCCTCTGCTGCGCGTTATTTCCTGCCCATTCGCCTTGACATTTTGGCGCACTCGTGCATAGCCTCCAGAACCGCGTTCCTGAAACCGTTCTTTTCGAGCGCGGCTACCGCCTCAATCGTCGTGCCGGCAGGAGAGCAGACCATGTCTTTAAGCTCCGCGACGTGACTGTCCGTTTCGAGCGCCATTTTCGCGCTGCCCATAACAGCCTGCGCCGCGAACGTGTACGCCTGCCTGCGCGGCATACCCTCGCGAACAGCCGCGTCAGCCATAGCTTCAATCATCATAAACACATACGCAGGTGATGAGCCTGACACAGCCGTTACCGCGTCCATGAGGTGTTCGGGTACGATTTCCGCTTTGCCGAGACTGCCCATAACTCCGACAGCTATTTTCATATCGTCGTCGGTTACGTTTCCGTTCGCCGAAAGCGCAGCCATACCCTCTCCGACAAGCGCGGGAGTGTTCGGCATTACGCGTATCAGCCTTATTTTTTTGCCAAACGCGTTTTCAATGTCCGCTATCGCCTGACCCGCCGCTATGGATATGATAAGCGTATCCCCGTCCGTAACGTCCTTTATTTCGTCTATCACGCCGTACAAAATCTGCGGCTTGACACACAGGAAAACAACGTCTGAAACGCGCACCACTTCCCTGTTGTCGTCAGTCGTGTAAACGCCGTACTCGGTTTTGAGTGCGCAAAGTGCGTCCGCGTTTTTGTCGGATACCGAAATGTCTGCGGCATCGGCAGTGCCGGACGCGATAATTCCCTTTAAAATTGCGCCGCCCATATTCCCGCCGCCTATAAATCCTATTTTCATATGAATAATCTCCTTATCAAAACTTATACATCGCCTTAAATTATACTACTCTTTCCTTTTTCTGTCAATATTTACGATGTGCCGCAAATCTCAACCCACGGTTGATACGGATTGTCGCGATAAGGTATGGAATTTCACGTAACGGCGCGCTATAATATAACCATAACGGCGCTGTTAAATAAAATTTCGGAGGAAAATAAAATGAATATCGGACTAAAAATAAGAGAACTGCGCAAAAAGCGCGGCATAACACAGGAACGGCTTGCGGAATATCTGACCGTTTCCGCGCAGGCAGTATCAAAGTGGGAAAACGGTACGGCGCTGCCGGATATAACACTTGTACCTAAGCTGTCCGCGTTTTTCGGCGTAAGCACGGACGAGCTGTTTTCGACAAAGCCGGAAATTACGGACAAAAAACTACTCGAATACAGGGAAAAGCTGACGGAGTACAAGCGCGTTTACGATTACGACTCGGCGGCGGAGCTTATGGAAAAGGCTATCGCGGAATATCCGTCAAATTACGAGTTTATGTGGGAGCTTGTTCACGCGCTGTCGCATAAAAGGCGTCGCGACCGTGATTTGTCGCGGATCATACCGCTTTGTGAGCGCATAGTCGAGGACTGCCGCGACGAGACGATACGCCAGTGCGCGATACAAATGCTTTGCATATCATACTCGGACAACGGGCAGAAGAGCGAGGCGCTCAATCTCGCAAACTCGCTGCCGGACTGCACCGTGGAAAGGGATTGGCTCCTTGAAATGATACTCGACGGCGAGGACAAAATTGTGCAGTCGCAGAAAAACCTCGTGCAATTGGCGGAGCAGATCGTATCACAGCTTATTCATCTCTCGTCTAACGACTACATGGGTCTGCACGATGATTTTACCTATGCCGAGCAAATTCACTTTGCCGAGACCGCGCTTACGGTTTACAGCGCCATTTTCACCGGCGGTCACAAATCGCCGTCGAGCGGCGCGTGGCGTCACATTTACGAGCGCATGGCAGAGCTGTATCTGTGGAACGATGATATTGAAACCGGCATGAAGTATCTGCGTCTCGCTGCCGAAGCGGCGGAGTATTACGACAAATATGCCGCCGAGGGCGCGCTGTACGAGCCGATTTTCGTAAACCGCTGCAAAACGGAGATAACCGGCGATCACTATATCGACTCGGTGCGTCTGCTGCAGCTTATGGACACGCGCAAGCCGTTTGATGTCGTTCGTGATACGGCTGAATACAAGGAAATCGAAAATCGGTTAAAGGCTGTTTCGGGAGAAAAATAGGGATTGAAAAAGGGTTGCGTACGCAACCCTTTCCTTTATATTACTGCACCGGATAAACCTTGTTTTCCTCGTCCAATAAATCCGCGTCAATCTTATATTTCTGTGCGCGTCTGTACTCGAAGAATTTAACGGCAACCTGTCCGAACAGCGCGTAAGACAATACGTCCTCATCCTGCTCCGTCCACTCCGCGCACTCCTTGCGCATCTTGTCAAGCTCCGGCTCCAAAAGGTCTGCGGGACGGCACGTTATACGTTTCTCGTCACCGATAACCTTTTTCACTATCTCGTCGCTTATGGGAACGGGCGTTCTGCCATACTCTCCTCTTACGATACCCTTCGTTTCCTTTGAAACCATTTTGTATCTCTCGCCCATAAGAACGTTCAGCACCGCCTGTGTGCCGACAATCTGCGACGACGGTGTTACCAAAGGCGGATAACCCATGTCCGCTCTTACTCGCGGTACTTCCTTAAGAACCTCCTCGAACGCGTCCTCTCTGCCCTGCTGTTTAAGCTGTGAAACGAGGTTCGAGAGCATACCGCCCGGTACTTGGTATTTAAGCGTGTTTACGTCAACGCCCATTACCTTCGGGTTCATAAGTCCGCTTGCGAGGTACTTTTCACGCAGCGGCTTGAAGTAATCGCAAATCTCAACAAGCTTGTCGAGGTCGTAGCCCGTGTCGTAAGGCGTGTTCTGGAACGCCGCAACCATCGGCTCCGTCGGCGGCTGGGAGGTACCCATAGCCATCGGCGACATCGCGCAGTCGATAACGTCAACGCCCGCTTCGACAGCCTTTAAGTATACCATCGACGCTTCGCCCGACGTGTAGTGCGTGTGTAACTGAACGGGGATTTTAACCGTTTCCTTTATCGCCTTTACAAGCTCGTATGCCGTGTACGGGAGCAAAAGTCCCGCCATATCCTTTATACAAATGGAGTTCGCGCCCATTTCTTCAAGCTGCTTGGACAGCTTAACGAACGACTCGGTCGTGTGAGGTCCGCCGATCGTGTACGAAAGCGCAGCCTGGCAGTGACCCTTTTCCTTTATACACGCGTCGATCGCGCATTTGAGGTTACGCGTATCGTTGAGCGCGTCGAATATTCTTATAATGTCGATACCGTTCGCGATAGACTTCTGTACGAAATACTGTACAATGTCGTCCGCATAGTGACGGTAGCCCAAAATGTTCTGACCTCTGAAAAGCATCTGCAAAGGCGTTTTCTTAGCCTTATCCTTTATTTTGCGAAGTCTCTCCCATGGGTCTTCGTTAAGGAAACGAAGGCACGAGTCAAATGTCGCGCCGCCCCACGCCTCAAGTGAGTGGAAGCCTATATCGTCAAGCTTCTCTACTATTGGGAGCATTTCCTCCGTCGTCATGCGCGTCGCGATAAGCGACTGGTGCGCGTCCCTGAGGACTGTCTCGGTAATCTCTACCGCTTTATTTCCCTTTGCCATATATTTTCACTCCTTTATCCTGATTTCGATTAAATATTGCTGAACATCGCAAGGAACACGCCCGCCGCGACTGCCGAGCCGATAACTCCGGCAACGTTCGGTCCCATCGCGTGCATGAGCAGGAAGTTGGACGGGTTCTCCTTCTGTCCGACCTGCTGCGATACTCTCGCAGCCATAGGCACGGCGCTTACGCCCGCGCTGCCTATAAGCGGATTGACCTTGCCCTTTGTGAGCCAGCACATAATGTCGCCCAAAAGCAGTCCGCCAGCCGTCGAGAAGCAGAACGCCACAAGACCGAGCACAACAATGCCTATCGTCTGAGGCGAGAGGAAGCTCGACGCAGTTGCCGTCGCACCGACCGTTACGCCGAGGAATATCGTTACGATATTCATAAGCTCGTTCTGCACCGTCTTTGCAAGTCTGTCCGCGACGCCCGACTCTTTTAACAGGTTGCCGAGCATAAGGCAGCCGACAAGCGATACCGCGTCGGGGATTATGAGCGCCACGACTATCGTTACTATTATCGGGAACAGTATTTTCTCCGTCTTTGAAACGGGGCGCAGCTGTTCCATAACTATCATTCTATCCTTTTTACGCGTCATAAGTTTCATTATGGGCGGCTGAATAACGGGTATAAGAGCCATATACGAGTACGCCGCGACCGCTATCGCCGGCAAAAGTGCCGGAGCGAGCGTTTTTGTTACGTATATCGCCGTAGGTCCGTCCGCGCCGCCGATGATACCGATTGACGCAGCCTCCTTAACGCCGAACATAATCGAAGGCACGAGCGCGCTCAGTACCAGCGCGCCTACAAACGTGAAGAACACGCCGAACTGCGCAGCTGCACCCAAAAGTATACTCTTGGGGTTCGCGATAAGCGGCCCGAAGTCCGTCATCGCTCCTATGCCGACGAAGATAAGCGGCGGGTAAATGCCGAGCTTAACTCCGAGGTAAAGAAGGTCTAAAAGTCCGCCCTCGCGCACTATCTTGCCCACATCTATAAAATGACCGTCTATCATGTACTGCGTGTCCGTAAACCATTCTGTGTGCATCATGAGCGCCGGAGAGTCTTTAAGAACAGGCAGGTTAGAGAGAAGCATACCAAACGCTATCGGCATAAGCAGCAGCGGTTCAAATTTCTTTACTATCGCGAGATACAGAAGCACGCACGCGATTATAATCATCACAATCGTCTTTATCGCTTCCATGCCGCCGTAGGCGAAAAGCGCGGCTGCTCCGGTATTCTGCAAAAAGTTTAAAAAGCTTTCAATCACTCTTTTTCACCACTTTCCGTTAAGTATAGATAATACGTCAGTTTACCGAAACAATCACGTCGCCGCTGTTTACGCTGTCGCCGGCGGATACACTTATACCCGCGACCGTGCCGTCAACGCCCGCGAAAATCTCGTTTTCCATCTTCATCGCCTCAAGTACCGCAACAAGCGTGTCCGACTTAACGGTATCTCCCACGTTTACCTTTACCGATACGATCGTGCCGGGCATCGGTGCGGTAACCTGCTTTGCGCCCTCTACGGGAGCAGCCTTCGGTGCGGGAGCGGGAGCCGCCGCCTTCGGCGCGGCCGCCGGAGCGGGAGCCGGTGCAGGTGCGCTTGTCTGTACGCCGCCCACTTCTTCCACGTCTACCGCGTATGTTTTTCCGTTTACGGTTATATTGAACTTTCTCATTTTATTATCCTCCTTAATATCTGTTGTTGATGGTCTCGGTAAGACCTGCTCTGTTCCACGCGTTTTGTCTGCCGTCAACGCGTCTGTAAGACTTTATCCTCAAATTGTATGTCGAGGTGTTTAGGCTTGATGCGACCGCGGCAGTAAGTATAGCCACAAGCTCGTCCTCGGGAATTTCGTCCGATTTTTCGCTTTCGACCGCGACGGTCGGTACGCTCTCAGCGGCGGTCGGCTTTGCGGTGTCAGCCGATTTTTGCTGCTTTTTCGGGTCTTTGTAGAAAATTACCTTAAAAAGCATAAGCACAATCATCAGTATGACAAGCACGCCAAACACTATCGCAAGACCTATAACGGTCGTTTCGCCGCCCATCGCGAGCGCCTCGGACAGAGGCAGATCCTTTCCTGTCAATAATGCGTCAGAATACATATTTATCCCCCTTCCGATTATACGGGAATGTTGCCGTGTTTCTTAGCCGGACGCGAGTCGCGTTTTGACGCGAGCATCTCCAGAGCCGCGATAATGCGCGGACGCGTCGAGTCGGGTTCGATTACGTCGTCAACGTAACCGCGTCTTGCCGCCTCGTAAGGCGAAGCAAACTTGTTTCTGTATTCCTGTATCTTTTCATTGCGCGTTGCAATCGGGTCGGAGCTTTCCTTAATATCGTTCTTAAAGATGATATTAGCCGCGCCCTCGGGCCCCATAACGGCGATTTCAGCAGTAGGCCATGCCATAACGATGTCCGCGCCCAGATGCTTGGAGTTCATCGCTATGTAAGCGCCTCCGTATGCTTTTCTGAGTATTACGTTAATCTTCGGAACGGTAGCCTCGCTGAACGCGTAAAGAAGCTTCGCGCCGTGTCTTATAATTCCGTTTGTCTCCTGCTCAACGCCCGGGAAGTAACCGGGAACGTCGGTAAGCGTTACGAGAGGAATGTTAAAGCTGTCGCAGAAACGCACAAATCTCGCCGCCTTGTCGGACGAATCAACGTCCAAAGAACCTGCCATAACCTTCGGCTGGTTCGCGACTATGCCGACAACCTGTCCGTTCATACGCGCATAGCCTACAACTATGTTCTTCGCGAACTCTTCCTGTACCTCAAAAAATGTGCCGTTATCGACGATTTCCGCGATAACGTCCTTCACGTCGTAAGCCTTGCCCGACTCGTCGGGTACTATTTCCGTGAGCTTTTCCGAGAGACGGTTAATCTCGTCGTTTGCCGGCTCGTAGGGCGGTTCCTCAAGGTTGTTTGACGGGAGGTAAGAGAGAAGCGTCTTAATCTTCTCTATGCAGTCCTCGTCGCTCGAAGCCTTAAAGTGCGCGACGCCCGATTTTGTCATGTGCGTGTCCGCGCCGCCGAGTTCCTCGGCTGTTACGGCTTCGCCCGTAACGGAGCTTATAACCTGCGGGCCTGTAATGAACATCTGGCTTGTCTTTTCAACCATGAATACAAAGTCTGTTATAGCCGGAGAGTACACCGCGCCGCCGGCGCAGGGCCCCATTATTACGGAAATCTGCGGGATAACGCCGCTGCTGCATGTGTTGCGGAAGAATATTTCGCCGAAACCCGAAAGAGCGTCGATACCCTCTTGTATTCTCGCGCCGCCCGAATCGTTCATGCCGATTATCGGCGCGCCCATTTTGGCAGCCATGTCCATAACCTTGCATATTTTCTTCGCGTGCATCTCGCCCAGAGAGCCGCCTATTACGGTGAAGTCCTGCGCGTAGACGTACACAAGTCTGCCGTCCACCGCGCCGTAGCCCGTAACGACGCCCTCGCCCGGGGCCTCGACACAGTCCATGCCGAATTCCGTCGCGCGGTGCGTGACAAAAGCGTCAATCTCAACGAAACTGCCTTCGTCCAGGAGAAGGTTTATTCTCTCGCGGGCGGTCTTTTTGCCGCTGTCATGCTGCTTTTTGATTTTTGCCTCGCCGCCGCCGGCGTTTATGACACTTCTGCGGTATTGAAGCTCGGTCAATTTATCAATTGTTCCCATGATTTAACCTCCATTGTTATTTTGCTGTGATAAATCACATTTTAACCTATTATACATTATACCGCAAATCCCCATTTTTTTCAAGTTATTTTACGCTTTTTTACGGGAGAATTTTCCCCGCCGGCAAGGCATGATTTTGTGTATGGTGTACAAAATATCCGCATAGCCCTCATTCCTTCCATGCAAAAAGCACGTCCGCTTGAACGTGCTTTGTAAACAGTCTATTTACTCAAATTAGCTTGAACAACCGCCTCAATCTCGTCTGCATACTTTATAGCATATTCCGCACAGATTTTCACCGTTTCTTCAAGCAATTTATTTCTTTCGTCAGCTCCGACGGCTGTTTTTAGCTTTTCATAAAGAGTTCGTTCCCTCTCGTTCATATCCTCGACAATTTCCCAACGTCCGCCCGGACTGCTTCCGTCAAGCGGTCGTGGATTGTCTTGAAAATACATATAATCCTCGCCGCTATCGTCGAATACTCTGTAATAGCCTATATCGCTGACAGTGGCGATATATGTCTGTCCATTAGTCAGCTCGTCTACTCCGAAGCTTTCACCAATATATTTTAATTTCATCTCTTGTTACCTTGATATTTCAACTTTACCCTATTGTTTATCAAACCTTGTCGAGCGCCTGAACGAGATCGGCGATAAGGTCGTCCTTATCCTCAAGACCGCAGGAAATTCTCACAAGTCCCGCGCTTATGCCGGCAGCCGCAAGCTGCTCGTCATTCATCTGGCGGTGCGTGGATGTCGCGGGGTTAAGGCAGCACGTGCGCGCGTCGGCAACGTGCGTTTCGATAGCCGCAAGGCGCAGAGCCTTCATAAAACGCTCCGCCCCTTTCCTGCCGCCCTTGACGGTAAACGACACCACGCCGCAGCCGCCGTCGGGCATGTACTTCATCGCTCGATCGTAATACTTATCGCTTTCGAGGTGCGGGAAACTTACGCTCTCAACCTCGTCGCGCGACTCCAAAAACTTTGCCACCGCGTAACCGTTCTCGGCGTGACGTTTCATTCTGACGTGCAGCGATTCAAGTCCGAGGTTTAAGAGAAACGCGTGCTGCGGCGACTGTATACTGCCCAAATCGCGCATAAGCTGAGCCGTGCATTTGGTTATAAACGCGCCTTCCTTGCCGAACCGTTCCGCGTATGTAATGCCGTGGTATGACTCGTCGGGCGTGGTAAGACCGGGGAATTTGTCGGCGTGAGCCATCCAGTCAAAATTGCCGCTGTCGCATATCGCGCCGCCGACAGCCGCGCCGTGACCGTCCATGTACTTTGTGGTCGAGTGCGTCACAATGTCCGCGCCCCACTCTATCGGGCGGCAGTGAACCGGCGTCGGGAACGTGTTGTCCACTATAAGCGGCACGCCGTGCGCGTGAGCAGCCTTCGCGAATTTTTCTATATCGAGAACCGTGAGCGCGGGGTTTGCGATAGTTTCGCCGAATACCGCGCGGGTGTTTTCCTTAAACGCAGCGTTCAGTTCCTCCTCGGTGCAATCGGGCGATACAAACGTCGCCTCGATTCCCATTTTCGCCATTGTAACCGATATAAGGTTAAACGTGCCGCCGTATATTGACGAGGACGATACAATATGGCTGCCCGCCTCGCAGATGTTAAAGAGCGCGAAGAAGTTGGCAGCCTGTCCCGACGATGTGAGTATTGCCGCGCTGCCGCCTTCAAGTTCCGCTATTTTCGCCGCGACGTAATCATTAGTCGGGTTTTGCAGACGCGTATAGAAGTAACCCTCGGCCTCAAGGTCGAAAAGCTTGCCCATATCCTCGCTCGTGTCATACTTGAACGTCGTGGACTGCACTATCGGGATTTGTCTCGGCTCGCCGTTGCCGGGCGTATAACCGCCCTGCACGCATTTTGTGTTGATTTTGTAATCGCTCATTTTTATTCCTCCAATATTACGCATAAAACGCTTATAAAATTCGCCGCGAGCCTTGCACGTCGCGGCGGTTTCTGGCACCCCCGACCGGAGTCGAACCGATGACTAACCCTTAGGAGGGGCTTGTTATATCCACTTAACTACGGGGGCGAATGTATATACAGTATAATATATTATTACCGAAATTTCAAGTATTTTTTTCAGACGCTTGTTTATACAAATTTTTTTGAAAAATAGTGACAAATTTCAAGTTTTATGATATACTTTATTTATCTGCAATCCTCAAAAGGAGAGATAATATGAAAAAAACAGTAATTGCAGCGGTTCTATGCGCGGCTGCGGCGTTTGCGTCTTCGCTTACCGTGATGGCTGGAACGTCCGATATATCGGTAAAAAACAATTCTCCGCAGTCAAAGCCGGTATCGTATTCCTACGACGCCGAATCGGACGCGGAGGTGTCAAAATCAATAAAATCTCTTATGACCAAGCTTGACGAACTTGAACGTCAGGACAGCGTTGTGCAGACGCTTACCGTTACGAGCAAGTCCGACGGCGGCGTGCCGGTAAACGTAAAACTGAGGCTGTCGCTCCCGAGCGCGGAAACGGACGACGGTCTCTCGTCGCCCGCTGCGTACGACGCGGAGGCACTCGGTTACTACGATGTAAAGGTTACTTCATCTGACGGTACGGTTTTGTACGACGGCAAGGACGCGCCCGAAACGTATGAAAATATCGGTTACAGGGATATAAATCTCGGCACTGTGAACGAAACGTCGGACGCGGAAAACAAGATATTTAATGTAACAATATCGGTCAATAAGGATATGAAAAAGTATGCGAATACCGCAGAAAAGCTTGACTGGAGCATTGTGACGTCGGCCGGCGGCGTTTCCTCCACACCGCCGCCGGAAACGGAAAATGCAGCCGACACGGAGAAAAACGAAAACGGCGCGCCGTCTGCGCAGGTCACGGCTGCGCCGACAAGCGTTCCAAGCGCAGCTCCGCTGTCGGAGAACTCGGTCATAAACGCCGGAAATTACGTTGTCGGACACGACATACCCGCCGGACGCTATACAATGACAGGCAGCGGAAAGGTTCACGTATATACCGACGAGGGAATACTGCGAATGACCATCGCGCTGAAACACAAGGGCGACAACAGCGCAAACGGTGTTGACGAATATGTGCTTACGGTAAAGGACGGCGAAACGGTCGGCGTTGAAAATGAAATTATGCTAAGCCCGTTCCGTTCATCGGTAATACTTCCGTCCGCGTCTCCTTCGCCTTCCCCGTCGCCGTCGGCGGCGCCGAAAAGCGGTTCAAATTCAACGTCTTCGCCCGCGCAGAAAAACGTTTCTTCGCAAACCCCCAAAACGGGCGACACTACGCCCGTCGCGCTCGTCAGTGTAATAGGCGCGGCAGCGTTGCTTGCGGCTGCGGCGATAGCTGTTATAAAGAGAAGAATACGTAAATAAAAATGAAAGGACGTGTGTGAAGTGAGAAAATGGCTTACCTGCGCGCAAGTCCTTTTATTGTTGATATTTTTATGCTGCGCGGCGTATCTCGGTAAATACGCTTACGATTTGCACCACGCGAGTAACGAATACGAGGAACTGCGGCGCGAGGTAGCCGAGTCTGTTGACGCGTCGGGCGCGTATGAAAAGCATGACGAAAACGCTGATACAGGTGACGATGCCAACCGCGCCGCAGCGATGCTCGCCGAAAAAAACAGCGACTATGCCGGTTGGATAACTGTACCCTATACGTCAATAGATTACCCCGTTGTGCGGACGGATAACAACGATTATTATTTGAAAAGGGATTTTTACAAAAGCAACAGCGCAAGCGGTACGCCGTTTGTTGACTGCGAGTGTACGCCCGAAAGCCTTAACACGATTATTTATGCGCATAACATGAAGGACGGCTCGATGTTTGCGCCGCTTGTGAAATATGCGGATAAATCGTATTTTGACGCGCACAGAAGCGTTATATACGGCGGTGAATATAAGGTGTTTGCCGTTTTCCGTACAAGCGTTGGCAGTGATAACGAGTTTTTTTACCGCGATTTTGCGGATTTGACCGATGAATACGCCTACGGTAAATATGTGAACGGTATAATCGACCGCGCAGTATGTAAATCGGACGATACTCCCGTGTTCGGAGACAGGCTGCTGACGCTCTCCACCTGCGCGTACAACAGCGAAAACGAGCGTGTGGTTGTTGCGGCGTATGCTGCTGCGAAGTAAATAAAAAAGTCTCCGCAAAAGCAGAGACTTTCATGGCTGCGGAATCAGGATTCGAACCCGAACAGAGTGAGTCAGAGTCACTAGTGCTACCCTTACACAATTCCGCAATATTTAACCGAAAACGATATTGCTAATTTATCCTTTATGTGATAAAATATACGCAACATGAGGCGGTTAAATATGGTGCGAGGGACCGGACTTGAACCGGCACGGGTAAACCACACGCCCCTCAAACGTGCGCGTCTGCCTATTCCGCCACCCTCGCGTGACCGTTTAATATTGTACCAGCAATTCAGAGATTTGTCAAGAGTAAATTTAAAATATTTGCAGGAAATTCAAAATACGTTTAAAACGACATAAGAAAGGGAAATTATGGGAGAAACAGTAAGATTGCAGAAATACATCGCCATGTGCGGTGCGGCGTCGCGCCGCGCGGCAGAAACGATGATAAGTGAGGGACGCGTTACGGTCAACGGCAAGACCGTCACCGAGCAGGGCGTTAAGGTGGAGATAGGCGCGGACAAGGTGACGCTCGACGGCGAAACGCTCAAACACAGTCAAAAGCGTTACTATATTATGCTGAACAAGCCCGTCGGCTATGTTACGACGGTCAAGGATCAGTTTTACCGCCCGACGGTAATTGACCTTATAAAGACCGATTTGAAGGATAAGCGCATCTTCCCCGTCGGCAGACTCGACTACGATACGGAGGGGCTTTTGCTGCTCACGGACGACGGCGATTTTTCCTACCGCGTCACCCACCCGAAATTCAATATGGGCAAGACGTATCTTGCCGCCGTAAAGGGCGGTATGACCGTGCATGACATGAACGTGCTGCGCTCGGGCGTAAGGCTTGACGACGGATTTAAAACGTCGCCCGCGCAGGCGGAGATCACCGACGTTAAAAACGGCTACACGTTTGTAAAGCTCACAATTCACGAGGGTAAAAACCGTCAGGTGCGGCGCATGTTCGCCGCGCTCGGCAAGGAACTCGGCGCACTTCAAAGGCTCGCGATAGGCAACGTGGAACTCGGCAACCTTCCTCTCGGACGGTGGCGGCACCTTACGAGCCATGAGGTCAGCTATCTTATGAACGCGTCAAAGGAGGACAAGTAATGCGCGAAAAGGAGTATTTCCCCGACGGAACGGTAATAGACGATTGGTTTTACGATTTGAGCGTGCCGGATATAAAAAGCGGCGCGCTTTTCGCTGTTACGGATTACGGCGCGAAAAGCGACGGAAAGGTTTATACAAAAGAAATTCAAAACGCGATAGATGCGGCGCACGCGGCGGGCGGCGGTACGGTGTATGTGCCGAATGGTACGTACATGTCGGGCGCGCTGTACTTGAAGCGGGGCGTTAATCTTTATATTGAAAAGGGCGGCGTTTTAAAGGGCAGCGACGATATATCCGACTACCCGCCGTGCGAAACGCGTATCGAGGGCGAAACGTGCGTGTACTTTCCCGCCCTCGTAAACGCCGACGGTCTCGACGGCTTTGTTATGTCGGGCGGCGGCGTTATCGACGGCAGCGGCGAGAAGTCGTGGCGCGCGTTTTGGCTCAGGCGCGAATGGAACCCCGACTGCACGAATAAGGACGAGCAGCGTCCGAGACTCGTTTATATCTCGAACAGCAAAAATGTCATTATATCGGGTCTTACTTTGCAGAACTCGCATTTCTGGACGACGCATCTGTACCGCTGTGAGCGCGTGAAATACATAAACTGCCGCATACTGTCGCCGCGCGAGCCGGTTAAAGCTCCGAGTACCGACGCGATCGATATTGACGTATGCCGCGACGTGCTTGTAAAGAACTGTTATATGGCTGTAAACGACGACGCGGTCGCGCTGAAAGGCGGCAAGGGCGCGTATGCCGACACGCTGCCCGAAAACGGCGCAAACGAGCGTGTGATTATCGAGGACTGCGAGTACGGCTTTTGTCACAGTTGCCTTACGTGCGGCTCGGAGTCGATACACAACAGGAATATTATAATGCGGCGCGTAAAGGTAAACGGTGCGCTTAATCTTTTGTGGCTCAAAATGCGTCCCGACACGCCGCAGCTTTACGAGTATATAACGATTGAGGACATTTCGGGCAATATGGCAAGCTTTCTGCACATAAGACCGTGGACGCAGTTTTTCGACCTCGGCTGCAGAGAGGATATTCCCCTTTCACGCGCCGAGCATATCACGATAAGGCGGTGCGGCGCGGAGTGCAATACGTACTGTGACGCGGAGAGGAACGACGAGCAGTACAGGCTACGTGACTTTAAATTTGAAGATATTAACGTAAAAGCAGTCAACGCAGAATTTGACGCGGATATATTCGACGGCGCGGATGTTAAAAACGTAACGGTACGGCGGCTGTAATATTATTACAGTTTAGTAACATGTATGGAAATCAGCGCGGTTTTGTGGTAGAATGTATGCGTTAAATTTTGCGCACGGCGCATGAAAGGCGAGGAAATATGGCTGCAAAGAAGAAAACCGCGCAAACCAAGACGACGGTTAAAAAGTCAAACTCAAAGAGTGGACGAGCCGCGTCAAAAAAACGCAATCCACTCCCCACATATATTATTTCAATGATAATCATAACGGTGCTCGTTTCGGTGCTTTTATATGTAGACACCGGCAGCGGCGGTATTTTTAACGGCTTTTTAAAGTTTGGCATGAGCCGTCTTTTCGGCGTGTGCGGATATTTCGTACCCGTGCTTTTGGCGGGCGTTACGGCGTACCTTATTAAGACGAAGGACATTGACGAATTTTGGAAAAAACTGATGTGGTCTACGCTCGCTCTTATAAACGTGAGCGCGATAACACAGCTTGCGGCGTCGGATACGGCTTTTACACCGCTTGACGCGCTGTTTGCGGGATATGCCGACGCGGCGGGCGGTTTCTTCGGAACGTGTATAGCGTTATTTCTGGAAAAAATGGTGCAGAAGGTCGCGTCGTACATTATACTGTTCATAACGCTTATCATTCTCGCGAGCGTTATAAGCAATGTGTCGCTTATTTCGCTGTTTACCGATTGGCTCAAACGCACTATCGCCGACGCGAAGGAAAGACGCGAGTTTGAAAAAACGGAAGATGAACCGTACAATTATGAAGAAGATTATATTGAAGATAAAAATCGGAGCAGGAGCAAAACAAAGAAAAAAGGCGTCGGCTCAATTCTCGACGCCGCAAATTCACTTTCGGACGGGAAACCGTCGTCCGTTAAGGGCGGTAAAAGCGAAGTGAAGGATACACTGTCGGAGGATATTGACGCGATTTTTTCAAGAATGGAGCGTGAAAGTACGCCGCTGCCCGCGGAAGAGCAGCCGTCTGTCGAAAATACGGCGGAAAGCGTTGCAACGGCGGTAAAGGAAAAGCCGAAAAAGGCGGACAGCCTGACCGAAAAGGAAAAAGAAGAAATAAACAGCGAGTTTAATCTGCCGATAGAGCCGCCTAAAATCGAGTACAAGGCTCCCCCGCTTTCGATTTTAAATCCGCCGAAAGCCGTTTCGGGCGACAAGCGCGAGGAAATGCGCCGCACGGCGGAAAAGCTTATATCGGTTCTCGACGATTTCGGAGTCAAGGCAAAGCTTGTGCAGGTAACGCAAGGTCCGACGGTCACGCGGTACGAAATACAGCCCGAGACAGGTACAAAGCTGAGCAAAATAGTCGGACTTGCGGACGATATCGCGCTTAACCTCGCCGTTTCAACGGTGCTTGTCGCGCCCGTGCCGGGTAAGGCGGCTGTCGGTGTGGAGATACCGAACAGCAAGGTAAGTTCCGTGTCTATACGCGAAATGCTCGAATCGGACGAGTTCCGAGGCGCGAAGTCAAAGCTGACGGTCGCGCTCGGTAAGGATATAGGCGGCAACGTTGTGATAGGCGACATCGCGAAAATGCCGCACGTGCTTATCGCGGGCGCGACCGGTTCGGGTAAGAGCGTGTGCATAAACACAATTATAATGAGCCTGCTGTTTAAGTCAAAGCCGGACGAGGTAAATCTTATAATGGTCGATCCGAAGGTGGTCGAACTCGGCGTGTACAACGGTATACCCCACCTGCGCGTACCTGTTATCACAGAGCCGAAAAAAGCGGCGGGCGCGCTTAACTGGGCTGTTACCGAGATGATGCGCCGATATGATTTATTTAAGGAAACGGGCGTGCGAAAGCTTGAAAGCTACAACAAGCTGATGGAGAGTACTGGCGGCGAGAAAATACCGCAGCTTGTGGTTATCATAGACGAACTTGCCGACCTTATGATGGTGGCGGCAAAAGAGGTCGAGGATTACATATGCCGTCTTGCGCAGCTTGCGCGTGCGGCGGGTATACATCTGATTATCGCGACGCAGCGTCCGTCGGTAGACGTTATCACGGGTCTGATTAAGGCGAATATTCCGTCGCGTATTGCGTTCGCGGTGTCGAGCCAGATCGACAGCCGCACGATACTCGACAAGGGCGGTGCGGAAAAGCTGCTCGGTATGGGCGATATGCTTTACCACCCCTCCGGCGCGAGAGCGGCTACGCGTGTGCAGGGCGCATTTGTAAGCGACGCGGAGATTGAGAGGGTACTCGAATATATTAAGGAAAACACGGGTGAAACGCATTACAGCGAGGATTTAATGGAAGAAATAGAACGCCGCGCCACGGGCGAAAGCGGCGTAACGCCCGACGCTCCCGACGAGGACGGCGACCCGCTTTTGCGCGAGGCTATCGAACTCGCGGCGTCTCTCGGCAAAATATCTACTTCAATGGTTCAGCGCCGTCTCGGCGTGGGCTACAGCCGCGCCGGACGCATTATAGACCAGATGGAGGCGCGCGGTATAATTTCGGGCGCGAACGGTTCAAAGCCGCGCGAGCTTTTAAAGCTGCCGTCGGAACTCGGTATCGGTTCGGATGCCGACTATGAGGACGATTTTGACGACAATGTGAATGAATAACGTAAAATACAAGGAGGAAACAATATGGCAAAGCTTTTAATGGGTAAAGAGGTGTCGGCGCGTATAAAAAATGAACTGCGTGAGGAAACCGAAAAGCTGAAGGCGCGGGGTATCAACCCCGGTCTCGCCGTTATAATAGTCGGCGAAGATCCCGCAAGTCAGGTGTACGTGCGAAATAAGGAAAGAGCATGCGAGGAGTGCGGTATTTACAGCGAGAAGTACGCGCTGCCCGAGGAAACGACGCAGGAGGAGCTTTTACGTCTTATAGACGAACTCAATCACAAGGAGTGTATATCGGGCATACTCGTTCAGCTACCCGTGCCAAAGCATATCGACGAAAAGACCGTGATAGAGGCGATCGACCCGAAAAAGGACGTTGACGCGTTCCACCCCGTAAATGTCGGTAAAATCATGGTCGGCAACTATGACTTTGTTCCATGTACGCCCGCCGGAGTTATGGAGCTTATAAAGGAGAGCGGCGTTGATGTGAGCGGTAAGGAGTGTGTCGTTGTCGGCAGGAGCAACATTGTCGGCAAGCCGCAGGCTATGCTGCTTTTGCACCAAAACGGCACGGTTACGATATGCCATTCGCGCACGAAAGACCTCGCCGAAAAGACAAAGCGCGCCGATATACTTGTCGCGGCGGTCGGTATCCCGAATTTTATCAAGGGCGACATGATCAAGGAAGGCGCGGTCGTTATCGACGTGGGTATAAACCGTATGCCGGATAAAAAGCTGTGCGGCGACGTTGAGTTTGAGACTGCCGAAAAGGTCGCGGGAGCGATCACGCCCGTACCGGGCGGCGTTGGTCCGATGACCGTGGCGATGCTTATGAAAAACACCGTCAGAGCCGCCATGGTCAACAAGTCGAGGTAAGGCTTTCTATAATCTCGGTTTCCGTTTTTACGTCGGCGATTTTACCGCCGTTATCTATAAAATACACTATGGCGTAGCTGCCGCGGTTAAACCTCGCGGCAACGTCTCTTATGTTACTGTCCGTGTCCGCCGCGATAAGGCGGATGCGGTTCTTTTTTTTCTTTTCCGCAAACATAAGCTCGCTCACAAAATCCACGTCGTACTTTTCGCGCTGCGTAAAGATGTTGCCCATAAGCAGGAGCGAGAAAAGTATCAGAGAAAAGTTTGTTCTGTTTACGGTCACGACGTACACGCCGAGGGCGGCGAGCGTGACGCATATTACGGCGCTTATAACTCCGCTTACGCGGTTTGCCGTTCTGTAGCCCAAGCGGCGCGACAGAAATCGTTTTAAAAGCACGCCGCCGTCAAGCGGCATCGCGGGCAGCATATTTACAGCGAAAAGGGCTATATTCATCGCGTAAAACTCACGCACGACCTCCGCGCCGCACAGGCTGTATATCCAAAGCGATACGAGTGCGGCAACGGCGTTAAAAAAAGGTCCCGAGAGGTAGAGTATCACCTCGTCCGAAAACGTGTTTACAATTCTGTTTTTAAGCCGCAGATTAAGTCCGAACGGCTGCAAGATCACGCAGTCTGCTTTTAGTCCGACACATACGGCTGCAATAAGGTGCGCCGTTTCGTGCAGTGCCATTACGGCGTATGACACGTAGAATACGGTCGGGCATTTGAATATTATCCCGAGCGCGAGCAGCGCGATTGTCAGCGGGTTTATTTTTATATGCTCCGTTATTTTTATCACAGGACATACCTCCCCCGCTTTTATTCTATGCGGACGTAATAAAAAAAGTACGGCATGGAGCCGTACTTAATTATATTATTCAGCTTTTATAGAACGCGACATACGACCTGTATGCCATGTAAACGTCGCTCTTAGCCGTTACCTCGAACGGCGAGTGCATGCTTAGTACCGGCACGCCGCAGTCGATTACGTCGATATTTAGATTTGCGACGTACTGCGCAATCGTGCCGCCGCCGCCCTGGTCGACCTTGCCGAGTTCCGAGGTCTGCCATATTACCCCGTCGTCGTCGAGTATCTTGCCTATTCTGTACACAAATTCAGCCGACGCGTCGGAGCTGCCGGATTTGCCGCGTGCGCCGGTGTACTTCACCAGCACCATTCCGCAGCCCGCGAACGCCGCGTTGTTCTTCTCCGAAACGCTCTCATAGTTCGGGTCGACAGCCGCGCCGACGTCCGAGGACATACAGGCGGAATTTGATATTATCTTGTTAAAGTCGCTCATTGTGCATGAACCGATAAGCTTTTCGGCAATTTCTGCTACGGTCATTTCAAAGAACGCGCTTAACATTCCCGTATTGCCCATAGAGCCGATTTCTTCCTTATCCACAAGCAGCGCAACAGCCGTTTTGTTCGGATTGTCAACTGCAAGTATGCCTTTAAGCGTCGTGAACGCGCACACTCTGTCGTCCTGACCGTACGCGCCTATGAAACTTTCGTCAAGCCCCACGTTTCGCGCCTTGAACGCCGGAACTATTTCTATTTCCGCGCTCAAAAAGTCGCGCTCGGTTATGCCGTAGCGGTCGTTTATAAGCTTAAGAGCCGCGAATTTAACCTTTTCCTTAACCTCGTCGTCGCCGACCGGCATACCGCCAATAAGCACGTTGAGGTTCTCTCCCTCTATGCCCTCAGCCAAAGACTTCGACATCTGATCCTTCGCGAGATGCGGCAGAAGATCTGTTATGCAGAATACGGGCTCGCTGTCCTTTTCGCCGATATTGAGCGTTACCTTGTCGCCGTCTTTTGTGAATACAACGCCGTGCAAAGCAAGTGGCATCGCTGTCCACTGATACTTTTTTATACCGCCGTAGTAGTGCGTTTTTAAAAGCGCCATACCCGTCGATTCGTAGAGAGGGTTCTGCTTTAAGTCAAGGCGCGGCGAGTCGATATGCGCGCCGACAAGGTTAATACCGTTACGTATGTCGTCCTTGCCGATTACCGCCAAAAGAATGTTTTTCGCGCGGTTTATCTTGTACACCTTGTCGCCCGCTTTAAGCGTGTCCGTTTCGTCAAGGTTCTTGTAGCCCGCGTCCTGTGCCGCTTTAAGCGCGGTTTCAACACATTCGCGCTCCGTTTTGCCCGCGTCGAGAAACGCGCGGTACTCGTCGCAAAGCGCGTTCATTTCGCGTTTTTCTTCCTCGGTTATATTTTCGTAAACGTTTTTTCTTTCGTAGGAAAGTGATTTGAAAAGTTCTTTATCCGTCATATTGCCGACCTCCCTAATTTATGATTGTTTAAGCTCGTAGCCGCCTACGGGTCTTATCGACAGCACGTGGCACATTCCCTCGCCCAGTACGCTTTCGATGCCGTTTTTAAACTCGTCGAGCATATCGAACGGCACAAACGCCTGCACCGTTCCGGCAAAGCCGCCGCCGTGTACGCGGTACGACCCTCTGTCTCCCAACAGTTCATCGCACATAGCGAGCGTTACCGATACAGCCTGCGCCTTCGGCATTGACGACGCGTAGACGTTTTGCAGATACATATACGACGAGCGTCCCGAAAGTCTGTTAAGACGCAGAAATTCGTCAAAATTTCCCGATTTGAGCGCGTTCGTTTCGTCGAGAGCGCACTTGTTGTCGCGGAAGAAGTGAATTGCGCGAAGAACTGCGCGGTCGTTTTTAAGCTTTTCGCGCAGCGCGCCGATATTTGCCTTGAATTCCGTTTCGTCCACCTCACGCAGATATTCCTTGCCGAAATACGCGGCTACCGATTTCATATCGGCGGGGATCGTCGCGTACTCGTCCGTAAGATCTGCGTGATCCGCGCCGGAGTCTATTATGCAAAGCGCGTGGCGTTCCTTTGTAAGATCAAGTTCCACCTTCTCTATCACGGGATTTTCCGTGCTTTCAAAATCTATGGCGACAACGCCGCCAACGGACGACGCCATTTGATCCATAAGACCGCTCGGCTTGTTGTAGTAGACATTTTCCGCGTACTGACCGAATTTCGCTATTTCCACAGGGCTTACGCTGCCGTTTGCGAAAAGCCCGTTTATTATCGTTCCCACGAGAACCTCAAACGCAGCCGACGACGACACGCCTGAGCCTTTCGGCACGTTTGATATTGTGTACGCGTCAAAGCCCTTTACCTCTATTCCCATGTCTGTAAACCGCTTGATTACACCGCGAATGAGGGCGATAGCCTTGTCGAACTGTTCCTCGTGGATCTCCAAATCGTCAAGGTCTATTACGTCCATTTTGTAATTTCTCGACTGTATACGGAC
Organism: uncultured Clostridia bacterium; assembly: GCA_947631235.1. Classification (GTDB taxonomy): domain Bacteria; phylum Bacillota; class Clostridia; order UBA1381; family UBA1381; genus Hominilimicola. The sequence goes on along the minus strand of CANRKO010000001.1, from coordinate 293,409 downwards.
GGTGTTTGTGCCGTTCGGACGGGCTGCGGCTATTATGTCGATATTCACGCTGCCCGCAAGCACGCGTCCGTGCTGGTGGTCGGTGTGGTTGCCGCCTATCTCCGTGCGTCCGGGCGCGGAAAAGAGAGCAATGTCATCGGCAACGCCGAACGTATCGGTAAAGCTGTCGATCGCATCAACATATCTTTCGGCGTACTGCTTTGTTTCACCGTCGCCGCACACGTATATGAATTTCAGCTTATCGTCGTACCCGCCCGCGAGAAGTGCAGCTTTTGTTTCCTTTAAAGAGCGCATATTGTCCTCCTTTGTCTTACTCAACCATGAGAAAGTCGCTTACCGTCTGCTGCATCTCGTTCTTGTCGCAGACAAGGTCGAACACAACGGACTTATCTTTGAGAGCCGCGAGCGAGTCGGGAATTTTCATACCGCTCTTTTGGCTGAGTTCGTCCAAAAGTGTAAATTCATCCTTGCCCACAACGGCGTTATGATCCTCAAGCGCGATAAGCACGCTCTGGTTGAATTTAAACGGGCTTGCCGTGGACGCTATAATTGTCTTTGTCCTGTCGCCCGTTTCCGCGACGTACTTATCGTACACGGCCTTTGCGACGGCTGTATGAGTGTCGATTACGTAGTCGTATTCCTTAGCCGTTTTCCTGATTGCAGCCATAGTTTCCGCGTCGTCACAGTAATTTGCCGAGAACATCGACTGCATTTTAGCCTTAACGTCGGCGGACACTTCATACACGCCGTCCGACGCAAGCTTTGCCATTAAATCTCTTACAGCCGCGTCGTCGCAGCCTGTGAGGTCGTATAAAAATCTTTCGAGATTGCTCGATATTAAAATGTCCATTGACGGCGATATTGTCGTGTGGAACGGACGGTTTTTATTGTATACGCCCGTGTTTATAAACTCCGTGAGGACGTTGTTCTCGTTCGACGCGCAAATAAATCTGCGGACGGGCAGTCCCATTTTCTTCGCGTAGTAGGACGCCAAGATGTTGCCGAAGTTACCGGTCGGCACAACGACGTTTATCTCGTCGCCGTTTTCTATGTCGCTGCTCTTTATAAGTTCGGCGTACGCGGAGAAATAGTAGACTATCTGCGGTACGAGTCTGCCCCAGTTTATCGAGTTCGCCGACGACAGGCTGAATTTGTTGCGCGCAAGGAGCGTCTTGTACTCTTCGTCGGTAAATATCTTTTTAACGCCGTTCTGCGCGTCGTCGAAGTTGCCCTTTACGGCTGCGACGGACACGTTGTTACCCTCCTGCGTTACCATTTGGAGTTTCTGTATCTCGCTTACGCCGTTGTCGGGATAGAACACGATTATACGCGTGCCGTCAACGTCTTGAAATCCCGCTAGAGCCGCCTTACCCGTGTCGCCCGACGTTGCGACGAGGATCACGACTTCCTTGTCCTCGTTCGTCTTTTTCATCGACGTTGTGAGCAGGTGCGGCAGAATTTGGAGAGCCACATCCTTAAACGCGCAAGTCGGTCCGTGCCACAGTTCGAGAACGTATACGGTATCGTCAAGCTTATACACCGGAGCGATCGCGCTCGTGCCGAATTTCTCCTTCGTGTACGCGCTGTTTACGCATTTTGTAAGCTCCTCGTCCGTAAAGTCGGTGAGGAATTTGCCGAGTATAAACTTCGCTCTCTCGTTGTATGTCATTTCGGTGAGAGCCTTTATTTCCGCGCCTGTTATCGTCGGAAAACTCTCGGGTACGAACAATCCGCCCTCGCTTGAAAGTCCCTGCTTTATCGCCTGTGCGGATGATACCGATATACTTTTGTCCCTCGTGCTTTGATATTGCATGTGTTAAACCTCCGAATACAGATTACGGGACTGCCGCTATGCGCGGCAGCCCCTTGTCTGTTTTTTTATTATTTACGCCAGTTCCTTAATATAGTCGGGCGCTGTGTCCGCGTCAATGCTTACCGATATTACGAACGATATGCTCTGCTTTCTCGACAAATCCTCAAGTCTTTTGAGGAATTCCTCAAAGCCGTCAAGCTCCGTCGTGCCGACAATCTTGAAGATGCCGTCGATAAATATGTTCGTGATGTCGTAGTCGCGGCTTACTATGCCGTAGATAAAGCCCAAAAGCTCGTTATAGCTCCTGATGTCGAAATCGGACGTGGTAGCCATTCTCGCCTTTGAGTCAACGGCGTACATCTGATCGCTCGTCTTTGCGATAAATACCACGTTTCCCTTCGCGACCGTAAGAGCCGTGTTTACCTTGTCCACAAGAGCCTTTGTCTTGCCCGTTCCTTTTTTACCGATAAGAAGTTCAACCATAAGAAACTTCCTCCTTTGATTTATTTTATTTTGCGGGATTGCCGTAATAAATCGTATCGTTTTGATGTAGGGGCGACCCTTGCGGTCGCCCGACGGATTTCTTTTCGGGCGACCGCAAGGGTCGCCCCTACAATTCAACATAATTTATTTAATACGACAATCGCATTAAAAACGATTTTATTTCGCGAGTCTTTCTTCGAGAGCCGCTTTTTGATCCTCATAGCCCTGCTTGCCGAGAAGTGCGAACATATTTTTCTTGTACGCCTCAACGCCCGGCTGGTCGAACGGATTTACGCCGAGCAGGTAGCCCGATATGCCGCACGCCTTCTCGAAGAAGTATACCATTTTGCCGAAGTTGTACGCGTCGAGCGTCGGCACGGATACAACGAGGTTCGGCACATTACCGTCCGTATGCGCCAACGCCGTACCCTGCGCCGCTTTTGAGTTTACAAAGTCAACGGTCTTGCCCGCGAGGAAGTTGAGTCCGTCTATATTGTCCTCGGTAGCCTCAATCGTTATATTCTTTCTCGGCTCTTCAACGAGTATCGCCGTTTCGAACATTATTCTCTGACCGTCCTGAATATACTGTCCCATCGAGTGGAGGTCTGACGAGAAATCGGCTGCCGCCGGGAATATGCCCTTGTTGTCCTTGCCCTCGCTCTCGCCGTAAAGCTGTTTCCACCATTCGCCGAAATAATGCAGTGCGGCGGGCTCGTAGTTTACGACCATTTCAACGGTCTTGCCCTTTCTCGCGAGCGCGTTTCTTACAGCCGCGTACTGATAACACTGATTTTCCGCAAGGTTCGGGTTGTTGTACTCGTCCATAGCGTCCTTAGCGCCCTGCATCATGGCGTCAATGTCTATGCCCGCAGCAGCGATTGGTAAAAGTCCCACAGCGGTAAGAACGGAGTAGCGTCCGCCCACGTCGTCGGGTACGACGAACGTTTCGTAGCCCTCGCTGTCGGCAAGCGTCTTTAATGCGCCGCGCGCCTTGTCGGTCGTGGCGTAAATTCTCTTTGCCGCCTCGGCTTTGCCGTATTTCTTTTCAAGCAAATCCTTGAATATTCTGAACGCTATCGCCGGTTCTGTCGTAGTGCCGGACTTCGAGATTACGTTTACGCTTATATCCTTGCCCTCTACCGCGTCGAGCAGGTCGGCAAGGTACGTCGAACTTATGCTGTTGCCCGCGAAAAATACGGCGGGTCCCTTTCTCTTGTCCTTGTCAAGCGAATTGTAGAACGAGTGCGAAAGCATTTCAACCGCCGCTCTCGCGCCGAGATACGAGCCGCCTATGCCTATTACGACAAGCACGTCCGAGTCGGAGCGTATTTTCTCCGCAGCCTTCTTAATACGCGCAAATTCCTCCTTGTCGTAGTCGGCGGGAAGGTTTACCCAGCCGAGGTAGTCGTTTCCCGCGCCCGTTTTATCGTGCAGCATTTGATGAGCGTCGGCAACGTACTTCGCGAGGTTGTCTATCTCGTACTGCTTTACGAACGGCAGCGCTTTTGAATAATCGAATTTCAGATTTGCCATTTTCGTATATCCTCCTGTATTTTGTATGAATTACATTTATTGTCATATATTTTATACTATTTTTGCCAATAAATCAATAGTTAGTTTAAAATAAATTCGCCGAATTTGCGTGCGTGACGCTTTAACCGTTCCCGTGTATCGTCCGACATACCGAATATGCTCGTGAACGGCTTTGAAAACGGTTTCATGCCGAGATTTACGAGCATACCGTGGAGAATGTTCGCTCCCTCGCCGCTCCAGCCGTGCGAACCGAAGGTGAAAAACGGCTTGTGGCGCATAAGCACGGCGTTTACGCCGCACAGCGCGCGCATAACGCTTTTTGCCGCGCCGCGCTCGTAGGTGCCGGTTCCGGCTATTATTGCCGAAAAAGAGTTAATATCGGGCATGGTATCCTCGTCCGCGCCGCACATTTTAACGGTCACTCCCGCGCTTTCCAGTTCGGCGCATATGCACTCAGCCATTTCACGCGTCGCGCCGTAGTGTGACGAATACAGGATAAGCACGGTTTTGTTTTTCTCCTGCTCGCGGTATTTATCAACCAGCCCGCCGTAAAAATCGAACGCCTTTTGAATATCCGCGCCGCGTAAAATATCGCCGTCGGCGGGCATAACCGCCGTTATTTTAAGCTCCGACAGCCTTTTGAGCGCGTTTTCCACATAGTCTGGGTATGTCATAAGGTTCTCGCCGTCCGAAAAAAGGTCGCATGTAAAGAGCGTGCCGTTATTTTCCTCATACGTTACCATGCTGTCGGGCCAGTTGAGGTTCGGGGTGATTATAAAGCGCAGCGATGTGCCGTTCCCAAGTTCGAGCAGCGCGTTGTCTTTGGCGGCTCGCTCGCGGAACGGCAGGCTGTACATTTCCTTTAAATTCCTTATACCCGCGACGGTGGCTATAACCTCTGCGTCAGGGTAACGCTCAATCACCGCGCAAAGACTGTGCGACCTGTTCGGCTCGGTGTGGTTTAAAATTACGTAGTCGAGCCGCCTACCACGCAGAATTTCCCCGATGTTTTGTACGAGTTCGCTTTCACCGCCGCACGGCGCGGCGTCGATAAGCGCGGTTTTGCCGCCTATGACAAGGTACGCGCCGCCGATACGGTATATATTCTCACTTACTTGCATACGATTGACGCCCAATCCTTTCTGCGGTTTATTTCGGTTATGACAAAGCCGTTTTCGGTAAGCGCAGCCGTCACGTCGTCTATTCTGTCCTCGATTATGCCCGACGTTATAAATACCGCGCCGTCCGCCATGTACTGCCTTACAACGGGCGCGAGACCGATTATAACGTCGGCTACGATATTCGCGCACACGACGTTATACTTGTTCTTCGATATTACGTCCTGAACACCGCTGTCCTTCACAACGTCGCCGCTTATGACGGTATAGCGCGATTTGTCTATGCCGTTGCGCTCTGCGTTTTGGTACGCCGTATCGACCGCGACGGGGTCAACGTCAACCGCGACGGTCTCGGACGCTCCGAGCATGAGTGCGATAATCGACAGTATACCGCTGCCGCAGCCGAGGTCGAGCATTTTATCGCCCGACTTTATGTATTTTTCGAGCGTTTCAAGGCAAAGCTGCGTCGTGTAGTGCGAGCCTGTGCCGAAACTCATACCGGGTTCTATATTGAACACGATACGGTCGGTGGGTTCGGTAAGTTCCTCCCACACGGGCTTTATCATTATTTTTTCGCCTATTTCCATGGGGTGGAAGTATTTGCGCCAGTTATTAGCCCAGTCCTGCTCGGTCATGCCGTCCATGTCAATTTCAAGACGTCCGAACTCTCCGTCATTATCCATTCTTTTCAGTTCGGCGAGCGTGGATTTTATACCGAGCAGCAGTTCATGTCCGGCGGTGTCGTCGCTTATGTACGCTTTGACATTTGTTTCGCCGTGCATTTTTTCGACAAGTCCTTCGTCCACGTAATCCCAGTACGGTTTGTTTTCTTCGAGAAAGTCGTCAAATTCCTCCGCATCCTCAATTTCAATACCCGTTATGCCGAGACGGTACAGTCTGCCGCTAACCGGCTCTATACCCTCGTGAGATGTGTATATTGTCAGTTTTATCCAGTTCATGCTTATCCTCCGTTATATGAATACGAGGCGGCACAAAATATACCGCCCCAGTGTAAATCAATCAAGAAAATCCTTCAGTTTTTTACTTCTCGACGGGTGGCGCAGCTTGCGCAGCGCCTTTGCCTCGATCTGACGTATACGCTCACGCGTTACGCCGAATTCCGAACCTACTTCTTCAAGCGTTCTCGCGCGTCCGTCGTCCAGACCGAAACGCAGTCTCAAAACCTTTGCCTCACGCGGCGTAAGCGTTGAAAGCACGTCTCCGAGCTGTTCCTTTAAAAGCACAAAGCTTGCCGCCTCCGACGGTGCGGGCGCGTCGTCGTCGGGTATAAAGTCACCCAGGTGGCTGTCCTCTTCCTCGCCTATCGGCGTTTCGAGCGACACGGGTTCCTGCGATATTTTTGAGATTTCGCGCACCTTTTCCACCGACATATTGAGTTCCTTTGCAAGTTCCTCCGGCGTGGGTTCGCGTCCGAGTTCCTGCACAAGCTGGCGCGACACGCGCACAAGCTTGTTTATCGTTTCAACCATGTGTACGGGTATACGGATCGTACGCGCCTGGTCGGCTATCGCGCGGGTTATCGCCTGACGTATCCACCACGTCGCGTATGTCGAGAATTTGTAGCCTTTCGTGTAGTCAAACTTGTCCACCGCCTTTATGAGACCAAGGTTGCCCTCTTGTATAAGGTCGAGGAAAAGCATACCGCGTCCGACGTATCTTTTCGCTATGCTTACGACAAGGCGGAGGTTAGCCTCGGCGAGATTCTTTTTTGCCTGTTCTCCGTCATTTACAAGCGCCTCCAGTTCGGCACGCTGCGCGTCGTCAAGGTCTTCGTCCTCGTCCGCGAGCCGCAGTTTTGCCGCGTCGCCGTCAGCCATTCGTTTCGCGAGCGACATTTCCTCCTCGGCTGTGAGAAGGTCTACCTTGCCGATTTCTTTGAGGTACATCTTTACGTGGTCGTCTATGTTTATACCCTCCGGCACGGAAAGATCTTCGAGTTCCTCTTTTGATACCTCGATTTCTTCAAGCTCCTTATCGAGATCCTCGACAAGTTCTATTCCTTCCTTTTCAAACCTGTCGTAGAGCGTTTCTATCTCGTTGGGAGTAATCTCCACCTCGTCGAACGCGTCGTTTATTTCCTTATAGCTGAGCATCCCCTTCTGCTTGCCCTTTTCTATAAGCTCCTTTTTGATTTGCTTTTTCCTTTCAAGCATCACGTTATTCCTCCCAAGTATTTTTTTCCGCCAAGAGCGTTTCCCTCTCCCCGAAAAGCTTTGACAGTTCGGCGGGGTTTGTTTCTTTTTTTATTTTTAAATCAAGCCTTTCAAGCCTGATCGTATACAGAAGTTCTTTCACGGTTTCCTCGTCGCCGTCGTATACTTCGAGGTTGTAGAACACGCCGCTCGCGGTATCAAGGTCGCCGCCTTCAAAATCGTTTAAAATCATGGCAGGCTCCGGTGTCTCGCCGTTTTCAAAGCATTGGTACACGCGCTTTGCCACGCGTCTGTAAACATCCGTCGAAAAATCTTCCGGACTCATTTTTTCGCTTGCCGCTTTGTACAGCTTGCGGCTGCGCGAGATTAGTCCCAAAAGACGTTTTTCAGCCTCCATGAGTTTTGAGGACGTGTTTTCCTCCCTGACCGTCCGACGTGTTTCTCGCTCCGCGCGTTTTTGGTACTCGCTTTTTTGCGGTATTCGGCTGCGGAACTTATTGCGCGACGATTTTTCACGGTATTTCGCGAGTATCGCGTCGCGGCTTATTCCGACGTCCTCGGCAACCTTCGTTATATACGCGTCAACCTCCACCGCGTCCTTTATCCCCATAAAGATATTAACCGTTTCGTCGATAAATAATACCTTGCCGTCGGCTGTGGTGGTGTCGTAGCGGTTTTTTACGAGCGATATTTTAAACTCGGTTGACGGCACGGCATTGCGCACCGCCTCCCTGAATTTCTCCACGCCGTTTTTTATTATGTATTCGTCGGGATCCTTCGCGTTTTTGAGCCGTATCACCCTCGACCTGCCGCCCGCGTCCGAAATCACGTCTATGGCGCGCAAAGCGGCTTTTGTGCCTGCCTCGTCCATGTCGTAGCATATGAGTATCTCGCTGGCGTAACGCAGCATGAGCCGCGCCTGGTTCTCCGTTATCGCCGTGCCGAGCGTCGCGACTATATTTTTAATGCCGGCCTGATACACCGAGATTACGTCCATATATCCCTCGCACAATATTATGTCCTGTTCGGACGAATTTTTTGCGAGGTTCAGTGAAAACAGGTTTTTACCCTTGTCAAACACAGGGGTCTCGGGCGAATTTAAATATTTCGGTATCGTGTAGCCGTTTATTTCCTTTTCGTTGTGCATGACGCGTCCGCCGAAACCTATGACGTTGCCGCGCACGTCGATTATCGGGAACATGACGCGCCCTCTGAATTTATCGCGTATCTGCCCGTCGCGGCTTACGCCGAGTCCCGCCTCGACCGTTTCCGCTGCGGTGTAGCCTTTAGACAGCAGGTGCTTTATAAGCGCATCTCTGCCCTCGGGCGCGTAACCCAGACCGTAGGCGGTGATAGTTTTAGCCGATATTCCGCGCTTTTGGAAGTATTCGCGCGCTTTTGCGCCCGTTTTCTCGTCCTTTAGACAGCCGTGAAAAAAACGCGCCGCGTCCTTGTTCATCGCGAGTATGCGTTTTTTCTTTTCGTGCTGCGCGTCACTTTCAACCGCGCCGTTTTCGGGTATCACTATTCCCGCGCGGTCGGCAAGCATGTGCATCGCGTCCATAAAATCAAGGTTCTCACTGCGCATTACGAACTGCACAAGGTTACCGCTTGCGCCGCAGCCGAAACAGTGGAAAAGCTGCTTTTCGCGGCTTACGTGGAACGAGGGCGTTTTCTCGTGGTGAAACGGGCACAGACCCATATAGTCGCGTCCCGTCTTTTTAAGCGTCACGTACTGCGACACATAGTCTATGATGTCATTCTCGTCGTAGATTTTCGCTACTATGTCTTCGGGTATTCTTCCTGCCATACGCGCGCCTCCCTTCCGCACAATAAATATTTACCCCCGTTTTCGCTTTTTATAACAATTTTTGTGAATAAATTATCAATCGTCTTTACCGCACCCTTTATAATACAACATTTGACAGGCAAAACCCTTTTTTAACGCGGAAATTTGTTTGTCGGCGGCGTAACCCAGCGCATATTATACACAAAGGGGGCGATCGGTATGGCTCATGTGATTTTTACGGCGATTGTCGCGGTATTCTTTTCTATCGGCGTTTACGCCGCGGCGCGTGAGTTGTGGGCTCTTCTTACGCGCGATAATGACGATGATGAACCGCCGTAAACAAAAACCATTCCGCAGCGGGAATGGTTTTTTTGACGTTAAGGTTAGTTTTGTTTCGGATTGTCGGATTTTATTATCTCCGTGAGCGACGCGGCAAGTCCTGCTATGCCCTGTATGTCGGACGGGATTATAAGCTTTGTAGCCTTGCCGTCGGCTGCTTTTTCAAAGCTTTCGAGCGATTTTATTGTAAGGAACGCCTCGCTCGGGTTCGCCTCGTTTATCTTCTTTATACCTTCGGCGACAGCCGTTCTTACGGCTATAATCGCTTCCGCCTGACCTTCCGCCTCTCTTATCGCCGCCTGTTTCTTAGCCTCGGCGCGTAAGATCGCGCTTTCCTTTTCGCCTTCGGCGCGGAGTATCGCGCTCTTTTTCTCACCCTCGGCTCTTAAAATGCTCTCGCGTCTTTCACGCTCCGCCTTCATCTGACGTTCCATCGCGTCCTGAATTTCCTTCGGCGGCATTATGTTCTTAAGCTCCACGCGGTTTATCTTTATGCCCCACGGGTCGGTCGCCTCGTCGAGTATCGCGCGCATTTTCGTGTTTACCGTGTCGCGCGAGGTGAGCGTTTCGTCAAGTTCCAGGTCGCCGATAATATTACGGAGCGTCGTCGCGGTGAGGTTTTCCATAGCCATCATCGGACGTTCAACGCCGTACGCGAACAGCTTAGGGTCGGTAATCTGATAGTACACGACGGTGTCTATCTGCATCGTTACGTTATCCTTCGTTATAACAGCCTGCGGCGGGAAGTCCGCGACGTGTTCCTTTAAATTTACCTTCTTTACCACTCTGTCCACGAACGGGATTTTTACGTGCAGTCCCACGCCCCAGCTTGAATGGTACGCGCCGAGACGCTCTATGATGTACGAGTGCGCCTGCGGTACGATTTTAATGTTTGATACGAGTATTATAAGCAGAATTATGAGCAAAATTATAATTACTACAGCCATTCCCATTTTAATCTTCCTTTCTCTTAACTATAAGCTTTACGCCCTCTATTTTTTCGCATATTACCGTTTCTCCGGCGGCGATTGTCTCGTCGAGCGCGGAGCGCAGCGTCCACGTCATGCCGCCGACCCTGCCTTCACCCTCGCCGCGCAGGTTGTTTATCTCCTTTGTGACGAGTACTTCCTTGCCGACAAGCGCGTCGGCGTTTGTTTTGACCTCTTTGCCTTTAATAAGCTTTTTCGACAGCGGTCTCAGGCATATGATGCACAGCGCGGATACCGCTATAAAGACCGAAAGCTGGACGACAAATCCCGCTCCGCACGCCTTCGCGATAAGACCGCCGACCGCTCCTATGGCGAACCAGATGCTTATAAGCTGGTACGTCGCGCTTTCGAGAATTACGAACGCGACTATTCCGAGCAGCCATATCCATACCGTCATATCCATACGCGTCTCACCTCTTTCCTTTTATCAGTATATAACATTGTTATTGTTTTTGCAAGTATTATTTATTTTATGTCCTGCGCAAAAAATTATCGCACATGCGCGGCAAAAACATAATTTACCTTTCGGCACACAATTTCAGCGCGAGCATATTATAAACTAAACAACGCGTGAGGTGATAAAAATGCTTAACGTCTGCATGAAAGGGTTTGTGAAGGCCGCGGGTCTTGCCATTCTCGCACTGTGCGTCGGAATAATAGTCGGGCGGTGCGTGCCGCCGTTCTGGATCGCGGTGCTTGAACTGGCGGTGCTTGCGGTATTCGGGTATTTATGTCTTTTTAAGTGGTAGAAAGGAGCTGTCGGAAATGAAAGTTGTAATCTTGGAAGTGCCGAAATTTATGAGAGGTATCGTGCGGAAGATGTTTAAAATGTGACAGTCCCGCCTTCGGGCGGAGCGAGGTGATCGGCGGCGCAAAGCGGCGGTAAACCGTTTTGTACCGCTTTTTTGTCTGCGGTAAAGCACAAAATTGCGTTAAAAATATTTACAACCGCAAAAAAGTATGATATTATAATAATTGCGACATACTTCTTAATATATTTATTTACGCAGTTTGCGCTTGTTAAAAGCGCACGCTTTGATTGTCATACCTGTGTGGATAAATATAGACGTATGAAGTGTGTCGCAGCATAAAATCAAGGTGGCGTTTTTAGGTGCGCCGCTCACGGATTTATGCGCGGCGCACTTTTTTATTGCAAAATGCGGGGAATGTGATGGGGCAAACCGTATTCGTCCGTGAGGCCCCCTTGTCAAAGTGAACAACACGCTTGCGTGTTGTAGGCGTGTTGTGCAGCAACAAACGCCGTAGCAAAGGGGGCTGTCACACGAAGTGTGACTGGGGGATTCCTTTTATGTTTTATAATGAATCCCTCCACCGCCTACGGCGGTCCCCCTCCCTTTAACAAGGGAGGCTTATATGAGAGGGTCTTACCCGCAAACACACAATCATACTAATATATTTACGGAGGTAAAGAACATGAGGAAAAAATTTTCAAGGTTACTGGCACTGCTGCTTGCAGTGGCATTGGTACCGATCACAGTCGGGGCGCGCACGGAGGATGAGCCGCACACGCACAAAATATGTGCCGATGAAAACTGTACCGACAATCACGAGGTCAAAACGTGGACGGCGTGGGACAGCACGGACGCGCTGCCGAACCAGGCGGGATATTATTATCTCACAAATGACATTATAACGGAAAACGGCGTGAATGTTATCGACGGAGTGTATATTTGTCTGAACGGTCATATTATACAAAGCGTCGGCACAGGCTCTGTAGCGTTGACCGCGACGCCAGCCTGCGACAACTGCGGACTTACCGACTGCACCGATACCGTCCACAAATTCAGCGAGCGTGAGGACGGACTGCGGGTGCTCGACGAGAACAGCGGCAATATAACGGTCATGGGCGGAACGATAATCGGCAGTATGCTTATCGCGTCGGACGTTATGTTTGAAATGTATAACATAAACGTGGTCGGCGATGACGGCGGAGGAGTGTTCCTTTACAGCAGAGGAAATGTCCGTTTGGAAAAATGTGGGATTTCCGGCAATAACGGCTCACACGCGCTTAACGCCATATCTCCGGTGGAACTGCGCGACTGCCTTATATCCGCAAACAGATGCGACAGTGCCGTGCGCGTATCAAGCGAATTTAAAATCGGCGGCGCAACGACGATATGCGGCAATGTGAACGCGGACGGAAAAAACAGCAATCTTGAATTGAGGGAAGGACGAACCGTTACGATAGCCGAGCCGCTTTCGGAAGACTCGTATATCGGCGTAAGCGTTGAGGCTGTGCCGACGATAGGCAACCCAATAAGCGTTACCGGCGCAAACAGCGAGGATTACAGCGCGTACTTCCACAGCGACAACGAAGAATACAAGATTATAAACGGTGAAAACAATGTCGTGCAGCTTACGGAGGTAAACCCCAAAACGTATCCGTACACGATAAACTCGTTAAATCTTATTTCCGCAAGCGGCGAGGAATACGACGAAATCCCGACCGACACGAGTTTCATCGTGGACATGGACGTTACCAAGGTAGCCGACCGCAGCGGCCGGGATTACTTTATCGTCGCGGCATACGGTGAGAACGGCGCGCTCGTCAGTCTGAATTACATAAAAGCCGATTTGCCGACGGGTACAAGCTTTTCGTGCGGCGTGAATATGCCGAAAACGGACGAACTGATAGAGACGGTAAAGGCGTTCGTATGGGACGGCTTGGGCATGGCAACGCCGCTTGCGGAAAGTGCGGAGCATAACGCGTGGTATGCCGGAGCGGAATTTGCGGACGACACAGTAATTGCGGGCATCCTTACACGTGATTCATCCGACCGCAGTGAATACTATCTCGATTATCTGAATAAAACCGTACCCGAGCTTGATCTGAAATCATGCCGACCTCTGGCAGACAGTACATATTATGATGATTTGGGCAGGTCGTATATGATGTACATCCTTGAGCTTAACAACGGCAGCCGCAAAAGAGTTGTGGATGCGATAGCAAGGCTTGAGGCTTTGAAGTCGGATATTTCCTTTGCCCAGCCGAATTATATATATGGTCCCGACTGATAACAGACAGAAAGAGAGCGTATCATGTGATGCGCTCTCTTTTAATACGTTAAATTCGTTATATAAATTTTATATCTTCAAGCCAGCTTTTAAGCGCGGCAGACCATTGCGCCGTGTGCGGCACTTCATCGGCAAGCCCGAGACCGTGGTGACCCTCGGGGTAAATGTGCAGCTCGAACGGCACGTGGTACTTGCTCAAAGCCTCGGCGTACAGGAGCGAGTTCTCGCACGGTACAACGCTGTCCTCGGCTGTGTGCCAAATAAACGCCGGCGGCGTGTTGACCGTTACATGGTTATAGAGCGACATAAACGTCTTGTCGCTGTCAAACGGTCTGTCTCCTATGAGATTGGCGCGTGAGCCGTCGTGGCGGTACTCGTACATATCTATTACGGGATAGCATAGAATTGTCGCGTCGGGTCGGCAGCTTTCGCGGTCGATGTTGTCGGTGGCGGTGTAGAAGTCCTTGTCGTAATGCACCGACACGCTCGCGGCAAGGTGACCGCCCGCGCTCGAACCCATTACGGCTATCTTGTCCTTAACCACGCCGTACCTGTCGGCAAACGCCCGCACGTACTTTACAGCGCGCATCGCGTCCGTAAGTTCGGCGGGGTGCTTGTACGGCGCGACGCGGTAATCTACCACGAACGCCGTCACGCCTATGGAGTTGAACCATTCCGCGTACCCCTTTCCCTCGTGTTCGGCGCGCATAGCGTAGCCGCCGCCGGGAAAAATTATCACGGCGCAGCTTGATTTTGACGGGTACGCCGTTATCGTGGGCATACGGTGAGACGTTTCGCCGTCCTCGATAAAGCTGTCGTTTTTGTAGGGCATTTCGCCGTTCCATAAGCTTTCCATGTTTATCCTCCTATTCTTCCGTAAAGCCGCGGAGGTACTCGTCAAATTCCTCCGTAAATCCCTGTATCTTCGCGTATCTTATCATAAAGTCCGTTTTGCTGTTCTTTACGATAGCGCAGTTGATGTCGCCGACGCGCTTTACCTCTATGACGGTGCTGCCGTTTCCGTCCGCGCCCTCGTATGTGATTTTGAGAGCCGTTTCGCCGAGGTCGCCGCCCGTGTACGCGCTGTCGGCGGACAGGCTTATAAGGCTTTCATAAATTGTCTGCGACTTTTCTCGGTCGGCGTACTTGCCGTCGGTCTTAAAGCTGTATTTGTTATTGCTGTCGCGCGACACCTCGATTTTATGGCTCGCGCCGCCGTACTCAACGGTTACGCTCTTTATATCGGCGATGTTTTCCATAAGCTGCAGCTTGCTCACTATATTAAACGCGCTGTCGCTCGCGAACGCGACGTTTTCGGTCGGCACGAGGAACACCTTGCCGCCGTATTTTACGTAGGTGTTGTCGCCCTCGGCTTTGCCGACGGTAAAGGTTTCCGTGTAGCTGCCGCCGTCCAATTCGCCCGACTCTTCATCGTGCGACAGTACAGTAAGCGTCACCTCGGGAGAGTTGTCCGTAAAGCCGCCGTCCGCGTTTTCTATGGGCGATGTGAATTCCAGACCGCTTATCGGGTCGAGGATCTCGCCGTCGATGTAATCGTCGTTCGCAAGGCTTTCGTACGGCTCGGTCATTTCCCAAACCACAGGCGTGAACTCGTCTATATCGTCGCGTATTCTTATATTTATACTGTCCGCGCCGCGTTTAATACTAACGCCCGTTATATCGTCCGTGTTAAGCGTGAGGCGGTCAAATTCCTTGTAGTATGATACGGGTTCGAGCATCGCATCAACCTTGTGCTTATATATGGTGTAAACCGCGTCGTCGCCGTCCTTCATGGCGAAATACTCGCCGAGAGCCGCGCTCAAATCGCCTATATACAGCTTGTTTTCCGTTCCGTCTTTTAGGCGGAGCGTGACCGTTACGGACGGGTTATCGAGACCGTAAGCGGACAAGTCGTCCGGCTTTTCATACTTGTTCTGCGACAAGAGGTTCGACACCGTACCCGCAAGCCCGAACGCCTTTTGCGGCGATATTTCCTCGGCGTTCTCGCCGTCTATCGTCCATTCGGAGTCGCCCGTGTTTACGGCTTTTATGTTAAAGTCAGCCGCGTTTACCTCAACTTCTTTGAGCGACGTTGAGGGAATGTCAAACAGCGTGTATGTTTCGCCCTCCGTTTCCGTTCCCTGCGTGTCGGGCTCTTTATCGCCCGTCAGCAGAAGAAACGCCGTCGCTCCCGCGAACAGCACAATAAGGGCTATTATGACCGTCAGCAGTTTCTTGTTCATCTCAGCTTTCTCCTTTTCAAAAGCGCAATAACGGCGCATACAAGCACAATAAGCGGTATTGCGAAGATTACAAGAGTGCGCACATAGACCTTCTGCGACTCGTTCATCATAAGCATGCCGCCGTAAGCCGATTTTCCGTTTACGGTAAAGCTGGCATCAGTGCCGAGCATATAATTTATGAGGTTGTCGAAATACTCGTAATTTACCGAGCCGGTGATGTCCTCCTCGTTATAGTTCATAAAGAACGTCGCGCCCGCCGCATACACAGACGCGCCCGTGTCGGTGTCGCTCGCAAGTCCGGCTATCATTCTCGCGCCCATAGGCACGTCCTCGACCGTTTCAAGCGTGTCGCCCGCTATCGTGTACGTCATATCGGTCGTGGCAAGCACCGGCATGGCGGTTCTCGCGCCGTTGGACTCAAATAGCAAATCGAGCGCTTTCGCGTACGGCAGATACGCCACGCGGCGGTCGCCCGTGATTATATCGTCCGTAAACGGCGTGGGCTGCACGTCGGCGTACATAAGCTGCGTGCTGCCGTTATAGAGGTAGTTGTCGCTGTTCGTGTCGGCTGCCATTGTGTCGGTAAAGCCCATGCCCCACGACTCCATATATTTGTACAGGTTCGTGAGAGCCTTTGTGTCGTTGTCGGTGTAAAGCTGGAAGTGTCCGCCCTTTTCGAGATACGCGTCAAGCTTTGTTATTTCCTCCTCGGTAAAATCGTTAAGCGGTCTGAAACATACGACGAGCGACGTGTCCTCGGGAACGTCGGACATAAGGCTGTCCCATTCCTCTACAACATACGTTTCGTCGGTGAGTTTCTTTTTCATTCCCTGCGCGTCGATCTCGCCGTGACCCGTCACAAAGCACGCCTTTAAATCCGCGTCGCCCGAAACGTATTCGAGCGCGGGCGTTATCTTGTTTTCAACGCTCAGGTACGTACCCTCGTAGAGCGATGTCAGCGTAAACGTGCGGTAACGCGTGTCGGACGCTACAATGACGGAGTTCGCGGGGAGCGACTCGCCCTTCTCCGTGTATTTACTTCCGAATGTCGGGTCTTCCATCGGGTTTACGTTTTCAACCTTTATATTGGAGTTAAGTTCTCCGTAACGCTTTAAAACGTTCGTAATGTTCGCGTCCTGCTTTGCCGCGCTCTCGAAAATATAGATGTGCGCGGACGTGTCAAACGTTTTGAGATAATCCTTCGTTCTGTCGGAAAGCTCGTAAGCGTCGCTCGTTATTATGGACATACGGTTCTGGAGAACGGTCGCGAACACGTTTACGACAGCCACAAGCGCGACTGCCGCGATGACCGAGACTGTGAGACTTATTCCGAATTTTTTACGATTATTCATCTTGTTTCCCTCCCGTTATCCCAGTCTGCGTTTCTCGAACGTCTCTACCGTGAGGAACAGGAAAAGTCCCGACACGCTCGCGAGATAGACCGCGTCGCTTATGTTAAATCTGCCGTGAAGGAAGTTCAGAAATCTGTTCACGGGCGACAGCCACAAGGCGGCGTTCACTATCGTTTCGTTCGGTATTATATTCACGGCGAACACAGCCGCTATGACCGCGCACACAACGATATACGTAGCCGCG
Source organism: uncultured Clostridia bacterium (assembly GCA_947631235.1). Lineage (GTDB taxonomy): Bacteria > Bacillota > Clostridia > UBA1381 > UBA1381 > Hominilimicola. The sequence goes on along the minus strand of CANRKO010000001.1, from coordinate 276,296 downwards.
GCAGCCGTTATCTGATTTTCCGTGAGCGACGACATAAACGCTCCGACGGCGAGTATAAGCGCAGCGAAAAGCACATATCCGACGTAGGCGCATATCGTTTCCGCCACGGGTACAGCGCCGTAGCGCGACTGTATAAGCGGATATATTATCGTTACCGCAAGTCCTATGCCGAATACGGCGAACGCCGCGAGAAATTTGCCGAGTACCATGCCGGTCGTCGATACGGGCGCGGTAAGCAGCAGCTGGTCGGTTTTAAGCTTTTTGTCCTCCGCGAATACACGCACGGTAAGCAGCGGCAAAAGCAGCGGCGAAAGATATGCCGTAACGGCAAAGTACGTCGTGAGCGACGAAAGTCCTGTCTGTATGGACGTGAAATAGAACACAAGTCCCGTGAACACGAGGAACAGAAACAGATACGCGTAGCCGAGAGCCGATGTGAAGTACGAGTTCAACTCTCTTTTAAATATCGCCTTCAACGCCGTCACTCTCCTTTCCGTCGCTGCCCGTCACGGACAGGAATATTTCCTCAAGCGTCAGTTTCTTCTCACGCTGTGACATTATTGCCAGATTTTCCTTTGCGAATGCGAAGAAAAGCTTTTTCCTGTCGTTCGCGCCGAGCAGTGTCTCAAATTCGAAATTATGCTCGTCGCCGTTTGACGAGGTGCATACGACGTCGCTCACGCCGTCGAACGATTTTAAAAGCTGTTCGGCTTTTTCGCGGTCGCCCGAAACGGTAAGCAGTACGCGGTGCGACTTGCCGAGACGTTTCTGAAGGTTCTCGGGAGTGTCCTCCGTGACAATCTTACCTCTGTTTATAATGATTACCCTGTCGGCGACGGCGCTTATCTCGCTCAGTATGTGCGAGCTTAATATGACCGTCTTTGTTTCGCCCAGGCTTTTGATGACGTTTCTCATTTCGACTATCTGTTTCGGGTCAAGTCCGACGGTCGGCTCGTCGAGTATTATAACGGGCGGGTCGCCGATAAGCGCGCCAGCAAGTCCGACTCTCTGTCTGTAACCCTTTGAGAGATTGCCGATACGTCTGTTCTCAACGTCGGCTATTTTCGCTGTCTCGATTATGCCGTCGATATGCGCTTTCATATCGGCTTTTTTAACCTTTTTCAAATCGCATACAAATTCGAGATACTCCCTTACGGTCATATCGACGTAAAGCGGCGGTATTTCGGGAAGGTAGCCTATGCGTTTTTTCGCCTCGATGGGCTCTTTGGCTATATCGTGACCGTCTATTTGTGCGCTGCCCGCCGTGGCTGAAATGTAACCCATTATAATGTTCATAACCGTGGACTTTCCCGCGCCGTTAGGTCCGAGAAAGCCTACGATTTCGCCTTCTTTAACGTCAAAGCTCACGTTGTCGAGTACGGTTTTCTGCCCGTATTTTTTCGTCAGATTTGATACGGTAATCATTCTCTGTCTCACTCCACTCTTTACTCGTCTTTCTTTATAAGCCTTATTCCGAGTTCTTCAAGCTGTGTTTCGTCCACGCCGCCGGGCGCTCCTGACATAAGCTCGGACGCGTTCTGTACCTTCGGGAACGCCGTTACGTCCCTAAGGCTGTCACTTCCGGTCATTATCATTGCCAGTCTGTCAAGACCTATACCCATACCGCCGTGGGGCGCGGCTCCGTACTTGTACGCTTCAACGAGAAATCCGAATTTCGCTTCTATTTCCTCTTCGGTAAGTCCGAGAGCCTTAAACATCTTCTCCTGCAGTTCGGCGTTCGTTATACGGATCGAACCGCTCGAAAGTTCCGTGCCGTTTAATACGAGGTCGTAAGCCTTAGCCGTGACCTTTCCGGGATCTGTGTCGAGGTACCGGATACACTCGTCCATCGGCATTGTGAACGGGTGGTGCATCGCTATCCATGAATTTGTTTCGTCGTCGTACTCGAAGAACGGGAACTCCGTAATCCAAAGGAAGTTATAGCCGTCGGGGATTATATCGAGTTTTTTCGCGACGGTAAGGCGCAGCGCGCCGAGTACGGGGAGCGTTACTCTGTCCTTGTCGGCTACGATAAGTACAACGTCGCCCTTTTCCGCGCCCGTTCTTTGCAGTATCGCGTCAAGCTCGCCGTCGGCTAAAAATTTCGCGAAGCCGCACGACGGCGCGTCGTCGACCCAACGTATAAAGGCGAGTCCCTTTGCACCTATGCCGCGCACGTATTCGGTAAGCTTGTCTATTTCTTTGCGCGTTAAGGTTGCGGCTGCGTTCTTCGCCGTTATGGCGCGTACCGAGCCGCCCGTCTCGATTGCCGACGAGAACACGCCGAAACCGCTGTTTTTCACGAGGTCGGAGAGGTCGCATATTTCCATGCCGAAACGCGTGTCGGGCTTGTCCGAGCCGTAACGCTCCATTGCGTCCTTATACGTAAGTCTCGGCAGCGGCGTGGGAATGTCAATGTTAAGCACGTCCTTGAACACTCTCTTTATCATGCCCTCGCCGATTTCGAGTATATCTTCAACATCGACAAACGACATTTCCATATCTATCTGCGTAAACTCCGGCTGTCTGTCGGCACGCAGATCCTCGTCGCGGAAACAACGTGCAAGCTGTATATAGCGGTCATAGCCCGCAACCATCAAAAGCTGCTTATACATCTGCGGCGACTGCGGGAGCGCGTAAAAGCTGCCGTTATGCACGCGTGACGGCACGAGGTAGTCTCGCGCGCCCTCGGGCGTGGATTTTATCATCATAGGCGTTTCAATCTCGATAAAGCCGTTCTCGTAGAAGTAATCACGCACTGATTTGGCTATTTTGCCGCGCATGATGAGGTTTTTCTGCAGTACGGAACGGCGAAGGTCAAGATAGCGGTAGCGCAGTCTCAGTTCCTCGTTTACGTTCGTGTCGTCAACCACCTCGAACGGCGGCGTCTGCGCTGCCGCGAGCACACGCAGATCAGTTACGAATATTTCTATATCGCCCGTTTTAATGTCGGGGTTCTTGCTCTCGCGCTCGCGCACCGTACCCTTTGCCATAAGCACGTACTCGGCGCGGCACTTCGACGCTTTCTCGAATATTTCCCTGTCGGTCGCGTCGTCAAACGCAAGCTGTACTATTCCGCTGCGGTCGCGTAAATCTATAAATATAAGGTTTCCCAAATCTCTCGTTTTCTGCACGTAGCCGCCGACCGTTACCTCTTTGCCTATGCCCTCGGTGTCGGCGCAGTAATTTGTACGTTTAAGTCCCTGCATCGTATCCATAATTTTGTCGGTTTCTCCTTTCGTTATATAAGAACATACATAGTTATTTTACTATTTTTATCCTATTGTGTCAAGTGGTGCGGCGCAATTAGGCTTATCAAAATGTACAAAAGCTTTTGTTAAATTTCTATCTTTATATTATTGATAAAATATACCAAATGTGGTATACTGTATCTATGAATACGCAAACGATGGGAAAAGACCTCGTTGTAACGGGGCTTAAGGATTTTGATTTAAAGCATATATTCGACTGCGGTCAGTGCTTTCGCTGGAATGCGGACGCGGACGGTTCGTATACGGGCGTCGCGCTCGGCAGGGCGCTTAAAATCCGTCAAAGCGGCGATACCGTCACGCTCTTTGATACGAGCGAAAAGGATTTTCAAAACGTCTGGCGCAGGTATTTCGACCTTGACAGGGATTACGGCGGTATTAAAAAGGCTCTTGCCGACGACGACGTTATGCGCAAAGCCGTTGAATACGGCGAAGGTATACGCATACTCAATCAGGATTTGTGGGAAACGGTCGTGTCGTTTATCATATCCGCGAGCAACAACATACCGCGCATAAAAGGCATAATCGAACGGCTGTGCGCGCTTTACGGCAGCGAGATTGAGTACGGGGGCGAAATATATTACTCCTTCCCCGACTTTGAGACGCTTTCGCGCCTTAAAGCTGAGGATTTGGCCCCGATACGCGCGGGGTTCCGCGACAAGTATATTATCGACGCGGCAAAACGGTTCGCGTCGGGCGATATTGACGAAAAGTACATACGCTCGCTTGACGCGGAGGGCGCGAAAAGAGAGCTTATGCGCATAAACGGCGTGGGAAACAAGGTCGCGAACTGCATATTGCTTTTCGGGCTTTCGCACACCGAGGCGTTCCCCGTGGACGTTTGGATAAAGCGTATCATGGAGTATTGCTACTTTGAGGGCGAAACGAGTATCGGCGCGGTTTCCGAATTCGCCGAAAAGAAATTCGGCTCTCTCGGCGGGTTTGCGCAGCAGTATTTGTTTTTCTACGCGCGCGAGGAAAAAATAGGATTACAGTGAGGTTGTATAAATGGTTGTTGAAATGAAACGGACGGTGGCTTATATATGCCCCGTCTGCTCAAACATATCATCAAAATATGTAACGATATTCGATTTTTCGGGCGCGGGTAAAGCGACGTTTGTATGTCCCACCCACGGCTGCCGCGAGAAGTGCGTCACGATCTCGGTTAAAGGTGCGGGCTACAAAATCAACGTCGAGTGTCCGCTTTGCGGAGGAAATCACAGCTACACGTCGTCGAAAAGCGGGTTCTGGAAGAAAAAGCTTATATCATATAAATGCCCTGCCGCCGGCATGGATATATTTTTCGCGGGCGAGAAAAAAGAGGTTGAAAAAACTCTTGAGGACAGCACCGATATTTACTCGGACATAATTGACGAGTATGATAACGAGGACGATATGGTGTTCAACATCCTTTTTTCGATAATAGAACGTCTGAACAGACTTTCCGACGCGCACCGTATAGAATGTGTATGCGGATGCGAAAAGGTTTTGGTAAACGTGAAAGAGGGTAACATTGTTATTTCCTGTCCGCGGTGCGGAAGGTCGAAAACAATAGCAGCCACCGAGGACAACCTTACGCGTGTGTTAAACACGGAACGGATTATTATAGGGAACTGAAAATATATTTAAATTAACATATATTTTATCAAAATTTATTAAGGAGGCATGTTGAAATGTTAGTTTCAGCTACAGAAATGTTGAACAAAGCCGTAGCGGGCAAGTACGCGGTCGGTCAGTTTAACATCAACAATCTTGAATGGACAAAGGCAATTCTCGCCACGGCGGAGGAGAACAAGTCGCCCGTTATTCTCGGCGTGAGCGAGGGCGCGGGAAAATATATGACGGGCTTTAAGACCGTCGCGGCAATGGTTAAGGCTATGATTGAGGAAATGAACATAACCGTTCCCGTCGCGCTGCACCTTGACCACGGTACTTATGAGGGCTGCTACAAGTGCATAAAGGCGGGTTTCTCGTCCATAATGTTCGACGGCTCGCACTTCCCCATCGAGGAAAATATCGAAAAGACAAAGGAACTTGTAAAGGTAAGCCACGCTATGGGTATGTCAATCGAGGCTGAAGTGGGTTCGATAGGCGGCGAAGAGGACGGCGTTGTCGGCATGGGCGAAATCGCCGACCCGAACGAGTGCAAGAAGATAGCGGATCTCGGCGTTGACTTCCTTGCTGCGGGTATTGGAAACATTCACGGCAAGTACCCCGCAAACTGGAAAGGTCTTGACTTTGACGCGCTCGCAAAGACGAAGGAACTTATCGGCGACCTTCCTCTCGTCCTTCACGGCGGCACGGGTATACCCGCCGATATGATCAAGAAGGCAATCTCGCTCGGCGTTGCGAAAATCAACGTAAACACCGAGTGCCAGCTTTACTTCCAGGAGGCGACGAGAAAGTACATCGAGGCGGGCAAAGACCTTGAAGGCAAGGGCTTTGACCCGAGAAAGCTTTTGGCTCCCGGCACTGAGGCTATAAAGGTAATCGTAAAGGAAAAGATGGAACTGTTCGGCTCTGTAGGCAAGGCTTGATTTACGGCATAACAGTGCGCCCCCTGTCATACTATAACAGGGGGTGTTATTTTTATGAAAAAAATACGCTTTATCCTTGCTTTTGCCGCAATGGCAGCCGTTATATGCTGCGCGGCAGTCTTTTGCATGCGGCGCGGCGGCTATACCGTAACATCCGGCGGCGGCAAAGAACTTTTGATAGTTATGTATCACAGCGTGATCGCCGATTCTTCAAAGTCGGGCAAATACGTCGTAACTCCCGACACCGTGCGGGAGGATATTATGTATCTGAAAAACGAGGGCTATTCTTTTGTAAGTGCGCAGGAGGTTATCGACTACTCCGAGCGCGGTACTCCCCTGCCCGTTAAGCCGGTCATGCTGACGTTCGACGACGGTCATTACAACTTCTACAGCCACGTCATGCCCATACTCGAGGAAACCGGCGCGAAGGCAGTGTCGTCCGTTGTGGGAAGTTATACGGACGAGTTCAGCGAGAGCAATATTAAAAACGCGACCTACGGCTATATGCGGTGGAGCGAGGTGTACGATATGTATTTGTCGAACCGCGTCGAGGTCGGCAATCACTCGTATGATTTTCATTCCGTCGATAAGGGCAGGAACGGCGCACAGAGAAAGAAAGGTGAAAGTAAAGCGGATTACAAGCGCGTTTTCTGCGCCGATACGGAAAAAGCGCAAAACCGATTTCTGTCAAAGACCGGTTTCGCGCCAATTATTTACACGTATCCCTTCGGTGCGTACAGCGAAGGCACTACCGAATGGCTGCGGGATATGGGCTTTAAAATGAGCCTTTCCTGCACCGAGGGTATAAACGTTATCACGAACAACCCCGACTCGCTGTTTATGCTTAAACGGTTTAACCGTCCGTCGGGGCTTACGTCAGCCGACTTCTTCGAGCGGTGCGGCGTTTAGTCCCCGTCGCTCGTCACGCGGACGTTTACGGCGGTGAGGTTATCAACGTTTTTCGTTTTCATGCCGTGCCTGCCGTGCGCCGTGATATTCTCCAAATGTATATTGCGAAGATGTCTTTCCGGCAGTCCGCAGATGTATATCGCGTTTCCCGCAATCGTTTTGAGACTGATGTTTTTAAAATATATGTCCTCGACGGTAGGTGTTGTCACATTTACGGGAACGGGAGCGTCCGAGTCAAATACGTCCTCGCCGTAAAACGCGTCTATGTAGAGCGCACCGCGAAACCATTTCGTGTCGGTTATCTCCGTATTGTTGTTGTCGAGCGTGCAGTTTTCGTAATGCACGTTCCTTATGTACGCGCCGCGTCCGCGCACGGTCTTAACGCTCGCTATGGAGTGCGTGTCGGTAAAGCGGCAGTCACGCACGTACACGTCCTTTACGCCGCCCGACATCTCGCTGCCCATTGCGACGCCGAAACCGCTTTTAAATTCGCAGTTTTCAATCGTTATATTCTCGGACAGTATATTTACTCTGCGTCCGATTGCGTCCCTTCCCGACTTTACCGCTATGCAGTCGTCCTGGCTCGATATGAGCGAATTGCGTATCATAACATCGCCGCACGAGTCAATGTCTATGCCGTCGCAGTTGTACACGTCCCTGTACTTTTCGCCGTTCTCGTCGTATTTTGTATGAACGCCGATATTCTCTATAAGCACGTTTTTGCAGTAGACAAGGTGCAGTCCCCACGCGGGAGATTGGCGCAGCGTCACGCCGCGTATTATAAGATTTTCACAGTTCCTTATGCAGACTATCCTGCCGCGTTTCCCCTTACCCTCGCTCATTTCCTTGTGAAACAGTTCAACGCCGTTCGCGTCAAGCGTACCCTCGCCGTCTATCGTTATATTGCGGCACGGTGCGCCGTCGGTGTTTATCAGCGACGCGTAGCAAAGCTGCTCATATCCCTCAAACGGACAGCCTATGATTGGGAAATCGTTAAGGTCGCCGCTGCCCAACAGCTTTGAATTTTTTTCGAGGTAAAGCGTCATATCTCTTTTAAGGTAAAGCGCACCCGTTACAAACGTACCCTCCGGCACATACACGGTATCGCCTTTACCGCAAAGGTCTATGGCGCGTTGTATGACGTCGGTACAAACCGTTTTGCCGTCAGGTCGTGCGCCGTAGTCGGTTATATTATATATACTCATATCCGCCCCTTATTTGTTCGTAAGCTGATAGTATTCGATATAGTTATAGTCGCGCAGACCGTCGGACTCGTTTACATCGTTTTCATGCCATACGCCGCCCGCGTCATAGTGACCCATTACGTTGATCTGCGGTATCTCCTTGCTGAGCCGCGAGGTGAAATTGCCGGTCGCGCTTTTCGGCAGCCCCGCCGTGTCAAGCACAAGGTCGGAGAGGTAATTCGGGCTTGTTTTTATCCCTGTCTGTTCCTTTACATCGTAATTCGCCCATATCACGAACGGCACGGTATAGCGTCTTTGCAGTTCTTCAGCCGAAATGTCGAGCAGCGGTCTGCCGTAGAGTTCCTCAAAAAACGCCTGTTCAACCGCAGGCTGATGGTCGCCGAACATTACGACTATTGTTTTCTCGCCGTAGTTTTTCATATTCATTATAAACTCTTCAAACGCGCTGTCGCTTTCTTTTATGAGCGACAAATATTGTTCCGTTTCCGCGTAACTGCCCTGCATATCCGTTATGGTAACGGTCGGAAATTCCGCGCCGTCGTATGTGTAGCCGCCGTGGTTCTGCATTGTAACGTTAAAGAGGAACAGCGGCTTGTCCTTTTCCTTGTTTTCAAGGCACTTCTCTATTGTGCGGTACGAGGTGCGGTCGCTCAAATAATAGCGCACATACTCCCATTCGTCCTCCGGCACAAGCTCGCTCATGTTGTCCATGCTTACAAATTCATCAAACCCCAGATTGCGGTACACCGTTTTCCTGTTCCAGCAGCGCGCGTAGTACGGGTGCAGCGCGACCGATTTGTATCCGTTTTCCGAAAGATACTCGGGCAGCGCACTCGGGAACGGTTTCGATATATACTGCAGATACGGCGTCGCACCGGATGGGAGCAGTCCCATGGAAAGCCCCGTCAGAAATTCAAACTCCGTATTGCAGGTGTACCCTCCGAACGGCGACACCAAAAGTTCGCCCTTTATCGCGTTGTTGGTAAGTTCACGCGTAAACGGCATATAGTCCTCGCTCGTTTTAAAGTCGCCGATCGACTTTAAATCGGCAAAACTCTCGTTCATTATGACAATTATATTGGGCTTGTCCGCGTCGGCAGGGAACGGCGCACCGTCCTCCGCAAGCAGCGTCTCCGCCTTCCCGCTGTCGTAGCCGTCAGGTCTTTCGAGAGTCATGCGCCGCGCGTTTATGTAGAAACTGTAGGCTGTTCCGTGGGTGTTGTTTGCGTGGTACTGGTCGAAAAAGTCCATATCTATCTCCGAGTAATCCTGAAACGATATGGCTGCAATAAATATTGCCGCGAACAACACGCCGCTTGCGGGCAGAATAATATTTTTAAATCTGAATTTCGGTTTATACGGGAATTTTACCAAAAGCGTGATAACGGTCACGACAGTAACCGTCGCCGCTATTATCGGATAGCGCATTTCAAATGTGTAATGCTGCGCCACCTGCGCAGCCGTGCCTATGGCGAGTATATCGCCCGGTATAAGCGGGGTGCCGCGCAGTATGTTTATAACAAAGCACGCGAGGTTAAACAGGTACGACGCGCCGACAGCCGCTATCGCGCTTGCGCGGAAACTTCTCGTCGCGGCAAGCACAATCGCCGCGAACGACGCGTAGAACATCATATTTATAAAAAATATGAGAAACGAGTATTCCGGCTTACCGGCGAGCGTCATTGATATTTGCATGCAGAAAAAGGGCGTTAGCGCAAAAAGCGCAATACCCACATTTCTTTTCAGTTTCTCCGATATGTTAAAGTCCAATACCGCAAGTCCCCAAAAGCATAACACCAAAATATACGATGAAATATACGCGAAGTACTCAAACACTCCGTCTGTCGTAAAAAGGCTTGTTCCAACTCCTACAAACGTCCACAATGCAAGAGCCGCAATTGTACCCGCAAGCACATACTGCCATTTTTTCAGCTTTATCATCAATACCCCTCCGGAAAATTATCTACCGTTCCTTTACCCTTTCCACCGCTTTTATAAGCTGCGCGTCCTCACTTCTGTCAATGTTCGGCACGTACTCATTCTCATACTCGTCCGGCAGCTCGACCGTTATATCCGGCTCTATACCCTTTTCATGTATGCACACGCCGTTCGGAGTATAGTATTTCGCCGATGTGACGGATATGCCCGAACCGTCCGCGAAACCGTAAACGTTCTGGACAATTCCCTTGCCGTAGCTTGTTTCGCCTATTACCTCGGCTCTGCCGTAGTCCTTCAGCGCACCCGTAAGCACCTCCGACGCACTCGCGCTGCCGCCGTTTATCAGAACCGTCATGGGAATAGGCTCGTTTTCCGCGTCGGAAGTGTAGTCGGTTCTGTTGCCGTTCTTATCCTCGGTGTACGTTATAATGCCTTCGGGCAGCAGGTAGTCCGCTATTTCACATGCCTCGTCAAGCACGCCGCCGGGATTGCCGCGAAGGTCGAGCACAACGCGCTCCGCGCCGACGGCTTTAAGACCCTCGACGGCTTGAATAAACTCGTCAGCCGTATCGGTTTTGCTGTCGTCGGACGATATGTTAAAGTTGCTTATTCTTATATAGCCGACGCCGTCCTCTATAAGTTCCGATTTGACCGATTGCTGGGATATAGCGCCGCGCTCGACGGTCATGTTTATTTCTTCCGAGCCGTTCCTTATTATTTTGAGTTCCACCGCCGTGCCTGTTTCGCCGCCGCGTATATGCTCCACGGCGTAATCGAGCATACTGCCGTCGTACTCCTCGCCGTCAACGGCTTTGATTATATCGCCCGTGAGTATGCCCGCCTTGTACGCCGGTCCGTCCTCATACGCCGATATTACCTCTATTTCGTTGTTGTCGTTTACGGTGACAATAACTCCGATGCCCGTATATTCCTCGTTTATCGCATCATTGTACGAACGGAACACATCGGCGGGATAATATGCGGTGTACGGTTCGTCAAGCGACGCGACATACGCCATAGCCGAATATTCATCCGCCTCGTTCTTGTCGTAATCGTAAAGATAGTTATTGTCGAGTACGGATTTTACAAGGCTCAGCTTGTCGTTCGCCCCGTATGCCGCAAGCACAAACGGAAACGCGAAACGCACGCACACGAATGCCGTTACCGCAAACGTCACCACTGCCGTTACGGCAACCGTTACCGCAGTCTTTCCCTTTGTCTCCATAATCTTCTCCCTAAAAAAACGACTGCCGCGCATTCACTTAAAAGTTTACGCGGCAGCCAAAGATATTTTTAATTTATATTTTCATCGAATTTGATTCGAGATATTTGTAAACCATCATGGCTACCTTGAATACTATTGCCTGGTCGAATTTGCGCAGGTCAAGACCCGTCAGCTTATATATTTTTTCAAGTCTGTACACGAGTGTGTTTCTGTGTACAAAAAGCTGTCTTGACGTTTCGCTGACGTTGAGGTCGTTCTCAAAGAATTTGTTGATGGTGAGAATTGTCTCGTCGTCAAGCGTTGAAATGTCGCCCTTCTTGAATACCTCTTTAAGAAACAGTTCGCACAGCTTAATGGGCAGCTGATATATAAGTCTGCCTATGCCGAGGCTGTCGTAGTTTAATATATACTTTTCGTCGTCGAACACCTTTCCGACTTCAATCGCAATCTGCGCCTCTTTGTACGCGCCGTTTATGCGGTCGATATTGTGCGCGACGGTGCTTACTCCGACACAAACGGTGAGCATTGTTTCCGCATTTACCGTATCAACTATTGCCTGAGCCGTCTCCTCCAGCTTTTCTGAACCGTCTCCTTCGTGAAGTTCCTTTATAAGCACGAGATTTGTCGTGTCGATATTGATAACAAAATCCTTTTCCTTATCGGGGAACATGTTGCGGAGAACATCGTAAATGCCGTTTTCTCCTTCGTCAAGCACCTTTATATAATACGCCGCACGCGGAACGTCTATTTCAACGTGAAGTTCACGCGCTTTCTGGTGTAAATCGAACGGAAGAATGTTATCGAATATGATGTTCTGCATGAAATTGTTTTTGTCGTATTTTTCATCATAGTAATGACGCACGTTGTTGGCGGCTACAACGAGAGAATTGCAGCAGTATTTTGATACCTCGTCCGTACCCTCGACATATACCATGTATTCGGTGTACGGCTTATTCGATACCGTGCGCACCGTATAGCCGTCCTTAAAGAGCAGTTTGTCGCTGTTCGCCGCGACGTTTACCAAATCGTCCACAGTGTCGCCCGACGGCTCCGAGCCGTTTGACGCAAGCACGAGACCATGCGAGTCCGCTATACCGAATTTCTTCGGGAACACCTCGGACATCTGACTTACTATATCTTGAAACGCCTTGCTAATCATTGTCATTCCTCCATCTTTTCGCATTTGTTACACGTATATGTCTATTATACACGAAATTTTACCGAATTGCAAGAGCGACATTGATTTTTTTGACATATTTTTTATTATATATATTTCCTAAGCTGCTTTAAGGCGTTTTTTTCGAGCCGCGACACCTGCGCCTGAGATATTCCTATTTCTTTCGCCACCTCCATCTGCGTTCTGCTTTTAAAAAACCGCAGGTTCAGAATGTGTTTTTCCCTTGCTCCGAGATGTTTCATAGCCTCGCTTAACGCTATGCTGCGGAGCCAATTTTCGTCCACGTTTTTTGAGTCCTTAACCTGGTCCATTACGTATATTGCCTCGCCTCCGTCATGGTACACCGGCTCAAACAGCGATACCGGTTCGGCTATCGCGTCGAGCGCGAGCGCGACCTCTTCCTTCGGCAGATTTAATTCATTTGCGATTTCCGTTATTGTGGGCTCTTTTGAATTTGCGTTTATAAGCTTTTCCCTTATGTGCATTGCCTTGTAGGCTATATCCTTTAAAGAACGGCTCACGCGTATGGCGTTGTTGTCGCGAAGGTAACGCCGTATTTCGCCTATTATCATCGGTACGGCGTATGTTGAAAACTGCACGTTCTGGGACAGGTCAAAGTTGTCGATTGCCTTTATAAGCCCTATGCACCCAACCTGAAACAAATCGTCGGGGTTCTCTCCCCTGCTTTTAAACCGTTGTATAACGCTCAGCACAAGACGAAGATTTCCTTTTACAAACGTCTCGCGTGCCTCTTTATCCCCCTGCTTTATTTTTATGAACAGCGCGTTCTTTTCTTCTCTCGACAGTACCGGAAGTTTAGATGTGTTTACTCCGCAGATTTCCACCTTGTTTGTCATATCCCTTACCTCCTTGTTATTCCCGCGCGGTGCGCGGTATGTATAAGAATATGACGCGGATATGTATTATGACATCTTTACTATCTCTTTTTTCAGCCTCCCGATTATTCTTTTTTCAAGTCTCGATATATATGACTGTGATATGCCGAGTATGTCGGCTACCTCCTTCTGCGTTTTTTCTTTTTCCTTGCCCAGACCGAAACGCATTTTCATAATCTGCTGTTCGCGGCTCGTGAGCTTTGAAAGCGCGTCGGCGAGCAAAGCCTTGTCAACCTCGTCCTCGATGTTTTTGCATATAACGTCGCTGTCCGTGCCGAGTATGTCGGACAGCAGAAGTTCGTTGCCGTCCCAGTCCACGTTCAGCGGTTCGTCAATCGAAATCTCACTGCGCATGTTTGAGTTTTTCCTCAGGTACATCAGTATCTCGTTTTCTATGCACCTTGACGCGTATGTCGCGAGTTTTATGTTCTTGTCGGGCTTAAATGTGTTTATCGCCTTTATAAGCCCTATCGTGCCTATCGAGATTAAATCTTCGACGTAAATACCGGTGTTTTCGAATTTACGCGCAATGTATACCACAAGGCGGAGATTATGCTCAATGAGCGTCGTTTTTACAGACAAATCCCCCTCGGCGAGTCTCGCGATTAGGCGCGCCTCCTCCTCCTTTGAAAGCGAAGCCGGGAGCGTGTCGCTGCCGCCGATATAGTATACCTCGTCGCATTTTAAAGGATTTGAACCGATAAACATAAACGTCCTTTTCAGCGTATCCAGCAATTCCATTTTCTTCGCTCCCTTCATAATAGCGCCGAATTCACAAGCGCGTTATATTCACCGTCCGGCGACAGCCGTCCGTTGTACAGCCCTATAAGCGTGTTTTCCGCCGACTTCTTTTCCTCGGGTATTTCAAGCGCGTCGGCTGTAAAGACGTATATTATACCGCCCGTGCCGTTTATGCCGCGGTACGGCACGGCTCTTACGACCACGTCGTCCGTATGTTCCAAAAGCGCGTCGTAGCTGTAATCCGCGCCAATAAGCTCCTTCGCCTTATCCCATTCAAGCACGCTAACGCACTTCCCCGAAAGCGGGTCGCGCAGAAGATTGCCGCTGTCGAACAATGCCGTAACGGTGATTTTTTTGCCGCCGAACGATATTGTCACCGAATATCGTCTTTTTGCGCGGCGGTTTTGAAGTGTTTTCATAAAAAACGCCATAGCCGCATACGACAATATAAAAATCGTTAAAAACACTCCCGACGGAAGGTCGAAGTATACGGTGCCGCATTTTACGAGCGCTCCGGTCGCCTGACCGAGCAGCATCGTAAGCATTATCGCCGCTGCGACGGTCATACCCGACAGCGCGAAAAGCCATAAAACGGTGCGAAAAATATGTCCTCCTCGGGTGAAAAATGCCGTAAAAACCATTATTACGGCGGATAATGTCCTAATCGGCAGCAAAAGCGCGTCCGGCAGACCCGCGCAGAAAATTACCACGGACGCCATACCGCCTACCGCCGCCGCAATAACCATCCGAACCGTTTTTACGCGCCGCTTTAATATAAGGCGTTCGATGAGGCGGAGCATGATGTACGACGATATGAAATTTATCAGAAACAACACGTCGGCGTACACAATCATTTTGACCACCTCTATGATGTATTATACTCCCGCCGCTGTAAGAAAAATGTCAAATACGGTTGTCGAACATAAAAAATGTTACGACAAAATCCGCGCATGCAAAAAGGTTACATATCGGGTATTTCACGGCAGCAAAAAAGCGCACCTTAGGGTACGCTTTCACTTTACGCCGTCGCTTTCCAAAGCCCGTGCTTGTTGCAGTAGGAGTAAACCTTCACCGGTATGTTTATGGGGATTTTAAAAGTGACCACCGGATCGTCGCCTTTTTTGAGCATGACGCGGCGCGTGCGGTACTTGCTCTTGACCTCGATCCACAGTATGCTGTGTTCGCTGCTCATCGGGTGGAGCGTTCCGCCGACGCTTACCGTAAGACTTTTATCGCAGCGTGTAACTATCGGCATATGCTTTTCCCGAAGGTCGCTAAGTTCGTTCGCGCGCATAAGCTGCGTTTCGTGTCCGCAGCAGAAAAGTTCGTCGCAGCACTGGGGCGTTATCGCCTCCAAAATCGCGCCGCATTCGGCGCAGCGGTAAAATTTGGGCTCGTATACCATTTTCGTCCTCCGTGACGTTTAATTATCATATGTGTTATTATTTACATTTTACGGAGAATTATACTAAAGCCTGTCTGAGATGAACAAAAACGCAAGCGCGGCTATAAGCAGCTTGTCGTCGCATCCGTCGGCGAGAAGGATAATCGCGACGGCAAGTATGATTATCTCGTCGCTTGAAAGGTCTCCGAGAAACGGCAGTGTTTTAGTGTCCCTCTTTTTTATTTTAGTGTCCCCTTTTGTCGTTTTAGTGTCCCCGACGCTCGGCAATTTAGTGTCCCCCGTGTTTTCCGTGTTTCCCCGCTGCTGCTGTCTTACGACCGGCATATCCTTATAGCTGTAGGTTCTGTACATACCGTTCCTCCCCCTTCGCAGGTTTATTTATACCCCATCGCTTTTATAATGTTCACCGCGCCTATCATCTTGACCATGCTGTCTATCGTCTGCCGCCTGCCGCCGTGCATATACGGTTTTAACGACAGCAGAAGGTTCGTTCTCGGGTCGGAATGGTTGTTCGCAAGATTTTCGGCGATACTTTTAAGCTGCCCTATTGACGCGAGACTGTCCGCGTCGGGCGTCTTGCCGCCGCCGGACGAAAGAGAGTTTACCATACTCTTTATCGAGTCGCCCGCGTCGCTGTCAAGTAAGCTTTTAATGGTTTCGGATATGTCAGCCATTTTCAACACCTCACATACTTTTCATTATTTTTTTGATGTCCGAGGATTTAAGTCCCGCTATACGTTTCTGTATTTCGGATTGGTCAAGCCTTGAAAACTCGCGTATGAGACGGTCTTTGTCGGCGTTTGAAATCTGCGTTTTTAATCTCTCCCCCTCCGCGCTCTGAAGAAATTTGTTTATTTCTCTGAGCTGATTTTGGTCGAAGTCTTTTAAAAGCTGCTCAATTCTGTTCATAAAAACCTTTCCTTTCCATGTCTATATTTATGTTTTGCTCTTGTATTATATGCTTGCTCCCGCGCCCGCGAGCCTGTACTTTTCACACAAAAAAAGCCCCCGAACAGTATGTCCGAGGGCTTTGTATGCTCCGATATTGTTTATTCCTCAAGTTTTCCGCCGAATTTTGTGTATGCGGTTTCAAACTGCAAATCTCTCATTATGTCAAATTCCGAAATAATGCTTTCAATCATTTCCATCGTCACCGCGTCAAGCACTCCGTAAGAGAATATGTCGTTCATACTCTGGAACGTCTTTACCGCGTCGTAAAAATCCGTGTCGAACACGTCGTTTATCTCGCCGTCATAAGCGCCCATGAGGTTCATACGCTCTTTCGCAGCCGTGACATTCGGATGCGACTGTCCGAGCGATACGCTTGTGTTGTAGTCGAACTGTGTGTAATCGGTCGTGTCAAATTTTGTAACTTCATTTTCAACATACACGTCCGGCGTCAGACCGACCTTGTTTATCTCTCTGCCGTTGCGCGTGATATATTTTCCCGTGGTAATCTTAAATACAGCGCCGTTCTGGAGGGGGTATACGCCCTGTATGACAGCCTTGCCGAAGGTTTGTGTGCCGATAAGCGTTCCCGCCTTTGAGTCCTGAATTGCGCTGGCGAGAATTTCCGACGACGACGCTGTGTATTCGTTTACAAGCACCGCAATATCAAACTCTTTCTTCGTAAGCGACGACGTGTATGTCGCGTTATCCGACGCCACTCTGAATTTCGCGTCGATTATTTTACCCTTCGGAACGATTTGCTGCGCAATCGAGATTGCCTCGGCTGTCACGCCGCCGACGTTGTCGCGTAAATCAATAATTAACTTTTTTATATTGTTCTCGCGCATAAAGTCAAGTGCCTCGGTAAATTCATCGCTTGTGCCGATGCCGAAGGATTGAATTTGTATATAGCCTATACTGTTGTCATATATGTACGAAAACACCGTACCCATGTTCACCGATACGCCGCGCGTTACGGTTATGTCAATTTCCTTGCCGCCGCGAAGAACGGTTATCGTAACCTCGCTGCCGTCCTCGCCGACCACCATACCGCGCACCGCAGCCATACCCAGTCCGCTTATGTCCTTACCGTCAACTTTTATAATTATATCGCCGATTTCTATTCCCGCATTTTTCGCGTTGTCGTTACCCTCGGCGAAATCCACGACCTCAAAAAGCCCGTCCTCGTTTTCGTGCATCAATATTCCGATCCCGTACTCGGTATGCGACAGATTGTCCTCAAACTGCTTATATTCCTCCGCAGTGTAAAACTCACTGTACTCGTCAAGACTTCTGAGCGTGTTCTTTAAAAGCTGTACAAGCGTTTCGTCGTCGCCGCGCAAAAGTTCCGACACTCCCTGCGCCATGATGTAATCCTTGCTGTACTCGTCTATGTAAAGCCTTGATATATAGTCGGCTATCTGGTCAAACGCCATATATTCGCCGCTGTAGTCTATTTCGGGTTCGGTTGTTTTCTCGGGCGCCGCGAATACGGACGCGGAGGACATCATCGAAACAGCCAGTATAATCGCCGCAATTTTCTTCATTTTCATTTCTTCTACCCCTTTACCACTGTAATTTTCATATCGTTAAGGTATTTTTCGCCTTGTATCGTGAGCGTGTACGCAAGCTCTATCGTACCGCCATGCTCGGACAGATATGATATAAGCCTGTCCGTTTCAAGTTCCATATCTATCGTGCCGTACGGCGTGGCGTATGGGAACGAGTGCCTGTGTCCGGCTCTGTATACCATATGTGAGCTTGTGTTTCCTCTCCGACGTATCGTCAGGCTGTCGCCGTCGAGTATCAGCGTTGACAACGTGCTTTCGCTTTCCTTTGTTTCATCGGTGCGGTACGTTATGTACTGCTTGCCGTTTTTTTCACGGTAGCTGCCGAGAGCCGTTTCCTCGACAATATTTTGCTCGCCGTCTATCGTCTGTGTGTTTCTGACTACTATTTTATACGAATTATCAGTATTTTTCAATGTCAATTTTACTCACCTGTCCGTTTATTTCCCGTTCAAGGAAAATGCCGCCGAGTTCCTCAAAGCTTGAAATGTCGTCGCTCACATAGTAGCGGTACTGTTCCTCGTCGGTAACGGAGGAGTGCATCATTTCACGGTCGAATTTCTTTTTGAGGTACTTCGCGACCTCCGCGCCCGAATTTATCAGCGTAACGCCGTCTCCCATGTACTCGCCTATCGTTTTCGCAAGCAACGGGTAATGCGTGCAGCCCAGTATGAGCGTGTCTACGCCCTTTGAGCGTATTTCTTCGAGGTATTCCTCGACTATGAACTTAGTCACCGGCGAGTCAAAGTAGCCGTTCTCGACGAGCGGCACAAACATCGGACACGCCTTTGAATATACCTCCATATTGCCGTCGTAGGCTTTTATCTGCTTTTCGTACTCGCCGCTTTTTATCGTTCCCGACGTGCCTATTACGCCGATTTTACCGTTCTTCGTCGCTCTTACCGCCGCGTATACGGCTGCGTCTATAACGCCGACTATGGGAACGTCAAACTCGTTTTTTATCATCGGCAGCGCCGCGCTTGACGCCGTACCGCAGGCTATGACGATTATTTTAACGTCGAATGTTCTTAAAAAACGTATGTCGCCGCGCGTGTACTTCAAGATAGTATCGCGCGAGCGCGTACCGTACGGCACTCTGCCCGTGTCGCCGAAATATATGATGTTTTCGTTCGGGAGTTCCTGCATTATCTGCTTTACGGCGGTGAGTCCGCCAAGTCCCGAGTCAAAAACGCCTATGCTTTTATTATTCATTATTTAACCCTTTCGAGCGCAAGCTCTATCAGTCTGTCCAGAAGTTCGCCGTATTCTATGCCCACAGCGCCCCACAACTTCGGATACATGCTTATATTCGTAAAGCCCGGCAGCGTGTTTATTTCGTTTAACAGCACCTTTCCGTCGGAGTTCCTCACAAAGAAGTCAACTCTCGACAGTCCGTCGCCGTCAAGCGCCTTAAACGCACGCACCGCGTACTCTCTTATCAGTTCTGTCGTTTTTTCGGGAAGGTCAGCCGGTATTTGCAGTTTCGTGGAATTGTCGTTGTACTTCGCGTCGAAATCGTAAAACTCGACCGTCGGCATTATCTCGCCGACCGTCGCAGCCTTCACGTCGTCGTTGCCGAGTACGGCACATTCCACCTCGCGTCCGTCTATATTTTCTTCAACAAGAATTTTTCTGTCAAACTTCGCCGCGTTTTCAAGCGCGTTTTTAAGCTCCGCTCTGTCGTGAGCCTTGCCCACACCGACCGACGAGCCTGTTCTCGCGGGCTTTACAAAACACGGATAACCGAGATGTTTTTCTATCTCGTTCATCTTTTCCTCGAAATCGTCGTTCCTGTTTACGACAACCCAGTCAGCCTGCGGTATGCCCGCGCTTTCAAACACAATTTTCGACGAGGTTTTGTCCATGCCGTTCGCCGACGCCATTACGCCCGCTCCCACGTACGGTATACCCGAAAGCTCGAAAAGTCCCTGAACCGTTCCGTCCTCGCCGTACTCGCCGTGGAGCACGGGGAATATTACGTCTGTATGTATTTTTTTCACGCCGTTTTCATCAATGACTAGTATGGCTCTATCCTCGCTGTCGGGCGATATGATTGCCTTTTTCTTGTTCGCCGTGTCCTGCTCCCACTCGCCGCCTTCTATATTTTTAATATCGCCGGTGTAGAGGTACCACGCACCTTTTTTCGTTATGCCTATTACATATATATCGTATTTTGATTTGTCGAGATTGTTGAGTACAGAGGTTACCGATTTCCTTGAAATGTCATGCTCCGGCGACCTGCCGCCGAATATGACGCACAGCTTTTTCATTTTATGTATTTCCTCCCGTTAAACATACTTATATACAGTATAGCTTTTTTTGCGCGAAAATTCAAGTATTATGTCGTATTTTTTCGAAGCTTTTCCAAAATACGGCAAAAATGCCCCGGCAGTTCACTCGTAAATTCCATCGTTTCACCGGTTGACGGGTGGATAAAACCTATGGTTCGTGCGTGCAGGAGCTGACCGTCAAGCGAAAATTTTTCTTTTTTTACTCCGTAAAGAGGGTCGCCGACTATGCTGTGACCGATTGACGCCATGTGGACGCGTATCTGGTGCGTGCGTCCCGTTTCGAGCGTACATTCGACGAGCGTATAGCCGCCGAACCGTTCCAGCACCTTAAAATGCGTTACCGCCTCGCGTCCGCCCCGCACGATTGCCATTTTCTTGCGGTCGGAGGGGTGGCGCGCTATCGGCTTGTTTATAGTGCCTTCGTCCTCTTTTATGTTGCCGTTTACGAGCGCGGTGTATTTGCGCATCGGCTTGCGTTCTTTAAGCTGTTCGGACAGCGCGAGGTGCGCCTTGTCGTTCTTCGCCGCGATAAGAAGTCCCGACGTATCCTTGTCTATGCGGTGTACTATTCCCGGGCGTATCACGCCGTTTATTGCGCTCAGCGAGCCTTTGCAGTGGTACATAAGCCCGTTTACGAGTGTGCCGCTCTTGTTGCCGACGGCGGGGTGTACGCACATGCCCTGCGGTTTGTTCACGACTATTACGTCGTCGTCCTCGTACACTATATCAAGCGGTATATCCTCCGGCTGCGCCGTCATTTCCTCCGGCTCGGGTATTGTCACCGTTATTTCCTCGCCGCCCGTTATTTTGTATTTTTTCGTAAGCGGCTTACCTGCAAGCGTGACAAACCCGTCCTCGCAGAGCTTTGCGGCGTGATTCCTGGAAAGGTCGGAAACGTCGGATATATATTTGTCAAGGCGTTCTCCGACATTTTCATCAGTCGGTTTCAGTGTTATTGTCCTCATACTTATCCTCTTTGTTAAAAAATATCTCGTACACAATGAGCAGCAGCGCGCCGACGGTAATCGCGATGTCGGCTACGTTGAATATCGGGAAGTGTACGAATGTTGCGCGGATAAAATCCACGACGTACCCGCGCGCTATGCGGTCTATCGCGTTACCGAGCGCGCCCGCAAATAAAAGCGTCACGGCGGTGCAGAGCATGAGGTGGGTCGGTTTCTTTTTTATCCACCATATGACGACCGCCACGCAGAATGCGACCGATATTACGCTCAAAAGCGACATTCTGCCCGACATGAGCGAAAACGCCGCGCCCTCGTTCCTGACGTACGTTATATCGAAAAGCCCCGCGGAAAACGCGGTTTCGCCGACCGTCATATTCGACGCGACGAGGTATTTCGTTATTTGGTCGGCTGATGCCGTAAGTATACTTATAACAAGCCAAATCATGTTTATTCACCTATATATTCGAGCGCGGAAAGTATTTCGTCACGCGTGACGTCCGTCGTCTGCATAACAGCGCCTATCTCCGTCGGCAGCACAAATTTCAGCTTTCCCGCGATTTTCTTCTTATCCTTCTGCATATATTCAATGACCGTCTCGGCGGGCGGCAGCTTTACACGCGTTTTGAATCCGTACAGGCTGAGTATTTTTTCTATGCGCGAAAGAGTTTCCATATCTATCATATTGCGTTCTTTTGCTATATATGACGCGCCTATCATGCCCAATCCCACACATTCGCCGTGCGTCATTTTGAAGTCGAACGCCGATTCGACCGCGTGACCTATCGTGTGACCGAAATTCAGTATTGCGCGGAGTCCGTTTTCCTTCTCGTCCGTCTCCACCACTGCCGCTTTTATCGAGCAGTTTATTTTGTCCATTTTTATGAGCGTGTCGGCGTTTAATGCCTTAACGCTGCCGGCGTTTTGTTCGAGGTATCGGAAGAAGTCGCCGTCGCGGATTATTCCGTGCTTTATGACCTCGCCCATGCCCGACACGAACTGCTCATTTGGGAGTGTTTTAAGCGTTGACACGTTGATGTACACAAGGCGCGGCTGACGGAACGCGCCCAGTATGTTCTTGCTCTCCATAAAGTCGATGCCCGTCTTGCCGCCGACGGAGCTGTCGGACTGTGAAAGGAGCGTCGTAGGTATCTGGATAAAGTCTATGCCGCGCATATATATCGCCGCGGCAAAACCAGCCATGTCGCCGACCACGCCGCCGCCGAGCGCGGCAATCATGCTCTTTCGGTCAAGACCGTGATTTATGCACGCGGCGCATATGCCTAGTATCGCGTCCATGCTCTTATGTTCCTCGCCTGCGGGGAACGCGTATACCTGCGCGTCGTAGCCGTTTTCGCAAAGAAGTGTTTTGACTTCATCGGCGTACAGCTTTTCGACGTTCGTGTCGGTCACAATCAGCAGCTTTTTCGGCGCGTTTATTTCACGCATCGCGTCCGGCAGCGCGGTAAAGCTGTCGGTGAATTTTATGTCGTATGAGTTTTCGCCTAAGTTTACGTGTAGTTTTTCCATGGTTTTGTGTCCTCCGTGGTTTTTTGTGGGGTGTGGGATTAAACCCCTCCGACGCCTGCGGCGTCACCTCCCCTAGTAGGGGAGGCATACGGTGAGGCTCCCCTACTAGGGGAGCTGTCACACGTAGTGTGACTGAGGGGTTTTTCATACGAGCGAACACGGTTCGCCCCTACGTATGACCCCCTCTCCGAGGGGGTCTTGCGGGCTGTCGAGGGCGCCAGCCCCTACGGCTCACAATTTCAAAATTACGGGTGTAGGGGACGGCGCCCTCGACGTCCCGCATTTAATCTACAGCTTTAACGACGGTACGGCGTTTAATGTCAGGTCGGCGCGGTTGCCGGCGAGGTATTCGTAATATCCCGCGCAGGCTATCATTACCGCGTTATCGGTACACAGCACCGGTTCGGGGTACAGTACGCGTATACCCTTTTTGCCCGCCTTTTCCGTCATTTTTGCGCGCAGCGCGCTGTTTGCCGCAACGCCGCCCGCTATTGCTATTATTTTACTGTTCTTCATCATTGCCGCCTCAATCGTATGCTCGCACAGCACGTCCGTTACCGCGTCCTGAAAGCTTGCGGCAATATCGGCTTTGTTATACGTCTCGCCGTTTTGGTCAAGCTTGTGGAGATAGTTAAGCACGGCTGTCTTAACGCCGCTGAATGAAAAGTCGAGCGATGCGCCGTCCATTCTGACGCGCGGGAACACGACAGCCTTCGGGTCGCCCTCCTTTGCGAGTTTGTCTATCAAAGGTCCCCCGGGGTAACCGAGTCCGAGTACGCGGGCGATTTTGTCAAACGCCTCGCCCGCCGCGTCATCTCGCGTTCTGCCCATTATTTCATAATGCGTGTAGTCCTCGGCGTACACGATATGGCTGTGACCGCCCGACGCGACAAGGCACACGAACGGCGGCTCCAAATCCTTATGCGCGACGTAATTCGCGGTTATATGCCCTTTAATGTGGTGTACGGGTATCAGCGGCTTGCCCAGCGCATAAGCGAGCGCCTTTGCCGTCGATACGCCGACGAGCAGCGCACCGACAAGACCGGGCCCGTACGTCACGGCTATAGCGTCAATGTCGTCGAACGTCACGTTCGCCTTGGCGAGAGCCTCGTCTATCACGTCGTCGATTACCTCTATATGCCGCCGCGACGCGACCTCCGGCACAACGCCGCCGAATTTTTTGTGTATGGCTATCTGCGTGTTTATCACGCTCGACAATACCTCTCTGCCGTCGCGCGTAACCGCCGCGGCTGTCTCGTCGCACGAACTTTCTATTCCGAGTATAAGCATTTTATCACCCTTTCGGCAAAAACGTCTTTGTCATTATATAAGCGTCCTCGCCGTTATCGCTGTAGTAGCGTTTCCTCTCTCCGAGTATTTCAAAGCCGAATTTTTCGTAAAGCTTTTGCGCCGCAGTGTTGCTTTTGCGCACTTCGAGCGTCAGCATTTCAAGCTTTAATTTTTCGGCTGTTTTTATCATTTCCGCGACAAGCAAGCTGCCCACTCCCCTGCGGCGGTATTCTGGCAGCACCGCGACGTTTGTTACGTCGCCCTCGCCCGACACGTTCCAAAATCCCGCGTACCCGACGCACTTGCCGTTATCCTTCGCGGTAAAGTATACCGCGAGCCTGTTCGCCATTTCGTCGCGGAAGGATTTCTCCGACCACGGCAGCGTAAAGCATATTTTTTCAAGCTCCGCGATTTCGGGTACGTCGTCACGCGTCATTCTCGTTATCTCAATCATTTTCTTCCGCTAATCTCTCCGCAACGTCCGTGAGCAGACTGTAAATCTCACGCGCGCACTCGTTGTACTCTTCAAGTCCGCCGCCGTAGGGGTCGGACACGTCGCCGCCGTCGCGCGCGTATTCCGACAGCGTGTAAACCTTGCCTTTCGCAATCGGTTCGAGCACCGCCTTGTGCGCCGCCGTCATGGTGAGAATAAGGTCGCACTGCTTTATTAAATCCTCCGTCACCGGCTGCGTCAGGTGGTTCGTGAGGTCTATGCCGTACGGTATCATCGCTTTTATCGCGTTGTCGCTCGCTTTTTCGCCTTCGGCGGCGAACAGTCCCGCCGATTCAATACGCACGTCCAAGTCCTGCTCGGCCGCGATTTTGTCCATAAGCGCGGCAGCCATCGCGCTGCGGCATGTGTTGCCGGTGCAGACAAACAGTATATTCTTGCTCACTTTTGTATTCCTCCGATATGTTTATACCGTTTTAGTATACCACATATGCACGGAAATGTCCAGTATTATTTGTATGTTTTTACTTTTTATTTCGGCGTAAAAAAAGCGGCGCAGCAGACGGCAGATGTGCAAGCCTCTGCCTGAAACGTCCGAAACGTTTCTACTGATACCGCTTATGCTGTAGAGCAGCAATCACTGATAATGCGAGATAATTCGCCCCAGTTGCACGCCCAAGACGTAGTTACTGATACAGCTTATACTGTAATATACCACCGAATAAAGGAATTGTCAAGCGTACTGTTAATACAATACACAAAAAAAGAGAACCGTACGGTTCTCTTTTTTACTATTGTGCGTTTATCTGCCTATTTTATACGCGATGTCGTTCCAAAGGAGTTCCTTCTCGAACGATTCAACGGTGGTGTCCGCGTCGATGTGTACAAACTCGATGTCCATCATCGCAGCCCAGTCCTTCATCATTTCAGCCGTTACGTCGTACGAAAGCACGCTGTGGTGCGCGCCGCCCGCCAAAATCCAGCAGGTCGCGCTCGTTTCGAGCGACGGCAGCGGTTTCCACATTACGCCCGCAACAGGCAGTTTCGGCATCGGCTTTAACGGATTGCAAGCCTTGATGTCGTTTACGATAAGTCTCATTCTGCCGCCCATGTCAACGAGTGACGCTACGATAGCGTCGCCGTTTTTCGAGTCGAACACAAGTCTCGCGGGGTCGTTTCTGTCGCCGATGCTAAGCGGATGAACCTGAATTTTCGGCTTGTCCGCCGCGACGAGAGGACAGACTTCAAGCATATGCGCGCCCAAGATATGTTCGTTACCCTTTTCGAGATGGTATGTATAGTCCTCCATGAACGCCGTGCCGCCGTCCATGCCCTCAGCCATAGCCTTCATTATAGCGTCCATAGCCGCAACCTTCCAGTCGCCCTCCGCGCCAAAACCGTAGCCGTCAGCCATCATGTTCTGCGCTGCGAGACCGGGGAGCTGTTCAAGACCGTGGAGCGTGTCAAAATGCGTCACAAACGCGCTGTAGCCGTACTTTTCGCAAATCTTGCGGATTGCAATCTCCTCCTTCGCCTGATAGCGAACGGCGTCAATGTTGTCGGTGTCCATGGTGTAACGCTCGTTGTACTCCGCCATTTTCGCGTCAACCTCCGCGTCGGTCACTTCGTTAAGCACGTCAACGAGGTCGCCTACGGCGCGGTACTCTATATCCCAGCCGAATTTAATCTCGGCTTCGACCTTGTCGCCCTCGGTAACGGCTACCTGGCGCATATTGTCGCTGAAACGAACCATTTTAAGTTCCTGACTTAAAGCGTAGCCGCACGCGCTCCTCATCCAGTTTGAGAGCTTTTTCTGCGGCTCGTCGTCCTGCCAGTAGCCTACGATGATTTTTCTCGGCATACGCAGTCTCGAACCGATAAAGCCGTGCTCACGGTCGCCGTGCGCCGACTGGTTGAGGTTCATAAAGTCCATGTCGATCTCGTCCCACGGTATCTCGCGGTTAAACTGCGTGTGGAAGTGGCAGTACGGCTTTTTGAAGTTTTTGAGACCGTTAATCCACATTTTCGACGGGCTGAACGTGTGCATCCACGCGATAACGCCCGCGCACTTGTCGTCGTGCGACGCGTCCTTGAACACAGCCGTGACCTCGTCCGGTGTTTTAACCGTCGGCTTTAACACGATTTTGCACGGCAGCTTGCCCGATGCGTTTAAGCCCTCAACCATAGCCGCGCTGTCCTTTGCGACTTGGTCGAGCGTTTCCTGTCCGTAAAGGTGCTGGCTGCCCGTCACGAACCAGAACTCAAATTCTTTTATTGATTTCATTTTTATCCGCTCCTTTTAACTCGTCCGCTTGTATAAAAAACGAACCGTGATACTCTTTTAATTATAACATGCGCCGCATGGTTTTTCAACCGTTTATTGGAAATTTTACTTAATACAAATCAAAAACCCCGAACCCGACATTATGCCGTTTTCGAGGTTTTTGAGGTATTTTAATGAAAAAACTTACTTAATCATTGACGCAACTTCGTCAGCGAAGTTTTCTTCCTTCTTTTCAAGACCTTCGCCGGTCTCAAAACGTACGAACTGCTTTAACGTGATACCGCCGACGCTTTGAACGTACTTTGCGACGGTCTCCTTATTTTCAGCCTTAACGTACTCCTGTTCGAGCAGGCAGATTTCCTTAAGCTCCTTCGCGAGACGTCCTGTAATCATCTTCTCGATGATGTTCTCGGGCTTTGACGCGTTCTTCGGGTCGTTCTTAAGCTGCTCGATAAGGATTTTCTTCTCGTGCTCCTTGTAGTCCTCGGGAACGTCGTCGGACGAGAGGTACTTCGGATTGAGTGCCGCTACCTGCATAGCAACGTTTTTGAGACATTCCTTTGTCGCGTCGTTGTTCTCCGCGTCAGCCTCAACGAGTACGCCTATCTTACCCGCCGCGTGAATATATTCAACAACCGCGCCGGTCGTTTCAATTCTCGCGAAACGTCTGATGTTCATGTTCTCGCCTATCTTAGCGATTTTCGCGGTGAGCATTTCGCCGATCGTCGTGTCTCCGCACTTTGTTGCCTTTAATTCCTCAACGTCAGCCGGATTTGTTTCGGCAACCGTCTTTGCAACGTCCGAAACGAACTGCTGGAACTCATCGTTCTTCGCAACAAAGTCAGTCTCCGAGTTTACCTCGACAAGTACGCCGACGTTGCCGTTTACATACGCCTTAACTATACCTTCGGCGGCTATTCTGCCAGCCTTCTTCGCGGCGGTCGCAAGACCCTTTTCTCTCAGGTACTCGACAGCCTTTTCCTTGTCGCCGTCGGTCTCGGTGAGAGCCTTCTTGCAGTCCATCATGCCGCAGCCTGTCATTTCTCTTAATTCTTTAACGTCCTTAGCTGTAAATGCCATTACGGTTTCCTCCTATAAATTATTCCTCAACGGGCGTTTCGGTTTCTTCTTCAGCCGTTTCTTCAGCCGCGCTGTCCTCGCCCTGCTTGCCTTCGATTATGGCGTTCGCCATTGTTGACGCGATAAGCTTTACTGCTCTTATAGCGTCGTCGTTACCGGGGATCACGTAGTCAACCTCGTCCGGGTCGCAGTTGGTGTCAACGATTGCGACTACGGGGATGTTAAGCTTGTGAGCCTCGGATATGGCTATCTTTTCCTTTCTCGGGTCTACGACGAACATAGCGCCCGGGAGTTTCTTCATTTCCTTAATGCCGCCGAGATACTTTTCGAGCTTGTCTCTCTGCGCCTTTAGCTTTATAACTTCCTTCTTGGGGAGCGCGTCGAATGTGCCGTCCTCCTCCATCGCGTTTATCTGCGCGAGTCTTTCGATTCTCTGCTTGATCGTCTTGAAGTTTGTGAGCATACCGCCGAGCCATCTCGCGTTTACGTAGTACATGCCTACTCTCTCGGCTTCCTCCTTGATGGAGTCCTGAGCCTGTTTCTTTGTTCCGACGAAAAGAATGTCCTCACCTGACGCCGCTACGTCTCTTACGAAGTAGTACGCCTCCTCAACCTTCTTTACCGTTTTCTGAAGGTCGATGATGTAGATGCCGTTTCTCTCCGTGAAGATGTATTCAGCCATTTTGGGGTTCCATCTTCTCGTCTGGTGTCCGAAGTGAACTCCCGCTTCGAGGAGCTGCTTCATTGAAATTACGTTTGCCATTTTTGTTTCCTCCTTGTTTTTTGTTCCTCCGCCCGTTTCAACTTGCGCGAACACCCCGGCAAAAGGGCAACATTCGCTCAATCCGCAGACGTGTGTATTTTGCATACCGTGGTATTTTACCACATATATTTTGAAAAATCAAGTATTTTTTTCTGTTTTGATGAAATATTTAATAACGCAAGTAACTTTTTATGTTTGTAAAGCAAAGTGTTGACAAATGCTTTACAAAAGTGTATAATAATATTGTGAAGGGAGTGATATATATGGCGCAGACAATGGTGAATTTCCGCATGGACGAAAATCTGAAAAAGTCAATGGAACAGGTATGCACCGAAATGGGTATGAGCATGACGACCGCTTTTACAATATTCGCAAAAAAAGTGAGCAGAGAAAAAAGAATACCTTTTGAAATTACCGCCGACCCGTTTTATTCGGAGAGCAATATGGCTCAAATACGCAGGGCTGACGAACAGGTGAGCGCGGGAAGGGTTGTTGTGAAAACAATGGATGAATTGGAGGCAATGGAAATTGAGTAAGATTACATTTGCCGAGGACGCGTGGAACGAGTACCTGTATTGGCAGTTCCACGATAAAAAGACGCTGAAAAAGATAAATGCACTTTTAAAAAATATACAACGCGAGCCTTTTACGGGTGAGGGCAAGCCCGAACATCTGCGTAATACCGTTAATTGGAGCAGACGGATAAATGACAAAGACAGACTTGTTTACGAAGTGTCTGACGGAATGATAATTGTCAAGCAATGCAAAGGTCATTATAACGATAAGTAAAAATTCCAAACGCAAAAAGAAGGTCATATGACCTTCTTTTTTACTGCGTAAACGTCATACCGTCAATGCAGTTGTCATACATAAACCGTTTTATTGCGTCGGCGTTTCCCGTTTCGTAATACGTTATCAGCAATCTGTAAAACTCGCTGTTGTCACTCTGCTTAACGCTTATTACTCCCTGACCGTTCTCTATCATAATTTTGTTACCTATAAGCATCGCAAGCCGTTTATTGCCGTCATAAAACATTTGCCGGCGCATCAGAAGCAGCGTCATATCCAGCGCGCGTTCCGTATGCGATATATCCGAGCGGCGCATTACGGCATTTATTTCTTCCTTAATTTTGTTTTCCTCCGGCATGTCGGGAGTCCAGTCCGTACCGCCGATATGCACCTCGTCACGGCGAAGCGAGCCGGCATTGATAACGGTAAACTTTCCGAGCAGCATATGCGTATGCTTTATATAGTCAAGATCAAGTTCAGCGTCAATATTGTCAAGAATAAACTGCCAAGCATGTTTCAAGTCGTTTATCGCGTTGATTTCATCTATTGTGTACCCCGAAACGGATAAGCCGTCATAAATGGTCTGCGTGTCGGGATATGTTACTCCGATGCCTTCAAGGTTTGCGCTTTTCCATATATAATCGACAATGTTCCGTTTGACAAAGAAAACATTTTCTTTCTGCGACATGGAAAATTTCGCCTGCATAATGACACCTCATTTCACATCCGTTACGATACGGTAATATTTCGCGAAAACCGCGACATTATTTTACCATACGGTAAGTAAATATTCAAGTATTTTACTGCTGTTTCTTTCTGCTTTCCGCTTTGGCGCGGAGGGATGTGTTAAGAATGCGTTTTCTCATTCGGAGGTGATTGGGGGTTACCTCGACAAGCTCGTCGCCGACGATAAATTCGAGACACTCTTCAAGGCTCATATCCTTCGGCGGCGTGAGTTTAAGCGCGTCGTCGCTGCCCGAGGCGCGTGTGTTTGTGGCGTGTTTTTTCTTGCACACGTTTACCGTAATATCCTCAAGGCGTGAACTCTCGCCGACTATCATGCCCTCGTATACCTCTACGCCCGGTCCGACAAACAGCGTGCCGCGCTCCTGCGCGTTAAAAAGTCCGTAAGTTATCGTTGTACCGTTCTCCCACGCGATAAGCACCCCCCTGCTCCTTTCGGGCATATCGCCCTTGTACGGCTCGTAGCCTTCAAGAATACTGTTGACAACTCCCGTACCCTTTGTGGCTGTGAGCAGCTCGCTGCGATAGCCGATAAGACCGCGCGACGGGATAAGAAATTCAAGCCTTGTGTAGCCCGCCGACGCGGGGGTCATATTCGTCATTTCTCCCTTGCGCTGTATAATGCCGTCCATTACGGCTCCCGTATACTCGTCCGGCACATCGACCGTCAGACGCTCTATCGGCTCGCACTTTACGCCGTCAATCGTTTTGTATATTACAACCGGGTTCGATACCTGAAATTCGTACCCCTCGCGGCGCATATTCTCAATAAGCACGGAAAGGTGCAGCTCGCCGCGTCCCGACACGACAAAGCTTTCGGTCGTGTCCGTTTCGTCGACGCGCAGGCTTACGTTTGAGTCAAGTTCGCGGAACAGTCTGTCGCGAAGGTGGCGCGACGTTACAAACTTACCGTCCTGCCCCGCAAACGGGCTGTCGTTGACGCTGAACGTCATGGACAGAACGGGGTCGTCTATTTTTACGAACGGCAGCGGCTCGGGATTGTTTGTGTCGCACACCGTTTCGCCTATGTTTATGTCGGCTATGCCGGAAATTGCCACGATGTCGCCCGCGCCCGCCTCGTCTACAGCCGATTTTTTAAGTCCGTCGAAGGTGTAAAGCTTTGTAGCCTTGGCGTGAGCGACCGTTCCGTCCTGACGGCACACCAACAGCGGCATATTCGTCGTGACGCTGCCGCGCTGTATCTTGCCGACTGCTATACGTCCCGTGTATTCGTCGTAATCTATGTTTGAAACGAGCATTTGAAACGGCGCGTCGTCCTCGCAGTCGGGGCAAGGTATATAGCTTACGATAAGGTCGAAAAGCGCCGTAAGGTCGCCGTTGGGCTGTTCGGGATTGTATTCCGCGCTCGCCCAGCCGTCGCGTCCCGACGCGTATATTACGGGCGTGTCTATTTGTTCCTCGCTCGCGCCGAGGTCGAGGAACAGTTCAAGTACCTCGTCCACAACCTCATACGGACGCGCGTTGGGGCGGTCGGCTTTGTTTACTACTATAATAGGCTTTAAGCTGAGCGCAAGCGCCTTTGACAGCACAAATCTCGTCTGCGGCATACAGCCCTCGAACGCGTCGACCAAAAGCAGCACGCCGTCAGCCATTTCAAGTCCGCGCTCCACCTCGCCGCCGAAATCGGCGTGTCCCGGCGTGTCTATAATGTTAATCTTCGTACCCTTGTAGTCGAGCGACGTGTTTTTCGCGAGAATGGTAATTCCCCTCTCGCGTTCGAGGTCGTTCGAGTCCATTACGCGCTCGTCCACCTGCTCATTTTCGCGGAACGTGCCGCTTTGCGCGAGCATCGCGTCCACAAGCGTTGTTTTGCCGTGGTCAACGTGCGCGATTATCGCTATATTTCTTATGTTTTCTCTTTCCGTCATACTAACCTTCCTTTGTTATATAAGCTCCCGCCAGCCCGTGATGTAGCGGTCGGCGGTTTCCTTCAAAAGCTCCGTGTCGTCCTTGTTTGAGTCGTCGTATACGGCGCACGTTTTAAAGCCGCCCTTTTTCGCGCCCTCGATACCTACCGCTATATCCTCGTACACGGTGCAGTCGGCAGGTTTGACCCCGAGCCTTTCCGCCGCCAATAGGTATATATCGGGGTTTGACTTGTTCACGCCGACCTCAGCCGAGTACGCACGCGCGTCTATCAAATCCCACACGCCGAGACGCGTGAACGCCGCTTTGCAAAGCTCCTCGTAGCCGGACGTCGCGATTGCTATCTTAACGCCCGCGCCGTGGAGTTTCTTCATATATTCAGCCGCGCCGTCCTTTAAGGGAACGCTCTCCCTGTAGTAATCGGCTGCCATTCTTTTAAGGCACGCCAGTATCTCGTCAAACGTCATGTCGAGACCCAATTTCTCTGTGATAATCGGTATCGACTCTTCGAGCGTCATATCCATGTACTTAAACGCCTCGTCCGCGTCAGCCTGCACGCCGTGTTCATCGTAAAACCGCACAACAAGCTCGTACCACATTTTCATAGAGTCGAGCAGTGTGCCGTCAACGTCAAATATTGCTCCCTTCAATTTTTTCACCTCAATGCAGTATTGTAGCACATATCGTTCCGTTTTGCAACATAAAATTTAAGCCGCGCGGCACCTGTTGCCGCGCAGCTTTTCCCATTCCCGCTTATCTCTTCCAGATTTTTACGTCGTCCTCGGTTTCGTCCTCGCCCCACGCCATGGTGTACATAAGCTCGTTGTTGTTTGCCTGACGCGACGCGCTGTCCACAACAAAGCCCATTTGCAGCGAAAACGCAAACGCCT
Organism: uncultured Clostridia bacterium; assembly: GCA_947631235.1. Classification (GTDB taxonomy): domain Bacteria; phylum Bacillota; class Clostridia; order UBA1381; family UBA1381; genus Hominilimicola. The sequence goes on along the minus strand of CANRKO010000001.1, from coordinate 243,517 downwards.
TTCTGTTCCGCGCGTATATATCAATGTGAAGGCGCGTGTACTCGGATTTCAGAAACGTTATAAGCTTCCTGCCTATTCCCTCGTTCTGGTACTCGGGGTCTACGAACAGTCCGCATATCTCGCTGCCGCCGTCAACAACGGTAAACCCGACTATTTTGTTATCCTTAATATACACAAAGGTGTCTTTCTTGTCTATGTATTTTTGCTTTACGTACTCGTAGTGCATTGTCCAGAAGTCCGACTCCACAAAGGAATTGGAGTAATTTGAGGTGCGCAGCCACAAATCCATTACGTCGCGCGTTTCGCTTTTTTCCATTCGTCTTATCATATATATCATTCCCGATTGCGTTATTTATCACTATAATTTTACCACATAATACTCCGACTTACCATTACAAATATTAAAAGTTTTGTTGACAAAATGATTTTTTTGCCGATACTCTTGTTAAAGCAGGAAAAATGTAGTATAATTATTGTATATGATTTATTTACAGAGGTAGAGATATGGACAAAAGCGTAAAATTATATGTGGTTGTTCCCTGCTACAACGAGGAGGCTGTGCTGCCCGAAACGTCAAAGCGTATGCTGGAGCTTTTCGGCAGCATGACCGAGGAGGGGCTTATAAGCAGCAAGAGCCGTATCGTGTTTGTGGACGACGGCTCGCTCGACGGTACTTGGGATATTATAAGCACGCTCGCGCATGAGCACAGGGAGATTTCGGGAATAAAGCTCGCGCATAACGCAGGTCATCAGAACGCGCTTTACGGCGGTCTTATGACGGTCAAGGACGAGTGCGACTGCGCCGTCTCGATAGACGCGGACTTGCAGGACGATATAAACGTCATTCCCGAAATGGTCAGGAATTTTAAAAACGGGTACGACGTGGTTTACGGCGTGAGGAACAAGCGCGAAACCGACACGTTCTTCAAGCGCACGACGGCGGTGGCGTTTTACAAGCTGATGAATTTTATGGGCGTTAAGATCGTGTTTAACCATGCCGACTTCCGTCTTATGAGCAAGCGCGCTCTCGACGCTCTCGCGGATTTCCCCGAGCGTAATTTGTTCCTGCGCGGAATGGTGCCGCTTGTGGGCTTTAAGTCAACAAGCGTGTATTACGACAGAGCGGAGCGGTTCGCGGGCGAGTCGAAGTACCCGCTTAAAAAGATGCTGTCGTTTGCGTTCGACGGTATAACGTCGTTTTCGATAAGTCCGATACGTATGATAAGCACGCTCGGCGCTGTTGTGTGCGTGTTCGCGTTCGCCATGGCTGTGTACGCGCTTGTGGAAAAGCTGCTCGGCAACACCGGCGCGGGCTGGGCGTCGCTTATGATGTCGATATGGTTCATTGGCGGCGTACAGCTTTTGGCGGTGGGGCTTATCGGCGAGTATATCGGCAAACTCTATAAGGAGGTCAAGCGCAGACCGAGGTATATTATCGAGGCGTATGTGAACGAGGAGGACGATAGCGATGTATGATGTGGCGATAATTGGCGGCGGCGCGGCGGGAATGAGCGCGGCTATCTACGCGGCAAGGGGCGGTATGAAAACGCTTGTGCTTGAAAAACTCGCGTGCGGCGGTCAGGTTTTAAAGACGCACGAGATAGACAACTACCCCGGTTTTGCGGACAATCCCACGGGCGAAGAACTTGCGGCGGCGATTGAAAGGCACGCGAAAAAGTACGACGTTACATTTGTTAGGGATAACGTGAAGTCAATCGAAAACGCCGGGTATGACGTTAAGGTCATACACACACGCAGAAACAAGTACATGACTAAGGCTGTGATTTTCGCGACCGGCGCGGAGCCGAAAACGCTTGGCGCACCGGGTGAAACAGAGCTTACGGGCGCGGGTGTGTCGTACTGCGCGACGTGCGACGGCGCGTTCTTTAAGGACAAGACTGTATGCGTCGTAGGCGGCGGCAACACGGCTATGGAGGATGCGATTTACCTCTCGACGCTCTGCTCGAAGGTATACGTATTAAACCGTTCAAAGCGGTTCAAAGCGAGCGCGTCTCTGCTCGAAAGAGCGAGGTCGAACGGTAAAATAACAATTCTTACCGATACCGTTGTCGAACGGTTTAACGGCACATCGTCGCTTGAAAGCGTGTCGGTTAAGAATGTGGCAACGGGTGAGAAAAATGTGCTGCAAGCGTCGGGCGCGATCGTGGCGATAGGTATTGTGCCGTCGTCCGCTCTCGCGGGTGAAACGGGTATAGCGCTGTGCGAGAGAGGATTTATAAAGACGGATATGTACCTCGCGACGAATATACGCGGCATTTACGCCGCGGGAGACGTAAGGGTGTCGCCGCTGCGTCAGGTGATAACCGCTGCGGCAGACGGCGCGGTCGCGGCGAACAGCGCGATAAATTATGTGAATGAATTGGGAATTAAAAGCATATGAAAACACTAATCAAAAACGGAAAAGTCGTCACTATGGCGGGTGACGTTATCGAAAACGGCTGCGTGCTGTTTGACAAAAAAATTTTATATGTCGGCGAGACTGAACAATCTGCCGACAGCATTATTGACGCGGAGGGCATGGTAGTTATGCCCGGGCTTATCGACGCGCACTGTCACGTCGGTATGTTCGAGGACTCCATAGGGTTCGAGGGCGACGACGGCAACGAGGACAGCGACCCCGTTATGCCCCACCTCCGCGCGATAGACGGTATAAATCCGTTTGACCGAGGTTTTAAGGAAGCACGCAGCGCGGGCATTACCACGGTCGTAACGGGTCCGGGCAGCGCGAACCCCGTGGGCGGTCAGTTCGCGGCTGTGAAAACGCACGGCATATGTATTGACTATATGATCGTGAAGGCTCCCGCCGCGATGAAAATGGCTCTCGGCGAAAATCCCAAGGCGGTCTACAGTGAAAAGGAGGAAGCTCCCGTTACGCGTATGGGTACGGTCGCGCTGATACGCGAGCTGTTTATCAAGTCGAGGGATTATATGGAAAAACTCGACGCTTATGCCGCCGACAGCGAGAATAACGAAAAGCCGGAGTTTGATATTAAACTTGACGCGATGATACCTGTTCTTAAACGTGAAATTCCCGTTAAAATCCACGCCCACCGCGCGGACGATATTTGTACCGCGATAAGGATAGGCAAAGAGTTTGACGTGGACGTTACAATCGAGCACTGTTCCGACGGCGACGCGGTCGCGCCGATACTCGAACGTGAAAAAATTCCCGTAATGCTCGGCCCGACGCTTTCCGACAGGAGCAAGCCGGAGCTTAAAAACCTCACGTTCGACACGTACAGAAATCTGTCGGAGCGCGGCATTGACGCGGCGATTATTACCGACCATCCCGAAATTACGATAGAGCATCTGCCGCTTTGCGCCGCTATGGCGGTAAAGCACGGCATGGACGAGGATAAGGCTTTAAAGGCAATAACGAGCGTCGCGGCGAAAAACTGCCGCATTGACGACAGGGTCGGCTCTTTGGAGGTCGGCAAGGACGCGGACATAGCGGTGTTTACCGATTTGCCGACGCGGTTTGATGCGAAATGCGTTATGGCGTTTATAGACGGCAATAAAGTTAAATAAGGAAAAAAGGTTATTAAAAATACAGTCATTTTTAATAACCTTTTTTATCGCGGTTCAAATTAAAGATTTGAATTGTTGCACGGCTTAATTACTTAAGTCTGCCTTCGTAATCCTCGATCATCTTCTTAACCATCTGACCGCCTACGGAACCTGCCTGTTTAGCAGTGATGTCGCCGTTGTAACCCTGCGAAAGGTTCACGCCTACCTCGCGTGCAGCCTCCATCTTGAACTGATCCATAGCCTGCTTTGCCTGCGGAATGTTGATTTTGCTCTTTGCCATTTCTGTTCCCTCCTTCACATTCAAAGTCCCAAATCTATTTAAATCGTGTCGAATTTCATCGACACTGATACTATTTTGCACATACGTTAAAATAATATACAAAATAGTTTTCGGTAAAATTTGCAACAATGCGGGAATTCTTCCGGCAGCTCAATATGTATGAGGGTTAAAAGTTTTGTAAAAAACTATTGACATTAAACCGTGTTTTTGTTATAATAGTCTGCGTCAGTGAATTTGACGCGAAAGCGGAGAGATGGCTGAGTGGTTGAAAGCACCGGTCTTGAAAACCGGCAGCGTGCGAGCGCTCGCGGGTTCGAATCCCGCTCTCTCCTCCATTCATTACACATTTATTAATATCGGTACTGCGTACGGCGCGGGCTGCTTTTTAGAGCGGCGGCTGCCCGAAAATCACCGTATGCCGTCTTTACGGAGAAGTACTCAAGAGGCCGAAGAGGCGCCCCTGCTAAGGGTGTAGGTCGGGAAACCGGCGCGAGGGTTCAAATCCCTCCTTCTCCGCCACAGGGAAATGGCTTGAAACTGCGGTTTTGAGCCGTTTTCTTTATTGATAACCGCATATCGGGGCGTATAATTAAGCAAGGAGGAATTTTTATGAATACATTATTTACAAAGGCAAAAGCGTTTATAATCTGCGCGGCGCTTATCGCGGCAGCGGCGTTTTCCGTGACGGGCTGCGGCAATTCCAAAGTGAGCGCGCCCGCGCCCGTTGAAACGGCGGCGAGCGTCACGGCAGACAGTACCGTACTCGGAGAAGGCAGCGTCCGGTTTGCTCTTACCGTGGCGGACAAGGACGGAAACGAGACAAATTTTGAGATACATACGGACAAGGAAACGGTCGGCGACGCTTTGAGCGAACTTGGGCTTATTGACGGCGAGGAGGGCGCGTACGGTCTTTACGTGAAAACGGTGAACGGCATAACAGCCGATTACGACAAGGACGGCGTTTACTGGGCGTTTTACGTTAATGGAGAATACGCGTCGTCCGGCATTGATTTGACGCCTGTGGAAGAAGGCGCAAGCTATTCTCTGAGGGTTGAATAAATGAAGCTCACAACAAAGGAAATTGCCGTATTAGGAGTGCTGGGCGCGATTATGTACGCGTCAAAGCTGCTTACGGAGGTCTTGCCGAACGTCCACTTGCTCGGCGTGTTCACGGTCGCGTTTACCGTCGTGTACGGGAAAAAGGCTCTGTATCCGATTTACGTTTTCGTGATTTTAACGGGTATTTTCTGCGGATTTGCGGCGTGGTGGGTTCCGTATCTGTACATATGGACAGTTCTCTGGGTGGCGGTCATGCCGCTGCCGAAGAACATGAACCCGAAGGTAAAGCCGCTTGTCTATATGGCTGTATGCTCGGCGCACGGATTTTTGTATGGCACTCTGTACGCGCCGACGCAGGCTCTTTTGTACGGGCTGAGCTTTAAGGGAATGATAGCGTGGATCATCGCGGGACTGCCGTGGGATTGTATTCACGGCGTAAGCAATTTTGTATGCGGGATTTTGATCGTGCCGATTATTTCAACGCTGCGTCTCGCGGAAAAAATCTCAAAAAAACCGTAACGGTAATTTAAAGTCAAAGGACGCGCCGAAATGTTCGGCGCGTCCTTTTTGTTTTATCCTATATTCATTTCCGTAAATCTGCGGAAAATTTCAGCCGTTTCGGCTCTTGTCATATTGTCCTTTGGGTTTAAAGTGTGTTCCGTTCTGCCCGTCATAAGACCGCTGCCGAGAGCGTAACGCATCGCCTTTTCGGCGTAATCGGAGATTTCCTCCGCGTCGGCATAAGTCGAAATATCCGCGTCACTTCCGACGCTTGCGTCATAACCCTTATACAGCGCGTATCTGTACAAAAGCGCGGCTGCCTGTTCTCTCGTGATATTACGCGTCGGTGAAAATTCCGTTTCCGACGTGCCGCTCACTATGCCGTTACCGTTCGCCCACGCGGCGGCGTTTTCGTAATACGAGCCGCTTTCAACATCGGCGAACGCGCTTTTGTTTGCCGTTTCCGGCTCGCCCTCAAGCCTGTAAAGTATGACTGCCATCATCGCGCGCGTCAGGGGCAGGTCGGGGTCAAATCTGCCGTTTTCCGTGCCGTACATAAGCCTTTGTTCCGTTACGAACATTATGGAGTTTCGCGCCCAGTGACCGTCAATGTCGGAATACGTCGCGGCTTTATCGGGCGCGGGCGTTTTGGCGGGAACGGGGCTTGCGTCAGCGTCGTCTGTCGGAGACGGTGACGGCACGGGCGACGCGCTCGCGTCGGGTTTTGGCGTACTTGACGAACCTCCCCTTCCGCGCGACGAACCGCTCGGACGGTCATAACCGGTGTCCTCGGTAAAGTCCTTCGAGAAGAACATCACAATACTGTCGCCGTCGTGCAGCCCGTAAGCAGCCATCTGCATATCGGGTATCTCACCGTTCACCTTATAGAGCCAACCCGAATTTTTACCCTCGTCAAGCTCCTTTATCTCCGTGCCGTCGGGCGTTGTGATTGAATAGACGTAGCTGCCGTGCTTTTTGTATGTGTACCCGTTTTCGTCCATGGCTTTCTTGAATATGTCGAATACGGTCGTACCCTCCTTTAAATCCCTGTACCGAACGGTGTCAATCAGCATACCGTCGGCAGACTGCAGTCTGAACGTCACGCCAACGCTTTCTTCAACCGCCGTCGGACGCACGTTTATGGGAGTCGACGTACCTCTTATAACAAGCTCCGCGCTTACGGGTCGGCGGTACAGCTCCGCAAGGTCGGCGTAGGATGCGTATTTTATCGGGTCTTTGCCGTACAATTCCCCGTACCTGCCGAGCGTTTCACTCGACAAAACGCTGTCTACCGTTACGGCTTTATCCTTCTTCTGCTGCGTCACAAGAAGGTTCTCGTGCGTGACAGCCGCGGGATTGGACGAGCGGAACAGCCGCCATACTTCCAATTCTTCCCATCCCTCGATAGGCTCGGCGACAATGCCGTGATTTGTTCTTGCCGCGCTATCGCGCACCCATACAAGAGAGCCGTTGTCCTCGTAAACCTCGATAAACGGGCTGAGGTTCGAACTTATATCTCCCGCATCGGTGTTATTGCCCTTAATGCCGTCAAAATACGCCGCCCTGACCTTTTGCATCAGCGCCTTTTCCGTTTCAACCTCTGCGGTGGTCAGCGCGGGAACGATAAACTTGAAATCCCTCGACACCGAAACATTTGAATTTGTATCGGTTATCGTGAGCGTTACCGTTGCGCTTGCGTCCGCGTTTCCGACAGCAGGACGGTACACCTCGACACGCGCCGCGTTATTTACGTCCGGCGCTGCGACAGTCTCGGCGTTGTCCGAGGAAAGCGTGACGGGGTAATATTTTCCGTCTACGCCGAAATCGCGCGTGGTCGGGAATTGGATGTCGTTGTACGCGGTGTACGCGCCGTTATTAAAGCTAAGCTTATCGCCCGTCACCGCGTCCGTAATGCCCGCCTTTTCAAAGCCCGCGTCGAGTTTCGCGTTTAAATCAGCCTGTATCTCCTCAATCTGCTCCGCGCCGACAGCCTTGACCGTAACGTCGAACGTTTTGCTCATCGTAATCGGTGTTTCGCTGCCGGTTACGTCGTTCGTAAGCTGAAATGTGAATATTGCGGTGAGCGTTACCTTTTTGTCCTCCGCGCCGCGCTTTACCTTGCCGACGTACGGGTCAAACAGCGTGTCAGCCGTACCCTGATTTTCACTGCTTACCGATATGACGCTGCTGTCCGACGACTGCCACGAAATCAGCGTCCACTTTTTACCGTCAACGACCTTCGGCAGAACGAGATCTCCCGTAACGTGGTCGGCGGCTGTGTTATCGCCCAAAATACTCGCTGCGGTAACAGTGTCAAGTATCTCGGACTTCATCGTCGCCTTAACCTTATCCTGATCCCAGTACACGATTACGGGAACTTCGAGCGTGGTTTCCGCGTCGCCTATCGCAAGTGTAAACGTCGCTTTAAAGCTGCCCATTTTAATCGAGGGCGTTGTGTTCGGGTCGGCGTAAAAATATGTAATATCGCCGTTTTCTGCAATATTTGCTCCGCCGTAAACCGTTTCGACTTTGGATAACGTAACGGCGCAGTCCGAGTAATCGCCCGGCTTTTTCGCGATGTCCGCTTTCAGTATGTCAACAATATTCGTGTCCGTTCCGTACACGGGCGTGATTTTGTAAAAGCTGCCGAGCGCGGATTTTATTTCGTCAAGCTTACTTAAATCCTTTTCGCGCTGTTCCGCTTTTTGCTCGTCCTCAATAGCTTTCTTTGAATAGACGGTAATTGTAAATGTCTTTACCGTCGTTTCGCCGTCAAGCGACAGCGTAGCCTTGAGCGTGACGTCCGTTGTCGTTTCCTCGGGCAGCGTGACGTTTCCGTTTGTGTCTATGATTTCGGGGTGAGTGCTCTCCCATGTGATAACGGAACCGTTTTCACCTGCGGACGGCAGATTGATTATCGTGTCCGCCTTAACGTCATCTGTCTCTATGGTAAGGCTGTCGCAGTCGCTTAAAAGCTGACTATAGCTTGCCGAATGAATTTTCTGCGGGCTTGACGGGGTTTTGTACTCGCCGTCATAATAAAATTCAAACGACAGATAATCGCCAGCCAATTCTTCGGGAATTGTAAATTCACGCTTGTTTGCACCCTCAATTTTCTGATATGACGCAGAACCCGTGTTGCCTGCCGAATAATCTTCCGCAGTTAGATATTTCCATTGGAACGCAAGTTCGGGGTAATTTTCGTAGTCGTACTCGTCACCGCCGAGTACGTACACCTTCGCGCGTACCGTTTCGCCCACGATTGTGTCGCCGTCAATTTCCGTCACGGTAACAAACGGCATTACGGTTATTTCCTGCTGCGCGGTGTATGTTCCGTCCGTTGTCGAAACGGTTACGACAGCTTTACCCGGCTTTTGCGCTTTAACTATAATTTTGCTGTTGTTCTCGTCCGCGTCAGTCGGTTCTTCGAGCGTGATAATATCGCTTTCCGTGTTCCATGTAACCGGAGTTTCGTCCATATCGATATAGTTTACCGACAGCGTTGTCTGCGGTACGGCTGTGTTGTTTTGCATCTGCAGAACGGCGCTGCCCGTGATCGTAATATGCGGATCTTTCGGCACGGGTTCCCCGCCCTGCTGCCACTTTAAAATCGGGTAGCCGCTGTTTATGCTGCCGCTGTCCTCAATAAACGAGTCTCCAAGCTTTGCAGCCAAACCGTCGGGCGACGTGATTTTTTCGCTGCCGACAGCCGACCCCGTACCGCCCACAAAGCAGTCGTCTGGGTTTGTCCAGTAGCAGTTTGTGATACCGTTCGCTACGCCGTTAAAGCCAACGATACCGCCCGTGTTCGCACCGCCCGTCACCTCGGCTGCGCTGTAACAGTTTGATATGACGGTGTTATTCATAATCTGTCCTGCGATACCGCCCGTGTTACCCGTGCCGGTGATTTGACCGACGTTATAGCAGTCGGTGATTGTCGAATACTTTGTGTAGCTTGTAATTCCGCCGGCATAACCGCCGGTAACGGCTGCGGAGTTGGAGCAGTTTATAATGCTGCCGGTTTGCGTTTTGCTGTTACCGGTATAACCCGCGATACCGCCGGCGTAACCGCTGCTTTTTGTGGTTTCTACGTTTCCTTCAAAGCTGCAGTTTTCAATCGTACCTTGAACCAATTTGCCGACGATACCGCCGACGTAATTGTTTGATGATGTGACATTGCCTTTGACCTTCAGATTTTTAACGGCCGCACCGTTAATTCCTCCGAAAAGTCCCTGATTTGACGACGCGGAGTTAATGTAAAGACCGCTTATCGTGTGGAAATCGCCGTCAAATACGCCCGCGTACATTTCCGTAACGTATCCGCTCGTCGGATATATCGGCGACCAGTCGCCTGTAAGCTCAATGTCAGCCGTGAGTTTCGCGTGTGCGTCAAGCGATGTTCCGCCGTTTATCATATCGCGGAACGCTGCCAAGTCCTGCGCGTCCGCAATCAGATATGGGCTGCCTTCCGTGCCGCTGCCTTCAAGCGTTCCGCCCGTCGCGAGCACGATAGGCGGCAGCGCGGCAAAGAGCATACATAGCGCCAAAAGCAGCGCGAGTGGTTTTTTCAGTTGTTTTTTCATGGTTAATTCCTCCCGTTGATGTTTATTAAATATTAAAAAAGCCGCGATGACCAAAAAGTCATCACGGCTGAGTTTTCCCGCGGCAAATCACAATCCGCACACGACAAATTAAGCATATAAATATGCGGAAACATTACTCCTACGGCGCGAGCCGCTTACGGAGCAACATCAAAGCAGGTCTTGTGGCTTATGCCGTATAGGGTAGTAACCCCGCGCTTTTACGCTCCGCCTTCTCAGTTTCCCAATGACCGGCTTTCGCCGACGAACGTAAAAGCTTTGACACACACACCGACAGTTATCGCAGGGGATTCGCACCCCATTCCCTTTTCACCGATTATACCTGTTATTCGCGGCATAACCGACACTTTGTGTGAAATATTATATTTTCTACAGTATACCATATTTGTCCGCGAAATGCAAGGGCAACTTTTTTACGCCGTTTGCGGCAGACGTTCGTTTTCGTATTCGCGCGGAACGGACAGTTCGCGGTACGTCGTCATAATCACTGCGGCGGAGATTGCGAACGTCAGTATGTCCGACACAGGCATGGAATAGAGAACGCCGTTAAGTCCGAAATATACGGGCAAAAGCAGCGCGAAACCCACTCCGAAAACTATCTCTCTTACCATTGAGAGCATCGTTGACGCGACGGCTTTACCCATAGCTTGCAGGAATATGAACGCGGCTTTGTTTACGCACGCGAAAATCATCATGCACAGGTATATACGAAACGCTTTTACCGCGAAATCGGTGTAGTACGCGCTCTCGTTTGCCGCGCCGAATATCGCGATAAGCTGCCGCGGGCAAAGTTCGGCTATCATAAGCGCGACCGCCCCGACAGCCGCCTCGCATACGAGCAGCATGGTGAACAGCTTTTTCACTCTTGCCTTCTCGCCCGCGCCCATGTTAAAGCCGACTATCGGTATACAGCCCGCAGCCATGCCGACGACGACCGATATTACAATTTGGAAAAATTTCATCACTATTCCCACGACAGCCATAGGTATCTGCGCGTATTGGGGCTGTGAGAAAATCTCGTCCAGCGCGCCGTATTTTCGTATCATGTTGTTTATCGCAGCCATTGCCGCAACGAGTGAGATCTGCGACAGAAAGCTGCAAATTCCCAAGGGTATTATTTTGCCTATCACGCGTATGCTCAGTTTAAAGCTGCGTTTTTTGAGTTTTACGGACTTTGTGTGAACGAGGTACCACACCGCGAGCGCGGCAGTCACAATCTGTCCCGCGACCGTCGCGACAGCCGCGCCCATCATTCCCCATTTGAATATGAATATAAAAATCGGATCGAGGATAATATTTATAACCGCGCCGGCGAGCGTCGATACCATCGCGAATTTCGGGCTGCCGTCGGAGCGTATGACGGGGTTCATCGCCTGACCGAACATATAAAACGGTATGCCGAGCGTGATGTAGAAGAAATATTCCTGTGAATATTCAAACGTTTCGGCGTTGACCGTGCCGCCGAACGCGGTGACTATCGCGTTTTGGAATATGAGGTAAACGGCGCACAGCGCAATGCCGCTTATCACGGACAGCACGACCGAGTTTCCGATACTCTTTTCCGCGTCGGATTTGTTCTGTCTGCCCAGGCACAAACTCACAAACGCGCAGCAGCCATCGCCTATCATTACGGCTATCGCGAGCGCGATAACCGTGAGCGGGAACACGACGGTGTTCGCGGCGTTTCCGTACGAGCCGAGATAGTCGGCGTTGGCTATGAATATCTGGTCGACGATATTGTAAAGCGCCGCGACGAGCAGCGATATTATACACGGAACGGCGTATTTCCTCATAAGCGTTCCGACCTTTTCCGTTGCGAGATAATTTGATTGTTCCATTATTTGTTCTCCTTTCATTGTGCAAAAATAAAACGACACGTAAATCCATCCGGATTTACGCGCCGTTTCGCTACACGATGTATTTATATTTTAACACGCGTTTTGCCGTTTTTCAAACGGTAAATTTACACAAATTTTTATCTTCCGTCCGCGCTTTTTTCCGTGTATATGCAAATCGTCAGTCGAGGTGGAAAAGAAGATCGAGGTCGGTCGAAACGGGGCTGTTGTCGGGGTTCGTCTCCATTATGTCAGCCATGAAATCCCACCATTTGCGGTTTATCGCGGTGTCCGCGCCCTTTGCCCAAAGCTCCTCGTCCTCTATCTCGATATAGCCGAAAAGCGTGAGCGTTTCCTTGTCGAGATAAATCGAGTAGTTTTTGCCGCCGTGCTCGTGGATCATGTCCTTCATTTCCTGCCACAGCTCGTTGTGACGTTTCTCGTACTCCGCTTCCTGTCCCGGATAGAGCTTCATTTTAAATCCCTTGTGTATCATGTGTATTCCTCCTTAAATTTTATTTTTTGTGTTAGGTTTTATTTATATGAGTACGGGCTGTCGAGGGCGCCAGCCCCTACGTATGACCCCCTCTATGAGGGGGTCATACGGGCGACCGCAAGGGTCGCCCCTACGTGCCGGTCGCCATAAATACGCCTTTAAATTTCAATTTACTTCATGCCATCTTCTTATGAGCCTCGATTGCGATTGCGCACTCAAGGCGTTTTTTCTGAAATTCGCAGCCGAGTTCGTAGGGCTTATTTATATCGCCGTTAAAGTTATAGGCGTTGGCGGAGCAGCCGCCGCTGCAATAAAATTTGGCGAAACAATCCTTACACTTATCCTTCGTGTACACGTTCGAGCGTTCAAACTCGGAGCGTATGTCCTCGTTAAGCGTTCCGTCGTACACGTTGCCCATTTTGTAGTCCTCGTTGCCTACAAACTGGTGGCACGGGTAAATATCGCCCGACGGTGCGACCGCGAGGTACTCGTGACCCGCGCCGCATCCCGACAGACGCTTAATCGCGCACGGTCCTTGGTCGAGGTCGACCATGAAGTGGAAGAAGTTAAAGCCCCTGCCCTCGTCATAACGCTTTACGTATTCCTCGCAAAGCTTGTCGTACTCGGCGCATATCTTTTCGACATGTTCCGGCTTTAACGCGTAATCCTCGTCATACGGCGCAACGACCGGCTCGACACTCGTCTGCTTAAAGCCGAGGTCGGCAAGGTGCAGAACATCCTTCGCGAAATCGAGGTTGTAAGCCGTGAACGTGCCGCGCACGTAGTAGTTATCCTGATTGCGGCTTTCGGCAAGCTTTTGGAATTTCGGCACTATCACGTCGTACGAGCCGCTGCCGTCAACACGCCGGCGGACGCGGTCGTTCGTCTCCTTCGTGCCGTCTATCGAAAGCACGACGTTCGACATATTCTCGTTTATGTACTTCATCATGTCGTCATTTAAAAGTATGCCGTTTGTCGTGATTGTAAAGCGGAAATTTTTGCCGTGCTTTTCGCCCTGCTCGCGGGCGTAGTCGGTTATCTCCTTCACAACTTCAAAATTCATCGTCGGCTCGCCGCCGAAGTAGTCAATCTCTATGTTGCGGCGGCTAGCGCTGTTCGCGATTACGAAATCAATCGCCTTTTTACCCGTTTCCGCGCTCATAAGACTTCTGCCGCCGTGGAACTCGCCCGTGTCGGCGAAACAGTATTTACAGCGCAGATTGCAGTCGTGCGCTATGTGAAGGCAAAGAGCCTTGACGATCGAACCCTTGTTCCAGTTTTTCGCAAACTTTTCATACGTGTCCTCGCTGAAAAGCTGACCCGCCCTGTAGAGCGAGCAAATCTCCGCGTAGCACTCGTCTATTTCATCGTCGGAATACTTGTCCGCCATCGCCTGTTTCACGTATTCGGGGCATTGGCTCTCCGGCGTGAACGGCTCGAATATGCAGTCGAGCATATCGTACATCACGTCGTCCGCTATGTGTACCGCGCCGGAATAAACGTCCATGACTATATTCATCCCGAGCTGTTTAAACTTATGTATCACCTGTAAAAAACTCCTTTATCCAAAACGTTCACGAAACGCGTGAACCGATTTTACGCGCCGTTAAACAGAAAATCACCGACCGCATAGCCGATGATTTTGTTTGTTCAGTTCTGTGCGTTTTCGCACTTCTGGTTGGCAACCGTGCAGGACGTCTTGCAAGCCGACTGGCATGAAGTCTGGCACTCGCCGCAGCCGCCGTGTACCGCGCTTGACTTAAGATTTGCGCTGTTTAATGTTGTAACGTGTTTCATTGAAATATCCTCCGTGTCTGTTTTATTTCCATATACGGACATTTTACCATATTATGATAAAAAAGTCAATAGCACGATAAATTTTACTTGTTGCCTATTATGCAGCCCAGCATAGCCGCGCCGAATATCCCCGCAGTTACCGCCGCTGTGTGGGCGGTAAAGCATATCCCGCCGTTTAAAACCATTGCGAGCGCGAGCAGCGCGCAGACGTATATCAGCGCGGCGAGCAGCACGTGTATAAGACGCTTGCAGTCGGCGGCGCGGGCTATTATTACCGCCCCCAAAAGCATACCGAGTATTACCGCCGCGTATGAGCCTATGTTTATCACGTTCTGCCCTATTCCGGTAAGATTTTCCAAAAGCGACAGGATAAATAAAACCGCTACGGCGAACAGAATTGACGCAATCGCACCCTTTACGACTGTTTTTATATTCACGGACATAAAAAAACCTCCTTAATATATCTCGATACAAATATATTAAGGAGATTTCTTTTATATTCCCTTAAATCAGTCCTTCGCGGGATTTACCGTTCTTATGGAGTCGCGCTCCATTTTGATAACGCTCTTCTCGTCCTGCGTGCCGATATTGCCCGTTTCTATCCAGACAAACTCGTCCTTTATTTTGCTGACCTTACCGCATATGCCGCCGATCGTGACAATCTTGTCGCCGACCTTCAGCGCGTTAAGCATAGCCTTTGCCTCTTTCTCGCGCTTTCTCTGCGGTCTTATCATCATAAAGTAAAGAAGAACGATAATAAGCACAAACGGCAGAAAACTCATAATCATTCCCATTACGGTGTTACCCTGCTGCGGCTGCTGCTGCGCCGCCGGTGCCTGCTGTTCCGTGGTCGCGGCTGTGTTCTGCTGCGCCGCTGTATCGGCTGTTTCACCTTCCGCAAATACGACTGTTTCCAAGATATTCATGTTTTACTCTCCTTCAAATTTATTTCTTTTGTATTGTACCATGTATTTCCTTATATTGCAAGTATTTTATAAAATTTTATGTAAGAGAGCGAATGTGCCGCGCCATTTCGACAAGTTCTTCACCCTCGGCTATAAGCGAGCCGTGTTCCTTCACAAACACGTGCTTTAGGGGATTGTATGACATTTCGTCCGCAAACTCGTTTACAAGGTCTATCGAACGTCTGTACTCATCCTCGTTTCTCATCGCAAGGCAGAAGGCTTTGTCCAGCCTGTAAAGAGCGCCGCCGTAAAGAATTTCATCGGTAAGACGCTTTAGCGACATGCACGCGTTGTCAAACTCCGAAAAACGAAAGACAACATATCTCGTTTTCTCCCGCTTTTCGGGGGATTTAAGCCGCGCCGTGACCTTGACGCTGCGTTTAAATTCTTCAAGCGCGAGTCTCTGCGCCGCGCCCATTTTGCTCACGACAAGCGTTACGCCATCCTTGAACGGCGTCGCCTCGACGACAACCTGTCCGTTATAAGGATTAAAGCCCGTTTCGTCGCGTATCATTTCCATTATATTGAAAAGAAGGCTGTGGAGTTCCTTGCTGTTCGGTCCGAGAGCGTTTATATCAATATTGTAATCCGACAAATCCGTCGGAGAAAGAGTCACCACTATTCTGTCCTTGTTAATTTTTTCTATTTTCAAAACATTCACCTGCCTTTGATGATTATATTCTATTATACTATATAAATTGTGTTTTGGGAATACCTTTTTTCGATTTTTGTCAAATAAAATTTTTGCCATATGGGTATATTTAAGGAAATTCGGGAAACAATACTTTATATCAAACCAAGCATTGGAGGAACATATTATGCAAAATAACGAAGAAAAGAAAAATAAAAGACTTCCGGCGTTCTATATAGCCTTGTGCTGCTGTGTGCTGATGATAGGCGTAGCCGGCTTTATAACCGAAAAGCATACGGAGGATACGGAAACCGTTACGGTAGGCGATGCGTCGACCGAAAACGGCGACACCGCGCCCGTATTTTCGGGCAAACTCCCCGAGGACGTGAGTTTGTCTCTCGCGGAGATAACTCCGCAGCCAGCGCCCGAGCCGACAGCCGAGCCCGCAGCGGAAGAAACAACCGCCGAGGAAACGCCTGCTCCCGCAGACGAGGTTATGGATTACGCCGTTGACAATCCCGATGTTACGGACGAGTCGATTATGGTAACGAACGACCTGCCCGCGTTTATCATGCCGGTAAACGGAGAGGTGCTGGAGCCGTATACCGACGTGCTTGCCTACAACCACGCGCTTGATGACTGGAGAGCGCACGGAGGAGTGGACATAGCCGCCGAAAAGGGCTGCTCCGTCGCGTCCGCCGCGTCGGGCGAAATTGAGAGAGTGTACGACAACGCTATGGGCGCGTGCGTCGAAATATCACACCCCGCGGGATTTGTGACGCGTTACATGGGGCTTGAAACCGCCGAAAACCTCACCGAAGGCAGAACGGTTGAGTCCGGCGAGGTAATAGGCACGGTCGGCGACTGCGCCGCCGAAAACGTCGAACAGCCGCATCTCCATTTCGAAATGGAAAAGGACGGCGTTCCCGTAAACCCCACCGATTTCCTTCCTCACTAAAGAAATATAAAGGCGACCCCCTCGCTCGGAGGGGGTCGTTATTTTTACGCGTTCTGTTTTGTGTAGTTGAGCAGTCCGCCGGCGTAGAGCATTTCCTTCTGTCTGTCGGAAAAGTCCGCGTTGAGTTCGAAGTCAAAGCCCTTTGTAACGTCCGTCGCCTTTATCACATTTCCCGCCGCGATCTGCTTTCCTATATTTTCAAGCTTTATTTCATCTGTCTGGTCTATCCTGTCGTAGTCCGCTTCGTTTATGAACGTAAGCGGCACAATTCCCGCGTTTATGAGGTTCGCCATATGTATTCTCGCGAATGATTTTGTGATTACCGCCTTAACGCCGAGGTACAAGGGCGCTAACGCCGCGTGTTCACGCGACGAGCCTTGACCGTAGTTAGAGCCGCCGACTATCACGCTCTTGCCCATTTCGAGAGCGCGGTCGTGGAATTTCTCGTCGCACACCGCGAAACAGTATTCAGATATCTTCGGGATATTGGAACGGAGCGGTAAAATTTTCGCGCCCGCGGGCATGATGTGGTCGGTGGTGATGTTGTCGCCCACTTTAAGGCTTACCTTCGCGTCAATCGTTTCAGCCAAAGGCTCCGATACGGGGAACGGCTTGATGTTCGGTCCTCGAAGAACCTCGACGCTGTCCATATCCTCAGCCGGTACGGGCGGTACTATCATGTTGTCGTTTACCGTGAATTTTTCGGGGAGCGTTATGTCGGCAGCCGCGCCGAGCGTGCGCGGGTCGGTGAACACGCCCGTAAGAGCCGAAACCGCAGCCGTTTCGGGCGATACGAGGTAAATCTGTCCGTCCTTAGTGCCGCTCCTGCCCTCAAAGTTTCTGTTAAAGGTTCTTAAAGATATACCCTTCGAATTCGGCGACTGTCCCATACCTATACACGGTCCGCACGCGCTTTCGAGTATTCTCGCGCCCGCGTCTATCATTATCGCCAGCGCGCCGTTATTCGCGAGCATGTTAAGCACCTGCTTTGAGCCGGGCGCAATCGCGAGCGACACATCGGGGTGAACGGTCTTGCCTTTTAATATGTACGCCACCTTCATCATGTCGAGGAGCGACGAGTTTGTGCATGAGCCTATGCACACTTGATCAATCTTCTGTCCGGCAAGTTCCTCGATGCTCTTTACGTTGTCCGGCGAGTGAGGACAAGCCGCAAGCGGCACGAGTTCGGAAAGGTTTATCTCGACCGTTTCGTCGTAAACCGCGTCAGCGTCGGGCTTTAACTCCGTCCATACGTCCTCCCTGCCCTGCGCCTTCAAAAATTCACGCGTAACCTCGTCCGACGGGAATATCGAGGTGGTCGCGCCGAGTTCCGCGCCCATGTTCGTTATCGTCGCGCGTTCGGGTACGGAAAGCGTCTTAACGCCCTCGCCGCAGTATTCTATAACCTTACCCACGCCGCCCTTTACGGACAGACGCTTTAAAACTTCGAGTATAACGTCCTTCGCGGCAACCCACGGCTGCAATTTACCCGTGAGATTTACCTTAACGACCTTCGGACAGGTGATGTAGTAAGTGCCGCCGCCCATAGCTACGGCAACGTCCATACCGCCCGCGCCTATGGCGATCATGCCGATACCGCCGCCTGTCGGCGTGTGGCTGTCCGAGCCTATGAGCGTCTTTCCGGGTATGCCGAAACGTTCGAGGTGAACCTGGTGGCAGATACCGTTGCCGGGACGCGAGAAATATATTCCGTGCTTTTTCGCGACGCTGCCGATAAAGCGGTGGTCGTCCGCGTTTTCAAAGCCGCTTTGGAGCGTGTTATGGTCTATGTAAGCCACACTTCTTTCCGTCTTGACTCTCGGCACGCCCATAGCCTCGAATTCGAGATACGCCATTGTGCCGGTAGCGTCCTGCGTGAGCGTCTGGTCGATGCGTATGCCTATTTCGTTTCCCTTTACCATTTCGCCCTCAACAAGATGCGCCGAAAGGATTTTTTCTGTCAGTGTCATTCCCATAGTAATTCCTCCCATATTTTTATACAATTCCGTGTATATTTTAATACATACGTACGCCCTTTGTCAAGTGTAACGGCTGCGTAAAAAAGCGTTAAAGAAGAATTTTTATATTTGTCACTTGCAAAATCGACGTTTCGGGCTTATAATACACATAACGGATAAATGAGGAGAAAATTTATGGAAAACGTAAAAAAAGAGAAAACAAAATCGTTTATGAGCAACGTGACGGTTATACTCGTATCGCAGATAATCGTCAAGCTGTTCGGAATGATTTACAGAATAGTTATAACGAACGTGCCGGGGTTCGGCGACGAGGCTCTGGGGCTTTACAACGTCGGATTTCAGATTTACACGGTACTACTTGCAATATCGTCCGTCGGCATACCGAACGCCATATCGAAAATGGTGTCCGAAAGAGCCGCGATAGACGACTACAAGGGCGCGGAAAAAATATTCAAGACGGCTATGGTACTGTTCACCGCGATAGGTCTCGCGACAACAGCCGTCCTGTTCTTCGGCGCGGACATATTCGCGGAAAAACTCATAAAAATGCCCGGTTCACAGCACGTCATGCGCGCGCTTGCGCCGTCGCTGCTGTTCGTGTGCGTGTCGTCCGTAATACGCGGCTACTTCACAGGTCTTAAGGATATGCGCGCGACGAGTAATTCACAGGTACTCGAACAGATACTCAAATGCTCGCTTACGATTATATTCGTGTACATCGCGGCGGGTATGGCTGCCTCGGCTGAAATGATGGCTACGTGGGCGAACTTCGCGACGTCGGTCGCGACGGTTTTGAGTTTCCTCTACCTCATGCTGTTTTACCACAACAGAAGAAAGTCGCTCAGCCGTAAAGCCGAGCAAAGCACGGGCGAGACGCTCAACGAAAGCGGCGGCAGGCTGATGAAGGCAATACTGCTTTTGAGCATACCCATTTCGCTCGGTTCGATTATCACGGCGATAAACCGCGTAATAGACACCGCCACCGTAAGCCGCGGCATACAGATAGCGTTCGCCGAGGTTATACCGGCTCACGGAAACGTCGCTGCTATCGTTTCGCCAAGCGCGGACGCACTCGTTGAAGCGGTAAGGCGGCTGTCGGGACTTCTGGCGAAGAGCGATATTCTCTATAATATGCCGCTCGCGGTGAATTTCGCGTTCGCGACGGTTCTTGTGCCGTATGTCGCAAGTGCGATGAAACTCAAAAACTACGCGGAAGCGGCTGAAAAGGTAAACTATTCGCTGCTCGTTTCAATACTTATAATACTGCCGTGCGCGATAGGTCTTATTGTGCTTGCCGAGCCGGTGTACAAAATCATTTACTTTAACGCGTCCGAGGGTTACGAACTGCTGCAGCTTGTGTCGGTGTCGCTCATATTCGCGGCGCTGGCGCAGACAATGACAGGCTCGCTGCAGGGTATCGGCAAGGTGTTTGTTCCGGCGATAAGCCTGCTGTTCGGCTGCATAGCGAAAATAATACTAAACATACTGCTCATAAGAATACCGTCCGTGAACATTTACGGTGCGGCTGTAAGTTCCATAGCTTGTCAGTTTATTTCATGCGCGATATGCTTTATGGTGCTCAGAAAACACTGCAAGCTTAAAATACAGCCCGTAAAGTATATAGTAAAGCCGCTCATCGCCGGAGTTATAATGGGCGCGGCGGCTCTTGGAACGTACAAGCTTGTCATGCTTATAACGGGCGCGGGCTTTGTCACAAACCTCATAGCGACGGTGCTGGCTATCGGCGTGGCGGTCGTTGTGTACTTCGCGCTTGTGTTTGCGCTCAAAATCATGTCGCCCGACGAGGTTAAACAACTCCCCGCCGGCAATAAGATTTACGCGCTGCTGGTTAAGACGAGATTGTACAGATAAAACAGGCATTAAAAAAAGCGTACCGATTTGGTACGCTTTTTTTGTGTCAATTACTGCGGCATATCCACTTCGCGGAGCGTGAGGATAATGCCCTCGGCGATGCCCTGCGCGGCTTTTTGCTGGTACTCGTCGGTAGTCATAAGATATACTTCCTCGGGGTTTGAGATAAATCCGACCTCGGCAAGCACCGCCGGCATATTGCAGCGTCTCGTTACGGCGTGTTCAGCCGTCTTTACGCCGCGGCTTACCGACTGCATATATTTTAACATTCTTTCAAGCACGTTTTCCGCGAACGTCTCGCTCGTCACTCCGTAGCCGTCGTCGTTATTTTCCTCGGCGTAATACACCTCCGTGCCGTGCGCCTCGCTCGCGTCGGCGGAGTTAATGTGTATGCTTATGAACAGCGCCGCGTTCTCCGCGTTTGCCTGCGCCGGTCTTTCCGTAAGCGACGGAAGAGTGTCGCCCTCACGTGTCAGCGAAACGTTGTAGCCCGCGCCTTCGAGTATATCCCGCACGCGCTTGGTTATTTGGAGTGTAAGTTCCTTCTCGTATACGGGTTCGTCGTCAAGTTCGCCCACCGCGCCGCTGTCGCTGCCGCCGTGTCCCGCGTCGAGTACGATTAGCATGTCCTCCGATGAACGCGCCGTATAGTTCGAGTTCTGCGTCACCGTAGCCTTAATTTCATTTTTTACGCCTTCGGTTATAACCTCCTGTTTGGGCGCGGCTGAAACGGTATTGATTTCAAGCGTGTTGTCGGAGGTCTGCGTCACGGTATACGTTTTGAGGTTGCTCATATCAAGCACTATACGCGCTCTTTCGTCGTTGCTGCCGACTCTTACCGCGCTTACCCCTGCCGCGCCGACGGTCGTGTTCTCGTCAACGCCGGAAAGTTTCGCTCCGGGAATGTCAACCACAAGTCTCTGCGGAGACTGAAGTACGAAATCGTCGTAATTTTCTATCGCGCCGTCGGTCGTTACCGTTACGCAAGCCGTTTCCGAACTTGTGATGTTGCACGAAACGTCGGTTATGTAAAGTTCCGGCTCCGGTTCGGGTTCAGGCTCAGGTTCTGCGTATTCCTGTACCGGTGTTTCGTCCGCGAGCGTGTAGCCGTCGGACTCTATAAGTATCGCTCCGTCGCCGCTGTCAAATTCAACGTCAAGACCTATGCTCTCGCTTATAAATCTTACGGGAACCATCGTCTTTGTCTCGCCGCCCACCTTTGATATGAGTTTCGGCACAACGTTATCGGGTATTTTCGTTTTTGCGCCGTTTATATACGCCACATTGTCGTTTATTCTCAGTTTTACGTCGGTGTTGTCGCCTTTGACTTCCACCGTCTGCGTCTCGTTTATGTAGTCCACCTCCGCGCCTACTTCCTCAAAGATTTCTCTTACGGGCACGAGCGCTCTGTCGTTAAAAATAATCGGTGCAAGCGGCGGGTCGATAACCTGATTGTTTACAACAAGCGAATAAAACTCGCCGTTGTACTCATGCGTGCCGCCGTCATATTCGAGCATCACGCCCTCCGCGTCCGCGCAGACAACGCCGCACAGCATTACCGTCAGCGCGGCAATTACGGTGATTACAGCCTTTCTCATTTTTAACATCATCTCCCACATGTTTGTTTTATCCCATACATAATTTATTCCGCGAACGGAATGTCAAAATGCTCGTAAGCCGCCTTTGTGGCTATCCTGCCCCTCGGCGTCCTTGCTATAAATCCGAGTTGAAGAAGATACGGCTCGTACACGTCCTCGATCGTACCCGGCTCCTCGCCTATCATCGCGGCAAGCGTGTCAAGCCCCACGGGCCCGCCGCCGAAGTTCTCTATCATGGTTTTGAGCATTCGGCTGTCTATCGCGTCAAGCCCGAGTTCGTCAATCTCCATGCTTTTAAGCGCCTCGGCTGCCACGTCGTATGTTATAACTCCGTCGTGCTTGATTTGTGCGAAGTCTCTGACGCGTTTCAAAAAGCGGTTCGCAAGTCTCGGCGTGCCGCGTGAACGCGACGCTATTTCTGCAGCCCCATCCTCGTCTATTTCTATTTCGAGAAGTCCCGCGCTGCGTTTGACAATCTCCTTTAAATCCTCCACGCTGTACAGTTCCAGTCGGCTTATTACGCCGAAACGGTCGCGCAGCGGTGCGGACAGGAGTCCCGCGCGCGTCGTCGCGCCTATGAGCGTAAATTTTTCTATCGGAAGGTGCAGCGTTCTCGCCGCAAGCCCCTTGCCCGTTATTATGTCGAGCGTGTAGTCCTCCATCGCGGGGTACAGTATTTCCTCGACCGTTCTCGACATACGGTGTATCTCGTCTATGAACAGTATGTCGTGAGCCGAAAGGCTCGTGAGTATCGCCGCCAAATCGCCCGCACGCTCTATCGCGGGGCCCGACGTTATCCTTATATTTACGCCCATCTCGTTTGCGATAATGCCCGCGAGCGTCGTTTTGCCCAGTCCCGGCGGCCCGTACAGCAGCACGTGGTCAAGCGGTTCGCGGCGGTCGAGCGCAGCCTTTATATATATGTCGAGATTGCTCTTTACCTTGTCCTGACCTATGTACTCGTCAAGCGTTTTCGGGCGAAGTCCGTATTCTATTTCCGCGTCCTCGCCGATAAACCCGCCGGTGACAAATCTCTCATCTTCCTCAAACAAAGACGTTACCTCCGATTTTAATTAGTTAAAACAGTTTCGTAAGTGCGTATTTGACAAGTTCCTCAACGCTCATCGAGTTGTCCGCGCCCTTTAGCGCGGCTGTCGCCTCACGCATACTGTAGCCGAGTGACACGAGCGCGGCTGCCGCCTCGCTGCCGTTACCGTCCGCAGCGGGTGCGGTATCGTCGTCAAGCGGCAAATTCAGAGCCTCATTACTTATCTTATCGCTAAGCTCATGGATAATCCGCTGCGCCATTTTCGGTCCTATACCCTGCGCGCGCGTTATCATTTTAACGTCGCCGGTAACAATTGCGGCGGCTATTTCCGAAACGTCCCCGACCGACAATACGGCGAGCGCAGCCTTGGGCCCCACGCCCGACACCGACGTAAGCATCAGGAACATATTCTTTTCTTCCGCCGACGTAAAGCCGTAAAGTTCCATAATATCCTCGCGCACGTGCAGATACGTGTACATTTTGACTTCCGAGCCGACGCCGCCGGCGCGCTGTATGCTTGTCAGCGACGTGTAAATCATATATCCGACGCCGCCCGCGTCTATAACAACATAATTCTCGCTCTTATGCGCGAGCGTTCCTTTTATATAGTAATACATAAAATTCCTTCCGAAAGATTTATTGACAGTGTAATAATACAACATTATTACAATTATGTCAACCCCGTAATTATTAAGAAATTGTTAAAAAGATTGCTGTTTTGAAACAAATTTATAAATTTTGACAAAATCCGTCATGCAAATTGCATAATAAATTAAATGTATATAGAAATTTATATGGTTAAAATAAATAAAATTTATATATTTCAGGCATATTTCTAAATTATTAAGAAATTGTTAAACGCACCGCTATATATAGACATTCAAGCGGTGCGCCGTCAATATATGGTTTTACTTGATTTTGTTTACACCGAGCGCAATACCGAGTTTCGAGGTCATCGTGTGCGTGAGCGCGATCGCGAGAGCGTCCGCCGCGTCGTCGGGTTTCGGTATCGCGTTAAGGTGAAGGAGCATTTTTACCATCGTCTGTATCTGCTTTTTGTCGGCGCGTCCGTAGCCCGCAATCGACTGTTTCACCTGCAGCGGTGTGTACTCGTATATCGGCACATTGCGGCTCGTCACGGATACGAGCAGTACTCCCCTCGCCTGCGCGACGTTTATCGCCGTTTTCTGATTGGTGTTGAAGAACAGTTCCTCAATCGCGACCGCGTCGGGCTTGTACTCGTCTATAAGCCGCCCCGTTTCGCGGAAAATGATATTGAGCCGTTCCGTCGTGTTCATGCCCGCGGGCGTTGTCACGGCGCAGTGGTGTATGTAGCGCATCCTTCCCTTTTCGTATTCTATTATGCCTATGCCGACTATCGCGTAGCCGGGGTCTATTCCCATTACTATCATTATTTACCTCTTTTTCAAATTACCTATTGAATATTGACAAATTTCGTTGTATAATGTACCTTGTATAAATATATATTATTTTAGGAGGAATGTCAACATGGCAAAAGAAAAAGTTGTTCTCGCCTATTCGGGCGGTCTGGACACGTCAATTATAGTAAGGTGGCTCATCGAGAATTACGGCTACGACGTAATCTGCGTTTGCGGCGACGTGGGTCAGGGCAAGGAGACTGACGGTCTCGAGGAGAGAGCCAAGAGAGCGGGCGCGTCGAAGTGCTACATCGCCGATTTAAGAGACGATTACGTAAAGGATTATATATTCCCCACACTAAAAGCAGGCGCGGTGTACGAGGGTAAGTACCTCCTCGGCACGTCGCACGCGAGACCTATCATCGCGAAAAAACTCGTTGAAATCGCCCACAAGGAAGGCGCGACGGCTATATGCCACGGCGCGACAGGTAAGGGTAACGACCAGGTTCGTTTCGAGCTTACAATCAAGGCGCTCGACCCGTCAATCAAAATAATTGCTCCGTGGAGAATTTGGGATATTAAGTCGCGTGAGGACGCTGTTGACTACGCGGAGGCGCACGGTATAGAAGTTCCCGTTACGAAGAAGGATTTGTATTCGCGTGACCGCAACATCTGGCACATCAGCCACGAGGGCATGGATCTCGAAGATCCCGCGAACGAGCCGCAGCTTGACAGTCTGTTAAAACTCGGCGTGTCGCCCGAAAAGGCTCCCGACAAGCCTGAGTACGTTACGATAGGCTTTGAAAAGGGTGAGCCGGTGTCGGTTGACGGCAAGAAGATGAAGCCGCGTGAATTGGTTGAAAAGCTCAACGCGCTCGGCGGCAAGCACGGCGTTGGTATCGCGGATATAGTCGAGGACAGACTTGTCGGCATGAAGTCGAGAGGTGTGTACGAAACGCCGGGCGGTACTATTCTCTACGCCGCCATTCAGGAGCTTGAATATCTCTGTCTTGACCGCGATACGCAGTCGTTCAAGCGTCAGTCGGCGATTAAATTCTCCGAGCTTGTGTACGACGGCAAGTGGTTCACGCCGCTGCGCGAGTCGATGTCGGCTATGTTCGACAAGATGGACGAGACGGTTACGGGCGAGGTTAAGTTAAAGCTTTACAAGGGCAGCGTTACGCCCGCGGGCGCGAAGTCGCCGTACTCTCTCTACAACGAGGACATCGCGTCGTTCGGTGACAGCCACGAACTTTACAGCCACAAGGACAGCGAGGGCTTTATAAACCTGTTCGGTCTGCCGCTTAAGGTTCGCGCTATGATGAAGAAAAAGAACGGCATAAAGGATTGATCAAATGGCAAAATTATGGGGCGGTCGCTTTCAGAAAAGCACCGACAAAAAGGTTGACGATTTCAACTCGTCCATACGTTTTGACAAGCGTATGTATAAGCAGGATATAAAAGGCTCGATCGCGCACGCGCGTATGCTCGGACGGCAGGGTATTATCCCCCGCGAGGACGCGGACAAGATCACGGCTGAACTTGAAAACATTTTAGCCGACATCGAGGCGGGTAAGGTTGAATTTGAGGTTGACGCGGAGGATATTCACATGAATATCGAGAAAATCCTCACGGAGCGTATTGGTGACGCGGGCAAGCGCCTGCACACGGGACGCAGCCGCAACGACCAGGTCGCGCTCGACATTCGTATGTACCTCATGGACGAAACGGACGTTATCGAGGAAATGCTCATACACGCGCTGAACGTTCTTGTGGATATGGCGGCGGAGCATACGGAAACGATCATGCCGGGCTACACGCATTTGCAGAAGGCGCAGCCTGTCACGTTCGCGCATCACCTAATGGCGTATTTTGAGATGTTCAAGCGCGATTTGTCGCGGCTTACCGACTGCAAAAAGCGCATGAACGTAATGCCCTTAGGTTCGGGCGCGCTCGCGGGAACAACGTACCCGTTAGACCGCGAATTTGTCGCGGCGGAGCTCGGTTTTGACGGCGTTACGATGAACTCGCTCGACGGCGTGTCCGACCGTGATTTTGTGATTGAACTTGCAAGCTGTCTGTCTATCATAATGATGCACATGAGCCGTTTTTCGGAGGAACTTATTCTGTGGTCGAGCCACGAGTTTTCGTTCGTTGAGCCGGACGACGCGTTTTCGACAGGCTCGTCGATAATGCCGCAGAAGAAAAACCCCGATGTTGCGGAGCTTATACGCGGCAAGACGGGGCGTGTGTATGGACATCTTATGGGGCTTTTGACGACGATGAAGGGACTTCCTCTCGCGTACAACAAGGATATGCAGGAGGACAAAGAGCCGATTTTCGACGCGCTCGACACGGTCAAGTTGTGTCTGCCCGTGTTCTGCGATATGCTCGCGACAATGACGGTCAAAAAGGATAATATGCTGCGCGGCGCAAAGGGCGGCTTTACGAACGCCACCGACGTTGCCGACTATCTTGTCAAGAAGGGGCTCCCCTTCCGCGAGGCTCACGCCGTTGTGGGGCGCATGGTGTTCTACGCGATTGAGCATAACAAGTCGCTCGATGAACTCACGACGGACGAGTTTAAGGAGTTTTCGGATATAATCGAAAGCGACATATATGACGCGATAAGCATGGAAACGTGCGTGAACGACCGTAAGCTTGTCGGCGGTCCGGCTAAGGAAACCGTTGAAAAGGCAATCAAGAAGGCGCGGGAGTTTTTGGGGAATAGGTAAGAAAAAAAACGGGCATCGCCCGTTTTTTTGTTATAAATTTTTCGTTACTGTGTTCGTCAGCGGCTGCAGCGTATTTGTCCAAATAAAAAATTTAATTTTCGTCGCGCCCGCTATGCTTGGCGTAACGGTCGCAGTACCGTTCGTGAACGGCTCGCTCGTAACATTTATAAGACTTCCCTCACCGTCATATGTCGCAGCATACGCAACGCCGTCATAGTCCGTATCGGCGGTGAGGGTGTAGCTGTCACCCGACGGCACAACGGTTAGAGCGACGGGAGTGATTGGATCGTATCTTCCGTAATGGATTGTGGCGTTTGTCAAATTTTCATTATATGAACCTATCTCAATCAAATTCCATTCCTGCTCTGTGCCGGAATAATATACGTCTGTAAGATTATTGCAGTTGTAAAACGCAAAAGTTCCAATATTTGTTACGCTGTCGGGGATTGCAATACTTGTCAAGGCATCGCAGAACCCAAATGCACCTGCGCAAATACTTGTTACGCCGTTCGGGATTATCAAATTTGTGGTCAATACATCATTTATATAGAGATTTGTTGCGAAGCATAATGGATTGGACTCAAATTCAATAAAATCTATTTCACACCATTTTGCTATATCTGTTATATGGACATCCTTTAAGTTATTGCAGTCGGAAAACGCATCATATCCTATTTTTGTTACGCCGTTACCTATGGTAACGCTTGTTAAACCGTCACATCCACCAAACGCAAAACCATCAATAATTGTTACACTGTCGGGTATTGTAACGCTTGTTAAGTTGTTACAGCCACCAAAAGCGCTATATCCAATGCTTGTTACACTATCAGGTATGGTTAAGGTTATCAAGCCGCTACAGCCGCCAAACGCCATATCGCCTATTCTTGTTACGCCGTTACCTATGGTAACGCTTGTTAAGCTGTCACAGCCATAAAACGCATAATCCGGTATTTTCGTTGCAGTGTCTGGTATTTTTACTGTTCCCTCAACACGCTTACCGTTAAGATACAACTCAGAAGCTTGCTGCATTGGATTTGCTGCGGAATCGCCGAAATCTATATTCAAATATGCCGCAAGGTCTGATATATATACACTGTCCAATTGATAGCAGTCGCGGTCAAACGCGAAACTGCCAATGCTTGTTACGCTGTCAGGTATCGCAACGCTTATCAAACCGTTGCAGCCACTAAACGCACAACTGCCAATGCTTGTTACGCCTTGGTTTATTACCGCTTTCGTTATACTTGCACGGTCGTCATACCACGGAGAAGAATAATACTCAAAATTAGCCATATCTCCCTCTCCGCTTATTGTGAGTGTACCCGCGTCATCCAGCGTCCATGTTACGTTTGCGCCGTTCGCGCCGCAGGTGCCGCTTGTTGCGGCGTTTGCGATAAGCGGCACGCACAGGAGTATTGTCAATGCGGCTAAGACAATCAAAATTCTTTTTTTCATTTTTTCTTCCTCCGTAAATTATTTGATATGAATGTAACTTCGGCGGGCGGCCAATGACCGCCCCTACGTTAGCCTACCTTGTTAAAGGGAGGGGGACCGCCGAAGGCGGTGGAGGGATTCATTATAAAAACAGAAAAGGAATCCCCCAGTCAGCTTCGCTGACAGCCCCCTTTAACAAGGGGGCCTAATGGGCGAACACGATTCGCCCCTACGCATGACCCACTCGGAGAGGAGGTCATACCCCTATTCCCCGCAATAAAAAATGCGCGGCACATATCTGTACCACGCATAAAACGCGGCTCAGATAGATGTTACCACACATTTACTGTCAAATATGAAATACTGCTAGAAAATGACATTGAACATAATAAAGCATTTCAATATAAAGCCTGCGTTTTTGACAATACGCAACTTTATTATATCAATGCCAAATTAGAATATTCCCATAAGGAATATCCTAAAAAATTATATTAAAAAAGCAGCATCATAAATAATAAATATTTATGACAGTAAATTGTGGTATCTTTATTATAGCATATTTGAGCGAATTTGCAATACAAATTTCAAAAAACACATAAAAAGAGACGTATGTTGTAATACGTCCCTTCGCATATATGTACATTTAGTGTCTTACTTTCATAATCAAATAGCTTATAATATATATAACGACCAAGCCGCACACGGTGAACGCCACAATTCTTCCCTCGGACTCCATGCCGGTGCAAATCATCACTATTATCGCCACCGCTGCCGCCATAATGTATATCGCGAACGCGAGAGAGCGCGACTTCTGCATAAGCATGACATTACGCTCGTCGGTTTCGGCTGTTTCGCGCTTTTGGAGTTTTTCGGGGTCGCATATCACGATAATGTTCCTCACCGCAAGCATCGCTCCGCATACCGCCATCGCTATGCCCATCGCCGATATTGTGTCGTTAGGGTTTGAGCCGAATGTTCCCACCGCCCACATAACGGCGCCGATTACTACGTACATCAGCATAAGAACTATTCTTGTCATTGTTTTGCTCTTGAATTTCATTTTACTCGTCCTCCTCAAATATAAATATGTCCTCGATTTTTACGCCGAAAAATTCGGCGATTTTGTGCGCGAGCCCAAGCGACGCGGTGTAACGCCCGTTTTCGAGCGATATTATCGTCTGGCGCGTCACGCCGACCGCCTTCGCAAGTTCCTCCTGCGTTATTCCGCTTTGTTTTCGCGCGTCCTTTACCGCCACTCTCACTCTATCAGCCCCTTTCGCAAAAATGTAAAATATACTTTACATTTATAATATAGCATACGCGAAGTAAAATGTCAAGTGTATTTTACATTTTTATTTAAAAAATATTATTCCCTTGCCACGCGGCTCAAAATGTGGTAAAATCACAGTACAAACCACGGGAGGAAACTGTAATGTTAAACTATGAACGTCTGTCAAAGGAGTTACAGAACAGAATAAACGAGGAAATATTCGGCGGCAGGGGCTTTGACGACCCCGCAGTACGGCGCGAGAACCGCGAACACGACAAGGCTACGCTCTGGCGCGGTGCTTACGTGCGTGACGCGGAGAAAATAATGCACAGCCCGTACTACAACCGTTACGCCGACAAGACGCAGGTGTTTTCCTTCTACAAAAACGACGACATCTCGCACCGCGCTCTGCACGTGCAGCTTGTATCGCGCGTCGCGCGAAATATCGGTGTGCTGCTGGGGCTTAACACCGATCTTCTCGAGGCGATTGCGCTCGGTCACGACATAGGCCACACGCCGTTCGGTCACGCGGGCGAGCGGTTTTTAAGCGACCTGTACCACGCCCATACCGGCAGATATTTTAACCATAACATACACAGCGTGCGCGTGCTCGACAAGATTTTCCGCCTGAATATAAGCCTTCAGACACTCGACGGCATACTGTGCCACAATGGCGAGTTCGAGTGTAAAGAGTACGTTCCCCGCCCGCTCGGCGGCTTTGAGGAGTTTGACGCTATGGTCGAGGAATGTTACAGCGACAAGTCGGCGGTCGGCAGGCTCGTGCCGTCAACGCTCGAAGGATGCGTTGTGCGCGTGTCGGATATGATTGCGTACATCGGCAAGGACAGGCAGGACGCTATCAAGGCGGGGCTTATCAGCAGCGAGGATATATTCGAGGAAAACCAAATCGGCAGGTACAACGCGACAATCATTAACAACCTTATCGTCAATATCGTCGAAAACAGCTACGGCAAGCCGTATATACGTCTCGACGACGCGCATTTTGCGGCTTTGAAGGAAAGTAAAAACAGCAACAACGAGATTATTTACCAAAACAGTAAAATCGCCGACACGTACGATAAAAAAATCCGACCGATGTTCGAACGCGTTTACGAGACACTTCTGAAGGATTTAAACAGCGGTCGCCGAGAGTCGCCCGTGTATAGGCATCATATCGACTTCGTAAACGACGCGAACCGCTTTAACGACTGGGATTACACGGCGCACAGCACGAACGACGACATAGTTACCGACTATATCGCGAGCATGACGGACGACTACTTTATCGACCTCTACGAGTACCTTTTCGGCGAAAAAACGCCGGTCAAATACATCTCGTACTTCGACAATGTATAAAAAACAGGTTTTTTAAAAATTTTTAAAATTTTTTAAAATAACTATTGAAATTTCGGAACCGATGGTGTATAATAAGGGTAACATTGTTTGAGTACAATGTTACGTTCATATACAACAAAGCCACCGATGATCGCACGTCGGTGGCTTTGTTGCGTCTAAAGAAGATTTTGCGGACATAATATGAAAAAAACCACCCGCAGGTGGTTTTTTTCGTATTTTTTTACTTCGAAAGATTTGCCTCTAATTTATTGAGTTCGTCTGCCATTTCCTTCGGAAGTCTGTCGCCGAACTGTGCGAAGTACTGCTTGATTCCCGTGTCGGGATCCTCAACGTCCTTGAGCCACTCGGCCTTGTCAACCGTAAGGAGCGCCTTAACGTCGTCAACGGTCATGTCGAGGTCGGTGATGTCGATATCCTCGGGCTTGGGCAGGTAGCCTATCGGCGAGTCAACCGCGTCAACCTTGCCCGCGCAGCGGTTGAGTATCCAAAGAAGTACTCTCATGTTATCGCCGAAACCGGGCCACATGAAGTTGCCGTCGTCGTCCTTTCTGAACCAGTTGACGTGGAAAATCTTCGGTGCTTTGTCGCCGAGCTTTTTACCCATTTCAATCCAGTGACCCCAGTAGTCAGCCATGTTGTAACCGACGAACGGTTTCATAGCCATCGGGTCGCGGCGTACAACGCCTACAGCACCGGCTGCAGCGGCTGTCGTCTCGGACGCCATTGTTGCGCCCACGAACGTGCCGTGCTGCCAGTCTCTCGACTGGTATACCAGCGGAGCGCACTTTGCGCGTCTGCCGCCGAATATGATAGCGTCAACGGGTACGCCCTGCGGATTTTCAAATTCTGACGAGATACACGGGCAGTTTACCGCAGGAGCAGTGAAACGCGAGTTCGGGTGAGCGAGGTTGTTGCCGTCCGCGATGTACTCGGGACCGTTCACCTTCGCGCCCTTCCACTCGGTCGCGTTTACCGGCGGGTTCTTGTCGAGACCTTCCCACCAAACTGTCATATCGTCGTTGTTTATAGCAACGTTTGTGAATATCGTGTTCTTCTTTGTCGATTCGAGCGCGTTGAAGTTTGTCTTAACGCTCGTACCGGGCGCAACGCCGAAGAAACCGGATTCGGGGTTGATCGCGTAAAGTCTGCCGTCCGGTCCGATGTTGAGCCATGAAATATCGTCGCCGACAGTCCATACCTTGTAGCCCTGTTTCTTCAAATACTCGGGCGGTATGAGCATCGCGAGGTTCGTCTTACCGCAAGCCGACGGGAACGCCGCGCAGATATACTTAACCTCGCCCTGCGGATTTTCAAGACCGAGGATAAGCATATGCTCAGCCATCCAGCCCTGGTTCTTGCCGAGGTACGACGCTATACGGAGCGCGAAACACTTCTTGCCGAGAAGTACGTTGCCGCCGTAAGCGGAGTTGATCGACCAAATCGTGTTGTCCTGCGGGAACTGTACGATGTATCTGTCGTCGGGGTTTACGTCCTTCTTCGCGTGCAGGCACTTTATGAATTCGGCGTCGGGGTCGTTGCCGAGCCGGTCGAGTACCTTCTGTCCGACTCTTGTCATTATAGCCATGTTGAGTACAACGTAGATACTGTCGGTAAGCTCTATACCTATCTTCGAGAACGGCGAGCCTACGGGGCCCATCGAGTACGGGATCACGTACATCGTTCTGCCCTTCATCGAGCCGTTGTAGAGTGCCTTTAATTTGGCATACATCTCGTCGGGAGCCATCCAGTTGTTAATGGGACCCGCCTCCTCCTCGGTCGGCGTGCAGATGAACGTTCTGTCCTCTACTCTCGCAACGTCGTTGGGGGCTGTTCTGTGGTAGAGACAGCCGGGGAGCTTTTCCTCGTTCAGCTTAATCATTTCGCCCGTTGCAACGGCCTCGGCTCTTAAAGCGTCAAGCTGTTCCTCGCTGCCGTCGATCCAGACGATTTTGTCCGGCCGGCACATGGCAGCCATTTCGTCAAGCCATGCAAGGACTGTTTTGTTTTCAGTCATGTTCTGTTCCTCCATTATAATAAATTTTTTTATTGCTGTTTGTCGCAGTTACATTTATTATACCACATTTTACATACAATTTCAAAACATTTCGCCCTCAAAAAGTATTATTGTGAAAAATACTTAGTTAAGGGCGAAATATAGTGGTAAAAAATGTATACTTTTACTTGTAACACTCTAAATGTTGTGTCAGGGGTCGAGGTGGTGCAGGTCTCTCGGGAACAGGCTCGCCTGTCTTATGTTGTCAAGACCGAGCAGTTTCATTACAAGACGCTCCAGACCGATACCGAGTCCGCCGTGCGGCGGCATACCGTAGCGGTGAATGTCGAGGTACGCGCCGAGTTCCTCCGGCTCGACCTTGTAACGCTTTAGTTTCTCCACCTGCTCGTCGTAGTCGTGTATTCTCTGTCCGCCCGTCGTTATTTCAAGTCCGCGGAACAGAAGGTCGAAACTTTCGGCAAGTTTCGGGTCGTCCTTCGAGTCCATCGCGTAAAACGGACGTTTAAGTCCCGGGAATTTCTCGACGAATATAAACTCGCTGCCGTGATTTTTCTTCGCCCACTCGCACAGCTTTACCTCGTCGGTCGGGTCGAGGTCGAACTGCGCGCGCTCCTTGCCGAGTATGTCGAGCGCCTCAAAGAACGTCACCGACGGTATCTCATTTACCTCCGGCAGCGTCGCGCCGAGCATTTCAATCTCGTGAGAGTAGTTATCCGCAAGGTATTTTACGACGTGGCGCAGCATAGCCGTCTCCATAGCCATTACGTCGTGCATATCGTCTATGAACGCCATTTCAAAGTCAAGACCTATATACTCGTTCAGGTGGCGCGTCGAGTTGTGCTTTTCAGCCCTGTACACGGGCGCAATCTCAAACACGCGGTCAAAAAACGCCACGCACGTCTGCTTGTAAAACTGCGGGCTTTGCGCGAGGTACGCGTTCTGTCCGAAGTATTTAAGCTTGAATATGTTCGCGCCGCCTTCCGCGCCCGCCGCGACAATTTTCGGCGTGTGGATTTCGGTAAAGCCCTCGCCGAGCATAAACTCCCTAAAGCCCGACACTACGCCCTCGGCGACCTTAAACACCGCCCGCTGCTCCGGGTGGCGCAGCGCTACGCTCCTGTGTTCCATGCTCGTCTCGATAGAGCAGCCGAGGTGCTTTGACGATACGTGCAGCGGATATTCCTCCTTAGGCTTTGACAGTATTTCAAACGACGAAAGCGTTATTTCATAGCCGTAATTCGCGCGCGGCTCTTTCTTCACAACGCCCGTAACCGTTACGTACTCGCCCTCGGTGAGCGCGTCGAAATCGCCTCTGCACTCGTCCTTGGTATACACCGATTGCAGCACGTACCTTCCCGTGCGCAGAATTATAAACGAAAAGCCGCCCATGTCGCGTATTTTATGCACGCAAGCCGAAAAGGTTATCTCCCCTCCCTCGCTTTTTTCGAGGTCGGCAAGCGTTATTTCGCTTTTAAGCTGTATGCCGTCTATTTTCTCCATTTTACTTTCCTCCGAATTTACTTCAATTTCTCCGTCAGCGCGTCCTTCGCGAGTTTCGGGTTCGCTCCCTTGCCGAGCGCGCGTATCACCTGTCCCATAAGGAAACCGAACACTTTCTCGTTGCCGTTTTTGTAGCTTTCCACGCTGTCGGCGTTTTCGGCAAGCACCTTGTCGATAGCCGCGTCAAGTTCGGACGTGTCGCTGCTCATTATAAAGCCGCGCTTTTTCGCTATTTCCTCGGGCTTGCCGCCCTCGGCGAACATTATCGAAACAATCTCCTTCGCGGCATTCTTTGAAATAACTCCGTCCGACGCCATTTTAACCGTCGCCGCCAAATCCTCCGGCTTAAATGTCAAATCCTCCATGCCCGTTTCCGACTCGTTCAGATTGCGGTTAAGCTCCACGAGCATAAGGTTTGAAATCTGCTTGTAGTCGGGGTTTATCGCGACCGCCGCGTCATAAAAGTCGGAAAACGCCTTGTCCGCGATTATAAGTCCCGCGTCCTCGGCGGGCAGCTTGTAAACCTCGGTGTAACGCTTAAACCTCTCCTGCGGCATTTCGGGCATTTCGTTCCGTATTTCTTCCATTTCCTCATCGGTAAGCAGGACGGGCGGAATATCGGGTTCGGGGAAATAGCGGTAGTCGTGCGCCTCCTCTTTCGAGCGCAGCGCCTTCGTGTCACCGTGGTTGTCGTTGTAACGGCGTGTTTCCTGTACCACTTCGCCGCCCGCGTCAAGTATCTCCGACTGACGCTGTATCTCGTATTCTATCGCGCGGCCTATCGCCTTCAGCGAGTTCAGGTTTTTAAGCTCCGCACGCGTGCCGAATTTGTCGCTGCCCTCGGGCATAATCGAAATGTTTACGTCAACGCGCATCGAGCCCTGTTCCATACGCGCGTCGCACACGCCCGCGTACTTTAATCTAAGCGCGACCTGCTCCACGAAGTCCTGCACCTCCTCGACGGTGCGGAAATCGGGTTCGGTCACTATCTCGATAAGCGGCACGCCGCAGCGGTTGTAGTCAGCCATCGACACGCCCTCGTAATCGTCATGCACGAGCTTGCCTGCGTCCTCCTCGATGTGTATGCGGTTTATGCGTATGTCCTTGCCGCCCGCGACGGTAACGTGTCCGTCGGTGCATATGGGCGAGTCGAACTGCGTGATCTGGTACGCTTTTGGAAGGTCGGGGTAAAAGTAATTCTTTCTGTCAAATGCGCTGTAGCCGTGAACGGTGCAGCCCAAAGCGTAGCCCGCTTTCGCGGCGAGACGCACCGCGCCGCGGTTAAGCAGAGGCAGAGTACCCGGCATACCGCTGCAGCGCGGACACACCCTCGTGTTTTCACTGCCGCCGAATTCGTTTTGGCAAGTGCAGAACACCTTTGAATTCGTGAGCATCTCGCAGTGTATTTCAAGTCCCACAACAGGCACATATCTCATAATACCGCCTCCTTCCGCTCAAAATCCTTTTCAAAACGGTCGCAGACCGATATGATCGTCTTTTCGTCAAACGCGCGTCCGATAAGGCTCATACCTATAGGCATACCGTTTTTGTCGTAGCCGCACGTCGTCGAAATCGCGGGAAGTCCCGCTATGTTCACGGTAACGGTGTATATGTCCGCGAGGTACATTTTAACGGGGTCGTTCTCCTGCTCGCCTATTTTGTACGCCGTTGTAGGCGCGGTGGGCGTTAAAATAACGTCGCACTTCTCAAATATATCGGCGTATTCCCTGCGTATCTGCGTGCGGATGCGCGTCGCGTTTTTGTAGTACGCGTCGTAGTAGCCGGAGCAAAGCGCGTAGTTGCCGAGCATTATGCGCCGCTTTACCTCGTTTCCGAAACCCTCGCGGCGTGAATTTTTGATAAGGTCGCTGTAGTCCTCACCGAGACCCGAACGGTAGCCGTACTTTATGCCGTCGAAACGCGAGAGGTTGCTTGCCGCCTCGGCTGACGATATGAGGTAGTACGCCGACACTGCGTATTCGAGCGACGGCAGCGACACGTCCGTTATTTCGCAGCCGAGCGATTTGTAGCAGTCAACGGCTTTTAACACAGCCGTCTTTACCTCGTCGTCTATGCCGTCGGCGAAAAATTCCTTCGGCACGCCTATCCTTATATTCGACACGTCAGCTCCGACCTTATCGGTGTAGCCGCCCATCGCAAGCTTTGAGGACGTGGCGTCGTTTTCGTCAAAGCCGTATATGCCGTTTAAGATGTAGCCCGTGTCCTCCGCGCTTTTCGCGACAACGCCTATCTGGTCGAGCGACGACGCGAACGCGATTAGTCCCCACCTCGACACCGCGCCGTAGGTGGGTTTAAGACCCGTAACGCCGCAGAACGCGGCGGGCTGTCTCACCGAGCCGCCGGTGTCCGAACCGAGAGCCGCCGCGCAAAGTCCGGCGGCTACGCTTGCCGCCGCTCCGCCCGACGAGCCGCCCGTCACGCGGGTCGTATCGTACGGGTTTTTAACGCCGCCGAAGTACGACGTTTGCGACGAGCCGCCCATGGCGAACTCGTCCATATTCGTCTTGCCTAGTATTACCGCGCCGGCGTTTTTTAGCTTTGTTACAGCCGTCGCGTCGTACGGCGGAACGAAATCCTCCAGCATACGCGACGCGCACGTCGTTTTAACTCCCTCGGTGCATATATTATCCTTTACGGAAACGGGCAAGCCCGTAAACGCTCCGCCCCTGCCTTCGTCGATCGCCGTCTGGGCGCGTTTTGCGTCCTCTAAGGCGGTTTCGGCGCAGACGGTGATATAGCTGTTTATTTTGCCGTCCGTTTCCTCTATCTTCTTTAAATATTCCTTCGCAAGCTCAACCGCGCCTATCTCTTTTCGGTCGAGCATTTCCCTGATATCCGCGAGTGACATATACCTTACCCCTTCCAATTATTTTACGGCGGTTACACAACTTTCGGCACAACAAAGCTGTTGTTCTTCACGTTCTTCGCGTTCGCAACTATCCGCTTCGTCGGGTACGAATCCTTGTACTCGTCGGCGCGAATGTCGCCGTAGCCTACCGCGTCGAGCGCGTACGCCTTTTTGGACGAGTCAAACCCGCACACCTTGTCCATGAGCGCGATAATGCTTTCCATATCCTTCGTCATAGCCGCGCACTCGTCGTCGGTGAACTCGATTTTGCTAAGTTCCGCCAGGTGGCGCGTAAGCTCCTCGTTTACCATATTCCTCAACTCCCTAAAACAAAAGGCGTTATATGACAGTCCTCCCTGTCATACAACGCCATTGTCGTATAATTTACTATACTATAGCACAAATTTTTACGGTTTGCAAGAGTGAATTTAAAATTTTTACCGTTTTCTTCTTAAATTACTCGCTTTCATCATCTTCCTCCGAATCTTCCTCCACTTCTTCCTCCACGCTTTGCATCGTTTGCTTGTGCGGCATATACGTGCTGGAATTAAGCGTATCGGTCGAAACAAGGCTGCCGTTCTCGTATACGTAGCGCGTCGAGTAAACAACGGTGTTTTCGCCCTGCGTCGTCGCGTTGTTTGAAATTGTGACCTTACGCGCCGGTTCCCACGCCGTTCCGATTATGCTTATTGACACGCTTGAACCGCTTGTGTACGCGGAAATTTTAATCGGGTAGTCGCTCGTGTTCCTGAAACGGAAATCCACGCCGCCGTCCGCTACCGTCGCGTCCTGTCCGAGAGGTATGTAACCGACGGTCATCATGTGGTTGAGACGCTCGACTATGCCCATATCGGCGTACAGCACCGCGCTGTAGAGCGTACTCGACACCTGACACGTTCCGCCGCCGATACCGTCCACGCTCTCGCCGTTAATGTACTCCTTCGCGGTATAAAAGCCGTTTTCAGACGTGCGGTGTCCAACGGTGTCGTTAAAGGAGAATATGCCGCCCGGAGCCACCACCGTACCGCTTATAAGCGACGCGGCGCGGGCGATGTTCTGGCAGCGATTCCACGTCGAGCCGCCGTAGGACGTCGAGTACGTCGCAAGCGTATTCGCAAACAGCTTGTCGTTAAGTATTCCGGACGTAACATCGGGATATGATATGTTATAAGGAATGTTTACCGGCTCGCAGCCCTCGTAAATATTCGCGAGCATCGGCGTTACCGCGTCCTTGTCTATGTACCGTCCCGTCATGTCCTCGGTTATTGAAACGGAATTTCCGTCAACCACATATTCGGCATTTACGGGGTCTTTGTATATCATCGCGTCGATACGCTCTATCGTCATCGTCTCCGGCGGCGACGTTTCAAAGTCAACATGAATATCCTTGAAACGCTCGCCCATAAGCGCGTTTACCACCTGCTCGTAAGCCTTTGTATGGTCGCCGTTGTAACCCGTTTGACCCGAGAACACCGTCGCGACCTGTTCCTCGTTAAACTCGATGTAATGCTCTTTTCTCTCGCCTTTCATTAAATTGCCGCACTCGTCAAGCTTTGCTCCGAGCATAGCCTCGTCCGTCTGCGGAACGGGTACGATCTCGTGAGGTGTAAAAATAAGCTTTGCGGCGAGCCACGATTTTACGAATATATTGTCGTGCTTACAGTAATCCACCGCCTTTTGCGCCGTGTCCTCCGGCAGAGCCGCAAGCCCTATGTCCGCGCCGGACATGGTAAACTCCGTTTCACCGTCGGTAAGCGTTATATCGGTATTTTCAAAAAGATTTGCCGAATTTATGGCGTTAAGCGCCTCGTCGTAAGTCATACCGCCGACGTTTACGCCCTCTATGTAAACGTTCTTCATCACGCGGTCGCTCTTTACGGTCGTGAGCGCGCAGCCGAAAAAGCACAGCGCGGCAAACACGACAGCCGACGCGCCGATAATAAGGGGCTTTAACCGTCCTTTGCGTGGCGCGCTGTTTTCACCTTTATATTCGTCGTTATATACGTCATCCGAAACGTATGTTGGCACGTCTTCCTCCGCGTTTTCCGCATAATCGTCCGGCTCGGTATATTCGGTATATTCATCGTCCGCGGGAATTTGGAAATCGTCCTCCGCGGTTTCCCCAATTTCGTCCGTTTCGCCCGCTGCCGCAGCGGCGGCGTTATCCTCGGATACCTCGTAAGTCACGGGATAAGGCACGTCTGTGTTATCCGTTTCGGATATTTCGTCCGTTGCTCCGTTTTCGTTTTCGGTCATATTAAATCCCTTCCAATCCATCAGTTATAAAATTTTCCAAACTCGTCAATATATTCCGAGTACATTTTCATAAAAGCCCCAAACCGCGCATTTTTCATAAGCAGCGTGAACGCACGGCGAACGTTGCGCACAAACGCGCCGTCGAAATCCTCCAAAAGCAGCGCCTTCGCCATAGGGCATATACCCTTCCCCCGTGGGTCTACAATAATTTCCATGCTGCCGTCCTTTGAAAGATAAGGCGTGAGCGGAAAAATTCTGCACGCAAGCGGTCTTTGAAAACGGTCGCACGTTCCGCCGCACACAGCAAGCGAAACGGTGTGCTTTTTCCCCTCAAACTCGTATTGAAGATTTGTTTTCTCAACGCGTATTCCGTCTGGGTTTAAAAGTTTAAAGACTTCTTCCTCGCCCGGGAACAGCAGCATACCGCTGTCTTCGCCCTTGCAGCAAGCCTTGTTACACAGTTTTCCGCAGTCGGCTCTGACGGGCGTCACATCGTCAAACAGTCTGTATATCTGAAGATATACATATGCGGCGTTCATCATCTTCGTTTCCTTACCTTTCCGTTAACATAATACATTTAAATTTTATCACAATTTTTCCGTCAAAACAATACTTATGCGAAGAATTTTGAGTTTTGTAACATTATTTTAATCTAAACGAGAAACCGCCGTATTTGACAGAATAGCATATGTGGTGGTATAATTATAATAGAACTTCTATATCTTGATTTTGGTTAAGAAAGGAAATTGCACAGATGGCGAAAAAGAAACAGGAATACGGCAACGACTCCATAACGAGCCTGAAGGGCGCGGACAGAGTAAGAAAGCGTCCGGCTGTTATATTCGGCTCGGACGGATTGGAGGGCTGCGAGCATTCTTTTTTTGAAATATTGTCAAATTCTATCGACGAGGCGCGCGAGGGCTACGGCGATCTTATCGAAGTTACGCGTTTCGCGGACGGTTCGATAGAGGTTCGCGACCACGGACGCGGCATACCTCTCGACTACAACGAGGCGGAGGGACGCTACAACTGGGAACTTGTGTACTGCGAGCTTTACGCGGGCGGTAAATACGACAACAACAAAGGCGGTATGTACAGCTACAGTCTCGGTCTCAACGGTCTGGGCGCGTGCGCGACACAGTATTCAAGCGAGTATATGGACGTTACGGTCGTGCGCGACAAGACGGTTTACACGCTGCACTTTGAAAAGGGCGAAAATATAGGCGGTCTTCAAAAGCGTGACACAAGGAGCGTGCAGACCGGCACGACGCAGCGCTGGAAACCAGACAAGGACGTTTTCACGGAAACGGAGATACCCGTCGAATACTACAAGGACACGCTGAACAAGCAGGCTATGGTAAACGCCGGTATTAGGTTCGTGTTCTATAATGAGACGGAAAACGGCATGGAAATGACCGAGTATTTCTATGAGGAAGGTATTGTGGATTACCTCAAGGAAACGGTCGGCGACACGGGCTTTACGACGGTCGAGACGTGGGAAACGGAAAGAGAGGGACGCGACAGAGCCGACAAAGAGGACTATAAGATGAAGATGCAGGTCGCGTTCTGCTTTTCAAATAAGGTTAATATGCTCGAATACTACCACAATTCAAGCTACCTCGAACACGGCGGCTCGCCCGACAAGGCTGTTAAAAACGCGTTTGTGTACGCAATCGACAAGTATTTAAAGCAAAACGGCAAGTACGCCAAGAGCGACTCAAAGATAAGCTTTGTGGACGTTGCGGACTGTCTCGCGCTCGTCATAAACTCGTTCTCGACGCAGACGAGTTACGAGAACCAGACGAAAAAGGCGATAAACAACAAATTCATACAGGACGCTATGACGGAATTTCTGCGCGCGCAGCTTGAAGTGTACTTTATCGAAAACAAGACCGACGCGGAAAAGATAGCGAACCAGGTGCTTGTGAACAAGCGCAGCCGTGAAAGAGCCGAAAAGACGAGGATCGAGATCAAGGGCAAGCTTACAGGCACGATGGATATTACGAACCGCGTCGAAAAGTTCGTGGACTGCCGCACAAAGGACATTACGAAACGCGAGGTGTACATCGTCGAGGGCGACAGCGCGCTCGGCTCGTGCAAGCTGGCGCGTGACCCGATGTTCCAGGCAATCATGCCGATACGCGGCAAGATATTAAACTGCTTAAAGGTGGACTACCCGCGAATTTTCAAGAGCGATATTATAACCGACCTTGTGAAAGTTCTGGGCTGCGGAGTGGAAATAAAGGCTG
Organism: uncultured Clostridia bacterium; assembly: GCA_947631235.1. Lineage (GTDB taxonomy): Bacteria > Bacillota > Clostridia > UBA1381 > UBA1381 > Hominilimicola. The sequence continues at coordinate 201,286 of CANRKO010000001.1, read as the reverse complement.
GCAACCACCGCGGTATCGAATCGTTCAGCCTTGACAAGCTGCGCTGGGATAAGGTCATAATCTGTACCGACGCGGACGTTGACGGCTTTCAGATACGTACGCTCGTGCTTACGATGATTTACCGCCTCATGCCGACGCTCATTGATAAGGGCAAGGTGTATATCGCGGAGTCGCCGCTGTACGAGATAGCCGTTACGAAGGGTAAAAGGAAGGGCGAAAAGCATTTTGCCTACACAGACAGCGAGAAGGACGACATTTTGAAAATGTTAAACGAGCAAGGGCTTAGCAAGGATAAGGACGACTACGATATTAAGCGGTCGAAGGGTCTGGGCGAGAACCAGCCGGACATGATGAGTCTCACGACGATGCACCCCGCCACGCGCCGTCTTATACGCGTAACGCCCGAAAATGCGGAGAGAACAGCGAGAATGTTCGATATTCTCCTGGGCGACAGTCTGCAGGAAAGAAAAGATTACATTGCCGACTTCGGCGGCGATTATATGGAAATGCTAGATTTGAGTTAAAATCCGTTTGAAAGGAATAAAACATGGCAAGAAAGAAAAAGACAGAGGACGAGGAAATAGTTTACGCTCCGATAGACGAGCAGCCGATAACGGAAACGCTCGAAAAAAACTATATGCCCTACGCGATGAGCGTTATAGTGTCGCGAGCGATACCCGAAATAGACGGCTTTAAGCCCGCGCACAGAAAGCTTTTGTACACGATGTACAAAATGGGGCTTTTGGGCGGCAAGTTCACGAAATCGGCTAACGTGGTCGGTCAGACGATGAAACTGAACCCCCACGGCGACGCGACGATTTACGAGACGATGGTGCGTCTCACGCGCGGTCACGAGGCGCTTTTGCACCCGCTTGTGGAGTCGCAGGGCAATTTCGGCAAGCAGTTTTCGCGCGATATGGCTTACGCCGCGCCGAGATACACCGAGGTAAGGCTCGAACCGATATGTCAGGAGATTTTCGGTGATATAAACAAAAACACCGTTAAATTCGTCGATAACTACGACGGCGAAATGCAGGAGCCGACGCTTTTGCCGACGGCGTTCCCGAATATACTCGTAAACCCCAATCAGGGTATCGCGGTAGGTATGGCGAGCAACATATGCTCGTTTAACCTCGCGGAGACGTGCGCCGCGACGGTCGCGCTTTTAAAGAACGAGAAGGCGGACGTTATGAAGTATATGCCCGCGCCCGACTTTTCTATGGGCGCGGATATAATATACAACGAGGACGAGATGCGCGCCATATACGAAACGGGCCGCGGCAGCTTTAAAATGCGGGCAAAGTACGTCTACGACAAAAAGAACAACTGCATAGAGATAACCGAGATACCGTATACCACAACGTCCGAGGCGATAATCGGAAAGTTTATGGATTTGGTAAAGACGAACAAGCTGCGGGAAATAAGCGACGCACGCGACGAGACCGGTCTTGACGGCTTTAAGATAACGCTCGATTTAAAGCGCGGCACGGATCCCGATATGCTGATGTCAAAGCTGTATAAATTAACGCCGCTGGAGGATACCTTCAGCTGTAACTTCAACGTGCTTATAAAGACGCGCCCCGTTGTTCTGGGCGTGCGCGACATACTGCTCGAATGGATAAAGTTCCGTATGGAGTGCGTGAAGAACGGCATAAAATACGACATAGACAAAAAGAGCGAGCGTCTGCACCTTCTCACGGGTCTTAAAAAGATTTTGCTCGATATAGACAAGGCGATTTCAATCATACGTCACACGGAGCATGAGGCGGACGTTGTGCCGAACCTCATGGACGGTTTCGGTATAGACAAGGTGCAGGCGGAGTACGTCGCGGAGATAAAGCTGCGTAATTTGAACCGCGAATATATCTTAAACCGCACAGCCGACATCGAAAAGCTCATGGAGGAGCTTGACGAACTTAACCGCATACTCGGCGACGATAAGGAAGTTAAAAAGGTAATCGCCGACCAGCTTAAACGGATAAGCAAAAAGTACGGTCAGGAAAGAAAAACAACGCTTATAACGAGCGAGGACGTGACGGAGTACAAGGAGATCGTCACGGTCGACGACTATCCTCTGACGATTTTCTTCACGAAGGAGAATTACTTCAAAAAGATTTCGGCTGTGTCGCTGCGTTCAAGCACAAACGAGCATAAGCTAAAGGAAAACGACGAGATTTTACAGACGATAGAGACGACGAACAAGACGGAACTTATATTCTTCACCGACAAGTGCGCCGCGTACAAGATGAAAACTTACGATATGCCCGACGCGAAGGTGAGCACAATGGGCGAATACCTCCCCGGTCTTTTGGGTCTCGACGAGGACGAGAGAGTGCTTTACGTCGTCGTCACGGCGGACTATAGCGGATATATGCTGTTCACGTTTGAGAACGGTAAAATGGCGAAGGTGGAACTTAAAAATTACGAGACGAAAACAAACCGTAAAAAGCTTATCGGCGCGTACAGCGACAAGTCGCCCATGTGCGATATACGTTTTATCGAGGGCGACACGGACGTTATTCTTATGTCGAACAACAACCGCGCGCTGTGCCTTAACACCGCAAAGATACCGCTGAAAGCCACAAAGAGTACGCAGGGCGTGCAGGCTATGACGCTGCGCCGTAAGGGCAGCGTGATCGTAAGGGTCGTGGGCGCGGACGAGGGCGTTATCGAGGACGCCGACAAGTACCGTTCGCGAAATATTCCCGCTGCGGGAAGTGCGATTTCGGACGCGCAGATGAGCCTTATATAGTACGGCTCAAATAATCAGAAAGGGACGTGATATAAATGGAATACATCAATGACGAGCTGAGGGAAAAATTGCAGCCGCGCTTTGAAAAAGAGGCGACGGACATATACAAGCCCTTTTCAAAAAATCTGTTTAAGGATTACGACGTTAAAAGAGGTCTCAGGAACGACGACGGCACGGGCGTTATGGCGGGACTTACCTCGATAGGCTCGGTTATAGGATACGAGATGAAGGACGGCAAAAAAGTGCCGATAGAGGGTCACCTCCGCTACAGGGGTTACGACCTCTTTGACCTTGTAAGAAACTGCGAAAAAGAACAGCGTTTCGGCTTTGACGAGGTGGCGTATCTGCTCTTGTTCGGACATCTGCCCGACAAAAACACGCTAAGGGAATTTTCATCGCTTATCGGTATACTGCGCCCCCTCCCGCCCGGATTTACGGAGGATATGATATTAAAAGCGCCGAGCGGCAACATTATGAATAAAATCGCCCGCGCGGTACTCGCGTCGTACTCGTATGATTCCAACCCCGACGACATATCGGTCGGCAATATACTCAGGCAGTCGATAGAGCTTATAGCGCGTCTGCCGGTCATGGCGGCGTACGGCTATCAGGCAAAGAGCCACTACCACGACGGCAACAGTCTTTACCTGCACGCGCCGCAAAAGGATTTGTCGACGGCTGAAAATCTGCTTTACATGCTGCGCCCCGACAACAGGTACACACGCGAGGAGGCGGAAATGCTCGATTTGCTGCTCATGGTTCACGCGGAACACGGCGGCGGTAACAACTCGGCGTTCACGACGCGCGTGGTGTCATCGTCGGGTACGGATACATACAGCGCGATCGCGGCGGCTGTCGGTTCACTCAAAGGTCCAAAACACGGCGGCGCGAACGCGAAGGTTATGGGTATGATTGAGGAGATTAAGGCGAACGTCGGTAACTGGTCGGACGACGGCGAACTTTCCGATTATCTCGTTAAGATTTTGAAGAAGGACGCTTACGACCGCACCGGTCTTATATACGGTATGGGTCACGCCATTTACACGTACTCCGACCCGCGCTGCGTGCTGCTTAAGGAAAAGGCTGAACAGCTTGTGACGCTGAGTCCCGAGTACCGCGAGGAATTTGAGTTGTATAAATCTATAGAACGACTTACGGCGGGACTGTTCGCCGAAATACGCCACAACGACAAGGTTATGTGCGCGAACGTGGATATGTATTCGGGCTTTGTGTACAAGATGCTCGGCATACCGCCGGAGATGTATACGCCGCTTTTCGCGATTGCGAGAATTACAGGCTGGAGCGCACACCGTTTGGAGGAAACCATCGGCTGCGGCAGGATCATACGTCCGGCGTACAAGTCTATCATAGGTGAAAAGGAATATGTTCCGCTCGACGAGCGGTAAAACGCGGAGGAAGATAATATGGATAAGGTGAATATACTCGGCGTAAAGGTCGATATGGTCACGATTGACGAGGCGGCAGACCTCATTATGCGGTTTATGGAGGAGGACAAATTCCACTCGGTTTTTACTCCCAACTCCGAAATTATAATGCGGGCGTACAGAGACGGCGAATTTGCAAGCCTTCTGAACGGCGCGGACTTGCTGACAGCCGACGGTATCGGCGTCGTGTACGCGTCGAGAATACTCAAAAAGCCGCTAAAGGAGCGTGCGGCGGGATTTGATATTGCAAAAAAGGTGCTAGGTAAAATGAGCGCGTCCGAGCACAGCCTGTTCCTGTTCGGCGGCAAGCCCGGCGTTGCGGAAAAGGCTGCGGAAAATCTCGCAAAGGATTATCCCGGTCTTAAAATTGCCGGTATGAGAAACGGTTATTTTAAGGACGATGAGGTAAGTGAGATTGTGCGCGAAATAAACGAGTCGGGCGCGGATATGATTTTCGTATGTCTCGGCGCACCGAAACAGGAGCAGTGGATAGACCAAAACAAGGCGAGCCTTACGAATATACGCGTCGCTATGGGTATCGGCGGAAGTCTTGACGTGTTCGCCGGCACGGCTGAACGCGCGCCCGAATTTTTCTGCAAGACGGGTCTGGAATGGTTCTACCGTCTGTGCAAGGAACCGTGGAGGGCAAAGCGTATGGCTGACCTACCCAAATTCGCGCTGACGGTTTTGAAAAACGGCAAGAAATACGAGCAGGAATAAAGGCGGGATTGACTATGGGAATACTTATAGCGATAGACGGCGTTGACGCCAGCGGCAAGCAGACGCAGACGGAGCTTTTGACAAAGCGTCTCACAGGCGAAGGACTGCCGGTAAGGCAGGTATCGTTCCCCGCGTACGATAACCCGTCGTCGACTCTCGTTAAGATGTACCTTAACGGCGCGTTCGGAGAAAAGCCGTCGGACGTAAACGCGTACGCGACGTCCGTTCTTTTCGCGTCCGACCGTTTCGCCACGTTCCGCACCGATTGGGGCAAGGATTACGACGGCGGTAAAATCATAATCGCCGACAGGTACGTTTCGTCAAACCTCATACACCAGGCGAGTAAAATCGACGACGAAACGGAAAAGGACAAGTTTCTTATCTGGCTCGACAATCTGGAGTACGGCGTGTTCTCTCTCCCCCGCCCCGACGCGACGATTTTTCTCGATATGCCGCCCGAGTACGGCGCGGAGTTGATGAAAGACAGGCGCAACAAGTCCACGGACGGCGAGGTCAAGGATATACACGAAAGCGACCGCGCATACCTCGAAAAAAGCTACGCAAACGCTGTGTACGTCGCGGAAAAGTTCGGCTGGAAACGGATAAAGTGCGTCGGGAACGGCGCGGTGAGAACCGTGGACGATATTCACAGTGATATATACGCCTTGGTTAAGGAGTTGTTAAAGTGAAAAAACTGTTTGCACTGTTTGCCGCCTTTTTTATTGCTCTCGGAATAAGTGCGGCGGCGGAGGGTGAAATTGAAATATTTATAGACGGCGAGCCGCTCTACACGGAAACCGCGCCCGTAAACATAGACGGACGCGTGCTTGTGCCGATGAGAGCCGTGTTTGAATCTCTCGACGCGGACGTTACATGGGACGGCGGCGCGCAGACGGTTTGGGCGTCGCGTGAGGACGAGTTTATATCAATCGACCTTTTAAAAGGCACAATGAGCGCGGGCGTGTTTAATTCCGACGGCAAGCCTTACTGGGTGTCGGACGAAAAACTTGACGTACCCGCGAGACTTATAGGCGATTACACGTACATTCCCGTAAGAGCCGTGTCGGAAACGCTGAGCGCGTGCGTAAACTGGGACGGCGACAATAACCGTGTCGTAATAGACAGCCGACGCGACGTGCAGGGTACGGTTTACTACGCGTCCGACTCCGATTTCCAGTACCTCTACTGCGTCGGCAAAAACGGGCGCGGCAGACGGCTTTTGTCGAAAAGGCAGGTCGAGGCGCTTGAAATAAGCGACGGGTACGTGTACTACATTGACAAGAAAAATCAGTACCTCTACCGTGCGAACAGTTTAAGCGGCGAGGAACTTTTGGTTGACCGTTCCGTGTACAAGGTCAAGGCGGAGGACGGGTACGTGTACTACGTCGAACTCGACGGCGGCGGCACGAAAAGCGGTATACTGTACCGCCTGAACGTCAACACCGGCGAAAAACAGCAGCTTGTTGACACGCATATTAAGTACGCCGAGAAGTACAAGGACTATATTTACTTCAACATAGACGGCAGAAACGTCATGTACGCGCTGTATGAGGACGGCAGCGCGCTGTACACGGTCGACACGGGCGACAGCGTGTATTCTAAACTGTACCCGTTCAACTGCATATTCTACGGCGATTACATACTCATCGAGGACGGCGTGTGGTTCGGCAACCTCATGCGGTGCGACCTTGACGGCGGTAATATGGTGCCGCTTACAAGGCTGAACGCTCTCGTCGAGAAGAACCAGCAGCACAACGATAAGATAATATACAAGCAGCCCGACCACGGTCAGGATATTTACTGCATAAACATTGACGGCAGCGACAACCACCTCGTGCATCAAAGCGACCCGACGTGGCTCGATATAACGCTGCTCGCGCAGTGGGACGATATGGTGTACTACAAGCATCCGATGCGCAACGAGGTGTACAGGGTGAACCTCGACGGCTCAAACGACATTTACGTTGGGTACGCGGACAGTATTCAGGTACATAACGGCAAGCTGTTTCTGGCGTTTAATGGTCTGTATATGGGCGATCTGGACGGCAGCAATATGCAAAAACTCTACGGCTACAAGCTGCGCGGGTTCGCGATTATAGACAATCTCGTGTACTTCAAGGACGATAAAACGACCCGTCTCGCCATGTCCGATTTCTACGGCAGAAACGGCGTTGTAACGTGCGACGCCTGCGGCGAGTGGGTACAGAGTGATTTTTAAAAAGTAAACGCTCCCCGAGGGGAGCGTGAGGTAACGGCGCGGCTTTGCTGCGCCGTTTTTTGCTTTGTTTTGAGTTTGTATCATTCAATCATCACCGTGCGGCTGCCCTCGTCCCAGTCAACGGTGTAGCCGAGGTTTTCCGAGAGAAAGCGCAGCGGTACCATTGTTTTGCCGTTTATGAGCCGCGCGGGAACGGTCATTGTCGCAGGTGCGCCGTTTACAAATGCCGTCGGGTCGTCTATCGTAAAGCTGACGGTTGTATTGTTTTGCGAAATCGTCGCCGTACGCGTTGCCTGCTCCCAATCAACCGTTACGCCCATTTGCTCAAACAGGAACCGTATCGGCACAAGCGTGCTGCCGTTCTCTATTACCGGCGGCGTTTCAAAGCCGAGGATTTTATCGTTTAGCTTAATATACGGAGTATCAATCGGGCATTTCTGATTTAATATATTCCGTATTTCAGCAATATCGTATTCGAAGATTTTGTCTGATGTCCTGAATATAAGCTTGTCTTTCCACCAATGGCAGTCACGCAGCGCTCCGTCATAATCGGGATATAATATTTCTATAAAATACACTCCGTCAAGAGAAACTTGAAATGATTTTTCCTACGCTCCGTTCTGATATGTAACATATAAATCATCCACAACTTTATAATAACATGCGGGCGGCGTTTCAAATTCCACTTTTGTGCTTTCAAGATTATTATTTGATATATGAATATCATTCCATTCAAACCTATATAAGTTAGAAGAATAATTTACCAATTCATTATTGAGCATTATATAGTTTTTTATTCCGTTATATTTTGGCACTCCCTGTAATCCGGCATCTATATCCCAGTTTGCGGCATCCGATGAGGTGTACACTTGACTTGTTCGCTTTAATTTATCATTTTCGTCCATGAAGTAACGGCTTGTTTCTAAGTAGTACACCCCGTTGATATAGCCAAAATCTGTTATGGGGTATTCAAATGTATAACTGCCGACAGGGTTAAAATTTAAATCCATTATATAAATCGATTGTTTGGGTATCTCGTTTCCTCTTATTACCGGATCAGCCGAAGGCTCAAAGTATGCATCATAAACTATATATTTATCTCCGCAAAAACGAATAACAGGTGCATATAGCAAGCTTATTCTGTTTTTAAGATCAAAATCAATATCTATAAGAGTCCAATTTTCCGCATCCGTGCTTTGTTTTAACTCGTTTGTTTTTGCGTCATACAACAAAAAATCCCTGCCTGTCCACCAAAAATATCTGATTTTATTGTCGTTAAGACGAACGACAGTATTGTTATATGTGAAATATGCTTTTGCCACAATGTCATACTCGTTACAATTTATATCAACAATTTCGGCACCCATGACCGTAGATAAAGATACATAAGCATACATGACAAGGAGTATCATGGTAATAAAAATCTTTTTCATTGTCTTATCGCACTCATTTAATTCTCATTTTTTAAATTATCCCAAACCGGTCTGTTCTTCCGTTTCCGCGCTTGTATCCGGCTGAACGGTATTATTTGCGCTTATTGTTTTTGCGATTTCGGCAAGAGTTTGATTTCTCAAATTTATTTCGTCTATATCCTCCGCGAGCAAATTCGCAAGCAGATTGTCGTTGTTATGTACAAGCTTGTTTTGCAACTGCATCGAGGCTTTTATTGTTTCCGTATACATTCTTATAAAAAGTGCGCCGATAAAATCCACCAAAATACCACTGATTGCGCCGGTAAGGACCGCAATGTTGTATTTGACGGGTGAAACCGCAAACATAATTATCGTCAGGAAGATAATAATCATGCCTGCCAGAATCGTGCCTATTCCAAGCTTAAATACCCAGCTTAACTGATTGAGATTGAAGTCAAAAAAACGCTTAAAATCACTTTGACTGTTATCAAATCGAATCTCAGCCTGCATTTTCGGCGTTTTATTTTCCGCGCTCATAACTGCGATTGTTTCATCTATCTGCGCACAGCGCGAGGTAAGCGATGTGTGGCGCGTGTCGTTGTTTATGCTTGTGAAAATATTATATAAAACTCCGAAAAGAATAATCGCAGCGCCCACTATCATCAGTAAAGTAGGAAAGAACCCCAAAACGGCAGATTTTTCGGACAAGCTAACCGTATGCATACCCGAGACAATCCCCCATACTGTAAGCGCGATACCCACAAGTGTAAAGATTATCATATTGACGGGAATTCTGCGTGTTTTCGGATGTTCCATTTCACTATTTAGCTTATTACGTTCATTCATAAGCATTTTTGTATACTCTGTGTCCTTTTCCATGCGCGTATCCTCCTTTGCGGCTGTTCCGCATATATTATAGCACGGCGCAAGCCGAATTTCAACATAAATCGTCAATGTTTATGCGCCGCACACTTCGGCGGCAGACTGCCTTATATTATAACTCTTCATCATCGGTGTCCTTTATGTAGCCGGAGAGTTTTTCCATGGTGCGAATGGGGGCGTCCTTGGCGCTGCCCCACTCCATATCCTTATTGCGGTAGTCGAATTTGAGGGTAAAGCGGTGTATGTCCTCCTGTATGCGGTCAAACTCGTTGCCCGCCTTACGAGCCATCGCGCCGAGAAATTCGTTCGCGCGCGAGCCGATCGACTTCGGGGCTGTATCGGTGAGCAGGAGCATATGCTTTACGCACAAGCCCTTCGACTTGTCAAACTTCTGTCTGAACGCGTCGTCGTTCGCCCACATATACAAAAGCACATCCGCGTAACGCTCCATTGTCGAGTTTATTTTCCCGCACACGACGCAGCCGTCGTAAATATTCTGCAGGCAGTCCTTAAGTTCCTTCGCGAAACCGTCCTTTTTACCGAACAGTCCGCTTTTCGCGCCGTCCTTCGGCGCTTTTTTTATTACCTTGCCGAGTTCCTTGCGCACTTCCTCCATATGCGTGTCGAGCACGAGCGCGAGCGGCAGCTTATTGGGCATCTCAAAGAATTTGCCGAAGTGGCGGTTGCAGTAGCCCGTTTTGTCGGAGTAACCGCGAAAGTCCTCCTCCATCATCGCCGCGCCGAGGTTGTATTCGAGCGCCTCCTTTTCGAGATTACTCTCCAAAAGACACATCGGACATTCACAGTCCTTGTCGTACGCTTCGTTTACCGGTATGGTGTATATCTTCTCCTTCATTCCTCATCGTCCTCCTTATCCGCGTCCTTAAACGCGTTTAAAACGTCGCCGTATATTTTGTCGGGGTGCGCCTTGTAATATTTTGACAGCTTTTCCGCCTCGTCACGCGAGCCGGCGTACAGGTACAGGCGCATCATTTCCGTTTTGTCGTCGTCGCGCAGAATACACTCGAACCCGTACTCGTTCTTTCTCACGGGCATTATGCCGCTCTGCACGGCGTTTTTGCGGCGTTCCTCGATATAAAGCTGCTTTATCGACTCGTCTATCGGTTCGCGGATGTATACGGGTACGCTTGTCCTGAAATATTTTATCGCGTTCGCGCCCTTTTCGGTAATGCTGTACCTGCGTATATACTCCCCCTCCATGCGCCCGTTCACATGACCCGTTTCTTCCAGATTTACAAGCGCAATCTGAAAATCGGGAAAACTGATGTTGCAGTTGTCCATAACGAGCGTTACAAGGTCGCTGTACTCCGGGTCTTTGTCGGTATTGTTGAGCGTGTACAGTATTATGAATTGTATGATTTCAAGGTCGGTTATTTCCCTTTTGTATAGCATATCGCCATCACCTCACAGCCGTATGATTTCTGTTTATAATATATCATTTGCGCGGCGTACAGTCAAGCAAAAAAGCCGCTTAACCGCTGCGTCATGTTCTATAATTCCCTTTTCAGCGATTTCCAAAACGGTATAAACACGCATATCGCCGTGAGCATCGCTGTCAAATCCGCCATAGGCGTTGCCCACGCTATGCCGTTTACGCCGATCAGGTAATTCATCAAAAACATCAGCGGCACGTCGAGACAGCCCTTTCTTAAAAGCGACAGTATCAGCGGCGCGACCTTTCTTCCGACCGACTGAAAAAGCGTTATAATAATCATCGTTACCGAAATGCACGGCCCTGTTATGCAGATGATACGCTGGAATGTGCTGCCGTATTGCACGGTCAGCGGGTCGTTTATGAACGCCTTTACGACCGGTGACGCGCACAGCAGCAAAAACGCCGTGCCCGCGACCGCGACAATGAGACTGTAAACGAACGTCGTCTTAACCGCCGACATCATGCGCTTGAAATTTTTTGAGGAATAGTTGTAGCCGATAAGCGGTATAACGCCCTGCGACATTCCCGTTGCCATAGCGTATGTGAGCATATCGACCTTTTTCGCTATGCCTATTCCCGCGACAGCCTCGTTGCAGTACGATACCATAAGGCGGTTCATGCAGACATTCGAGAACACGCCCATTATGTTCATAATGCTGCTCGGCAGTCCGACCATAAGCACCTCGAACGGGATCTTCTTTCCGAACGTGTAGTATGTGAGGTTTAAAGTGAGGACGGTGTTGTTGCGTTTTCTGATAATCAGTACGATAAAATAAATCGTCGCGGTGAGATTTGAGAGCATTGTTGCGATCGCCGCGCCCGCTATTTCAAGCTTGAACACGGAAATAAAAATCGGGTCGAGAATGATGTTGAGTATACCGCCCATAGTCATGCCGAAACTCGCCTGTTTCGCGTAGCCCTCTGACCTGACAAGGTGCGCCAGTGCGGCGTTGAGTACCGTCGGCGCGGCGCCTATCGTGATTGCCCAGAATATGTATTGACTGCAAAATTCGTATGTGTCTTTATTCGCCCCGACAGCCGGAAGTATCGCGTCTTTGAGCAGAAACACGACTATGCCGTACAGAACCGCCGCCAATCCCGCCGTCCACGCGCTGAAAGCGCAGGCTCTTTTCGCCTTGCCGTTGTTTCCCGCGCCGAGCGAGCGCGATATAAGGCTTGAGCCGCCTATGCCGAACAAATTCGCCATACCCGTAAGCAGAACGAACAGCGGCATACACAGCGACGCGGCGGCGACTTGATTAGGGTCGCCTATCTGCCCGATAAAAAACGTGTCAGCCATGTTGTACACGACCGTTATAAGCTGACTTATTACCGTCGGCACGACCAACGAAATGACGGCTCGGTTTATCGGTGTATTTTCAAATAAATCCTTGTTGCTTTCCATGCTATTTTCCCTCTTTTTTTTGTAGTTCAAAACAACTCCGTGCCGTCAGGGCTTTAATTCACGCTCGGCTTTCAGGAGTATTCCTTCCGCGTCCGCGCCTATTTCCGTCACCTCGCCGCGGAGCCGTTCAAGAAGTCTGTGCGCGAGACGGTTTGTGCGCGACTCCTTTCTGACACACGTGTTCACGTATAAAATTTTGTCCATAATCATAACCTCCGTAATCTCATCTTTAATCATGCACGGCAGCCAAGCGGTTCTCGCCCGTCGCGTAGTCTATTTCAACGTTCGGCTGGACGTTGTAGCAATACACGTTAAAGCACAAATCGCCGCCGTCCTCGACGGAGTACGCCTCCATAGTGACGCCGCTTGCAAGGAGGTTGCCGCCGGCAAAAATCGGCGTTACGCGGTACATGACGTGGTTGCCGGTTTTTCTTATGTAGCTTGCGACCGTGTTCTCGTACGGCAGCATACCCTCTATGTTCATATACGCCGTTCCGGTGATAAGATTGCGCTCGTTCGCGTTCTCGCCCGAGAGCTGGTAGCCGATGATATGGCAGCGGTGGTAGATAAAATCGCCGTCTATAAAATCATATTTCGCGTTTTTCCAGCCGGTGGGTTTTATCGAACTTATGTCTCCCCTCTCCCCACTCGGCATGGTGTCGCGCGACAAACAGGCGGTCGCCGCACCGCAGCGTCCGAGATAGTCGAGCTCGCTGTATTTTTCAAAGCTTTGCGTTGTTTTTTCATCGTCGGTGAAGCTTGGAATATTATTATTCAACACGACGCTTGCGTTACCGCTGTACGGCGGTATGCTGTCGAGCGTGTAGCTTTCGGCGCTGTGGCTGCCCTTAAAATATTTTGTTGCAGCCAACGTCAGCGCGAGCAGCGCAAGCGTTAAAATCGCCGTTGAGATTTTTCCCTTCCTCAATTTAAATCTCCTTTTACATTTATTATATATCATTTAACCGGACGCGTCGATTATCTGTGCGCCTCTGTACGGATTATTCTTGTCGTTCCAGACAAGCAGTCTCAATTCGTGTGTAACGCCGTCTTTTACGTAGTCTAAGCATATATCTCCGCTCTCGGTCATTACCTTTCTCACCTTGACTACCCTTATGAGTGTGCCGTTTTCGTACTCGGCTGCATACACGTTTATATCCGCGCCCGCCCCGTCCGCGTTGACTGTTATCGGAACGGTTATAACGCCGTCCGTATACGACGCGTCTCCGATGCTGATTGCCTCCGGTATCGGTGTGGGTGTTGGCGTTGGTGTGGGCGTAGGCGTTGGTGTCGGTGTTGGCGTAGGGGTCGGAGTTGGCGTGGGGGTTGGCGTGGGGGTCGGGGTAGGCGTTGGCGTTGGTGTAGGTGTAGGTGTGGGCGTTGGTGTCGGCGTAGGAGTTGGGGTCGGTGTGGGCGTAGCATCCGGCATCACAATGCCGTCGGGGTACAGCGAAAAGCCTTCCATATGGTTCTCCATCGCCTGCCGCAAAAGCCTGTACCGATTGGGACACAGAATTTGTATCGCCCTCCGGCGGTCACGGTTGCCGTAACATGTAAAATAAAAACGGCAAAATTCGGCGAAGTCCTCCGCCAGATATTTGGAATCGGTCGACGCGCCGTAGCTTGACATGGAGAACATATCATTTTTCCGCGCAGCCTCCCACAATCCGCTTTGGTACGACCAAAAGTACCCGCCGCTGCCGAGACGTGCGTCAAAGCTGTGACCCATTTCATGTATTATGCTGTCAAGTATAGACTGCTCGCTGTTCGGGTGGTTCAGCTCGATATACAGATGTACTCCCGCGCTGTAATAGGAGTTGAGCGATGAGTATTCCGACATCAGCGTTTTAATATCCTTTCGGTAAATGTAAGGGATATGTACAACAATTTCTTCAAAGTATTTCGCGTCGGTTTCGGCGACATTGTTACCCGCCTCGACCCACATTTCCAAATTCTGCGTCGTTTGACCGTCCGCCTCCGTGATAATCAAGTCGTAGACAGTAAATTCCTTTGTGCTGCTTTTGCTGCTCCACGAATACCAGCTCGGGTGTCCGTACTCGGTTCTTGCCTCTCCGCGCTTTGCCGTAACGCCGTCCGTTCCCGGTAAATCATACGGAACGTGGTAACTCGACTGCAAGTGCTTTGTCACATATCCGCCGCTTATGGAAAGGTACGACGAAAGCGCGGACGTAAGCTGAGCCTCCGTGGGTTTCTTTCCGTTCCTGTAAAGCTCGTCCAGTCTTCCGCGTGGGGACTGATTTTCTGCCATAGCCGTTCCGTTGCGCTCGAACGCGTCGCCCGCAACGCTCTCGTAGACGCGCACAATTCGCTCTCTCTGCGCGTCGGTTAGATTTGCCCATGCCTGCGTTTTTGACAGCTTGTAAAGCGGACTTTCGTCCGGCAGCGCCTCAAACGTAATCTTCGCCCTATGTTCCCTATCGGTCGCTATGACCTTACCGTCCTCCGAAATGCCCATATATAGGTCGTTTTCAAGGTTTTTAAGATAATACGACGGTTTGTCGTCGGCATAGTCCTCGCTCTTTTCTCTGAACCAGTGCTGGGTGTTGTCGTTCATGCCGTAAAATTCCGTTTCCGTGTTCACGTCCTTGTTGCCGAATTTATATTGCGCGGACGGCAGCTGCCCGCCCAAATCCGCCGTTGCTATTCTTCGCGTAAAGTCGTTCCATACTTCCACTTTTTGGTATTCCCACACGTAATCTTCCTCATAGTCGTCCCATACCTCGACATACTGCCGTTCAATGCGCGGCTGATTGGAACTGCGCACCTCAAACGCGTAGCTGCCGTCAGCCATGTCACGCGGCAGGAATTGGTCGCTCATATCGTTTACGTATGTTTCGTCGGCAATTATTTTATCGTCCCGGACGCGCAGCTTATGACCTTCGGCATAAACGTGCTGATACATTCCCGCAAAGCCTTTGTAGACTGCGTCCGTTTCATCGTCCGCTTTCGCATACTCAAAGGGCGCAGCGGAGAAAATTGCGAAAACAGCGCACATGACGAGGCAGTAAAACTTATATCTGTTCCGTGTATTCATAATTTCCCCGCCTCCCTTCACGCTCCGAATTGCTTATGTGTATATAATCATTTTATCACGAAACGCATTTTTATTCAAGGGTTACGGACTATATAAACCCATAATTCCATATTAAAAAAACGGGGGTTTACCCGTTTTTTTTAGTATTTACGTACTGATAACCTGTTTCCATTTTTCATACGGCCTCTGGTGGACGTACATGGACTTAAAGCAGTAGAGAAAGTCCGTTATAAGCAATATCATCATAATTATACCGATAACCTTTACCGCCCTGTTCGGCATATGGTGGATGCTCTCCATAAGCGGCTCGTAGCAGTAGCCCATAAACAGCGTTATTATCGCCGCGAACAGCATGGAGGTCGGTATGGATGTGTACCGCGTAATGTGCAGCGGTATGCGCGTGTAATCCCAGTAGTGAAATCCAAACTCGTCCTCCACAAACGTGCCGAGCATTATCTCGCCGAGACTTACGATAACCATCGCTATGAGAAAATACAGTATATAACTCTGGCTGCGCGTTAAGTGTCTGTGATTGCTCTCGCCTATTTTTATGTTATTCGGAGTGCCGACAACCAAATAAAATCCCACAATCGTCAAGCCGTACCCGAGAAGGAACGGAAGGTTCATGCTCCTGTTGTCCATGTAGCCGCACGTCAGGGCGAGCCAGCCGTTTTCAAGCTGAAATCCCATAAACGACACTATGACCGTCATAATGTTAAGCTCGTAGAAATTATATCTTTTTTTCATATCCAACCACCACTAATATTCATATCGTTCCCTATATAATAACACATTTTGCCGAAATGCTCAATACCTTTATAAAATTTTATTTCTCAGTAATACTTGACCGTAACGGTTTTGCCCATACTTTTGGCAGAGTTCTTTATGCCCTCGACAATACTCATGCGCACCGTGAGGTCAAAGCTTACTCCCGTGTCCTTGTGCGCCTCGTTGATAGCCGTACCAACGAACATATTGAGCGTCGTACATTCCTCGATAATCATGCGCGCTATTTCCGACGCGCCGTTACCGGAGTCAAGCTCCACGAAAAAGTCCGCGTCGATGTCGTCGGACGCGTAGCATTTTAAAAGCCCCAAAGCCTTGTTGAGCGTGAGAACGCCCTCGGTAACAAGGTCGATGCCGTCTATTTCGGCTGTCGGCGGAACTTCACCGTCCGACGACGACATATTTGTCTTTATCTCCTTACCGAGAACGCGTGCGGCAATATTCGCGCTTGTGCCGCCGGAGATTATTTTTTTGCCGTCCGTTTCCATAAATTCACGCATGAGCCGTTCGTCATCGTCCGCGCTTTTGGGCGGGCCCGTGAACAGATTTACGACCTGCTCCTCCACGACCCGCGCCACGGCGACTGTCGTGTCGTCGCCCGGCTTTGATATGTAAAGTTCGTCGCACGCCTGACTTAAAACAGACGCGAGACGCGACGCGGAATTTGTTTTCGGCACGTGGCTTAACGTGTATTCAGCCATTTTATCCCACGTCCAGCCGTTAAGGTCGAGTATGTCGCCCGCGCCCGCGTAGATCACGCCGTCGCTCATCAGTACAAAGCTGTCGCCCTTTTGGGCTTTAAATCGGTACTCGCGTATCTTCTTGCCGCCTATTTCACGCGTTTTGTACGGGTACTTTACGATTTCCTTATTCCTTACGAATACGCAGTCGGGGTTATCGTACTCGACGAGGTACGCGTCGCCGCTGTGCGATATTTGCAGTATCGAAAACGTCGCGTACGCCACCTTTCTGACGCTGCATATCGGGAGCGTACTCGCAATCGTTTCCACGCACTCGTCTATCGTCGCGCCCTCGGCGGTCATTGTGGCGAGTATTTTTGAGGTAAGCGTCGCGAGTATGTTCGCCTTTACGCCGCTGCCCATGCCGTCGGCAAGAATAAGTATGTCGCTGTCGGCTGTTTTCACTATCTCAACCTTGTCGCCGCAAAGCTCCTCGCCGTATTTGTTAAGGCTTTTCCAAGCCATGTCGGTTGTCACGTTCATAATTTAATCCTCTAATATAAGGTCGCGCAGCTTTGTCATCGTCACCTTCGTTTCAGCCGTTGTTTCGCCGAGAAGTCCGGCGATTTCCTGCGCCACCGTCATCTGCTTGTCTATAACCTTCTTCGCTATATCCATAGCCTCAACCTTGAAATTGTAGTGCTGCTCCTTTATTTTTTCCTCGTTCGTTATGTCGTGGAACGTTAAAAGCGCGCAGTCCATATTCCCGATATAAGCGACGTTTCTGCGCATTATAAGACCCTCATGCTCCAGCTTTATTTTAACGTCCTGTATCGAGCGTTTTTCGCTTAAAGCCTTTTCAACGTCGTCGGCTTCCATAAACTCGAATATGTACCTTTCGAGAGCTTCCTCCTTGCTTACGCCGAGAAGCGTCTGCGCCTTTTTGTTGCACTCTATAATACGCATTTCCGAGTCGATTATAAGTATCGCGTCTGGCGTTACGTCAAGCACGACGTTCGACATCGACTCCGACTGCATCAGCGTGTACGGCAGACACATATTGATTTCAGCCTTGCCGTTGTACACCGCGGCCGCCTTTTCGCGGCACGTCGAGTAGCCGCACGCGCCGCAGTTAAGCTCGTCCTTTTCGCTGTATTTGCCGATTGCTTTGAGTATTTCGCGGTACTCCTTCTCGCTCGGCAAATCCTCGTGCAGCGAGCGATCTCCGAATTCGCGTTCAAGTTCGCCCGACGAGAGGTATTCTATTTCGGACGGGGTCTTGTGCGACGCGTCCTTTTCAAGCTTTACCCTCGCCTTTACGAACGACTTGTTCCACTTTGAACTTGCGGGGCCCTTTACGCACCCTCCGGCGCACACATTAGCCTCGATAAAGCATTTGTCAAGTCCGCCCTCTTTGAGACATTCGAGCATTTCCATACAGTTTTTGAGACCGTCCACCTGTACCTTGTCGTAGCCCTCCATGTCCTCGTCGGCAATTACCGACTGTATAACGCCGCCGCCTATCGGGTAAAGGCGGTTTACCTCCGGCGTGGGGTTGGCGAACGGTTTTTCCTCACATTCGCGCACATTTATACCGGCTGCGTTGAACCAGTCGTCTATTTCCTCAAACGTCAAAATCGCGTCCACCGCGCCGAATATTCTGTCGTCGCCCACGGCTTCCTGCTTTTTCGCTATGCACGGTCCAAGGAATACGACACGCGTGTCCGCGCCGTATGTTTTCTTTATGTACCTGCCGTGCGCTATCATCGGCGACACGACCGGCGCGAGATATTTCACGCACTCGGGGTAATACTTTTCGACAAGGTCGTTTACGCTCGGACAGCAGGTGGTTATGATGTTCTCCATTTCACCCTCGCGGATAAGACGCTTGTACTCGTTCGTGACCATAGCCGCGCCCTCGGCGGTCTCGCGGACGGCATAAAAACCGAGACTCATAAGCGCGCCGACAAGCTGCTCCGGTCGGTCGAAATCGAGTACGCCCATATACGACGGCGCGATAGAGATAACCGTGCGTTCGTTGTTTTTCAGATACCCCTTTACGCGCTCGACGTCGCTCGCGAACGTTTTCGCGTTCTGCGGACAGACCTCCAGACAGTGACCGCAGTGTATGCACCTTTCCTGTATTATTCTCGCCTGCTCGTTCTGCACGGCGATTGCCTTCACGTCGCAGTTGCGCACGCATTTGTAGCAGTGACGGCATTTCGCGTCCTTAAAATCTATTACCCTCATCACGCTGCCCCTTCCGCGGTAAATTTAATTCTCATACCATTATACCGCATGGTTAAAAAATAATCAATAGTAAAATACCGCACGCGGGAGGCGTCGTTTTATACTGTTTCTTGATTTTTCCGCTGAAGTGATGTATAATACCCAAGAAGGGGGAATTTCCGTGAAAAAGTTTACTTTAGGATTTATCATAGGCGGCGTTATATGCTCTGCGCTGACAGGCTTTGCGGTTGAGTATGCAGTTACGGCTAACCCGTTCCCTATCAAGGTTGACGGCGTTTCTAAGTCAATCGAGGGCTACAATATAAACGACAGCACCTATTTTAAATTACGCGACGTAGCCGACGCGGTAGGCGGTTTTACTGTAGGTTTTACGAATAATACGATTACAATTAACACATTGCAATACACTCCGACCGAACCCGCAAACGACGACGCGCCTATCACAATTCACGAGGGCGAGGTATCGCAAAGAAGATTTGCAAGAGAGGGCGACACAGTAGTAAAAGCAGATGGAACAGAGGTAGTGCTGGCAATAGGACCACATGGGGTATTAGGCGAGGGTCAAGGAGTTGCGCCGGATCTCGGTGTTACGGTAACAGGTGTTGGTAATACCACAGTTACAATGACAAATGTGACAGGTTTAGTATTCTCAGGTGATGTTGGAGACCAAGTTGATTCAACGGGTATGACAGTTAATAATCAGTCATATTATGTTAATTTAGTAACGGGTGAGGGTCATTGGGCAGCTGAATGGAGGGTTATAACTTCTGCACCAACAGAACCCGGAGAATTTGCAGACCAATTATCAGAAGATAAAAACTGGGTTTGGTCTGGAACTTTACAATCTTGGATGGAAGTATCAGTACAGGCTATGCCACAAGAAACATTAAACAGAGTATTGGCAGCTAATGGCTTAAATTAAAATTTTGTTATGTATGTCCTTGCTTTGATAAAAAAGTACACGCCTCTTGCGGAGCGTATACTTTTTCAATATTAAATCCGTACCAATCAGCCTATCATTTCGGCGAAACCGGTCTGGTCGAAGATGGTTTGAACCGTGTCGTTTTGTCCCTTAACGGTCAGGTTGCCGTTGCCGACCTGCTTAATCATGATGAGCAGCACGCGCAGTCCGGCTGACGAAATATATTCGAGCGCGGACGCGTCAACTATGATTTTTTCAACCTTTTCGTGAGCCGTCGTTTTCTCGTAAACGCCCAGCAGCTCCGGCGCGGTTACGGAGTCCAGTCTGCCGCGAAGTGCGATTTCCATTTCGCCGCCGTGAACGTTCGCCGTTACTCCGAACGACGCGCTGTCATAGTTTTCTTCCGTTTCCTTGAAGTTTTCGTCGGGCGTGAAAATCCAGATGTACACGTTTTCAAGCGACTTTATATAATCCGCCTTCGCCTCGTCGGAGTAATCCGCGAGACTTCCGATTTCCGTCACATAATCCGACATGGGTACGCGCTCCCATTTTAAGCCGACCGAGCGGAGGAAGTCCGTCACCGTTTTCATGGTGTTTTCGAAGTCGTACGCAAGCACGGTCATATTCTGCACCTCTATGTTTGTGTCCGACTGCTCCGCGTATACATTCATGGTCTTTACCAAATCCTCAAACGCGGCTTTGCCGTGGACAGCCTTAAGCGCCGCCATAAACAGCGGGTTAAGATCGGTGTCGGATGTTACCCATCGTCCGCCGAATTCCTTGAGCAGACGGCGGATATTCGTGCAAAGCTCGGTAAGCTCGGAGTTGCTCAAATAAGTGAGCAAGCCGTCGGATATTATGGTGATTTCGCCGTCAACATTGCTAAGCGCGTCACGGAGCGAACGGTAATTTGTCGCGTCCGTGCCGTAATATTCCCTGCTCTTCATTCCGCGCTCGGCGCACATCTCACAGATAACCGGCGCAATCTCGTCCGTTACAATCGGCAAGTCGCAGCCTATGTAACGCATATCCTTAAACTGTTCATTAAGCGCACGCGGAGAATATCCGCAAGCGATATCGACAATAGTGCTGTCCTTGTAATTGCTTACGACTTTGTTGGTGGATATGTAGCGCGTTTCCACAACCACGGTCAGTTCAAGGCTGAGCGCGACCTTCTGCTCCTCCGTACCGATAAGCGAGTCGGCGTCTACGCCGAATTTCTTAGCCAATACCGGCGCATCCTTGTCGCCCGCTATACAAAAATGCAGCAGAACGGCTTTCGCCGTATTGTATATCGGATTTGTTTGTTCTCTGAGTTCCTTTTCGTTATCCAATTTGTGTTCCTCCTTTAATATATTTTTATGTTAAGATTATTATATATGCAAAATTATTGTAGCATTATACGCCGCCAAGTTCAATATATTTTTCTGTATTTTGGTATAAAAAACCGTGAAAATAAAACGCGGCAAAAAGCCGCGCAATTTTTAATACCTGTTATAATTTTTGACCGCTCTGTCCATATTGCGTTTAGCGTCCTTTTTCGCAATGTCGGCACGTTTGTCGTAAAGCTTTTTGCCCTTCGCGACCGCGAGCGACATTTTCACGCGCGAGCCTTTGAGGTACACGCTCAAAGGTATGAGCGAGTAGCCGTCCTGCGCGATATAGCCTATGAGTTTTATTATCTCCTTCTTGTGGAGCAGCAGCTTTTTTTCGCGCAGCGGGTCGCGGTTAAAGATGTTGCCCTGCTCGAACGGGCTGATGTTCATTTGCTTTACGAATACCTCACCGCCCATTATCTGCGCGTAAGCGTCGGATATGTTGACCTTTCCGGCGCGTACCGATTTGACCTCCGTGCCGAACAACTCGATACCCGCCTCGTACGTTTCCTCTATGAAATACTCGTGGCGCGCCTTTTTGTTCTGCGCCAGAATTTTTATGTTTTCCTTTTTGTCAGCCACAGCGCGCGCCCCCTTTCATTAACGTGTCTATTGTACCATAATGCGTATGCGTTTACAACACAAACCGTTCGTCATTTTTTGCGTCCGCCGCGCATATTGTACCGTTTTTTGCCTTCCTTGTACAGCTTTTTCTCGTATTCGCCCGCACCTTCAAGCGACAGCGCGGGTACTTTTGCGGGGCTGCCGTTTTTGTCGAGCGATACCATTGTGAAAAAAGCGGTGAGCGCGATTTGCTTTTCGCCGCTTATGAGGTTCTCGCTCTCCACCGTCACGAAAATTTCCATCGACGTGCGTCCGGCGTATATTACCTGCGCCTTGCACGTCACAAGCTCGCCGATATGTATCGGTTTTTTGAAGTTGATTTCCGCTATCCGAGCCGTTACGACGTTCGTGTGCGCGTGTTTCATCGCGGCGACGCCGGCGGTCGAGTCCATTAGCTTTATTATTTCGCCGCCGTGTACGTTGCCGGCGGGGTTTGCCTGCATCGGCATGACCTCCTGCGCCAGTACCGAGTACGACTCCTTCATCGTTCTTTCGATTTTCTTTGCCATTTTGATTCTCCTTATCCGCGCGCGTCCGACAGCATTTGTCTCGCGTGCTTTAACGCCAGATCGCTTACCTCGCGTCCGTCTATTATGCGCGCAAGCTCCTCTTCCCTGCCGCGCTCGTCAAGCTCCGTAAGCGTTGTGCTTGCCATTTCGCCGTCCGTGTTTTTCTGTATCAGGTAATGGTTGTCAGCCGCCGCCGCAAGCTGCGGAAGGTGGGTTATACATATTACCTGCTTGTTTTTGCCTATGCCTTTGAGTTTTTCGGCTATGCTTACCGCCGCCCTGCCCGAAACGCCCGTGTCTATCTCGTCGAATATGAGCGTGCCTACCTCGTCCGTGTCGGCAAGTATCGACTTTATCGCGAGCATCACGCGTGAAAGCTCGCCGCCCGATGCTATTTTCACAAGCGGCTTTAACGGCTCGCCGGGGTTCGCGCTTATCAAAAACTCCGCCTTGTCCATGCCGTTGTCGTAAAACTCGTCCGCGCTCTCCACGCTTACGCTAAATCGCGCCTTTTCCATGTTAAGTTCGCCGAGTGACGTTTCTATGCGCTTTTCAAGGTCGGCTGCCGCTTTTTTCCGTATGTCCGTAAGCTTTTTACCCTCGGCGCGGAGACGGTCGGTTGTTTCGTTTAATTTTTCCGTAAGTTCAGCCGTCTTTTCGTCGCTCAGCTTTATGTCGTTAAGTTCGCTTTCGGCTTTGGCAAGGTAGTCAAGAACCGCCTGCACGCTGCCGCCGTATTTGCGTTTAAGGCGCGATATTGTTTCAAGGCGTTCCTCGGTTTCGTTAAGTTCGCGCTCGTCGTACTCCACGCCGTCGCCGTACTCCTTTATCTCGTGCGCCGCGTCCTCCATCGTGTACATAATGGTGTTTACCGCCTCGTAAAGCTCGTTAAGGCGCGGGTTAAGCCCGCTTATACGCGAGAGCGCGTCAGCGGCTATACTAACGCCGTCGTACGCGGGCTGCGTCTCATCGCCGCCGTACAAATTGGCGTACGCCTCGTCTATCGCCGTTTTTATCTGTTCTGCGTTCGCGAGTACAGTGCGCCGAGCCGTAAGTTCCTCTTCCTCATTTGCGGCAAGGTTCGCGCCCTTTATCTCGTTTATCTGATATTCGAGCAGATCCATACGCTGCATCTTTTCGCGCTCGTCCATTTTGAGCGAGTCAAGCTTTTTCAAAATACCGCGATGCTCCGTGAGCAGACATTTATATTTTTCAAGCTGCTCCGCGTCGTCCGCGTAAGCGTCAAGAAAGCCCATGTGGCGCGACGGCGTTAAAAGTGCCTGATTGTCGTGCTGACCGTGTATGTTCACAAGGCTGTCCGATATTTCGCGCAGCACGTTGAGCGTTACAGCCATACCGTTTACGCGCGCGCTGCTCTTGCCGTCGGCAGTCACGCGGCGCGTTATTATAAGTTCGCCGTCCTCCGCGTCTATATCGTTGTCCGCGAGCAGCTTTTGTATACTCTCGGGCGCGTCAAAAACAGCCTGTACGACCGCCTCGCCGCTGCCGAAACGCACAGACTCTCTGTTTGCCCTATCGCCGAGTATCATGTTTATCGAGTCGATAATTATTGACTTGCCCGCGCCCGTCTCACCCGTGAGAACGGTCACGCCGTCGTGAAAATCGACGGTCAGTTTGTCTATTACGGCAACGTTTTTTATGGATAAACCTGTGAGCATTTATGTCATTCTCCTCCGTTAAAAAGCTTTCTGAGCTTTTCCGTTATTTCACGCGCCTTGTCCTCCGACGCGGCTATTATAAGGAGCGTGTCGTCGCCGGCTACCGAGCCTAAAAAGTCGCCCCTCATGGTGCTGTCTACCGACGCAGCCACAGCCGACGCCATACCCGGATACGTCCTTACCACGACGCTGTTGAGCGCGTACTCGACGCTGCGAACGGTGTCGGTTATCACGTTTATGCGCCTGTCCATTTCCTCGGGAATGTCGTCCGGCGAGGAATAGACGCTGCCGCCCGACGGCATGGGGATTTTCACAAGTCCCAAATCCTTTATGTCGCGCGATACCGTTGCCTGCGTCACCTTATAGCCGCACTTTTCAAGCTCCTCTATAAGCTGCTCGTGGGTTTTGATATTCTGCTCGTGTACGATGCGCAGAATTTGTCCCTGCCTCTTGTATTTCATTTTAAACAACCTCCGCTGCTATGACAGCTTGCTTATGAGCGTGTCATAGAATGACTGATTTCCGATTTTGATAAGTTCAAAATCATACTCCGATTCCGTTATGATTACCTCGTCATTGTCCGTGATGCCGCACCTGATGCCGCCGTCCGCTGTCACAAATGCCTCGCTGCCGCCATAAAAGCTGTTAATTTTGATTTTTATTGTTTTGCATGAAGGGAGTACCGCGCTGCGCGCCGATAATGTGTGAGCGCAAATGGGCGTCGCCACGAGCAGTCTCATTCCCGGCTCTACCACAGGCCCGCCGGCAGATATTGAATAGCCCGTCGAACCCGTCGGGGTGGCTATTATAAGTCCGTCCGCGCTGTAACGGTTCACACGTTCGCCGTCCGCGAAAAGCTCGACCGCGATAAGCTGGTCGCCGAGCGATTTCGACACAACCACGTCGTTGAGCGCGTGAAAGCTTTTTTCGCTGCCGTCACTCTTGCGTATAATCGCCTTTATCATCATGCGTTTTTCCGTACCGTAATCGCCCGATAAAAGCTTTTCGAGCGCACACTCGGTGTCGGACGGCTCTATTTCAGCCATAAACCCTATTTTGCCGAGGTTGATGCCGAGTACCTTCACGCCGTTCTGGGCGCACTCCGCAGCTCTTTGCAGTATCGTTCCGTCGCCGCCGAGCGCGACCGCGACGTCCGCGCCCGAAAGGAGTTCCGCGCTTACCGCGTACTTTATCCCGAGCGACGCGGCTATATGCTCGTCGTCGGTGCATAGTTCCGTCTTGTCCTTTAAAAAGTCGACGATACGCCTTGTGTTTTCAAGTTCCCTGTCCTTTGCCCCGTTTATTATCAAAGCCGTTTTCATAAACCAACACCACCTCCGCGGCGCACAAGTGTATTTATATTATTATACACCGTCCGCCGTTATTTTTCAAGCTTGACCGCGCCGAGATAATACACGTTTTCGTAGCCGAGGTATTCAAGGCACAGCTTTGCCTGCATCGCACGCTTGCCCGTCGCGCAGTATACGATTATTTTCCGCGACTTGTCGGGTATAACGTGTTTCGCTATCGCGCCCACGGCGAGGTAGCAGATGTTCACCGCGCCGTCCAGATGCGATTTTTCAAACTCGCTCTCCTCGCGTGCGTCAACAAGCACCGCACCGTCTTTTACAAGCTCCTTCGCCTCGTCTGGCGTTATTTTAACCGTCGGCTTACTATCAATTTCGCCTATGTCGTCCTTGTTCGCGACGGGGACGCTGCTCTCGGTTTCAATCCTGTATACGATTACGCCGTGACCGTTTACCCTTGCCGCAATTTCGTTATTTATCGTCACGTCCGCACCGTTTGTAATGTCTCTCGCGGATATGACCCCGCCCGCAAGACCAACCTCCGAAAGAGCCGCGTTCATGTCAAGTGTATTTTCGCTCCTGTTTAAGAGTGCGACCGCCTTGACGCGTGAATTTTTCTCTCCCAAATCCTTTATCCAAACCTCGCCGACCGTTTTACCGTCCGCGTCCTTTATCTCCTTCGCGACATACGCCTGCAGGCACGCGCTGTCCTGATTTACCGCTATCAGTTCGCGGTTTTTGAGTATCGCGAGCGTTTCCTCGCTTATTTTCGTGAGGTCACAGCCTATCATAAGCGGCGTTGACATCATGCACCACATCGCGAAATGCGTCTTTTCCTCCTCATGCGTCATGCCGCCGTTGCCGAGTTGCATCATGTCGAGGTCGTTCACATGTCCGGGCGACGCGTAACGCGCAAGCGGCTTTATCATATCTATCTGGTACATAACCGAGTCAAAATTCGGTGCTATGTCCGCGCCGGTGCGCCACGAGTCCGCGACCTTCGCAGCCCACGGTCCGGGGAACTGCCAGCGGCAGATATTGTACACAAGCTGTCTGCCCGTTTCGCGGCGAATGTCGTCTATAATATTTCCTATCTTCGTGTACTGCTCCTCCTCGTCAAGTCCGAGCCGCACGCCGCCGCACCAGTCAACCTTTATGAAGTCGTAGCCGCAGTCAATGAGGAACATACGCAGATCCCGTTCCTCATAGCCGTACAGACCCACGCCCGCGCCGTCCTTGTTCTCGCCGTCGTAATAGTGACCGCAGGTGTTGTCGCCGCCGTCCGAATAAATGCCCGCTTTAAGTCCGAGCGAATGAGCGTAATCGGCTATGACTTTTATGCCGTTCGGGAAACGCTCCTTGTGGAAAAGGAGTTGTCCGTCAGCCGAGCGTCCGCCGAAAAACCCGTCGTCCATATTAAAATACGTGTAGCCGCAGTCCGCGAGTCCCGTTTTCACGAGCGCGTCCGCCTGCTCCTTCATTATTTCCTCGCTTATATGCGTTCTGAAACAATTCCACGACGCCCAGCCCATAAGCGGCGTTTTCCTGTACAATGCTCCCATAGCGTCCTCCCGTATGTCTGTTTTCCTATATCTTACCACATCGGGAAGAAATATGCAAGACGGAATAATTTATTTGCTTTTTTCGCGTCGTTATGGTAAAATACGTGTATATAACAAAAAAGGAGACAACAAAAATGGCTATTTCCTTTAAGGGCGCGAAAAAATACGCGAAACATAACGGTTTTTCGCGCACGCGTGAAATCAGAACGCCCATTCCCTCGTCAATGCACCGTTACCCGCTCGGACAGAATGGCTTTACGCTCGAACCTGTCGTGGCGGAGGGTGATTTTGTGCTGATAGGTCAGAAGATAGCCGATATATCCGAATTTGACACAATTCCCGTTGTAAGCGGTTCATCGGGCAAGGTGGTTTCCGTAAATGAAAACTGCGTCACCATCGAAAACGATATGATGTCCGCACGCGCTCCGCACGTAAAGGCGGCAAAGCCCCTAAGCGAGCTTACGACACGCGAAACGCTGTGGCTTTTGAGAGAGGGCTGCGTGTACGAGAGACTTCAGCGCGCGCCGCTGCACACGCTTCTTTCCGAACGGCGCGTGAGCGACTGTATAATCGTCTGCTGCTTTGACTCCGACCCATACGTTTCATCGCCGCAGATGTCGGCGAGGGATAACGCGGAGGTGATTATATCCGCTCTCGAAACGGCTATGCGGCTGTCGGGCATAACGACGGCGTACGTCGCGGTCGAGAACGACACAAAAAAAACTTACGCGGATTTTAAATATCATCTGCGCTACCATCCCAAAATTTCGCCTGTGATTTTAAAGGCGCGATACCCGCAGAGCAGGAGCGAGATACTCATAAACGCCGTTACCGGCAGCCCGCTCACAAACGCGCTCATACTGTCGCCCGAAACGCTCGTGAATATGTCGACTGTATTAAACACGGGTGCGCCGGTCACGAATAAGCTTGTAACCGTATCGGGAGACGAGATATTGGAGCCTGAAACGTTCTCCGTGCCGATAGGCGCGTCGGCGGCGTCCGTAATAGAGAGCGGCGGCTACTCGTCGCCCGCTTACGTAATTGACGGCGGTGTCGTTGACGGTGAGCGGATAACCGACCTTGACGCGCCCGTGACGCGCGACACAAAAGCGCTCATCGCGTTTAACGACGAAAAAAACATACCGAAATACAGAAAGCTGCCGTGACAGTCACAGCAGCTTTTCTCTTTCAGCGATAAGTTTTAAAAGATACGACGCGCACTCTATGAAGTTTTCTATTTCCTCCGGTCGGGTATATATGTATTCCCTGTCCGGCACTTCCTCGTAATTCGTGTAATAATCCGTGATGAATTTTATCTGCGCCGTAAGCTGTCCTTTTTCGTAATACGGCAGGTAGTCCTTCACCTCGGTGACGGTCGTCAGAATGTCGTACACGGGGTGGTGTTTCGACCTTTGCAGATACGCCGCGTCGATTTCGTTCCAGTCCTTTTTTATCACGCTCAGAAAATGCGCATTTTTATCGTACTGTTCCTTGTATTTTATATGCGTCGGCATATACATCGTCACCGACCACATTATATCCGTCATAAGATGAAGGTAGTAGCCGAGATAGAACCAGTAATCGCCGCCGCTCGCGCCCGTGACGTACTGCGCCTTAAAGTCCTTGTAGCGGCAGTCGTTTTTTGCGCCGGTGGGCGACCAGTGCGTCACCGTCGGGGGCGGCTCAAACTCGCCCTCACTGTCCTTTTTCCCGTAACCGCAGTCGGGCGCGACCGTACCCGTCACAAATTCCCTGTGATATTCCTTCGGCACTCTGTCCAAAAATCTTCCGGCTATACGCAGATGCACTCCCCAAGTTGCCATTTTTACACCTCCAAAATTTTACCATTCGGTTTCCGCCGCAAGCTTTATAAGTCTCGCGCAGTTTTCTATGTCGGAAATACTCGCCGTTTCCGATACCGAGTGTATATACCGCGTCGGCACGGATATGCCGCCCGTTTTAATTCCCGCGCGGGTCAGGTGAATAGCTCCCGCGTCCGTGCCGCCGTCAGTCATTATTTCAAGCGTATGCGGCACGTTGTTTTTTTGTGCCGTCTGAATGAGCCTGTCCCTTACGGACGCGTCGCATATAACGGATCTGTCCATTACCTTTATCGCCGCGCCGCCGCCCAGCTTTACGTCGCTTTTCGCCATACCCGGCACGTCGCCCGTGTCGGTTGTGTCAACCGATATGGCAATGTCGGGTTCAAGCGCGAACGCGGCTGTTTTCGCGCCGCGAAGTCCGACCTCCTCCTGCGCGGTGAACACAAAAATTAGGTCATTCGTATCGTTCTTTATTTCGCTCATCGCAGCCATAAGCGCGGCGCATCCGGCGCGGTTATCGAGAGCCTTCGATATTACCGTGTCGCCGCGCGTGTAAAAGTCTCCGACGAACGCGGCGCAGTCGCCTATCTTTGCGATTTTTTCAGCCTCTTCCCTGTTTTTCGCGCCCACGTCTATAAACATCTTGTCCGTTTTCGGCTTGTCGCCGAGCTTTTCCTCGTCGGCGGCTATCACGCCCTCCGCGCCGTTTAAAAAGCGCACGCGCAGGTTTATGAGATTTTTGACGTTCAACCCGCCAAGCGGCGCGAAATACAAAAATCCCTTTTCGTCCGCGCCCGTTATTATAACGCCGATTTCGTCCATATGCGCGGCGAACATTATTTTTTTACCGTTGCCGCGTCTGCGGGCAATGAGGTTACCCATACCGTCGGCGTACACCTCTCCGCAGTATTTTTCCGCATACCGCGCAATGTAATCCCTAATGCCGCTTTCACAGCCGGACGGCGCGTCGATACGCGTCATGTCCTCCAGTAATTTCAAAATTTCCATTATATCGATTCTCCGATTTTATTGAGGTACAGTCTTATAAATTTTTCCGTTTCTTCTATGTCGCCCTTGTCGGCTATCGACACGGGAGATCGCGCATAGCGGCACGGTATGAGCGCGCTCACGACGCGTGCGTCCGTAAGCTGCGCCGTTCCTCCGTCGGTAAGGTCGGACGTTACGCCGCGGTTTACCCGTATGCCGCTTTCATTTGCCGCATCGAGCAGCTTTTCGGCAAGACTGCGGTCGCTTATTACCCGCGCGTCGCGCAGGCTTACCGTTACGCCTTCGCCGAGCTTTAACCCCCGCGTCTCACAGCCGTATGCGTCGGTCGTGTCGGCAGCCGTCACGGTGAGAACAGCGTCGGCGTTAAGCTTGTGCGACACCGCAGCCGCGCCGCGCGAGCCTACCTCGTGCTGAACGATGAATACCGCGTAAAAGTCGTAGGGGTATTCGCCGCCGAGTGCGTTCATAAGCGCCATGCACGCCGCGCTGCGTTCGAGCGCCTTACCCTTAACGCGTCCGCCGAGGTCGGCGAACGAGGTGTCAAACATCGCATACTCGCCGAGACGCACGCGCTTTTCCGCGTCGGCTTTGTCCTTCGCGCCTATATCTATAAACAAATCCTTTGTCTTTGTGACCGTCTCGCGCTCGCTCTTTGTGCGAAGATGCACCGCCTTCATGCCGATTACGCCCTTTACGCCGCCGCGAGTAACGACGCGCTTTGACACAAGCTTTCGCGCGTCAATGCCGCCTACCGGCTTAAATTTCAGATAACCCTTGTCGGTTATTTCGCTTATTATAAGCCCGACTTCGTCCATGGGAGCCGTCACGGCTATCGTTTTGCCGCGTTTTTTGCCCTTTTTGAGAGCGATCACGTTTCCCATTGTGTCAACGGTTATCTCGTCGGTTTTGTCCTTTATTTCGTCGATTATGAGCCGTCTCACATCGTCCTCCGCGCCGCTCACGCCGAAGTTTTCGGAAAGCCGTTTCATAAGGTCAGCCATTTCGTATCGACCCCGCTTTCCTTTATAAATTCCGTGAGAAGAGCCGCCGTTGCATCGGCGTCGGATACGTCGAGCGTTTCGACGGACGTGTGCATATATTTTAGCGGTATCGACAAAAGCGCGGTCGGTATGCCGTCTCGTGCGGTCTGTATCTCCCACGCGTCCGTGCCGGTATCGCCGCCCTCTACCTCGACCACGGCTTTTATACCGTGCTTTTCGGCTGTTTTGAGCAGACGGTCGGTAAGGCGCGGGTGAAGGTTCGGACCGACGCAAACAGCCGTGCCGCAGCCCGTTTCAAACGCGTCGGAATTGTCGGGCGTGGCGGCGTGCGTCACGTCTATCGCTATTGCCATGTCGGGGTTCACGCCGTAGGCGGTCGTCTTGCCGCCGCGGCAGCCGACCTCCTCCTGTACAGCCGCCACGGCGTACACATCGACGTTTAAATCGGCGTTTTGTATATTCTTCATAACCGTTATTATCGCCGCGACGCTCGCGCGGTCGTCGAGTGACTTTCCGCTGAACTGCGTATCGCCCATGTCTCCCACCGACTGCGCTATCGTTACGCTGTCGCCGACGGACACGCACTCCTTTACCGTATTCGCGTCAAGTCCGGTGTCTATAGCCATGTCGCGTATATCGACGCTCTTGCCGTCCTCGAGAAAACGCTCGGACTGTATTCCTATCACGCCCCACAAATCGCGCTTTCCATGTACCGTTACCTCGCCGGACGGGAGCGTAGTTTTGTCCACGCCGCCGACGTTTGTGAAGGTTATATAGCCCTCGTCGGTTATTGATGTAACCATAAGTCCTATCTCGTCGCAGTGCGCCTCGATCATGACGGACGGCGCGTTTTCCTTTCCGCACCGCTTAACTCCTATCACGCTGCCGAGCGCGTCGGTTTTAACGCTGTCGCAGTACGGCGCGAGAAGGTTTTTTATTTCGTCCGTTATTCTGTATTCAAATCCCGATATGCCACGCATATCGCTGAGTTGTTTGATTAGGTCTTTCATTACGTTGTGTTCCTTTTATGTGGGATTTGGCGGCGTTAGCCTCCCTTGTCAAAGGGAGGGGGACCGCCGAAGGCGGTGGAGGGATTCATTGTAGAAATTGAAAAGGAATCCCCCAGTCACGCTGCGCGTGACAGCCCCCTTTAACAAGGGGGCCTCACGATATGTGCCGCGAACTTTATCTCAATTCATTCACTATCTTCTTAAACAAATTACCGCGTTCCATAAAATTATGGAAAATGTCGTAGCTGGTGCTTGCGGGCGAAAGGAGTACCACGTCGCCGCTTTCGGCGCGGCTCCTTGCGGTGTTTACCGCGTCCTCGTAGCTTTGGACGCGTATCACCTCTATATTTTTACCCTTTCCCGTACGATTTATTTCATCGTTAAGAGCGTCATTGATTTTTCCCGATGTCTCACCTATGAGTATGAGCGTCTTTACGTACTCGGCAAGCGCAGGTCCGAGCGAGTCGAACGGTATACCCTTGTCCTTACCCCCCGCGATAAGTATCACCTTTTCGGGGAACACGCGCAGCGTGTTTATCGTTCTGTTCGGGCTTGAATCGATGGAGCTGTTGTAATAGCGAACGCCGTCGAGTATTCTGACAAGTTCTATTCTATGCTCCACGCCGCCGAAGGTTTTTGCTATATCGCGTATCACATCGTCGCCGACAAGCCCCGACACTGCGGCAATCGCAGCCATATAGTTTTCCACGTTGTGCATACCGGGGATTTTAATGTCGTTAATGTTAAGCACCTCGACGCTGCCGCGCTTTATAACGTCGCCTTCAAGGTACACGTCCGCCTTGCCGCGTCTCGAAAAATACCGTACCGCACCGGCTGCCTCTCTGCCGATTTTTGCGGTCACGTCGTTGTCCGCGTTCACGACAAGAACATTGCCCTCCCTCTGGTAGCGCATAATGTTCTTTTTCGCGTCTATATATTCCTCGTAGTCCTTATGCTTGTCGAGGTGGTTCGGGCTTATATTTGTTATAACGGCTATTTCGGGAGATTTGCGCATGGTGTGCAGTTGGAACGACGAAAGTTCCAATATGACCCAGTCGTCCTCCTTCATTTTACCCGTGTCGGTAAGTACGGGTGCGCCGATATTGCCGCCGAGCCATGTCGTGTAGCCGGCGTTTGTCATCATCTTGTGGATAAGAGTGGTGGTGGTCGTCTTTCCGTCGCTGCCCGTCACCGCTATAATATGCGCGGGACAAACGTCGAAGAAAACTTCCATTTCGCTTGTAACCTTGCTGCCTCTCTCCTTCGCGGCGAGCAGTTCGGGCACATCAAAACGCATACCCGGTGTTTTGAATATAACGTCGCCGGAAAGGTCTTTGAGATAGCCGTCGCCGAAAATCAGGTTCACGCCCATCTTTTCAAGTTCATCCGCCGTTTCAGCCATATCCTTTCTCGCTCTCTCGTCACGCGCCGTAACGTTCGCGCCGTACGCCGCAAGAAATTTTATAAGCGGCAGATTGGATATGCCTATGCCTACCACGGTAATGTCTTTGCCTTTTACGCTTTGTGCAAATTCGTCAAACTTTGTCATATTTTTATACCTCTCTGCTATAAAAATCGAAAAAGGCAGGATTTACCTGCCTTTTTTCATTACGATTATTCAGCATCCTCCGCTTTTTCATCCTCCGCAGTTGTTTCCTCTGCCGCTGTCTCCTCTACGGGGGCGGTATCTTCTTCTGCTGTCTCCTCCGCCGGAGCAGTTTCCTCTGCGGGGGCGGGTTCTTCTGCCGGAGTTTCTTCCTCCGCAGGCTCGATCTCAATCGTCTCGTCAACCTCCACGTCGGGGTTTGTCGAGTATACGAGCGTTTCCGCGTTCAGGGGAACTTCATCCTCTTCCTTCTTGTCTTCCACAATCTTTGTGGGAATAAGCGCGCTGATTGAAAGGCTTATCTTCTTGTCGTCCCAGTTAACGTCCGTTACCTGAGCCTCTACTTCCTGACCGATTGACAATACGTCCTCCGGCTTACCGATCTTCTTGTCGGAAATCTGCGAAATATGGATAAGACCGTCCACGTTCGGGATAATCTCGGCAAATGCGCCGAACGGCAGCATACGTACTATCTTACACTTTACTATGTCGCCTATCGCAATCTTCGACTTCGCGATTACCCACGGGTTGTCCTCAGCCTTCTTGTAGCCGAGCGATATTTTCTTTGTTTCGGGGTTGATGTCCTTGATGTATACCTCGAGAACGTCGCCCTCTTTAACTACCTCCGACGGATGCTTTATTCTGTTCCACGAAAGCTCGCTGATGTGAACGAGACCGTCCACGCCGCCGATGTCAACGAACGCGCCGAAGTTTGTGATTGACTTCACAACGCCCTCGTACTTCTTGCCTACTTCCGCCTCAGCCCAGAACTTGGCTTCCTTTTCCTTTCTCTCCGCCTCTATGATTACGCGTACCGAACCGATAACGCGCTTTCTTCTGTCATCAATCTCTATAATCTTGTAGTTTACTATATCTCCCACAAGGCTTTGAAGGTCCTGCACAAATCTTCCCGATACCTGACGGGCGGGGATGAATACCTGTGTATCCTCCGTTATGGCAATAACTCCGCCCTTAACGGCTTTGGTAATCTTGCCTTCGAGGGTTCTGCCTTCCTCGTAAGCCTCTTTAATCTTGATCCATCCTTCTTCGTTTATCACCTTCTTGCGTGATAAAACAACCTTTCCCTCACCGTCATTTACGCCTACAACATAAACCTTGATTGTGTCGCCTTCTTTTACAACATCCGACGGCTTAAGTGCGGGGTCGTTCGTAAGCTGATCCGCTGCGAGCTGTCCGTTATACTTGAACCCGCCCAAATCAACGATAACTTCATTGCTGCGAACCTCCACAACGGTTCCTTCAACAATGTCCCCGTTATTCAGAGTCTTGCTCGAATACTGTTCAAACAGCTCCGCAAAGTTCTCCTCATTTTTTACATTTTCACTCATAGCCTTTTTTACCTCCTCGATAATACCTCCGGGGGTTGACGCGCCGGCGGTAATACCTATTTTATTATGTGTTTTTTTCGCGGGTAGATCCCGCGCAGTTTCAACGTGATAGGTTTCGGTACAGTTCCGTTTCGATATTTCGTACAGCTTTCTTGTATTCGAGCTTTCCTTTCCGCCGATTACAATCATCACATCCGAAATACGCGAAAGTTCCTCCGCTTCCTTTTGCCTGTCTTTCGTCGCACTACATATTGTATCAAATATTAGGGTACTTTTGCAAGTTTTTTTTATATTTTGTACGATTTCACCAAAAAAATCCTTATTTATTGTTGTTTGTGCTACAATGCAAAGCTTTTTCCCGCACAATTCCGGCGGCGGTATATAGTTTCGGTCGTTCACAATGACCGCGCTGCCGTTACAGTGACCGTTTATACCTATGACCTCGGGGTGTTTTTCGTCGCCGACTATCACGATTTGACAGCCCTCGGCGTAATGCTCCGAGACTATTTTGTGTATCTTCGCGACGAACGGACACGTGAGGTCAATGCACTGTCTCTCGCCTATCTCCTTATACACGTCCTCGCCCACGCCGTGCGCGCGTATCACGACAGCACAGTCCTTCGGTATGTCGCTCACACGCTCATACGATTTAACGCCCTTTTCCTCAAGCTCCGCTATGACCTGACCGTTATGGATAAGGTGTCCGAGCGTCGCGATTTTGTTTCCCTTTTCTATTTCGGCGTAAACCCCGTCAACGGCGCGTTTCACGCCGTAGCAAAAGCCTGCCGTTTTCGCAACCGTGATCATAGCTTTTCCCTTATCCTTGCCATAACGCCGTCGGCAGCCGCCTGTGTTTCCTCCTGCGTAAGCTTTTTCGTGAAGTCGAGGTACACCGGCTCGCCGTAGGTGACGGTTATTTTGCGCATCCACTTGTACTCGCCCGATATTGACGCGGGTACCACGGGTACTTTTGCGCGGTGCGCTATCGCGACCATGCCGGGCTTTGCCTTGGGGCGAGAGTTATCAAGTACGCGTCTGCCCTCGGGGAATATCAGCATCGCGTCGCCCTTCGCGAGTATTTTAAGCGAACCCTTTATCGCTCCCAAATCGCCGTGTCCGCGTGATATGGGGAACGCGCCGAGCGATTTTATAAGAAAGCCGAAAAATTTATTTTTAAACAGTTCCTCCTTCGCCATAAAACGCAGCCTGCGCGGACACGTCAGACCCGCCATTACGGGATCCCAGTAGCTGCGGTGGTTATACGCGATTATAACGCCGCCCTCCTTCGGTATGTTCTCCCTGCCGACCGTTTTTATACGGAATACGACCAAAAGAGCGGCGCGCACTATCCATACTGCTATATTATAAAACATCTCTTATAAGCTCCTTTACGCGTTCTTTGGCCTCGTCAAACGTGAGGTCGGTCGTGTCGAGGAGCGCCGCGTCGTCCGCCCTTTTAAGCGGCGACATTTCACGCTCCGAGTCGTTTTTGTCGCGGTACTCTATGTCGGCTTTAAGCTTTTCGTAGTCGCACACGACGCCTTTAGCCGTAAGCTCGTCATACCGACGTTTGGCGCGTGCGTCGACCGACGCGGTGAGGAATATTTTCACCTGCGCGTCTGGCAGTACGGTCGAGCAGATGTCGCGTCCGTCCATTATCACATCGTCCGTTTTCGCCATTTCGCGCTGCATCGCCACAAGCTTTACGCGCACCTCGGGTATTACGGCTATGTCCGACGCGCCGACCGACACGTCCTCCTGTCTTATGCGCTCCGAAACGTCCCTGCCGTTTAAATACACGCGCTGCGCGCCGTTTTCGTTTTTGAGCGCGATTTTTATCTCGTCGAGACGGCTTATCAGCGCGTCGCGGTCACCGCGTATATCTATGCCGTTTTCTATCGCGAAAAGCGCGGCTGCGCGGTACATCGCGCCCGTGTCTATGTAGGTGTAACCCATATCCTTCGCGACGGCTTTGGAAACGCTGCTCTTGCCCGCTCCCGCCGGCCCGTCAACGGCTACGGCTATGTGTTTCATAGTTTTTCCTCCCATCACTTCGCCAAATCGGGTCTTAACTTCTTCGCGCCGCGAAGGTAGACGTGGTTGATCTCTTCCTTCGTCTTGTCGGTGTTGATATGTATCATTATGCGTATGCACTTTTCAAGGCTGCCGTCTATGTCGGGAGCCTGCATATCGAGCAGCGGCACGAACGTAAGACCGAACTCCCTTGCCGCCGCCGCGGGAAATACAGCCGTCAAGTCCTTTGTGACGGTGAATATGATTGAAATAGAGTCGGCGCGTTTTAAGTCGTTCGCGTCCTCTATCGCCTTTATAAGCTCCAGTGTCGCGCCGAGTATAGACTCGCGCGTGTTTTCCTCCGCGGTCGTCGCGCCGCGTATTGCTCTTACTGCCATAATTATTTTCCTTTCGTTTATACTACTCTGTGTCCCATACCTATTGCCACGTCGTTAAGGTTCAACAGCCCTATCGCGAAAAACACGCACACGCTTATATGCGCGCCGCAGCGGGCTATCCCTATTTTACCGCCGAGGTTAAGCCCGACGCACTTGTTGACTATCTGCTGCAGCGCCTCGTGAGCCGCCCCCGCGACCGCGCCCTCCTCGGCGTGGGTGGAGCTTATAACCCCCTCGCGTTTCGCCGCCACAACGGCGCGTTCGAGTATCTTCGGCACCGCGCTGAAAAAGTCGCTGCCGAAATCTATCGCCGCCGAGCGTATGCCGTTTGACGCGTTTGCGTCCTTCATTTCTGTTTCCGCGTCGCGCGTCTCTGTCATGGCAATTTCGATTGCCGCCTTGCACACCTCTCTGCTCCCTACGTCAGCCATAATTTATACCTCCCCCGACGCGCTCTCTCCGGCAAGATAGCCGGTCGAAAACGCAGCCTGTAAATTATATCCTCCCGTGTAACCGTCCACGTCTATTACCTCGCCCGCGAAGTACAAGCCCTTTACGA
This sequence comes from uncultured Clostridia bacterium, assembly GCA_947631235.1. Classification (GTDB taxonomy): domain Bacteria; phylum Bacillota; class Clostridia; order UBA1381; family UBA1381; genus Hominilimicola. The sequence continues at coordinate 163,479 of CANRKO010000001.1, read as the reverse complement.
GCTTCGACTCCATTGTGGACGGGTTTATCTCCTTCACGCTCACGCCACCCGACGTTACGATAGCCTCCTCGACGGGGCGCGTACCGACCGCCGTAAGCGTGAGATTTTTAAGCGTCTCCACCACCGCCGCTCTTTCCGTGCGCGTTATTTCGCTTATGCTCCTGTCGTCAGGCACGCCCGACTGCTTTACGACTATCGGTATGAGTGCCTTCGGGAGCAGGTCGTCAAGCGCGTTTATCAGCTTTTTGCGGCTGTACTTCTCGAAGTCGCGCATCACTCGCGCCGTCAGCTTTTCCGTGTCGAGCGCGGGCTTTAAGTCTATTGATATTTTGTATTTCTCCGCGCCGATATTTTTCAGGTATGCGGACATTGACAGTATCACGGGTCCGGACACGCCGAAATGCGTGAACAGCATCTCGCCGAAATCGGAGAATACCTTTCTGTTTTTGCCGTCGTACGCCGTCACACGCACGTTGCGCAGTGACAGCCCCATTACGTCCCTTACCCACTTTTCCTCGGTTATGAGCGGTATTAAGGACGCTTTCGGCGGCACGATCGTGTGACCGACCTCTTCGGCAAACGCGTAACCGTCGCCCGTCGAGCCTGTTTTGGGGTACGACTTTCCGCCTGTGCATACTATTACTTTATCGGCCGGTATTTTACCCTTGTTTGTCCTTACGCCCTTTACCTCGCCGTTTTCGGTTATAAGCGATTTGACCGCGGCGTGCGTAAGCGTCGCTCCGTGCGACAGCGCGTACTTGCGAAGAGCCTCCGCAACGTCCGTGGCGCGTCCGCTTTCGGGGAACACCCTGCCGCCGCGCTCAACCGTCGTTTTAACGCCGAAACGCTCTATAAGATTTATTATATCACGGTTTGTAAAATTATACAATGCCGAATATAAAAATCTGCCGTTACGCGGATACTGCCCGATAAAGTCGGATATGTCGGCGTTGTTTGTGAGATTGCACCGACCCTTACCCGTTATGCCTATCTTCATGCCGACGCGCTCGTTCTTTTCTACGAGCGTAACGTCGGCTCTCTCCGACGCTTTACCGGCGGCTACAAGCCCCGCCGCGCCTGCTCCGACAACAACGACCCTCATCACTTCACGCTCCACTCGTTCACGTTCCTGAAATGGCGCGTAATGGACGGTACTATCGGCGTTTTTATTTTCGCGCCCGACATCACTATGCCCTTGCGGAAGAACAGCGCGGCAAACGGCATTTCCTCCGTGACGGCCGTACCGTAGTTTCTGTAAAGTTCCTTTAGCTGTTCCTCGTCGTACGTCATGCCCATCTGACCCACAAGCGTGTCGAGCGTCGTGTTCACGTACCCGAACGAGTTGCCCGCCGACGATATGAGCATGGACAAATCGTTGTTGGGCGGCAGCACCATTTCGTCCACCACCACGTCGAAATTCCTTGTATTCACGCGGTTCCTGTAATCGTCGTACGGCACGGCTACGACCTCCGTACCTATGCCGAATTCGTTGAACATTTCGGCTATCCTGTTCGCTACAGCCGTTTTCTCGGAGTTGTCGCTGTCGGTAAGCACGGTAAACGATAAAATCTGACTTGCGCCGTTCACGGTGCGTTCATAGTCGCCGTCATCGTTCGTACCCCAGCCGTCGTCGCCGAGAAGCGACGCGGCTGTGAGTTCGTCGCGCCTGAATTTTGTGTTCGTATCGTAGTTGTATATCGACGACGGGTTTATCGGCGCGTCAACGGCTACGCCGCGCGAGTATATTACGGAATTTACTATATTGTCCTTGTCTATAAGCTTTGCTATTCCCTTTCTTGTGTTCACGCCCGTGAAGAGCGGGTTCGTCGTGTTAAATCCGAGGTACGTCATGCGGTTCGTCGTGTACTCGTTGACGTTCGCGCTGCCGCGCGGCGAGTACTCCGAAAGGTCAGCCGTGTCGCCCGTCATAAGGTCTATCTCGCTCGCTTCGAACATCGACTCGTATTTTTCGAGACTCGGTATCATATACGCCGTAACGCTGTCGATCTGCGCCCTGCCGCCGTGGTAGCCGTCGTAAGCCACGAACATAAGTCTGCCAGACGTGGGCTGAGAATCGTAACGGAACGGGCCCGTACCGACGGGTATAAAATTCTTTGAACCCGACATATCGGTGCGGTACTGCACTATCGGGAACGTCAGCAGCGTCACAAAATTCGGCACGGCGTAATTGAGCGTAATGCGCAGCTTGTCGTCGTCTATGCCCGTGTAATCGGCTATATTCAAAACATGGTCGGTGTACGCCGTTATGCCCGAGCGTATCTGCTTTATCGTGTACGCCGCGTCCATAGCCGTAAAGCGCGTGCCGTCGTGCCACGTCACATCTGAGCGCAGCTTTATTTCAAATGTCCTGCCGTCCGGCGAAACGGTGTAGCTTTCAGCCAGAACGGGTACGGGGCGCATCTTTTCATCTATGTCAAAAAGAGGTTCGTACACAAGTTCCATCGCTTCCTTTACCGTTTCCGACGTCGTAAGCAGCGGGTTAAACGTGTCGTGGTCTATAATACCTATGCTGATATTATTGGATATTTCCGGCGGCGCAACCTCGCCCGCGGTCATTTCCTCCGCGCTTTCCTCGTATTCGCCCGTAAGCGTGTCGAGAAATTCGCAGCCCGCAAGCGATATTAAAATTACAGCCGACAAAAAAAGTGATACAATCTTTTTCATTTTTTTCTCCAATGTCATATAAGTTCGAGGAACGCTCCCATGTTTCCCCGTTTTCCGTTCGTTTTTCTGTGCGAAAATAAAAATCCGCTGTTTTCGTATGTGTCAATGCCGCAGTCGTCCACGCTCTTTACGCCCTCGTTTTCAAGCTGTATACGTATCGCCTTCTGCATATCGACGTGGTACTTGTCTCCGTATTTAACGGCTGTGTCCGCGCCGAATTCACGGATAAATATCTCGGCGACCTCGTCGCCGACCTCAAAGCTTTCGCATTGTATTGACGGCCCTATCGCGGCAAGAATGTCCGAGGGGTTCGAGCCGTAGTCCGCAGCCATTTTACGCACGACCTTAGCCGATATGCGCCCTGCCGTTCCCCTCCAGCCCGAGTGGGCAAGCGCGATAACTCGCCGCACGGGGTCTAAGAAAAATACGGGCGTACAGTCCGCGTAAAGCGTGACGAGCGGAATATTTGGCTTATCGGTTATAAGCGCGTCAACACTCTCAAACGCGTTTTCGCGCACAACGCCGTTTCCGAGGTCGCTTTCCGACGCGGTGCGGATTATGTCGCCGTGCGTCTGGTGCGACAGCACAAGGCGCGTATGGTCGATACCGAGCGCGTTTGAGATTATCTCGTAGTTTTTAAGCACGTTCGCGCGGTCGTCGTCGCAGTGAAAGCGTAAATTCATGGACGCGTAGCAGCCCTTGCTCACGCCGCCCTCACGCGTGGAAAACCCGTGGCGCACAAGTCCCGTGTCCTCAAAGGAGGATATTGTGTAAAACTTTACGCCGTTTTTGTCATTCAGTTTCCACATCGCCGTTCCCCCTGAAATAATCGTACACGCTCTGCGCCGCTTTGCGGTTCATACCCTCCGCGCGCATAAGTTCGTTCACATCCGTTTCTTTTATTTTATCAACAGTTTTAAATTCCGTCAATAGGGCTTTTCGTCTTTTTTCACCGACGCCCTCGATTTTGTCAAGCTCCGAGGTGATTTTGCCGTGCAGCTTGCGGTGGTAGGATATCGCCGTGTTATGCACCTCGTCCTGTATGAGCGTTATCAGTTTAAATACGGGGCTTGACGGATTTATGCCTATCTCGCCGTCCTCCGACACGAGCGCGCGCGTGCGGTGACGGTCGTCCTTTACCATGCCGAAGGTCGGTATGTCGGTCTCTATCATTTCGAGCAGTTCCGTTATCGTGCTCAAATGCCCCTGTCCGCCGTCGAGCAGTATGAGGTCGGGCAGCGGCAGGAATTTCGCGTCCCTGCGCAGCAGTTCGCCGGTACGTATTTTATCCTCCTCGTCGAGCGCGTGGCGGAAACGGCGGTATATTACCTCGCGCATTGCCGCGTAGTCGTTCGCGCCCTCGAAGGACTTTATTTTAAACAGTCTGTGCTTGCGTTTCGCGGCTCTGCCATTTTCAAACACAGCCATCGCGCCCACGTTGTCCTCGCCCTGTATGTTCGATATGTCGTAAGCCTCAATGCGGTTCGGACGTTTTTCAAGCTTTAAAAGCTCCTGCATACTGTCTAAAACGGTGTTCTTCTCGCGCTCCTTCATCACGCGTATCTTGTAATTACCGAGCGCGACCTCGGCGTTCGAGTGTACCATTTCTATCATGTGGTGTTTCTCGCCGCGCATGGGACACGTGATCGTCACTTTTCTGCCCTTAATACTGCGCAGCCACTCCGAAATCGCGTCAATGTCGTCTATCTCGTATTCCGTGAGTATCTCGCCCGGAATATACTCCGCGCTCTGGTAAAACTGTTTCACGAAATCGGTCATTATCTCGCGCTCGGTCGAGTTTGTGACGTTGTCTATCTTGTAGCTTTCGCGGCCTATCACCTTTCCGCCGCGTATAAAGAACATCTCGCAGAACGCCGTACCCGCGTCTCTCGCGAGGGCTATCGCGTCGCGGTCGTCCTGACGGTCGGTGTTTATAATCTTCTGCTGCTCCTCTATATCCTTCACGGCGCGTATCTTGTCGCGTATATCAGCCGCCTTTTCGTAGAGCATGTTCCTTGACGCCTCGTTCATTTCCTCCGTAAGACTCTGCAAAAGCTCGCGGTGGTTGCCGTCGAGAAAACGGCAGATATTGAAAAACACCTGTCTGTACTCCTCCCTGCTCACCTTGCCGGTACAAGGCGCAAAGCAGTTGTTTATGTGGTAGTTAAGGCACGGTCTGCCCTTACGTATATCGTCGGGGAATTTTCTGCGGCACGTCGGCGGCTTAAACAGCTTCTGCACAAGCTCGAGCGTGTTTTTGAGCGTAATACCCGACACGTAAGGCCCGTAGTACTTCGCGCCGTCATTCTGGAGTTTTCGCACCTTTAAAAGTTTCGGGTACGGCTCGTTTATTGTGACCTTGATATACGGGTAGTGCTTGTCGTCCTTTAAAAGTATGTTGTACTTCGGGCGGTGCTTTTTTATGAGGTTACATTCGAGCGCGAGCGCTTCCGTCTCCGAATCGGTCACAATGTACTCGAACCACGCCACGTTCGACACCATCGCAATTACCTTCGCGGTATGGTTGGAATTTTTGCGGAAATACTGACGCACGCGGTTTTTGAGTATCTTCGCCTTACCGACGTAGATAACGTCGCCGTCGGAGTTGTGCATGATATACACGCCCGGTCTGTCGGGCAGATTTTTCAGTTCCTCTTCCAAATCAAACATAATCGCAGCTCCTCTTTGCGCCGTCGGTTTAATTACAAAAAATAACTCTACAAATACTGCAGAGTTATTTTATTCACGTTTATTATAAATTACTCGGAGAAGTTTGATTCAATAAGCTCAACCAAAGTTTTAACCGCTTCTTCCTCATCGCTGCCGTCCGCGATTATGGAAATCTTCGTACCCTTTACGATGCCGAGCGAAAGCACGCCCAGAAGGCTCTTTGCGTTTACTCGTCTCTCATCCTTTTCAACCCATATGCTTGACTTAAACTCATTCGCTCTCTGAATAAAGAATGTCGCCGGTCTTGCGTGGAGACCTACCGAATTCTGAACCGCAACTTCACTTGAAACCATGAACTTGTTCCCCCTGTCTTATTATTTCAAAATTAATCTGCTTAATTCACTATAATAAGAATACTAAAAAAAACCGTTCGCGTCAATGCTTTTTTAAATTTTGTAATAATTTTTAGTTAAAATGTCTCAACGCGGTATCGTACATGGATTTTTTTTGTATATTTTAATTTTCCTCGCTGTCCGTTACAGCCGCGTTATCGTCCTGTTCGCCCTCGGCGGCGTTTTTGCGGCTCATGAGTATCTCGCGTACCTTTTGGTCTATCTCGTCGGTAAACTCCTTGTGATCCTGCATATATTTTCTGACGTTGTCTCTTCCCTGTCCTATCTTCTCGCCGTTGTAGCTGAACCACGCGCCCGACTTCTTTATAATGTCGTTGTCAACGGCGAAATCGAGAATATTGCCCTCTTTCGATATGCCCTCGCCGTACATTATATCGAACTCCGCCACCTTAAACGGCGGCGCGACCTTGTTCTTGACGACCTTGACGCGCGTCTTGTTGCCGACTATTTCCGTGCCGTTCTTTATAACCTCCGACTTCCTCACGTCAAGTCTTACGGACGAGAAGAATTTAAGAGCGCGTCCGCCGGGCGTGGTCTCGGGGTTGCCGTACATTACGCCGACCTTTTCGCGGAGCTGGTTTATGAAGATCACGACAGTGCCGGAACGGTTTATAATAGCCGTAAGCTTTCTAAGCGCCTGCGACATAAGTCTCGCGAGCACGCCGACGTGCGTGTCGCCCATTTCGCCCTCTATCTCCGCTCTCGGCACGAGCGCGGCAACAGAGTCTATAACTATTACGTCGAGCGCACCGCTCCTTACGAGAGCCTCGGCAATATCGAGAGCCTGTTCGCCGTTGTCGGGCTGTGCGACGATTAAGTTGTCTATATCCACGCCGAGATTTTTCGCATACACGGGGTCGAGCGCGTGTTCCGCGTCGATAAACGCCGCCTCGCCGCCCATTTTCTGCGCCTCCGCGACAACGTGGAGCGCGACCGTCGTTTTACCCGACGACTCGGGTCCGTAAATCTCGATTATACGTCCTCTCGGCAGTCCGCCCACGCCCAAAGCCATATCGAGCGAGAGAGAACCGGTCGAAATCGCGTCAACGTCCGATACCGTAACGTCTCCCAGTTTCATTATGCTGCCTGTTCCATACTCCTTTTCTATAACGTGGAACACGGATTCGAGGGCTTTTTTCTTTTCATCGGTGTCGGTCATTTTGACAACCTGTGCTTTTTCATTTTTTTCCTTTGCCATTTGCTTGATCTCCTTAATTTATTTTATGGTTAAATTATAAATGAAACCGCGTTGTTTTGCAAGACCTTTTTGTCGGCTCGTGATGTCAAAGTCCGTTTTATGGGACTTAGATATGCTCCTTGATATAACGGAATACCTCCAGACACGTTTTTTCGCGCACGTCCTCGCGGTCTCCGTCGTGGTGCATCTCGATAACCTCTGTTTCACCGTTTATGCAAATGCCCGCGTACACAAGTCCGACGGGTTTTTCCTTTGTGCCGCCGGTAGGCCCCGCTATGCCGGTAATGCCTATGCACACGTCCGCGCCGGTGCGGTTTTTAAGCCCTTCAGCCATTTCGTACGCCGTTTCACGGCTCACCGCGCCCACCGCGTCGAGCGTTGACTGCTTTACGCCGAGAATTTTCACCTTAGCCTCGTTCGCGTACGTTACGTACGACTCGTTAAGCACGTCAGCCGCGCCGGGAACGTCCGTTATAAGCGCGGCAAACAAGCCGCCCGTACAGCTTTCAGCCGCGCTGATGTGCAGACCCTTGTCGTCCAGAAGGTGTACGACCTCGGTGTTAAGACCTTTCATGTCAGATTTCATAGCAATTCTCCTTATTCGGGAAATACCTCGATTTTCTCGACGCCCTCCATCGCCCGTTCGATAAGCGTCTCAATGTCGAGGTGTTTTTCCGATTTTTCGATATTTACGCGTCTCGGGTTCGTCGTGGGGTGTTTCGGCGTGAACACCGTGCAGCAGTCCTCGTAAGGCTGTATGGACGTTTCGTACGCGCCTATCGCGACGGAACGGTCTGTTATTTCCAGCTTGTCCATACCTATAAGCGGCTGCAGTATCGGCATATCAACAACCGCGTTCGTCACGTCGAGCGCGGCGAGCGTCTGCGATGCGACCTGTCCCACGCTTTCGCCCGTTATGAGCGCTTTTGAGTTATTTTGTCTCGCGATACGCTCCGCTATACGCATCATGAACCGCCTCATTACGAGCGTCATATGCTCCTCCGGGCATTTGTCGCGTATTTGCAGTTGTATCTCCGTAAACGGCACTATATACAGGTTTATTTTCGACGTGTACCGCGCCAGTATCGACGCGAGCGTTATAACCTTCTCCTTTGCGCGGTCGCTCGTGTACGGGTAGGAGAAGAAGTTTACCGCGTCTATCTCCACGCCGCGCTTAGCTATCATATGTCCCGCGACGGGACTGTCTATACCACCCGACAGAAGGAGCGTCGCCTTTGAACCCGTGCCTATCGGCATACCGCCCTGACCCTTTATCCTGTTTTCGTCGGCATACACGTACGCGTCAAAGTCGCGCACCTCGACCTTTACCGTCACGTCGGGGTTATGCACGTCAACGATGATGTCGGGGAACTCGTCGTCGAGGTAGCCGCCGACTTCAAGGCATATCTGCGGCGACTTGTACGGAAACGTCTTGTCGGAGCGTTTCGCCTCGACCTTAAAGCGTTTGCCCGCCGTGAGGTCGTTTTTGAGGTACTCCTTCGCCGCCAGCTTTATATCCTCAATGTCCTTTTTGCACACAGCCGCCTTCGTTATCGCGACAAGTCCGAATACCATCGAAAGCCTCTCGGCGACAAGGTCGATTTTACTCTCGTCCCCGACCTCGACGTAAACGGTCGCCTGCGCGAGACGCATTCTCGTTTCCGCGACGTTACGGAGGGCGTTTTTGATGTTTGACATGAGCATGTTCTCGAACCGCGCACGGTTGCCGCCCTTTAATATTATTTCGCCGTACTTGGCAAGCACAATTTCTTTCATCTACATATATCTCCTTATATTACGCGTTTCCTCAATCAAAATCCGCGCCGCCTCGTCAATTTCGTCCTCGGTGGTCGTCGGGTCGAGACTTATGCGCACCGCGCCGCCTATTTCCTTCGCGCTAAGCCCCATAGCCGTCAAAACGTGGCTCGGCTGCGGTTTGTGCGACGAGCAAGCCGAACCGGTCGAAACGTACACTCCCCGCGCTTCTGCGGCGTGGAGCAGTATTTCGGCTTTTATTCCGACGAACGACACATTCAGTATGCTGCCGCTGCTATGCTCGTCCGAACCGTTGAATTTTATGTTTTTGTCCTCCGACAGTCTGTCCGCAAGCCGTTTCCTTAACGATAAAAGGTACGCATTGTCGCCGCCCGTTTCTTCAGCCGCCGCCGCGAACGCGAGTATACCGCCGACGTTTTCCGTGCCGGGGCGCATTTCGCGCTGCTGCTCGCCGCCGTAAAGGAGCGGTTTTATAAGGCGGAAGTCGCGGACGTAAAGTGCGCCCGTGCCTTTAAAGCCGTGTATTTTGTGTGCGCTTACCGTGATTAAATCCGCGCCGACGTTGCTCACGTCAAGCTTGCCGAACGACTGCACGCAGTCGCAGTGGAATACAGCGTTCGGCGCGTACTCGGCAATCAGTTTTTTTATTTCTCGCACGGGCTGGATTACGCCCGTTTCGTTGTTTACGTGCATAACGCTCACAAGCGTTGTGTCGTCCGTAAGCGACGCTTTGAGTTCGTCCAAGTTGACGCGTCCGTCGCTGTCCGCGCCGATATAAATTACGTCAAAGCCGTCTTTTTCAAGCTGCTTAAACGCTTCGAGTACCGACGGATGCTCGATTTTCGACGTTATAACGCGCCTGCCGATTTTTCTCTTTGCGCGGGCTGTGCCGAATACGGCGGTGTTGTTAGACTCCGTACCGCCGGACGTAAAGAGCAGACCTTTCGCGTCCGCACCGAGCTTTGACGCGATTGTTTTGCGCGCGTTCTCGACGAGTTTCTCCGCCGCCAGCCCCAGCCCATGCAGCGACGACGGATTGCCGAACATTTCGGCGGCTTTTATCATCGCTTGTACGGCGGCAGCGGACGGTTTCGTCGTCGCCGCGTTGTCAAGATATATCATGTGGAATGTTCTCCCTTCAAATGTGAGTGGCGCATCACCTGCGGGCGACCGCAAGGGTCGCCCCTACGGGTACGGATTTTGTGTAGGGGCGACCCTCGCGGTCGCCCGTCCACGATAACCCGATGTCAACGGTATCGTAGGGGCGAACCGTGTTCGCCCGTTAAAACCCCTCAGTCACACTGCGTGTGACAGTTCCCCTGATAGGGGAGCCTCACCGTATGCCTCCCCTACTAGGGGAGGTGACGCCGTAGGCGTCGGAGGGGTTTTACACCGCCAAATCATAATCCCCCTACACTCTCCGCACCTTTATGACAAGCGCGATACCCTTTTCCGCTGTCACCGCGCACCTATCCGCCGTCATAACGTTGCTCACGCCCCTGCTCTTGCCGAAATACAGCGTCTCGCCGCGCAGCGGGTACTCCAGTCCCTCGGTGACGATACCCTCCAAATCGCCGTTTATCGGCACTATCGAAACGGTATCGCCCTTTCTGCCTTCAATTTCAACCCTCGTTTTCAGCATATAAATCTCGTTGTTATCGTCAATCAGCACGCCGTTTTCACACTTCGCGAGCAGAAGTATATCCGTAATTGTGTGGTCGGCTCTGTCGCCCGTCATGGCGAGCAGCACCACGCCGTCACAGCCGCGCTCCAAAGCGTATTCGACGGCAAGCTCGCCGTCGGTGTAATCCTTGCGCGTCGGATAGCGTATCACATTTTCCGCGCCCTCATACCCCTCCGCACTGTCAAAATCGCCTATTATAACGTCGGGCTTTACGCCGAGCCTTACTGCGTGGTTATAGCCGCCGTCGGCGCAGATTATGAAATCATCCGCGCGTATTTTGCTTTTGATGTAACCGTAGTCGTTTATGCTCCCGTTACCTATCACAACCGCTCTCATCGCATAAGCCTCTTGATATTGCTCTCTATATCGCCGTTAAATACCGCGCTGCCCGCCACGATCACGTTCGCGCCCGCAGCGAGTACGGAGTCGATATTGTTTTCCCTTACGCCGCCGTCAACCTCGATCTTGAAATACTCGCCCTTAATTTCGCGCAGGTACTTTATTTTTTCGTTCACGGCGGTTATGTATTCCTGACCGCCGTAACCGGGTTCAACGCTCATCACAAGCACCATGTCAACTTTTTCGAGATACGGTATTATCCTTTCCACGGGCGTGTCGGGCTTTATGGATATGCCCGCAAGCTTGCCGCGTGAGCGTATCATTTCTATACAGCGGTCGGGAAAGTCGGTCGCCTCAATATGGAATGTCACGCCGTCCGCTCCGCAGTCTATGAAGTCGTTTATATACCGTTCCGGCTCGGTTATCATCAGATGCACGTCAAAAAACATATCGGTGTACTTGCGTATTGATTTTATTACGGGCATGGCAAACGAGATGTTCGGTACAAAGTGTCCGTCCATCACGTCTATGTGCAGCCATTCCGCGCCCGCGTTTTCACATTTTTTGATTTGCTCGGCAAGTATTCCGAAGTCAGCCGACAGTATTGATGGCACAAGTATCATTTTATTAACCATTCCTTTGTTTGTTTTAATTTTTCGTAGAGTTCACAATAGCTTTCGTACCGCGAGGGCGCTATTTTACCCTCAGCAAGCTTGTCCTTTACCGCGCAGTCCGGCTCGTTTATGTGGGCGCAGCCACGGAAACGGCACTTGCCGTCACAGTCAGCCATTTCGGGGAAGTAACGCCATAGTTCCTCGGCTCGTATGCCCTCCACTTCAAGCTGCGAAAATCCGGGCGTGTCCATCACGTAACCGCCGTCCGCAAGCTCGAAAAGCTCGACGTGGCGCGTCGTGTGTCTGCCGCGCCGTATCTTCTCCGACACCGCGCCCGTTTCCAGTTCTCCGTCCGTTATAAGGCTTAAAAGGCTCGACTTGCCCACGCCCGACAGTCCGGCGAACGCAGTGTTTTTACCCTTTAGAAAGGTGCGGAGCGCGTCTATACCCTCGTTCTTCTCCGCGCTTACCTCTATCACCTCATACCCCGCCTTCACGTACGCGTCCTTTATTTCCTCGCTTTCGGCGAGGTCGGTTTTGTTTACGCACACCGCCGGCTTTATGCCGCTTATTTCGGCGTTTACAAGCATCTTGTCCGCGACCGCGAGGTTCGGCGACGGTTCTGCTGCCGCTATTACGATAAGAATTGTGTCCACATTCGCGACGGGCGGACGAACGAGATACGACGTGCGCGGCATTATCTCGGTAATACTGCCCTTTTCGCCGTCGGTCTCAATCGTCACCCTGTCGCCTATCGTCGGGGTCACGCCCTCCTTGCGGAACACGCCCCTCGCTTTACATTCGTATACATTGTGAGAGGCTTTTACATAGTAAAAGCCTCCTATACCTTTTATTATAACTCCGTCTACGCGCATAATCAGTTAAAGTCTATCGTCTTGTCCGCAACCTTCGCACCGTCTATATACGCCTGAACCTCAGCCGTGCCGCTGCCCGTTATCTGCGCGCTCACCGCGCCCTCGTCCTTCGAGTGCGTCTCGCTGTGGACCGTTCTGCCGTTTACGAGAATTTCAACGTGAACGGTGTCGTTCGCGGTATCGGGTATTTTGACGGTAAACGTCCTCGTCGAACTGCCGCCCGATTCTTCGCCGCCGCCGTTATCGGTCGGCGTTTCCGTCTGCGGTTCTTCTTCCTGCTGCTGCTCGGGTTCCTGCGGTGCGGGAGCCGCCTCGCCGCTTGATATTACAATATTCACATACGAACCCTGCATCGCCTTTGTTCGCGCGTCGGGGCTTTGCTGTATTACCGTGCCCTCCGCCGACGACGACGCTTTTCTCTGAACCGTTCCGACAAGCAGTCCCGCCGACTGTATTCGGCTTTCGGCGTCGCCCGCTGACGAGCCGATCACGTTCGGTACGGATACCGTTTTACCCGTCGGCGCGGCTGACGCGCCCAACTGCGAACCCTTGCTGACGGTAAGCTTTATCGCGTCTGAATCCTTGTTGAGTTTCGTACCCGCAAGCGGTATCTGACGGATTACGTTGCCCGCCGCTATCGTGTCGGAAAATTCCTCCACAACGTCGTAAGTAAGTCCCGCATCCAGTATTTCCTTTATGGCGTCGTCTATATTCTTATTCGTGACGTTCGGGGTCGGTATGTCGCCGCCCGACGCTCCTATCGATATTATAAGCTTTATCTGCGTACCCTTAGGAACGGTCAAACCCGCCTTGGGATCTTGGTCTATGACGCAGTGTTCCGCGATGGTGTCAGAGAACGACAGTTCTCTCTCGGGCGCGATTGCCAGACCCTTGCTTTCGGCAAGCTGCACCGCCTCCTGCTCCGTCATACCGGCAAAAGCGGGAACTTCAGCCTCCTTGCCCGCGTGAACCATCCACCATACGCCCACGGCGATAAGTCCTACCGCGAGTATTGTGGCGAAAGCGAGTATAATCGCAATTCTGTCCTCTTTCTTTTGCTTTTTCGTATTCTTCTGCACCTCTGTCTTGCGCTTTGTTCTGCCCCTGTTCTCTATCTCCGTTTCCTCGTCGTCGGGAACGATTGCGGGAATATCGTCGTTTGCATCGACTATATAATCGTCCTCCTCGCCGTTTACGTCATCGTCAACCGCCGTGGTTGTTCCGCCTTTAGCCGTATAGTCCGTATCATCGCGGCTCGGGAGCGGCTCGTCGGCGAGAACGGCGTGCAAATCGTCCACAAATTCCGACACGCTCGCGTATCTTGCGCCCTGATCCTTTGAGATTGCCTTCATCGTTACGTACGCGAGATCAGACGGCACTTCGAGATTTACCACCTTCACGTTCACCGGCTCTTTTTCAAGGTGCATGAGCGCGACCGACACAGGCGTGTCGCCGTCAAACGGCACTTTACCCGTGAGCATTTCGTAAAGCACGATACCGAGCGAATATATATCGCTCCTCGCGTCCGTAACTCCGCCGCGCGCCTGCTCCGGCGATATGTAATGAACGCTGCCCAGAACGTTGCCGTTTACAACGGTCGTGTCGCCCGCGACGGCTTTCGCTATACCGAAATCCGTTACCTTCAGAATTTTATCCTTTGTCATAAGGATATTCTGCGGCTTTATGTCGCGGTGTACTATATTTATCGAGTGCGCCTCGTTGATGCCCTGACCTATCTGTATCGCGAAGTCGCACGCCTCCTGCCAGGGGAGCGCGCCGCGCGTTTTTATGTATTCCTTTAAGGTTATGCCGTCAACGTATTCCATAACCATATAGTTTATGCCGTCCTCTTCGCCGACGTCATATACCGACACTATATTATTATGAACAAGGCTCGCGGAGGACTGCGCCTCCTTTACGAAGTTCGCGACCACCTTTTTCTCGTCTTCGAGCGAATCGCGCAGCACCTTTACCGCGACGTAGCGGTTAAGGAGCGTATCCTTTGCCTTATAAACGGTGGCCATGCCTCCCGTTCCTATTTTTTCGAGCATTTCATATCTGTTGTTTCCCAGTGTCTTTCCTTCAAGCTTTTCGCTGTTCATTACTCGTTTCCCTCCTTAAACGCCACTACTGTAATATTATCTCCGCCGCCGCGCTCGTTCGCAAGCTGCATAAGCTTTTCGCACGCGCTTTGCAGCGGTTCGTATTTCTTTATATGTGCCAAAATCTCGTCGTCGTCTACGTAATTCGTAAGTCCGTCGCTGCAAAGCAGGATGGTTTCGCCGTTATACGGTTTTATCGAAATGTCCACCTTCACGGTGTCCTCTGCACCCATCGCCCGCGTTATGTAATTCTTTCTCGGGTGATGCTTAGCCATCTCGGGGCTTATTTCGCCGCGTGACACAAGCTCCTGGACGTAAGAGTGATCTCTCGTTATCTGCTTTATCTCGTCTCCGACCGCGTACGCTCGGCTGTCTCCGACATGAGCGGTTATTATCCTGCCGCCGTAGAGCATCGCAAGCGTCGTCGTCGTACCCATGCCCATTATTTTGTAATGGTCTTTGGCGTAATTGAATATTATACTGTTCGCGGAAATAAACGCCTGCCTTACAATTTCGCCCGCCTCGACATAGTCAAGCCCCGGCTTTAAGCCGTCCGCAAGTCTGCTCTCGATTATATCGACGACCATCATGCTCGCGACCTCGCCCGCCTGATGACCGCCCATTCCGTCGGCGACTATCGCGTACGGGAAGGTGTCGTCCTCGTGTATTATGTAGTTGTCCTCGTTGATTTTCCTGCGCATTCCTATATCGGTAATCGCACCAAACCGCATCTCGGAAATCACCCCTCTTTCTTTTTATATTATACAACACATTCGTACAATTTACAACAATTATAACACTCTTTTTCTCAGTTGTCCACAGGAAGCTGAAATATCGCTACCAAGTTCTCTGCGAACCGTCGCGTTCACACCGAGCGATATAAGCTTGTCGCGGAACGCGTTTATCTCTTTTTGACTGCCCTTTTCGTATTCGCGCTCCTCCACCTTGTTTACGGGTATGAGGTTTACGTGCGCGCCCATGCCCTTTATGAGCCGCGCCAGCTCCGCCGCGTTTTCCGCGCTGTCGTTTACGCCGTGAATAAGCGAATACTCAAAGCTTATCCGTCTGCCGGTCGATTTGAAGTAACTCCTGCAAGCCTCGATTAACTCGCTTATTTTGTACTTGTGATTTATCGGCATTATCGTGCCGCGTATCTCGTCATTCGGCGCGTGGAGGGATATTGTGAGCGTTATCGGAAGGTTCTCCCTCGCCAAATCGTATATCACCGGCACTACGCCGCACGTTGACAGCGTTATGTGCCGTAAGCCTATATTTAAGCCCTTTTCGTTGTTCACGTTATGCAGGAATTTTATTATGTTTTCATAGTTGTCAAGCGGCTCGCCGATACCCATTATGACGATGTTGCTTATCCTCTCGCCTATGTCCTTTTGAGCGAAAATCACCTGGTTGAGTATCTCTCCGGCGGTGAGGTTTCTGTAAAGACCGCCTATCGTTGAGGCGCAGAAACGGCAGCCCATACGGCAGCCGACCTGGCTCGATATACAAATCGTGAGTCCGTGGCGGTAGCGCATAACGACGCTCTCGATACAGTTGCCGTCAGGCAGTTCGAACAGGTATTTCACCGTGCCGTCAAGCTTTGAAACGTACTTCTCGCGTATTTTAAGCGTCGAAACGTACGTTTCCTTTTCAAGCTTTTCGCGCGTCTTTTTCGATATGTCGGTCATTTCGCCGTAACTTTCGGCGCCTCGGCACAGCCACGAAAATATCTGCGCGGCTCTGAATTTCGGCTCGCCCATGGATTTTAAATATTCCTCGAGTTCGTTAAATTCAAAATCCTTCAAATCTATCATGCGTTTTTCCTCATCTTACATATATAAAACCCGTCCGTACCGTCAATCTGCGGATAGAAGGTCTTTTCGCAAAGCTTTTCAAAGCCCGCGTTATCGCGCAGAAAGCCGCCCGTAACGTCCTCGTTTTCGCGCTTTTCTACCGTGCAGGTGGAGTAAACGATTTCACCGCCCGCCTTTAAGTACCGCGCCGCGTTATCGAGTATTGCGCGCTGCGTTTCGGGCAGGTCGTTGTCCGCGTCATAGCCGTATTTTATTTCCGGCTTGCGGCGTATTATCCCGAGACCGCTGCACGGCGCGTCGCAAAGTATCTTGTCCGCGCTTTCGGCGTACTTCTCGTCAAATTCGCGTCCGTCGCGAAGGTCGGTTTCGATTATCGTCACGCCGAGCCGAGCCGCGTTTTTGCGTATTAAATCAAGCTTATGCTCATATATGTCAAAAGCAAAAATTTTACCCTTATTTTCCATTATTTCAGCCATGTGCGTCGTCTTGCCGCCCGGCGCGGCGCACATGTCGATTACCGTTTCACCCGTCCTCGGAGCGAGTATTTCCGAGGTTTTCATAGCAGCCGCGTCCTGAACGGTGTAAAAGCCGTTTTTGTAAAGGTCGTCGCCCGCTATGTCAAAGCCCGCGGACGTTATATAACCGTCAGTAATTTCAGCCTGTACGCCGTTTTCGTTAAGACGTGCAAGCAATCTTTCGGGCGTTGTTTTTAATCGGTTAGGTCTGAGAGTGAGCGGCGCGGGTTTCGAGTACGCGTCCATCAGCTTTTCCGTAAACTCATATCCGAACCGCTCCGTCCACTCTTCGCAAAGCGTCGGCGGGAACGAGTATTTGACCGCGAGGTACTCCGTTTTGTCATTCGGATATTCAACGTCGGAGCGCGACACGCTCCTTAAAACGCCGTTCACAAAACCCGCCGACGACGCGTGACCGTAACGTTTCGCAAGCTTGACGCTCTCGTTTACCGCCGCGCTTTCGGGGATTTTATCGGCGAATTTAAGCTGATATATTCCCATACGCAGTATTATACGGATATATTTCGAGATTTTTTTGAGTTTCAGTTTTGAGTGGCGCGTTATTATATAATCGAGCGTCAGCCGTTTATCGGTCACACCGTATACGAGCGCGGTTACAAGCGCCCTGTCACGAGCATCGCACTCACCGAGCGCGGCTTTAAGCGCGAGGTTTGAGTACGCGCCGTTATATTCTATATCGTACAGTACGCGCAAAGCGCGTTCCCGAGCGTCCATCAGTCTCTCCTTCTCGTCGCGATAAGCAAAAGACGCAAAAATTGCAGCGCGGTTGACACGAGCGCGGCAACATACGTCATAGCCGCCGCCGTAAGCACCTTTCGCGCGCCCTTTAACTCGTCGCTTTCGAGTATGCCCATGCTGTCGAGCGTTCTCATCGCTCTGGCGGACGCGTTCGTTTCGGTCGGGAGCGTCACAAGCTGGAACAGCACGACCGCGCCGAACAGTATCGCGCCTATCATCGCAAGCGGCGTAAAGCCGATTATAAGTCCGACTATGAACAGCGGCAGCGACAGGCGGTTGCACACGTTTACAAACGGCACTATACCGTTGCGAACTTTAATAGGGGCGTAGCCCGTTTGGTGCTGCACCGCGTGACCGCACTCGTGCGCCGCAACGCCGATCGCCGCGATTGACGTTGAATTATATGTCGAGTCCGAAAGGCTCACAATATTTGTCTGGGGGTTAAAGTTGTCGCTCAATTCGCCCGCGATATGGACGATTTGGACATTTTGAAGCCCGTTCGCGTCGAGGATCATACGCGCCGCCTGCGCGCCCGTTATGTTTCTCGCGCTCCTTACGTCGTTGTAGCGGCTGAACGTACTCTTAACTCCGAACTGCGCTATGAGCGCAAACACAAATCCCACAAGCACAAGCAGATACGTCCAGTCGAGACCGTAATACATATTCATAAAAAGCTGGTTCATTATCCTTCCTCCTTACCGAGTACTAAGCCGATTTCTATTTTGTGTCCCCGTGCGTAGTCCTCGACGTTCATGCGTCTGGAATTCGGGAACTGCACCTCGGTTACGTACAGTACGCCGCTGCCGCACGCTGTTTTCATGCCCTTGCCCTTTTCCACGGCGAGTATTTTTCCGGGCGTTTCACCTGTTTCCTCGTTTGCCGCGCAAGCGGTTATTATTTTCAGCGGCTCGCCCATGTAGTATGTGCTTGCCATGGGCCACGAATACATGCCGCGCACAAGGCATGAAATTTCCTCCGCGCTTTTTGTCCAGTCGATAACGCCCGTTTCACGCGATATTAAAGGCGCGTGCGTGCTTTCATCGTCGTTTTGCTTTACGGGCGTGACGCTGCCCTGTTCGAGTGCGTCGAGCGTTTTTACAAGCAATTCTCCGCCCATTACGGCGAGACGGTCAAAAAGTTCCTCCGCAGTTTCGTTTTCGCCTATTTCCGTTTCGGCTTTTAAGAGCATATCGCCCGTATCGACGCCTTTGTCCATGAGCATCGTCGTAACGCCCGTGACCTTTTCGCCGTTTATGACCGCCCACTGTATCGGCGCGGCTCCGCGGTACTTCGGGAGCAGCGACGCGTGGACGTTCACACAGCCGTATTTGGGGTAGCTAAGCACGTAGTCGGGCAGTATTTTGCCGTACGCCGTGACGACTATAACGTCGGGCTTGATTTCATCGAGCACGGGCATTAACTCGCCGTTTTTTATTTTTTCCGGCTGGTACACCGGTATACCGCTTTCCTGCGCGGCAATTTTTACTTCGGTCGGAACGGTTTTATGTCCCCTGCCCTTCGGTCGGTCGGGCTGCGATACCGCGCCCGCGACGTTTTTACCCGCGCTCACGAGTGCTCGGAGCGACTGTGCCGCGAAGTCGGGCGTTCCCATAAATAAAATTTTCATGCTTGATCTCCGTTTTACCGATTTGTGTACTCCGTCACCTTCTCGGTGAACACGTGTCCGTCGAGGTGGTCTACCTCGTGGCATATTGCGCGCGCCAAAAGTCCTTCGCCGGTAAGCTTGAACCACTTGCCGTCTCTGTCCTGCGCCTTCACCGTCACCTTGTACGGACGCGTCACCTTACCGAAAAGGTCGGGAAAGCTGAGACATCCCTCGTCGTCGGTCTGCTCGCCGCTTTCCTCCGTTATTTCGGGGTTTATAAGCTCTATTTTACCCACGTCGGGAATATTTTTCTTTCTCTTTTTGTTCGCGTCGCTTATGTCTATGACGACGGCTCTTTTCAGTATCCCGACCTGCGGCGCGGCAAGTCCCACGCCGTCCTTGCTTTTCATCGTCTCGTACATATCGTCGAGAAGAATATGCAGTTTATCGTCGAAATTTTTAACCGTTTTGCTCGTTTTACGGAGAATTTCGTCGTCTCTTAATCTTATTTCGCGTATTGCCATTTCCTTCACCTCTAATATATCATACCCGGGGATTTGTCTATAACTATGCTTACACTGTCGTAATCCTTATTTTCTCTCACTGCTGTTTCGGCGTTTGCGAGTATTTTGCCGAGCGACTCGTCGTCCTCGCATTTCATTATTATCTGGTAGCGGTACTTGTTGTTTATTTTCGCAACCGCCGACGGTATCGGTCCCAAGACCTGCACCTTCTGACCGAGCGCCTTAACGTCGCCGACCGCCTTCGCGAAATACCTCGACGCCTGCGCCGCCGCGCCCTCGTCCTCGGAACGGAAGTAAACGCCTATCATGCCGCAGAACGGCGGGTACCACAAAAGCTTTCGCTCCGCTATCTCGGTTTCGTAAAATTTGAGGTAGTCGTGCGTTTTCACAAGGCTTACCGCCTCGTGTTCCGGCGTGTACGTCTGTATTACGGCTCTGCCGGTCTTTTTCCCTCTGCCGGCTCTGCCCGACACCTGCTCCAACAGTGCGAACGTGCGCTCCGACGCGCGGTAATCGTTTACGTGCAGCATGGTATCGGCGGTTATCACGCCGACGAGTGTAACGTTCTCGAAATCGAGACCCTTCGCCACCATCTGCGTGCCTATAAGTATGTCGATCTTCTTTTTCTCGAATTTTTCGAGTATTTTTTCGTGCGACTGCTTTTTACCCGTCGTGTCCATGTCCATACGTATCGTGGACGCCTGCGGGAACAGTCGGTGTATTTCCTCCTCCACGCGCTGCGTGCCGCCGCCGAAAAAGCGGATATACTTGCTGCCGCACGACGGACATACAGTGTAGCCGTCACGCTCGAAACCGCAGTAGTGACATTTGAGCCGCCCCGTGAATTTGTGGTACGTGAGCGATATGCTGCAGTTTTCGCACTCCGGCACGTAGCCGCAGGTGCGGCACGACACGAACGATGAAAAACCGCGCCTGTTCAGAAACAGTATCGTCTGCTCGCCGTTTTCGAGATTTTGCTTTATTTCGCGGTACAGCCTGCGCGAGAGCATACTTTTGTTACCCTTCGCAAGCTCGGTGCGCATATCCGCGACATAAATTTCGGGCATCGCGTTATTGTTAAAGCGCGAGTTCATCATTAAAAGCTCATACTCGCCCGTTTCGGCTTTGTAGCGGCTCTCGACGCTCGGCGTCGCGCTCGCGAGTACAAGCTCCGCGCCCGACTGTTTTGCGCGGAACGCCGCAACCTCTCTTGCGTGGTAGCGCGGCGACATTTCCGACTTATAGGTGTCGGAATGTTCCTCGTCCATTACGATTATGCCTATATTTTTAAGCGGCGTAAAAATCGCGCTCCTTGCGCCTATCACTATACGTGCGCCGCCGTCGTGTATTTTTTTCCACTGGTCGTACCTCTCGCCCCGCGAGAGCGCGCTGTGAAAAATTGCGACGCTGTCGCCGAACCGCGACTTAAACCGCGCCACAGCCTGCGGTGTAAGCGATATTTCGGGCACGAGTACTATTGCCGTTTTGCCGAGCGAGAGCGCGTACTCTATCGACCGCATAAAGACCTCGGTTTTGCCGCTGCCCGTTACGCCCTGCAAAAGAAACGTCTTACCGCCGCCGTTTTTTATCGAGTTGTTTATCGCGTCTATCGCTCTTTTCTGTTCAGCCGTCGGCACTGGCTTTTCCGTTTCCTCGAAAAATCTGTTCGCGAACGGGTCGCGGTAAACGGTCGTCTCAAAAATTTCGATATAACCCTTGCCGCGCAGCGCGTTCACCGCCGACGACGAACCGCCCGCAGTCTCGTAAAGCTCCGCAAGCGTCACGTATTCCTCACCGGCGAGGTATTCGAGCATCGCCGACTGTACCGGCGCGCGTTTTAAAATTCTTTCAGCCTCGCGCAGCGCGTCGTCCTGTTCAACGACGAGCCTTGCGCACCGAACAGCCTTGTCGCGGACGTCCGCGCTTTGACGGTACTCGCGGCGCAGCGTGCCGTCCTTGAGCATTTCCCTGACAGCCGCACGCACGTTCCCCTTTATGTTTCCTTCAAGAAACGCGTATTCCGTTTCGTTATTATTTGCTTTGAGCGTTTCCGTTATGCTTTTTTTTATGTCGGACTGCTCGTCCGTTTCGTTTTCGAGAATTATCCACTCGCGGCTTTTAAGTGCCGTTCCGGCAGGCACTACGGCGCGTATTATGTCAAGGTACGGAGCGAGGTACTTTCCCCGCATCCACTCTATGACCTTGAGCATATCCTCGTCGAACGCCGGTATGTCATGCGCGAGCCTTATCACGGACTTTAATCCCTTCGCGCCGCTTTCATCGCACAGTGCGACGCAGTAGCCTTCCAGCTCCCTGTCGTTCCTGCCGAACGGCACGAGCAGACGGCTGCCGACGCGGATTTCGTTTTCGATTTTCGACGGCACGAGATAATCAAAGGGTCGGTCAAGACTCTTTGATTTATTGTCCACAATAACCTTCGCAATCATACAAATTCAGTCCTATCGGTGAATTATTCCTCTTCGTCCTCGTAGTCAACGACCTCAACGCCGCCCTCTTCGCCGAGCGTCGAGCCGAGCGACATTATCGCAGCCTGCTTTTCGTCCTCCCAAGCCTTTGCGCGTTCGATTGCGCCCGAGCGCACGTAGCCTATCTTGCCCGACATGATCTCGTCGGCGGCTATCGTTACGGGTTTTTCAACGCCGTGAGCCTCCTCGTCCGACGTGCGTTCCTTGCCGATCATTCTCGCGCGCTTTGCAGCCATCGCGACAAGCGTGTAACGGCTGTCCACACACTTTGAAAGTTCCGTAATTCCGGGTTTGATCATCATAATTATATTCCTCCAGTTTAATAATTTTCCGATATAAGTTTGTCTATAAGACCGCGCTTTTCCGTTTCCTCGCGCATGGCGTCCTCAACCTCTTTGACGCAGTCGTCGAGCGAGTCGTTCACGAATATGCGGCTGTAAAGCGGTGACTTCGTAAACTCCCACTTCGCCGTCTCCATACGCTCCTTTATCTGCTCGTCCGTTTCGCGTCCGCGCTCGGTGAGCCGCTTTTTAAGCTCCGCCATTGACGGCGGCACGACGAACATCAGCACCGCGTCGGGAAATATGTCCTTTACCTTCAGCGCGCCCTGAACCTCGATTTCCAAAAGCACGCTGCGTCCGGCGCTCAGCATATCGGCGACGGCTTTTTTCGGAGTGCCGTAGTAGTTGCCGCCGTACTTCGCGTATTCGAGCATTTCGCCGTCCGCTATCATCTTTTCGAATTTTTCGACCGTTGTATAGTTGTAGGTTACGCCGTCCGTCTCGCCCTTGCGCATCTCACGCGTCGTGGACGATACGGACAGGAACACGTTGTTGTCCGCGTTGGCTATGAGCCTTTCGCAGATAGTTCCCTTGCCGGTACCCGAGGGTCCCGACATTACGAATAACACTCCCCTACTCATTTTTATCCTCCTCGCCCGTGTCGGCGCCGAGACGCGCCGCGACCGTTTCCGTCTGCAGTGCGGACAGAACGATATGATCCGAGTCTGTTACTATGACGGCTCTGGTGCGTCTGCCGTAGGTGGCGTTTATAAGATTGCCCTTGTCCTCCGCCTCGCGGATAATACGCTTTATCGGCGCGCTGTCGGGGCTTACCACGCTTATCACCCTCTCCGCATTTACCATGTTGCCAAATCCTATGTTTATAAGCCGCATTTTTATCCCTCTATTCTTTTCTATTCTATATTCTGTATCTGTTCTCTCAGCTTTTCTATCTCGCCTTTAAGTTCCACGACTATTTTCGCTATCTCGATGTCGCTCGCCTTAGAGCCTATCGTGTTTGTTTCCCTGTTTATCTCCTGTATCAGGAAGTCGAGCCGTCTGCCCGCCGGTTCGCCGCTGTTTATTATCGCGTTAAACTCGACGAAATGGCTTTTAAGTCTCACCGTCTCCTCGTTTACCGCGACCTTGTCGGCGAATATGGCGACCTCGGTAAGCACGCGTCCCTCGTCAATCTCCCTGTCCTCCAGAACCTCCTTGATTTTATCATACAGGCGGTTTCTGTATTCCGCGACAGTTTCGGGCGAACGCTCGTCCACGCGCTCGACAAGCGTTTTCATGTACTCTATACGCGTCTCGAGATCCTGCTGTATACGCTCGCCTTCTCTTTGACGCATAAGCGTGAACTCTTCGAGTGCGCCGTCAAGAGCTGTTCTGACGTTGTTCCAGATAACGTCCTCATCCTCATCCTTTTTAACGACCGTGAACACGTCCTGATTACGCGCCACGCCCATAACGGTTATGTCGTCCGTAAGCGAAAACTCGTCGCGCAGCTTTTTCAAAGCCTCGATATAATTCTCGGCTGCCGCACGGTTTATCGTGATTTCCTCGTCAACGCTTTCGTAATTTTCAATCGTCAGCGAAATGTCCACCTTACCGCGCGTTATACTTTCAGCCGCGCGCTTTTTTATCTTATCCTCCAGAAACGCGTAACGGCGCGGGTATTTTATCGTGAAATCGCTGTAGCGGTGGTTTACCGACTTTACCTCGACATATATTCTCTTGCCGTCGGCTATCAGTTCCCGTCTGCCGTAGCCTGTCATACTTCTCAGCATATCCGCTCCAATATCCCCTTTCGTTTGTCCGCATCGAGCGCGGATTTTATATCGGATAGTCATAATTACCCATTATCCGTTATATTATATCATACTTTTCCCGTTTTGTGTAGCCTTTTTTGAAAAATTTTCTTAATTTTTTATTCATATGCTTTTGCTTTGTATTTTTGCGCACAAAAACGAGGACACTAAAATTTTAGTGTCCCCGCTGTTTTAGTGTCCCCGATATGCTCTCGTTATTTGCAGACGCGCCTATTACCATTCCATGGATTTCTTGTCTGTCCAAAGGGATTTTTGTTCGGACAACGGCACGCTCTCGTATTCACCGTCGTCCGTACCGATAAGCGCCGTAAGCGGCATGGTGTAAACAGGTTTGCCGGAGGTCGCACCTCCCGTAATCATGCGGCTCGGCAGCACTACTCCGTCACCGTCGGATTTATTTTCGGAGCATGATATTTCGGCATTACCGTGCATAAGTCTGGCAGTCACTTTTTCAGCCGGAATTTTGCCGTCCTTGTACACGACCTCAAATCTTGTGTCATACAAGCCTGTTTCCTCGCATCTGTCCTCGTATACCGTGTAGCTGCACGACCAATGCTCGTTTTCGCCCGTATACACCGTCACATAATACCGTTCTTTTCCGAAAACAAGTATTAAGACCGCGATTACGGCGATTATAACAACAGCCAAACCGAGAAGTAAAAGGATTTTTGCTTTTTTCGATTTCATCGTAAACCATTCCTTTTTTGTAAATACCTTTTTAACACACGGGGACACTAAAATTTTAGTGTCCCCGTTATCCCTTTTATCCTATACAGTCAATCTATCGATTATTTAAAAATGTATTTTACGTTATACTCTTCCACGTCTTGATCCGGTTTCTCTATAAGGAGAGTGTACTTTTCGCCTTTTTTGAGGTCAAAGCCGTTTCTGTTAAGCTGTACCGTTTCGGCAGTTTTTTCGTCGTAAGCCTTACCGTCGAAGTTTTTGGAGTTTGTGATGTGGAAGTTTACATTGTCGCCGGACACGCTGTTTACTACGCCTTCCGCTTTGAAAATCCACTGAGCCTCCAAAAGCGTTTTCCACGCGTAGCCCGCCGTGCCGTCCATAACAGCAAACACGGGCATATTGTTTTCAAATCTGTCAACAATAATCACGGGTACATTCATGGCGTTATATATAAGCTGCGCCGCGTCCTTTCTCGTGACCTTCGCGTCGGGCACGACAGTGATACCCTTGCTTATACCCGTTGTCTCCGCCCAAAGGATATATCCGTTCGGATAACCGCCTTCAACCTTAGCGTATGTTTCGTAGCCGGTCATAAACACAAGCATTTTTAAAAGCTGCGCGTATGTAACATTCTCGTTCGGACGCGCCGTTCCGTCCTCGAAGCCGCTGATAAATCCGATATTCCTCGCTTGGAACCAGTAACCCCAATCCCACGAATTTATATCCACGTCGGGGTAAGGCAGCGGTTCGGTTTCGTTCAGCTTTTCTTTCCCTTCCACGGGCAGGTCGGCGTAACCGTAATCTTGCCCGCGCGCGCACACAAGCATACGCACGATTTCGGAGCGCGTTATGTTGTTATCGGGTCGGAACGTGCCGTCCTCGTAGCCCGAGATAATGTTCAGCGCGGACAGAAATTCCGTCGCCTCCGTTTCGGCGTAATCCGAATACGCGAACGCATTAACCGCCGACATCATAAGCGCAGCCGACGCTATCAATGCAATAATTTTTTTCATGATTTTTCTCCTTTCTTTTTAAGCATTCGCCATGCCTATATCTCTATTTTAACACCCCCCCCCCGATTTTTGTCAATGCTTTTTTAAAATTTTTCGGGGGTTGTTATCAATGCACAAGGGGCACTAAAATTTTAGTGTCCCCGTTATCCTATACTTCCGAACGCGGCGAAAATCAGCCGAAATATTTTGTTGCAAGGGTTTCGAGCGGCATAACCTCTCCGTTCTCGTCCGCCGTTCCGTCGCACAGACGGAAGTCAACCTTGCCTGCGGACAGGTCAAATTCCCTTACCACGCAAAGCGGCATATTCACGGTTTTATACACAAGCTCCGCCGATTCTTCTCTCGTTATATTGCGGTTCGGGTTGCTTTCCGCCGTATCAACCAGTTTGTGTTCCCGCGCAACTTCGAGCCACGGCTCGTACCACGCGGACGTTTGCGCGTTTTGGTCTATCATGATGTTGTAGCCGATTGCCGACAGGCATATTTTTACAGCCTGCGCATATGTAACGTTTTCGTCGGGCTTAAAAGTACCGTCCTCAAAACCGTCTATGAATTTGTTGTTTGCGCTGTACGTGATGTACTTAAAGCCCCAGTAGCCCGTTCCCACGTCGGAGAATTGGCTCTCCTTCGGCAAATCGCTGTCCTTAAAAGTTTCATTGACGCCTGCGGCAATGGATACCATCGTTGCAAATTCCGCCCGTGTGAGCAGGTCGTCCGGTCTGAATTTGCCGTTTTCGTCACCCGATACAACGCCCATAAGCGACAGTTCCTTCACCGCCTCGCTGTCACAGTCGGGGTACGCAAACGCCGTTACGGCAGACATCATAAGCGCAGCAGACGCTATAAGTGCAATAATTTTTTTCATGGTTTTTTCTTCCTTTCACTTTGATTAGTATGAATTAACCGTTCCGGAAACCGAAATGGTTGCTCCTGTTGTTCTGTATCCCAGCTTATATTTATGACCCTTTGTCAGACCCGAATAAGTTACTGCTTTGCCATAATGATATGGACCTTGGTCGTCAATCACATAAGTATCGTTGGTTACATCATACATGGTATTATATAGCATGGTTGACGGTGCATTGTCAAAAAGAACATCAATCTCTGTTTCGTCAGACGATAATGTCATGATGTATGACGATGTTTCCAGCGACCTCAAATAACTAAGAGTTGCCGTAAGCTTTTGTGAAAATGTCATGTCCACTGTACGGGGTATAGTCTTGTCGTACTCGCCCTCGTCATATATTGTCATAGTTATGCCATTATCATATGTGACGGTTTCTTTTGCAAATGCGGCTATGCCAACAGTCGATACCGCCATAACAGCGGCAAGCGTCATTGTGATAAGTCTCTTAAACTTTTTCATTGTAAATCATTCCTTTCTTTTTTCTGTACTCTCGGGCAAAATGATACCAAACTCATTTAGCCATCTTCAGTTCCTTTGGCTCCTTCGGCTGATATGTACCTGCATGAGAGGCATATCCTACAGATGATTCAGCCGCTTTAAGCGCTGTCTTTGCTGTCATTGTTACTAACGTGTCAAGTATTTTCACCACTTTGCACACCTCCTTTTCGATTATATATTTTCCCAATAATCGCTAAGATTGCAACAGACAGAACAGTGTATGATATAACCATACCCACGCGAATACCGTATGCTGATAAAACAACAGATAATCCCGCAAACAAAATCATTATAGTAATACCCATGCATTTGCTCTTACGTCTCATACGCGGTGACAGCATTTTGTTTGGATTCTCTACGGGGATAATCGGCAACATGGTAAGCGCAGACACAACAAAGATGATTATGCTCCAAGTCACATTGTAGTACTCGCTGGTTATATATGTAATTATGCAGACGGCACAAAAAGTCAATAGCATGATAAGAGCGCATATCCACACTTTTTTTGCGTGCAATCCGCCGCAATGCACACGCAGCAGCCAGAACACCGATAAAAATACAATGCCGTACATCGCATGACCCGTAATTACGGCAGGTATTAAAATTATACAGCAGTCAACCACATCATTTATCAACAATGATATACCATATACATATATGGCTTTTTGGGCGGGATCTATTATATTTTTTTTAATATAAAAATCCGCTATGCTTTCCGATAGGGATTTCATATATTTTATCCCATCTTTACACATAATATCCTTAATAGTATTATAGTTTATCCGTTTCCTGTGTTCAACCCCTTTGTCAAATTTGGTAGGGTTTTTGTCAAGTTTGGTAATTTTCGAGAAGAATGTCACAGCAAAACATATTTTCTTCGGAAAAAAGCTTTATCATTCCGTTGTATTCCCTGACGATTTTTTCAACAACGCGAAGTCCGATTCCATGTCCGTCCAAAAGTAATTCCCTTGGTTTTTCGTTTATTGATTTGGGGTCTGTCTTGCCGTCAAAGCTGTTTCTCATATATATTGAAATGTACGCGTCCTGCACGCAAACGTCCAGCGTTATTATTTTTTCATCGGTTTTTTCGGCTGCCGCAATCGCATTGTCGAATATGTTCCCGAATAATACGGCAATGTCCTCGTCCTTGACGTTATCCAAAGCGTTATTTTCCGCTTTTATGTACGCTTTTATCTTTCTGTGCTTGCACATTTCAAGACGTGTGTTCATTATGGCGTTGAACACCGTGCTGTTTGTGAACACGGTGTTATGCACATACGCGGAGTACTTATTTAATACCGCGGTCACGTAATCGACAACGGCTCGGTCTCCGCTTTGTTTCGCTTTCGTTTCAATGGCGACAAGGTGCTTTTCCAAATCATGCTTTAACGCGTATGTGCTTTCGTATGACAATGCAAGGTTTTTTTCCGACTCGCATATGCTGTCGTACTGCATTTTAAACATTCGCAGTTCTCGGTTCGCTATGGTTTCCTTATTTATTTTCAAAACAAAATAATACAGCAATATATTTATCGCTAACATAATAAGCGACACGAGCAGCATATACGGCTTTATTTCCTCCGCAGCCATGGCGGCTTTGTTAAACAAAATTACGGCAAGCCACGTCGCCATCATCGAAAGCGCGAATAAAAGCCACTCCTTTCTCGACAATTCGTAAGCCTTGTTTAAATGTAAAATAAAACGGTAAAGTGCAAACTCCGAAAGCAGCGAAACGGCGAGAATTACGGTTCTCCATACCGAAAAGCCGCTGTACAAATTTAAAAGCGTTATGTCGGTTATATTTGACACAACCGCAAAAATAACGCTCGATATTGTGAAAATTATGACCATTGCAAAACAGGATATGAATATGTGAACATACAAGTCATTTTTAAGGCACACCCTGCAATATGCTATATACATAAATACGGATATGAGCGATAAAACGCCGTCATACGGCATGAAACGGTTTAAAATGCCGACAAAAAGACAGTCGGCAGCCAAAATGATGCCAAAGCATACATACCTCTTTTTACCCTCGAATTTATATCCGCAGTAGCTTGATATGAACCACACAATCAGAAAATTTTGTATGACGGTCGCCGTCCATTCAATAATATTATTTATCATCTTATGCTCCTCAAATAATCTTGAAATCTCTCTTTTACAATGCCAATCTGAGAACGGCTTATCGGTATGGCGTCCTTGTCAAAGAAAATTACGGAGCCGTTCTTGATTGAATGTACTTGTCTCAAATTTATTAAGTAACGCTTGTGCGCTCTCACAAACCAGAGATTTGAAAGCTGCGTTTCAACATCGCCGAGCTTGCATCTGAAACTGTCGGATTTTGAATTGTTTATATAATAACTTATGTAATGTCCTTCGGTTTTGAAATATTTTATTTTCCGCAAATCTATCTCGTCTACAACGTTTCCCGTTTTAATTTGAATGTGCGAGAGATTTCCCTCTCGTTCGCTCATATTATTCAGGATTTTATCAACAACTTGTCCTATAAACCGTAAATCGCTTTTCGGAACAAACCATATCGGGTTGTATTTATAAGAGGAAAAGACCGTGTTTTCTTTGTTGGATACAAATACAATCATTATATTATTTTTTATTTCACGCAGTTTTTCTGCGATTTCAAAGCCGTTAATATTCGGCATCATAATGTCGAGGAATGCCGCGTCAATCTTGTTCCTTCTACATTCCTCCAGCAGTTCCTCGCCGCTTGCGACCGTTATAAAATTACATCTGACTTTGCGAGCGTCAAATTCACACTCCAGCATTTTTAAAAGTTCGTCGGCAAACTCCGTTTCGTCGTCACATATCGCGATATACATAGGCTGTTTCCTCCCACCTCTCTTTATGAGATTACAGATATATATTACAACAAAACGGCGCGGGTTGTCAACTTGTGTTTTGGCGCAAAAAAATACCGCGCACACGGCGCGGTATTTTTACCGTATTCAGGCTGTTAAGCCGTTAAGGTCGGATATGAGCTGCATAAGCTCCGCAATGTCCTGCGCGTTTTCGGGGGCGGTTATTTCCTCGCCGCCCTCGCCCTTCTTCGAAACGGCTGTTACTTTGGCTGTAACCTTCTGTCCGCCGGTCAAAGCAAAGCTGAATTCAAGCGTCGAGTTCGCCTGCTCATCGGTGTAATCAACAGACGCCTTAATCGTAACGTCGTCGTACATATCGAGCGAGTAGCCTAAAAATTCCTCCATGCCCTTCTTGTCGAGTTCAACGGACGCGGTGCTGCCGTTGTCCTTTTCCTCGATTTTAACGCATTTGTCGATGTACTCCATTGCGTCCAAGGTCGCGGCAACGTTCGTTATTTGCCGGAACTGTGCGTCGCCCTCGGTCGTTACCATTGACTTCAGCATTGCTTCAATGTCGGAGTCGCTCTGCGACGCAGCCTGCATTAAGTCGGCAGCCTGCTCGCTGAACATATCGGCAATATTCAAGCTGTACCACTGATCTGCCGTAATGGGCACGTCGAACTCTTCTCCGACATCGAAGTTGAAGTAAACCGTACCGTCCTTATATATGAATTTCGTCGGCATTTCGTGTGTTTCGCCGCCATTTGCCACGGTCATTGTGCCGTCAACAGACGCGCCGTTCTTATCGCTGACTGTCGCGCTGCCCTTGAAATTCGTCGTTGTTCCCTCGTTCTCGCTGCTTACCTCAACGTCGGCTATCGAAACGTCAAAATCGTCACTCTCAATCGACTGGAGTTTCTTAATATTCGGGATGAGCGAGTCAACATTCGCGAAATACTCGTCGTAGTCGGCAATCACGACCGTCTCTGTGTCGCCGTCCCAGCCGACCTGCATACCGAGCGCGTTCGACATAAAGCGTATCGGTACGAGCGTTCTGTCCTCGACAATAATCATCGGCACATCCATTGTTACCGTGGATTTCTCGCCGTTGTCGTCAACGTTGATCGTGTCGTCCATAAGGGTGAAGTCTATCGTTTTCGTACCCTTTGACGCCGTTACGTGTCTCGTCGCGTCGTCGTATTCAACCGTCGCTCCCATGGATTCGAGAGCCGCGCGGAACGGTATCATAACTCTGCCCTCGGTGTTCACGGGCTTTACGTCCTCGTAAGTTACGGGCGTGTCGTTGTAGATGATATGTATTTCATCCTGTCCGAGCGCGTTCATAATGTTCGCCGTTCTGCTTTCGGCAAACGCGGCGTTTGTGCATGTAAGCGCGAGCGCTGCCGCGGCGATTACCGATATTGTTTTTTTCATTTCACATTACCTCCATTGTGTTGATACATGTATTTTAGCACAACGCGGCTGAATAATCAAGATTTTTGTTGTATTTTTTTGAAAGACGTGTTATAATTATTCACAGTATTTATGTAAGGAGAAACGGTTATGGCATTTGACGCTGCCGTGGTGCGCTGTCTGGTTGGGGAACTTAAAGAGTCAATCGTCGGCGGACGCATCGACAAAATATATCAGCCCGAAAAGGACGAAATAACGCTCGGTATACGCACGTTCGAGAATAATTATAAGCTTGCGCTGTCGGCAAGCTCGGCTCACCCGCGCGCGCATTTTACGGATGCGTCCAAAAAAAATCCGCAGACCGCGCCGCTTTTTTGTATGCTCCTCCGCAAGCACATCGGCGGCGGCAAAATCACGGCTGTGGAGCAGGACGGATTCGAGAGGGTTATAAGGATTTCGGTAGAGAGTTACGACGAGATGGGCGATTTGACGACGAAATATCTTATCGCCGAGATTATGGGCAGGCACTCGAATATTATTCTGACCTCGGGCGATATGCGTATCATCGACTGTATAAAGCGCGTCGATTTTACGGTAAGCTCGGTAAGGCAGCTTTTGCCGGGGTTGTATTACGAGAGCGCGCCGCCGCAGAATAAGATTGATTTGACCGATATAGGCGAGACGGTCAAGATAGATTTCTCGTCGCCTACGGAGTCGGCTGACAAGGCGGTGCTTTCGGCTGTGGCGGGTATAAGTCCGCTGACGGCGAGGGAAATCGTGTTCCGCGCGTTCGGCAGGACGGACGTGAGGTGCGCGGAGCTTACCGACAGCGGCAGAAATAAAATACTGTACGAGGTGGTGCGGCTCGCGAAGGCGGTAAGGGAAAACAGGTTCGAGCCGTGCATGATTACCGACGCGAAAACCGGTAAGCCGATGGATTTTTCGTCAACGCCCGTCGGGCAGTACGGCGCGCTGGCTGAGGTGAAACGGTTCGACAGTATTTCAAGGCTGCTCGACGAGTTTTACACGTCGCGTGATATGCGCGAGCGTATGCGCCAAAAGAGCGCGGATCTTACAAAGCTGCTCGGGAATAATATAGAGCGTTTGTCGAAAAAAATCGTGATACTGCAAAAGACGCTCGCCGCGTCGAAGGATAAGGACAAGCACAAGATTTACGGCGACCTTATCACGGCGAACATTTACGCGATCGAGCAGGGTATGAAGGAATTTGAGGCGGTGAATTATTACGAGGACGGTTCGCCGACCGTGAAAATCACGCTCGACCCGTCGCTTACGCCGTCACAGAACGCACAGCGGTATTACAAGCGTTACAACAAGGCTAAAACGGCGGAGGTCGAGGCGGCTAAGCAGATCAAGGCGGCGGAGACTGACCTTGAATATCTGGAGAGTACGCTCGCGGCTGCCGAGACAGCCGACAGCGCCGAGGATTTGAGCGCGATACGCGCGGAGCTTATGAACGAGGGGTATATCCCGAAACGGCGCGACGGTAAGGGGCACAAGCAGGCGGCGTCAAAGCCGAGACATTTCGTTTCGTCCGACGGTTTTGATATTTATATAGGAAGAAATAACACGCAAAACGATTATCTGACGCTGAAGTTCGCGAATTCGTCGGATTTGTGGTTCCACACGAAGAAAATACACGGCTCGCACGTTATCATAAAGCTCGGCGTAGACAAAGATGTGCCGCACAGTACGATACGCGAGGCTGCCGAAGCTGCGGCATATTACTCAAAGGCGCGCGCGTCGTCGCAGGTGCCGGTCGATTATACGGTCGTCAAGAACGTTAAAAAGCCTAACGGCGCAAAACCCGGTATGGTGATTTACGACGGGTATAATACGATATACGTCACGCCGCGGGAACCGAAGGCGGAGTAGATAACATGCGTGGCTTATGTTGTTAGAATAAAACCCCTCCGTCGGCTTTGTAAGCTATTGCTACGCAATAGCACATGCCGACACCTCCCCTAGTAGGGGAGGCATACTGTGAGGCTCCCCTACTAGGGGAGCTGTCACACGTAGTGTGACTGAGGGGTTTATGTGGGGTTCGTCTTTTTATTTTCGTATCAAGTCATAGACGGTATACTGTATATCCCGGCTGTCTTTAAGCATATATACAGCATACAAATACGGGACATAAGTCTTATCATTCCTCATAATCGGCGAATATTCCATGTCACGGATTGCACCGCTGTTCGGCAATTCGCTACTGGGGTTGTAAACCAGTTGCTTTTTGCCGATCTCCAGTTCAAATCTGTCATCGTCATGATCATAATTATTGCCGAGAAAAACCGTTATTTCCCCGTTATCCCAGTTTATATAGGCCGTATCGTCCTCCATCACACCAACCTTTTCAAATGTTTCACGCAGCGGCAGATACACCTCTCCGTTTTCGATAAACGGCGTATTTTTAAGTTCAATCTTTTCGCCGCCATCAAAAATTTCAATAGTGTAATTATCCGTTGCAATAGCTGCAAAAACGCCGCTGGCAAAAACTGTTGTGGTAAGCAGTATTGCGGCGATTACCCCGGACAGAGCCGACAGCCATCTGCTTGTATTTCTTTTCTTTTTCATGGTTTCAAATCTCCTTTTCAGAATTTTTTTGTTCCCTGTCATACCTGTTGTAAAGGGAATTTCCTTCGTCTGATTGCCGGACAATAAAGGGGAAAGTTTTTTAACACAGTATTAAGCAATATTTTTACCCTCGTTTTATTATGGCATATCGGGCATAATACCCATTGCGCCGAAAATTATTTTTCAAATCATATCCCCCATCGTTAGCTACATTTTTAATATCCTTGGTCGTCAATGAGCCACTCCCCGCCTTTGCCGTCACGAATTAAAATCATGCTCCAGTCGGTATACTGTCTCTCGTTGTATGCCGAATAACCTTTATCTACGGTATAGTCCACGCGAAACACGATTACGTCCTCGTACTTTGTGCCTTTGACGTTTCCACCCCCGTATGTAATATAGTTCGCCCGCGCGGAATCAGACGGGGCATACCGTATATCATCCAATGTGATTTTGTCGCCCTCGTCGAAATATATCACATTATCGGCACGATTCGGTTCGGTTACGGTTTTAAGGATAGTCTCTCTGTCGTGCGCCGTTTCTGCGCGCCAATATGTCTCCACGACCGCTCTCGCCGCCGCGACTTCCGCAGCGGTAAACGGCGGCGTCGTTCCAGTATGAGCAATTATTTCAAAGCTGTTTTTGATAAAACCGACCTGCTTGAACATTTCCTGATACTCTGCCGCGATTGCAACATCTTCTTCGTCACGGTCTACCCATACAGGATATTGCACATCGGTGGGAATTGTATAAATATACGCATAATTTTCATCACTGTACAGCAGTTCACTTCCGCCAAGCATATCGAGCAATTCGTCCGCCGTTTCCGGCGATACACGTTCCACTCTGCACAAGGTTCCCATTCCGTATTTATCCCACGTTGCCGTCTGCAAAAAGCTGATAGAAGTTCCCTCTTCTAAAATACCGTACTTCCCCTCCCAACCGAGCGGCAGTTCAACCTTGAAATTCAAATCTTCATTTCGGTATAAAATTCCCGCAAGCGTGCTGTTGCTGTTTTTTGCGGTTACAGTCACATTCTCAAACACGCCCTGCCCGGACGTTTTCAACTTATCAAATAAATCAAACGGCACATAGGTCGTATCCCCTTTCAAAATCGGTGCGCACAATAATTCCGCGTTTTCCGTTGTTCCGCCAGAATGTCCTGCGATATACGCATACGGATTTCCGATTTGAATACGGTTTATCCAAAAATTATACTCCAGTCCGCGATATTCCACGGACGGCACGGCATCAATCGAAAATTCCGCATATCCGTTATTTTTATAAGTAATATCTGTAATTCCTTCCAAATTCAGCATTTCACGCAGTGGCAGATAGACGGTATTATTTTCGATAAACGGCTTGTTTACAAGTTCAATTTTTTCGCCGTTGTTCGTAATTTCAATCGTGTATTCGTCCGCCATCAAATCGGATATTACGCCGCTTGCGAATACGGTTGTTGTGAGCAGTGCGGCAGCTAAAAATACGGACACGACAGCGGCGGCTTTGCTTGTTCTTTTTTTATTTTTAATCATTTCAAATCTCCTCTTCAACACCTTTTTGCTGCCCGTCATTCCCGTTGTGAGATTAGCCGCGCTCCGTCCGGCGGACAGCAGGGAAAGGATTGTGTTCACATAGCTTTGTTCCTCCTCCGCGCTCATTTCTCTTATGACCGACCGGTCGCAGGATATTTCACATTCCGTGTTGATTTGCCGTGTCACGTAATAAATTACGGGGTTGAACCAGTGTACGCATTTTACCAATACGGCGAACCACTTGTATAAAATATCCTTCCGCTTAATGTGCGTCGTTTCGTGACGCAGAATGTTTCGGAGTTGTTCGGTCGTAAGTTCCGCTTTCGGTAAGATGAGTGTCGGCTTGAAAACCCCGACCGTAAACGGTGAGGTCGTGTTGTCCCATACCCTGACCGTAACCCTTTTATCCGTAAAATTTTTTAGTTCCGGGCATGGCACAACTGCGGAGCCTCGTCGCAGTTTTATGAGCAGCCGTATGTAGCCGATAATATTGAAAAGGAAAAACGCAGACGCGCCGATGAACCATAAAATCGCGAACATATCAAGCTTGCCGTCGATTATGTCTTTAACGCGTGTCATTTCCGATTTTATTAAATTCGGCTTTTCCGTGACCGCGACAGCAGGGGCAATAGGTTGTGATACGTTCGTTTCCGCGGTCTGTTCTACCGTTGCCGTATACTCCGTGTTAATCGGCGCGGTTGCGGCTTTTCGCGGCGCGGCAAAGCGAACCGGCAGCATCATTACCAAAAGTACGGCAAGCCAGATATAGTAGCGCCATGATGCTGAAAAAATCTTTTTTGTGACGGGTTTCAAAAGCGCGATAACCGCCGCGAGACACGAACCCGCGAGCGACGTTATCAAAAACGCCGTAAATATTTCGACCGGCATTATTATTTCTCCTTGTTATCAAAAACTGCCTTCAGTTCCTCAATGTCCTCGTCGGTAAAGTTTTCGTCCTCGAACAGAGCGGCGACCATTTCCTTCGCCGAGCCGTCAAAAAGGCTTTTGACAATTCCGCTGACTCGCTGTTTCTTGTATTCCCTTTCGGAGATGAGCGGCGTGTAATACAACGCCTTGCCTCGCTGCTCGGCGGCAAGCGCACCCTTTTCAACCAGACGCGCAAGGAAGGTGGCTATCGTCGTGCGTTTCCAGCCCTTTCCCTCGACCGCCTTTCCTATGGCGGCGGAGCCTATAGGCTCGTCCGCTCCCCACACAACCTTCATAATTTCAAACTCCGAGTCTCCTATACTTACGTTTTTCATAAGGCATACCTCCGTTACATCTACATTTGTCGACATATATAGTCTACCATAGTAGACACCATTTTGTCAAGGGGTTATTTCAAAATGTTTTGCAAAAATGCAAAAGCTTGCGGACAAATGTCCGCAAGCTTTTTTGGGTGGTTATATATGTCAATCTCGCATGGAGAGATTAACCCAAGTTTTCGTTGTATGACTTTACAAAGTCGGGGTAAGCCGAAGGCAGTCCGTGCTCTGTGGAGTCAAGACCCTTAACCTCGTCCTGAGGCTTAGCTCTCAAAATGCCCGCCTTCTTCAGTATCAGGAACAATGCTCCCGATGTGAGCACAGCCCACGCGATAAGGCATACCGCGCCGAGAGCCTGTACGCCGAGAGCGTGGAAACCGCCGCCGTAGAACAGTCCGGGAAGGAAACCTTCGCCCAAAAGCGCGGGGTCGCTCGCGAACAAGCCTACCGCTATAGTACCCCAAAGTCCGCATACGCCGTGAACGCTTATCGCGCCGACGGGGTCGTCAACATGCAGCTTTGCGTCTATGAACGGTATCGCAAGGCACATCAGCACGCCGCCGACAACGCCTATGATAACAGATGCGAACGGTGATACCACGTCGCAGGGAGCCGTAATCGCAACGAGTCCGCCGAGGATACCGTTGAGCGTCATCGAAACGTCGGGCTTGCCGTAACGGAACCATGTAAAGAACATTGATGTGATAGCCGCCGCGCATGCCGCGAGGTTGGTCGTGATAAATACCTTCGCCGCAACTTCAAGTCCGCCGTTCGACAGACCGCCGGTCGACGCGGGGTTAAATCCGAACCAGCCCACCCAGAGGATAAGCACGCCGAGTGCGCCGATAAGAATGTTGTGACCCGGGATAGCGTTCGGCTTTCCGTCCTTCCTGTACTTGCCGATTCTCGGTCCCAAGATAGCAGCGCCCACGAACGACATCGTGCCGCCGAGCATATGTACGATAGCCGAACCCGCGAAGTCATGGAATCCCATTTCGGCGAGCCAGCCGCCGCCCCATACCCAGTGACCGGCGATCGGGTAGATAAAGAGCGAGATGCACGCGCTGTAAATGCAGTAGGCCCTGAAATCCGTTCTGCCCGCTACCGCGCCCGATACGATCGTCGCCGAGGTCGCGCAGAATACAGTCTGGAAGAACAGCTTTGTGTAATCCATGTTAGCCGCCGATGAAAAGCCGTTCATAAACATGTCGCCGAAAGGAATACCGATAAAGCCGTTGCCCTCGCCGTACATGAGTCCGTAGCCGATAATCCAGTAAACGATCGAGCCGAACATAAAGTCAACGATGTTCTTCATTATAATGTTACCGGTGTTCTTGCTCCTCGTAAATCCCGCCTCGACCATTGTGAAACCGGTCTGCATGAAGAATACGAGTATGCCGCCCAGAAACAACCAAAAACAATCCACAATATGCGTTAAAACATCCATAGTCATAATAAATCAATCCCTCTTTCTGTCCCAAATTGCGTTACAATAACGCCTCTCTGTCCTCTTCGCCGGTTCTTACCTTTATAACGCGCGAAACGCTCGAAATAAAGATTTTACCGTCTCCGATCTCCCCCGTTCGCAGTACCGCGAGCGCGGTGTTTACAACGTCGTCCACCGGCACGGAGCATACCACCATTTCAACCTTTACTTTCGGGAGAAGGTCTACATTGTATTCAACGCCCCTGTAATGGTGACGCTGTCCCTTCTGCACGCCGTAGCCCATTACATTTGTAACGGTCATGCCGTTAATGCCGATTTCGTTGAGCGCGTTCTTGAGCTCCTCGAGTTTCGACTGTCTCGTAATGATTTCGATTTTTGTCATTTCAGCCATGACAAATTTCCCCTTTCTTTCCCGAACATAAAAGCGTGTTCCCCCTTTGCGGGAGAACACGCCCTTGTGTTCGTATTGATATTTAAAGAAAAGAAAAAGCGTGTCTGCAATCCATATGCAAACACGCCTTTGTGCTTTTCCTTAACTTCACCTGTATTATACGCCGACCTTTTTTATTTGTCAACCGTAATTTTTATTTTTATTAAATCGGTAAAAATTACGCGCCGTGAATCGGTTAATTTTATGTAATCTTTACAATGCGCGTGAATTATAAATAAAAAATGCGCATAGAATACATTGTGAGAGGTGATAAAATATGTGGCAAAAAATAAAGCCGTACGTTATATCTATCGCGATAGCGCTCGCCGTGGGCGGTCTGTCGGCTGTGTTTACGAGCGGCAATATGAATATGTACGATACGCTTAACCGTCCTCCGCTGTCGCCGCCGATGTGGCTCTTCCCCGTCGTGTGGTCGATTTTGTTTATTCTTATGGGCGTGTCGAGCGCGATGGTGTACGTTAAGAAGGACGAAACGGACGTGTCGGGCGCGCTTAAAGTCTACGCGTTGCAGCTTATCGTAAACTTTTTCTGGAGCATAATCTTCTTTAATATGCGCGCGTATCTTTTCGCGGTAGTGTGGCTCGCGCTTTTGTGGATTTTAATTCTTATTATGATAATAAGTTTCCGTAAAATCAAGCCGCTTGCGGGGTATCTGCAGATACCGTATCTGGTGTGGGTGAGTTTCGCGCTCTATCTTACGATTATGATTTATCTTTTGAATTAAATGCAAAAAAAGACGGCGTACGCCGTCTTTTTCATATTATATAAAGTTTAGTTCT
Source organism: uncultured Clostridia bacterium (assembly GCA_947631235.1). Taxonomy (GTDB): domain Bacteria; phylum Bacillota; class Clostridia; order UBA1381; family UBA1381; genus Hominilimicola. The sequence continues at coordinate 123,897 of CANRKO010000001.1, read as the reverse complement.
TCTTTGTTGTCTTTGCCGCGGGCTTTGTTTCGGCGGGTTTTGTTTCGCTCTTTGCGGGAGCGCTCTTTACTTCCGTCTTTGCCGGAGCAGGCTTTGCCTCGGTTTTCTTCTCGGTAACTTCCTTCTTCACGGGAGCCGTTTCCTTCGCCGGTGCAGCCTTCTTCGCCGGAACTTTCTTTGCTGCGGTCTTTTTCGCCGGAGCGGCTTTCTTTGCCGGAGCCTTCTTGGCGGGGGCTTTCTTTGCCGGTGCAGCCTTCTTTATTGTTGACTTCCAATCCGCAATCTTTGACGCGTCGCCCTTTACTGACGCCTCGCCGTTTGCGATTGCCTTATCAAGCGTCGATCTGCCCGCAAGTACCGCAAGCAAAGCAGATTTTGAAATATCGAGAACAACATCGTTGTCATAGTAATCATACGGCTCGACTGCAAGCTTACCATTCTTTACTTCCGCATAAAACGTACCGCCGCAATCTTCGTCCGTGAGGGTTACCTGAATTGCAAAATCAGCTACGCCACTCGCATCCGCGTTATCGAACTTACTCTTTACCTTTAAAAATGCCTGTTCGAATGTCATTTTTAAATCTCCTTTCAATTTCGGACAGTTTTAAGCTGTCAGTCTTTCTTTACATATTATTGCACATTCTTCGATGATATTTTCAGTATACATCTTTTTTTATTTTATGTCAAATATAATTCACAAATTTGTTACTTCTCATTACTTTACGGGTATTTTTTACAGTCTTTAATGTACGGATAGACGAAAAAAAGACCGTTTGCGGCGGGTAATGCGGAAAATAACAGTTGCAAATTTGCGGAAAATAGGCTATAATGGATTTATATACCATACGTGTATACAGTAACAGAACGCGGCGGCAAATTTAATTTTGTCTCCGCCGCGCGCCGTGTATGCTCACTTGCCCGGCGCGCATCAAATCGTAAGTGAGCAGAAAGTTGCAGATTACCGATATGGCTGATGACAGAAACAGACCGGGAAGAATGCCGAACAATTCGGGAGAAGATTTCGACTGGGAAAAATATGATGAAATGACGTCCCAATCTTCGGCGTCGCCGCGCAGAACGAGACGCGGCGCAAACGCCGCGCCCGCGCCCAAGTCCGACGCGGAAAACGCCGCGCCCGCACGCCGCGGTTCAAGGAACAGAAAATCAAAAAAGAAGAAAAAGAGACTCACGGAAAAGCAGATACGTTTCCGCAGGAGACTGCGCCTTACGATTTTCTCCGTTATATTTATAGGAATAATTATCGTGTCGGGCATGCTTGTGGGTATGTACGCGGCGGTGTCGCGTGAAATTAAGGATATGAATATCCGTCTGCTCGCGCAAAATACCTCCTCGGCTATATATTACACCGACGATAACGGAAACGAGCAGGAACTTGAACAGCTAAGTTCCGACACGCGCAGAATATGGATTGACTCGACGCAGATACCGCAGGTTATGAAGGACGCGATCGTGTCTATCGAGGACGAGCGTTTCTACAATCATCACGGCTTTGACTTCAAGCGTACTCTGGGCGCGACGACGAAGTGGGTGCTTTCAAAGGTCGGCATAGGCTCGGCTGATTACGGCGGTTCGACCATAACGCAGCAGGTTATCAAAAACATAACGAACGAAAAAGAAAACACTCCCGCGCGTAAGGTCAAGGAAATCATGCGCGCAATCGCTCTCGAAAACGAGCTCAGTAAGGACGAAATACTTACGATGTACTTAAATATCGCGTTTTTCGCAAACAACTGTAACGGAGTTGAGGCGGCGGCTCTGACGTACTTTGACAAAAACGCGGCGGATCTCACTCTGCCCGAGGCGGCGTCGATAGCCGGTATAACGCAGTACCCGTCGGAGTACGACCCGTTCACACATCCCGAAAACAATATAGAAAAGCGTAATATCGTTCTCAAAAAGATGAACGAACTCGGATACATTACCGACTCCGAATATGCCGAATCGTCCGCGAGCGACCTTATCGTAAGCAACGCGAACCGTTCGGGCGGAGACCAGATGACATCGTATTTCGTGGATCAGGTTATAAACGACATAGTGCGCGACCTCATGGAGCAGAAGGCTTACTCGGAGGATTTCGCGACGCGCATGGTATACAACGGCGGTCTTAAAATTTACGCCACGATAGACACCGACATACAGGATATTATGGAGGACGTGTTCACCGACACGTCGAATTTCCCCGGAACGGGCGCGGGCGCGCAGTCGGCTATGGTTGTGGTAGACCCGTACACAGGTCAGGTCAAGGGTATCATGGGCGGTCTCGGTGAAAAGACGAACGTGCGCGGCTGGAACAGAGCGACGCAGATGGCGCGTCAGCCGGGTTCATCGATAAAGCCGCTGTCGGTGTACTCCCCCGCAATCGACACGGGTAAGATCAGCGAGGTCACGACGGTGGTGGACGAGGAAATTACGATAGGCGACGACAAGTGGAAACCCAAAAATTCCTACGACGGTTTCCTCGGCGACATGACCGTAAAAGAGGCTATCTCGCGCAGCGCGAATATCCCCGCCGTAAAGATACTCGATATGGTGGGCGTACAAACGTCAATGAATTATCTTCGCGACAAGTATCATATGTCAACCATTGTCGATAAGGACAGAAACTACTCGTCGCTCGCTTTGGGCGGTCTTACCAAAGGCGTTACGGTCGAAGATATGGCTGCCGCTTACGCGACATTCGTGAACAGCGGCAAATATATAAAGCCGCACACGTACACAAAGGTGCTTGACGCGCAGGGCAACGAAATACTCACAAACAGTTCAAATTCAATACAGGCGATAAGCGCCGCGTCGGCGTTTATTATGACCGACCTTTTAAACGGCGTTGTGACGCTGCCCTACGGCACGGGTCAGAGCGCACAACTCAGTTCCATGCCCACATACGGAAAGACGGGTACAACGGACGACGACTGCGATAAATGGTTCGTCGGTTTCACGCCGTATTATTCGTGCGCGTGCTGGTTCGGCTTTGACAACCCAAGTTCGCTCTCGGCGGCGGGTATATCGGGCAATCCCGCCATAAGCGCGTGGCGCAGGGTTATGGAGAGAATACATGAAAATCTGAACGCAAAGGAAATACCGCGTCCGTCGGGCGTTAAAGAGGCAACGGTATGCGAATATTCGGGCAAACTTGCGACGGACTCCTGTCCGTCGGTAACGGGATATTTCGTTGAAGGAACAGTTCCGCGCTCCTACTGCGACGCGGAGCATGCAAGCAGGAACAAGGACGATAACACACCGGCTCCGACAGCGTCGCCGACACCGGAGGCAACGGCGCTGCCGACTGTCGAGCCTACGCCTGCCGTATCCGGCAACGGCACGGTTTCCTCAGGCGGTACTACGTCGGGCGGCGTTTCGTCATACGATGATGATGACGATGATTACTCCGATTACGACGAAACGGACGTTTCGCCGTCGGGCGACGCCGGTTCCGGCGATGATACCGACGCGTCCGAGGACACTTCCGGCGGCGATGAGGACGGCGCGTACGAGGACACCTCCGGCGAAGAAGAATAAATATTAAACATTAAACGGAACGTTCACACGGAGCGTTCCGTTTTTTATAAAAAAATGACAAATTTGCTACAATATATTGACAAATTATTTGCGCGGTGGTAAAATATATTGAAGTGAGTAAAGGAGAGAAATGCATCATGCCGCACGCTGTTAGGAAAAACTTAATATATATGCGCGACGGGCTTTACAATTCCCCCTTTATTTCTGTTTTTATTTTTAAAAATGATTGACAATGGATTTATTCATTGTCATTTTTTTTGCAAGCATTATGTGAGAAGGAGTTTGAGTTTATGAAAGGACAGCTTATTTTGGAAAACGGCGCGAGGTTTGTCGGCGAGCTTTTCGGCGCGGACGCAAATATCGTCGGCGAGGTCGTGTTTACCACGGGTATGACAGGCTATCAGGAAACGCTTACCGACCCGTCGTTCGCGGGGCAGATCGTCACAATGACATTCCCGCTCATAGGAAATTACGGCATTAACTTTGAGGATATGGAGGCTAAGCATACGAACCTTAAAGCGTTCGTGGTGCGCGAAAAGTGCGACTTCCCATCAAATTTCAGAAACGAGATGAACCTTGACGACTTTCTGCGTCAGCAGGGCGTTGTCGGTCTCGAAGGCGTAGACACGCGCGCGCTCACGCGTATACTGCGCGACGTCGGTGTTATGAAGGGCGTTATTATGAAGGGCGACCCGTCGGATAACGATATAAAAATCCTGATGGACTCGATGGATAACTCGAAGGTTATCATGCAGACGACGGCGGACGGTATTTACACGGTGAACGACACAGGCAGAACGCATATCGCGTTTATAGACATGGGCGCGAAACAGGGTATCGTAAGGGATTTAGCGGCGCGCGACTGCCGCCTTACCGTGTTCCCCGCCGATGTGAGCGCGGATAAGATCGACGCGGTAAAGCCCGACATGATATTCCTCTCGAACGGTCCGGGCAACCCGCTTGACGCGCCCGGCACGGTCGATACGGTTAAGGCGCTTATCGGCAAGTATCCGATATGCGGCATTTGCATGGGACACCAGATTATCGGTCTCGCGCTCGGATGCAGGACGAAAAAGCTGAAGTTCGGTCACCACGGCGGCAACCACCCCGTAAAGGATTTAAAGACCGGCAACGTCTACATCACGAGCCAGAACCACAACTACATCGTTTCCGACTATCCCGACGAGGTCGAGGAAACGTTCGTGAACGTGAACGACGGCACGTGCGAGGGTATACGGCACAAGACGCTCCCAATCATGAGCGTGCAGTTCCACCCCGAGGCGTCGCCCGGGCCTTTGGACACAGGCTGGTTATTCGACAGATTTCTAAAGGAAATATAATTGTAGGGGCGGTCATCGGCCGCCCGCACCACAAATCTAAGAACGGAGGATTATTATGCCATTAGATAAAAGTATAAAAAAGGTTCTCGTAATCGGCTCAGGCCCTATCGTAATAGGACAGGCGGCGGAGTTTGACTATTCCGGCACGCAGGCGTGTCAGGCAATCAAGGACGAGGGCATAGACGTTGTTCTCGTAAACTCCAACCCCGCCACGATAATGACTGACCGCGGTATGGCCGATCAGACGTACATCGAGCCTTTGACGGCAGAATATGTGGAAAAAATCATACAGAAGGAGCGTCCCGACTCAATTATCGCGGGTATGGGCGGTCAGACGGGTCTTAACCTCGCGTGCGAGCTGTACGACAAGGGCGTGTTCGACAAGTACGGCATGAAGGTTATAGGAACGTCCATTCCCTCAATCAAAGAGGGCGAGGATCGCGACAGCTTTAAGCGTCTTATGGAGCGCACAAATCAGCCCATCGCGCCGTCGGAGATTGTCACCGACCTTGAATCGGGTCTTTTGTTCGCGAAACAGATAGGCTACCCCGTTATCGTGCGTCCGGCGTACACGCTCGGCGGAACGGGCGGCGGTATCGCGGAAACGCCCGAGCAGCTTGAAGTTATCTTGTCGCAGGGTTTAAGGCTGTCGAGAGTGGGACAGGTATTGCTCGAAAAGTCGATAAAGGGCTGGAAGGAGATCGAATTTGAGGTTATGCGCGACGGAGCGGGTAACTGTATAACGGTCTGCTCAATGGAAAATATAGACCCCGTGGGCGTTCACACGGGCGACTCGATAGTTGTCGCTCCCGCGCTCACACTCGCCGACAAGGAGTACCAGATGCTCCGCAAGGCGGCTATCGACATTATCAACTCCATAGAAATCAAGGGCGGCTGCAACGTGCAGTTCGCGCTCGACCCTGACAGCTTTAACTACGCCGTTATCGAGATTAACCCGCGTGTGAGCCGTTCGTCGGCGCTCGCGTCGAAGGCTACGGGTTATCCGATTGCCAAAATAGCGGCAAAAATCGCGCTCGGCTACAACCTTGACGAGATTAAAAACGCCGTTACGGGCAAGACGTTCGCGTGCTTTGAGCCCGCGATAGACTACATTGTGACGAAAATCCCGAAGTGGCCCTTTGACAAATTCTTCGGCGCAAAACGAAATCTCGGCACGAAGATGATGGCTACGGGCGAGGTTATGGCGATTGCGAATACGCTCGAAGCGTCGCTTTTAAAGGGCGTGAGGTCGCTCGAAATCAACCAGTACACGCTTGAAAGAAAGTCGTCGAGAGAGCGTTCGACGGTTGAACTGCGTCAGCGCGTTATCGTTCCCGACGACGAGAGACTTTTCGATCTCGCGGAACTTATAAGAAGAAATTACAATATGGACAAGCTCGCGGAAATAACGGGTATGGATCCGTTCTTCCTAAAAAAGATAAAGAATATCGTTGACGCGGAGGAGGAACTTAAAAAGCACAAGCTGACCGACCTCAGTTACGATATGCTCAAAAAGTACAAGAAAATGGGCTTTTCAGACAAGGGTATAGCGGAACTTGTCGGCTGCCATGCTAACGAGGTATTCAATCTGCGCTCGATGCTCGGTATCACGCCCGTCTACAAAATGGTTGACACATGCGCGGGCGAGTTTGAGGCTGTTTCGCCGTACTACTACTCTACATACGACGATACGACCGAGTCCGTTCCCTCCGACAGAAAGAAAGTAATAGTTATCGGTTCAGGGCCTATCAGAATAGGTCAGGGTATAGAGTTTGACTACTGCTCCGTTCACTCGGTACTGTCGCTTGAAAAGGCGGGCGTTGAGACGATTATCATAAACAACAACCCCGAAACCGTTTCCACGGACTTTGACACGTCGGACAAACTCTACTTCGAGCCGCTTACCGAGGAGGACGTTTACAATATAATCCTGCTCGAAAAGCCTGACGGCGTAATACTGCAGTTCGGCGGTCAGACGGCTATTAAGCTTGCGAATTTCCTCGCCGACATGCACGTTCCCGTACTCGGCACGCAGCCGAAGTACATCGACGAGGCGGAGGACAGAGAAAAGTTCGACGAGATGCTTGAAAAGCTTGACATAAAGCGTCCGAAGGGCAAGGCGGTATGGAGCGTCAAGGAGGGCGTCGAAGAGGCGAACAAGCTTGAATATCCGCTGCTTGTGCGTCCGTCCTACGTACTCGGCGGTCAGGGTATGGAAATCACGAGAAACGAGATCGACCTCGTGCGCTACCTCACCGACGCGTTTGAAAAGGACAAGAAAAACCCCGTGCTTATCGACAGATACCTTGGCGGAAGAGAACTTGAAGTCGACGCGATATGCGACGGTACGGACGTACTTATCCCCGGCATCATGGAGCATCTGGAGCGCGCAGGTATTCACAGCGGCGACTCGATATCCATATATCCGCCGCAGAACGTGCCGCAGAATATTATAGACAAAATCGTGGACGTTACGTACCGTATCGCACTGGAGCTTAAAGTAATCGGCATGATCAACATTCAGTTTATCGAGTTTCGCGGCGAATTGTACATCATCGAGGTAAATCCGCGTTCGAGCCGTACCGTGCCGTATATCACGAAGGTTACGAACGTGCCGGTAATCGCCATCGCGACGAATATAATGCTCGGCAAGACGCTTAAAGAAATGGGCTACTCGACGGGTATCGCGCCGAAAACGAATACGGTCGCGATAAAAGTACCTGTGTTCTCCACCGAAAAGCTGCCGCGTGTTGAGGTAAGTCTCGGCCCCGAAATGCGTTCGACGGGCGAGGTGCTCGGCGTGGGACGCGACTTCCACGAGGCGATGTACAAGGGCTTTACCGCCGCCGGTACGAATATACCGAAGGTCGGCTCGACAATTCTCGTGACGGTGCGCGACCTCGACAAAGAGGACTTCCTCCCCATCGCCGCGCAGTTCCACAGGCTCGGCTGTAAGTTTGTCGCGACAGCGGGTACTGCTAAGCTGCTCGAAGAAAACAACATTCCCGTGCAGATCGCGAAGAAGATAAGCGAGGGCGTGCCGAACGTGCTTGACGTTATACGTAGCGGTATGATCGACCTTATCATCGACATACCGAAAAAGGGCGGCAACGCGAACAGTGACGGCTTTAAGATACGCCGTACCGCAATCGAATGTTCCGTTTCTATCATGACGAGTCTCGACACGGTCAAGGCTATGGTGGACGTTATGAGCCATCAGTACACGCCTGAAACGGTAGACGTTATTTCGCTTTCGGATATAAAGTAAAACAAAAAGTAAAAACGCCTTCATTGCATGATGAAGGCGTTTTTTTATTCAAGTACAGATAAATCGTTTGACTCGCACAGGCTGCTTAAACCGTAGAGCGCGATGATTTCGTCATAGCCGTTTTTGGAGACGAGGTTTGACACGCTTTCGAGATAATATCTCAAATCAACCATGTCGATGCGCGAGCAGTTTTCAGCCATAAACGGCGCGAAACAGTGTGCGTAGCTGTCCTTTATCAAAAGCACCCTTTTGCCGCTTGGGTTTCCGTTGTTCACTATGCTTTCAAAGCCGTGGTTGCCGTCGAGGTACACGCTGTACTTGTCGCTTTCCGCGAGGTGTTCACGGAAAAACATACCGTTCCTCTCCTCCCCGCCGTCGATCGTGACCGTCATGTCCGACGGGTACTCCCACGTTTCCAGAACGTCGGGTTTTGTGTGCCACAGCGCGGATTTTGAGTAGGACGTGCCGTAAAAGCCGTCGGTTTTCGTGACGGTGTAGTCCGACACGCCGCGCGGCTCGACACCTTCGCTTTGCGCCCACAATCGGTACGCCGTGTACGCGCCCTCGCTCGTCCAGTGGTGGTCGGTTTTGTAGTAAAGCTGCGCGTCATTCTTTTTGCTTAAAAACTCATCGGTCGGGTCGATAAACTCTACACCTGCGAGCATGTTTTCAATATACGATATTATTTCGCCGTCGCGGTACGTAAGACGGTTTGCGGGCAGGAGTTCCGGCATAATATACCCTGCCGTCGGTACGGCTAAAAGCTTTGTCTCTATACCCGTTTTCGCCGCAAAGCTTACGAGCGCGCTTATATTATCGTCGAGCCGCGCCTTGTCGAACTTGACGGGAACGGTGAAAAGATAGCCGTCCTTGCCCTTGTATATGTCGTTCGAGCCGTTGCGCCCCGTCGCGAGCATGAAGTACGCGTCTGTCGCCGCGAACGTCTCGCGCGCGGGAAAGTGGTCGGAAATATAGCCCTCAAAGTCGCTCTCCCACTTGCCCGACAGCGCGCTTTGAGCGGTGAATTTCGGGAATGTCGCAAGCGTGCGCTTTTCGTTTTCCGACACGGCTTTTTTCGGCAGCGCGGCGGTAAGAATTGCCATCGCACCGATAAAGACGCAGAACATAACCGTTATTATTTTGTCGCGTATTTTCATGGTTATCACCTTCTTTGCCGCGCCTTAAAATCTGAAATACAGGAACGGGTTGTATGATTGGTTCACGAGCGACGCGGTACACAGCAAAAGCACAGCCGCGCAGAAAATCACCTCGCATACGGCGACGGCTTTTTTATCTCGTATTTTCATATAAATATTTTTCGCTGTCGGAAGTGACGCGAGGGTCGCCGCCAAAAGAAGCGGCAGATAGGATATTATACGGCTCAGCGCGTCGTGCGTTATAATGCCGCCGCCGAGCGTAAACATGCTGCCTATATAAGCTGTGACAGCCGTCATGTCGTCAAGGCTGAATATCACCCAGCCGATGAGTATCAGCGCGAGCGCGTATATGTGCCGCACGGCTTGCGGCAGCTTTTCGAGATACTTTCCGTACACGTATTTTTCAAGCACGAGCAGCACGAAGTAGTAAAGCCCCCATAAGATGAAGTTGACGCTCGCGCCGTGCCACAAGCCCGTTAGGAACCACACGGCGAACAGGTTGAATATGACGCGCGGAGTGCCGCGTCGGTTGCCGCCGAGCGGAATGTAAACGTAGTCGCGGAACCACGTGCTTAACGATATGTGCCACCTGCGCCAAAACTCCGTTATGCTCTTTGAAACGTAGGGGTACTCGAAGTTGCGCATAAAGTTAAAGCCGAACATTTTACCCAGCCCCACAGCCATGTCGCTGTAGCCGGAAAAGTCGAAGTAAATCTGGAACGCGAACGCCGCCGCGCCGACCCATGCGGCGATTATTCCTCCGTCCGCGCCTTTAAGGCTCTCCCACAGCACGCCCGCCTGATTTGCGATAAGCACCTTTTTCGCAAGTCCGACGAGGAATATTTTAACGCCCTCGCCAAAGCCCGAAAGCGTTTCGCGCCTTCCCGTAAGCTGCGACGCTATGTCGCGGTAACGCACTATAGGTCCTGCGATAAGCTGCGGGAAAAATGATATGTACGTGCCGAGGGACACCAAATTTTTCTGCGCTTTTGTGTCGCCTCGGTAAACGTCGATCGTGTATGAAACCGTCTGGAACGTGTAGAACGATATTCCTATAGGCAGCGGTATTTTTATTTTCGGCATCCATGCAAACGGCGGAAGTGTGCGGAGTAAATCCGACGCAAATCCCGCGTACTTGAACACGGCGAGAAGTCCGAGACTTATTATAAGCGAAAGCGCGAGGTATGGTTTTTTTCTCTGCGGCTGCTTTTCTATCATAACGGCGCAGACGTAGTTTACGAGTATCGACACGCACATCACAACGATGAACACCGGCTCGCCCCAGCCGTAGAAAATAAGGTTTGCAAGTAAAAGAAAGCCGTTTCGAAACGGCTTTGGTGTTATGTAATATATTGCCAGTACCACAGGCAGGAACACGAAAAGAAACATCAGACTTGAAAAGTACAACGCTATACCCCTCTTTCTTTTTTCTTTTCCTGTTTATTATTTTGACGTGTTTTCGGTTATGATCTCCATAGCCTTTACACTGTCCTCGCTCGCGCAGTAGATAACGGTGTCGCCCTCGACGGTTATCAGCGAGTCTTCAAGCTTAGGCACTTCGCTCGGGCGGTAGTTTTCGTACTGCTCTGTCTGCGAGTCAACGTACTCGTACAGCTTTTCCTCAACGTCCTTGGTGTCGGTTGTTTTTATGACGATAATCTCGTCAACCACCGCGCTCGTACCCTTGAACGCCGCGCACATAATAACCTCGTCGTCGTCAAGGTCGAGACGCTTTTTCGTAACCTGTTCGTTTACCTCGGTAAGCGTTTCGGCAAAGCTTGCGTTATTTAAAAGTTCCGTCGCGACCTTTGTCGCGTCCACTTCCTTTTGACCGCAGCCTGCAAGCGACATCATAAGCGTTAATGCGGCGATGGCCGCGATTATTTTTTTCATTTGTTCGTCCTCCGTTAAAATTATTCGTAATTATTCTGAATGTACAAAAGACATTTCTCGTAATATTCCTTGCCGAAATGCACGCCGTCCGTCGCCGCGCCGACGGGAAGGTTGCCGTCCTTGTCCGCGACCGCGCTGTACACGTCCGCGTAAACGGCATTCTTTTCCGACGCGAGCGTTTTGATGATCTCGTTATACTCGCGTATACGGTCGTTGTTAGTGACGTTGATATTCTCGTCCGACGACTTCTTTGTGACCGGCGTAATCGCCAAAAGATATATACGGCTTTCGGGGCAAATCTCCTTGACCTTGTCTATAAGCTCGCCGTACTCATCGTTAAACGTGCCGGGGTCCACCCATCCGAGTTCGTTTTCGCCGAATATCATAAATATTCTGTCATAGTCTTTGCCGTTGTCGAGTTCCCCGACAATCGGTTTCTTGTCGCCGTCGCCCGCGAGCGCGTCGTCAACCGACAGACCCGTTCTTGCGAAAAAGTCGGCGTTCGGCACAAGCGCGTACGTGTACAAATCGTCCGCGAACGAGTTGCCGATAAACGCGCTAGTGCCGTAATAATCCTCGCTTATCACGTTCGGATCTATGTGTATTTCTTTTGCGGGTTCGGGCGAAGGCGTCGCCTGCGCCGCGATTTCCGCCTCGCGGGCGCGTTTTTCCGCAATATGCTTTGATATTGCGTTGACGCTTACCGCTGTTATTACAATCAAAAGCGCCAATGCCGCGACTGCGGCGGCGGCGAGAATTATCCTGTGATTGCGTATCCTGCGCTTTTTTTGTATTTCCTCATGTCTTTTGTGTATTTCTTCAAGCCGTTCCTTCTGATTCAAATTGTATCTCTCCCCGATATATAAGGCGTTACGCCCAAAAAAAGGCACATGACGCGCCTTTGTAAATTTCTTTTCACTATATGATAGTATCACTCTTTAAGTTTATAGTCAATAGTTATTTTGTCACAAAAAAGAAAATTTAGTCGAACCAATGTTTTATAACATGCAATAAGATACGATAGTAAATTTTATTGTATTCTTGCTCGCGCATAAGTTCAGCCACGACGTGCGGGGATTTAAAGTCGGTCGGAACATCCGACGCGAACGTGTCCGCTATTTCCTTTATACGCGCCAGTCTCGCCTTCTTTTTGAGTTTCATGTGCGGGTTAAAGAGTACGCAAAGGCTCGAAAACGTCTTTTGGAAATAGTCGCGGTAAATTATGTCGCGAACCTCGGTGTTGTCTCTGTTCCACTCGTACACAATGTCGAGCATATACATGGTATGCTCCCTTATAGTGTCAAACATATCGTAGCGGTACTTATCCCAGAAACGGCGGCATGTGTTTATATAGTAGCGGCACAGCACGTCGCCCGTAAGAATAAAGCTGTCCGCATGGCTTATATAACGCGCTATAAACACGTCGTCCTCGCCGTAACGTATGGGAGGAAATTCTATGCCGTGTCTGCGTATTATGCTCATTTTGTACAACTTGTACCACGGCGCGCCCTGTATGCCGCGTGACTCAAACATCAAAAGTTGCTCGCCGTAATCGGCGCGTGCCTCTTTGCCCGTGCGGCTGTAGCCGTCCTCCTTGACTATGTTACGCGTAATCTTCTTACCGTCAAACATTTCAAAGCCGCAAGCCGCAAGGTCGCTGCCGCTTTCTTCAAGCACAGCGACAAGCCTCTCTATTGTCTCGGGCTTTATATAATCGTCCATGTCAAAAAAATAGACGTAGTCGCCCGTCGCCTTACGGAGCGCGAGATTACGCGCGGCGGCGGGGCCCTCGTTGTTTTTCGAGAACACCGCTATACGCTTGTCGCGGTCTGCCGCGGCGAGACATTTAAAGTATGTCTTATCGGTCGAGCCGTCGTCTATTATTATGATTTCGAGATTTTGATATGTCTGTCCGGTCACGCACGCCACGCCGTCACGGACGCAGTTTTCCATATTGTACACCGGAATTATTACGCTTACCTTTTTCATCCCGTTATTTCCTTTATCGCGTTAAAATTTCTTTCACAGTTATTTTTGTCGCGGAGCGTGAAAAACGCGTCAATTCTGTCCGCGTACTTCTTTTCCGTCGCCGCGCCGTTTTCAAGTATTTTGTTAAGTCTCGCTGTCAGCGCGTCCTCGGTCTTTACAACGTCGCCGAACGCGTCCTCGGCGTAATTGAAATACCCCTCGCCGTAATGGTTCTTCCGAAAGTTCTCCTCGTCAAACTGGTAAAACAGCATGGGCTTTCCCATGTACGCGTAGTCGAAAAACACGCTTGAAAAGTCAGTTATGAGAACGTCGGAATTTATAAGCAGATTTTGAACGGTGCTGTCGCGGAAGGATATTATCTTTACCCTGTCCGTACCCTCAAAACAGTCTATGAATTTCTGCATCTCCATGTGCGGGTAAAAAAGAGCCTCGTATCCGTATTTTTCAAGCATTGCGTTAAACCGTTCGCTTTTTAATAGGCTCGAATACGTCCTGAAATACTCGCTTTTCTCAAACTGCTTTTTGTCCGCCTTGCGCAAATCGTACCGCCACGTCGGCATTATGAGAATTTTCTTCGACGGCTTTTCTATTTTGTACAGGTCGTCGTAGCGGCACAGTCCCAAAAGCCGTACCACGCCGTCCTTGTAGCCGTAGTTGCCGCGCACGTACTCGTACTCCGGCTTTGCGGAGCAGACGAAAAGGTCAACGCTCACGTTGTCGGCGTAAAGGAACGTCAAATTGTCCTTTATAATGCCGTGCTGGAGGAATATCTTTTTGCCCTTCACAAGCCCCATTCTGTCGGCGCGGACAAAAAAGTCGATGTAAGGCGTGTAGCCCATTATGTGCGTGCTTATCTTCACGTCCGATATTACAAGCGCGAGAAAATGTGCGAAAGAGCCGTACCGTATCACATTGCCGAGCGCCTTCACACGCGGCGCGTCGGGCGAGGACTTGCTTATTACGTAAGACGCGTTTATTTCGGGATGACGCTGCGTCACGTACTTAAAGAAGTAGTAGCCGTTGTCGCGCGCGTCAACGCCGCGCTCCGCGATAAGCCACAGATCGCGGTACTTTTCATTGTTTCTGACAAACGGCGCACATATGAGCGCGGCGGCGTATTTTACGGCGCAGCAGGCGTAGCGCGCCGTCTTTTTTATGAGCAATGCCGTATTCATACACACACCTCCGCGTTTTATTCAAACAAGGGCTGACGCGTTTATCCGTCAGCCCCCCTTGATTACTGTTTAACCCTCAAAGCCGTTCGGGTGGTTCGACTGCCATCTCCATGTGTCGGCGCACATTTCCTCGATGCCGCGCTTAGCCTCCCATTCAAGTTCAGCCTTTGCCTTCGCGGGGTCGGCGTAGCACTCGGCTATGTCGCCCGGACGACGAGGCTCGATAACGTACGGCAGATCCTTGCCGCATGCCTTCGAGAACGCCTTTACGATTTGGAGCACGCTGTAGCCGTTGCCCGTGCCGAGGTTGTAGATATGAACGCCCTGCTTGTCGGAACAATGCTCTATCGCCTTAACGTGTCCAACCGCGAGGTCAACGACGTGGATATAGTCGCGCACGCCCGTACCGTCGGGAGTCGGGTAATCGTCGCCGAATACGTGTACCTTTTCAAGCTTGCCGACCGCTACCTGCGCGACGTACGGAAGAAGGTTGTTGGGAATACCCTTAGGGTCTTCGCCCATCTTGCCGCTCTCGTGCGCGCCTATCGGGTTGAAGTAACGCAGCAGCGTCACGCTCAATTTCGGGTTCGCCTTTTGCGCGTCCGTCATAATGCGCTCGATAAAGAGTTTCGTCGTGCCGTAGGGGTTCGTCGTGAGTATCTTGTCGCCCTTGTTGTCGGTCTCGACGATAGGCACTCTCTCGGGGTCGCCGTAAACGGTCGCGCTGGAGGAAAATACGATATTGTTGCAGCCGTACTTTTCCATAGCCTGCATAAGATGAAGTGTGCCGGTGATATTGTTGTCGTAGTACGCGAGAGGTATTCTCGTACTCTCGCCGACAGCCTTCAGACCCGCGAAATGGATCACAGCGTCGATCTTATTTTCCTTAAACACCTTCTCCGTAGCCTCGCTGTCGAGAAGGTCGGCTTTATAAAACGGGAAATCCTTTCCCGTAATCTCCTTTACCGCGTCGAGGCACTTCTCGCTCGCGTTGTAGAGATTGTCAAGCACAACGATTTCGTAGCCCGCGTTTAAAAGTTCCACGCAGGTGTGGCTGCCTATGTAGCCCGCACCGCCCGTTACAAGTATTTTCATAATATTTTCCTCCCTTTCAGTCATTAACAATATTATACATCATAACGGAAAGATTTTCAATAGAAAAATGACGGCAAAGCCGTCATTTTTTATTTTACGCTTTCCTTCGTACGCTCTATTTTTTCGGAGCTTACCGTGGGCCCGTGGTGGCGCGTCGGTTCCCACTCGACTTTTTTAAATATAGCCGCTATCGACACCGGCACATACGTAAACTGGAATATCGGGAAGGTGAACATATACTTGAATTTCTTCCAGCCGCTCGTGTGTATGTGCTTTCTTTCGGCTATCGTCGTAATCATTCCCATGAGGAACAGCATAAGGTACACGCCGCATATCCACTGACCTATGGATATAAAAATCGGAAGGCAGCTTTCCCCATTTATGACAGCAGCGACCGCGATAACTGCGTTTACCACAATAAGCACAAGCGTCGCGAATATTGCCGGAAGGACTGTCATCGACATATCAAAGCATGTCCTTTTATTTCCCTTAAACATTGATTTTATAAGGTCGGCGCCGTACTTGCCGAACACCTGTAAAAAGCCCCTCGCCCACCTGAGACGCTGTTTCCACGACTGCATAAAAGTCTGCGGCTGCTCGTCGTAGAGTATAGCGTCGCTGCAGAACGCGATTTTCTCGCCTTTTATGGAGTTTGCGACCGAAAACTCTATATCCTCCGTGAGCAGGAAATACTTCCAACCGCCCATTTCCTTGATTATGTCCTTATGCACGAGAAAACCCGTGCCGGAAATGGCGCATCCGCTGCCCAAAAGCATACGCGAATGGTTTAAAAATTTCGACTCTCTTATGTACCAGAGCGCATAGCCCGCCGTTATCCAGTTCGTGCCATAATTCGTGGAATTGCGGTAGCTTGTGATTATCCTGTGACCGTCCGAGAAGGTGCGGTTCATCGCGCTTATGTAGTTTGTGTCGAGGATATTGTCCGCGTCGAATACCATAAATCCGTCGTAGTAATCCTCGCCCTTTTCCTTAAAAATACGGTTTATCGCGTAGTCGAGGGCGTAACCCTTTCCCACCTTTTCCATATCGTTTCTGACATACACTTTCGCGCCGGCTTTCTCCGCCTCGCCCGCCGTATTGTCGGTGCAGTTGTCCGCTATAACGTACACGTCCACAAACTCCTGCGGGTAGTCCTGGTGATGTATGGAATTTACAAGCGTGGCTATCACGTTTTCCTCGTTACGCGCCGAAATCATTATCGCGTATCGGTGCAGCGTCGTTTCCTTGTGCGGCTTTTCCTTTTTTATGTACGGTATTATAAAGTATATTATCTGATAAAAGTAAAGCAGGAAAAATACTATTCCCACAATCAGATTTACAGTTATGACAGTTTGAACCATTTTACTCCCCTTTAAATTAACCGCCGATGATATGCGTTAAATTTCCATGCCTAAAGGTCGTGTGATAATGTTACCACAAAACGGCGATTAAGTCAATACAACTTTTGTTAGATTAAGGAATAAAATTTACGGTCGGGAAAATATATTTGTCAAATACGGAAAAATACTTGTAAATTATAAAGAAGTGTGATACAATATATAGTAGTTTTTTTAGGAGATTTTGCCATATGATTACTATAATTGCCAAATTCGACGTTATACCCTCGCACATCGAGGAGTTTACGAAATGCGTCATAAACTGCGTGCGCGAGACGAAGAAGGAGCGCGGATGCCTGTCGTACAAGTTCTTTCAGAACAGGCGCGACAAGTCAAAGTTCACGTTTATCGAGGAGTGGCTCAACGACACCGCGATAGAGCAGCACAACAACACTCCGCACTTCAAGAGATTTCTCGAGGAAATACGCCACCTCACGAACGGCGACGTTCAAATAGAGCAGCTCGAAAAGCCGCCTTCGGTGTTCCAGTGAAAGGACACCGTTTTAAGGAGAGGATTTTCTTTGCGTGAGGCTGAAGAAGCATACAGAAAAATTACGGACGCAAATAAGGATAAGTGTGTAAAAAGCGCGGCGGTGCAGCAGGAGTACATAAAAACAAAGACGGCACGGTACCACGGATATTTCGTTCACACGCTCTATATCCCCAAAATGTTCACCGAGGATATGGCTGCGTATATCGAGAAAAACGCGCTCGTGATGTACGGGATTTTGGAAAAGGTCATAGCGCGTTACCGCTCCGACGCGGCGTACAGGGCGTTGTTCGGTTTTGACGAAAGGCTCGAACGGCTCATACTGCGCCCCAAGCATTACGACTGTCTCCTGCCAATGGCGCGTATCGACATTTTCTTTAACGAGGACGACTATTCGTTTAAGTTCT
This sequence comes from uncultured Clostridia bacterium, assembly GCA_947631235.1. Classification (GTDB taxonomy): domain Bacteria; phylum Bacillota; class Clostridia; order UBA1381; family UBA1381; genus Hominilimicola. The sequence goes on along the minus strand of CANRKO010000001.1, from coordinate 106,149 downwards.
GCGAGTTCAACACCGACGGTTCAAGCGCGATGAATGAGGACAGAGAACTAAACGAGGCGATCAAGCTGACGTACTCGTTCGGCGAGTTTCAAAAGGAGTACAACACGCGGACGTACGAGCTGTTTAATTCGTGGGTGCGCGAGTTTAAGCGTATCTACGCGGGGTACGACAGAGCTGTGGAAAAGCCGTACGTGGCGATCGTCGATTTCTTCGGCGGCGACGTGAGCCGCGAGTTCACGAATTTTAAAAAGGCGTTTGAAGACGCGGGTCTTGAATGTGAGATTTGCGAGATCACCGATTTGAAATACGAGGGCGGTAAGCTTATATCGCCGACCGGAAGAAAAATCGACGCTGTGTACCGCCGAGCCGTGACGTGCGACATTATGCGCCGCTACGATGAGGTTCAGCCGTTTATACGCGCGGCGGAGGACAACGCGGTCTGCCTTATCGGCGACTTTATGACGCAGGTAGCGCACAACAAGATCGTGTTCAAAGTTCTGCACGACGATATGACGAAAGCGTTTCTGACGCGTGATGAACGGAGGTACATAGACGAGCATATCCCCTACACCGTTTCGCTTACCGAGGATAACGTAATAAGGCTCGGCGTGCTTGAAAATAAGGATAAATGGGTTATTAAGCCCGAGGACTCGTACGCGTCGCGCGGCGTTTACGCGGGAGTTGAGGGCATGACGGACGCGGAGTGGAGAAAAGCCGTCGCGGAAAATGTCGGCGGACACTATCTTTTACAGGAATACTGCGAGCCGTACGCGTCGGTCAACATCGACCTCACGCACGACAAAAACGCCGATTACCGCAAATATTCCAACATAACGGGAATTTATATGTACGGCGGTAAGTTCGCGGGGCTGTATTCGCGAATAGCGCGTAATACGATTATTTCCACACAGTACAGCGAAATGTCGCTGCCGACGGTGATTGTAAGTAAAAAGCCTTCCCGATAAGGGAAGGTTTTTGATTATTTATTTGATTGTATTTTCTGCGGGTCGGTCGGCGTCTTTTTTCTGACGGGCTTGTGTATGCGCTCGAACAGCCGTGTAAGGTTTCGCATAACCGATTCCACCGCCAGCACAAACAGTATGCCGAGTATAAGTGTCTGCGCCGATACCATGCTGATTTCAAAAATCGTGTTGAACCTTAATCCCGTAAAGATAATACCCGCTATACTTATCGCTATAACGATAATCCGATATCTGTTTAAAGGTTTTGATATGCTGCACAAAAGTATATATCCGCCTATCGCCAAAAGGCACGTGCTCGCCACGCCCACATCGCTTTCCGACAGGTTGAACACCCTGCCCAAAAGCACCATTGACGCTATCGCCGCAAACGACGCTATGGCTGCAGGAATTGACCTCGCGACCACCGCCTTCATAAAACGTCCTTTCTGTTTCTTTATGTTCGCCTCCAGCGCGAGCAAAAAGCCCGGTATGCCGATGTTGAACGCCGATATGAGCGACACCTGCGACGGTGAGAGCGGGTAAGTGATTGCCGTTATGATTGAGAATAACGCCAAAAGCAACGAGAATATGTTTTTGTACAGGAACAGTACGGCTGAACGCGTGATGTTGTTTATGTCGCGTCTGCCCTCCGATATTATGTCAACCATTCGCGAGAAGTCGGAGTCGAGCAGCACGACCTGCGCCGCCTGCATTGCCGCCTCGCTGCCCGCGCCTATCGCAATCGAGCAGTCGGCTTCCTTCATCGCGAGTATGTCGTTCACGCCGTCGCCCGTCATGGCTACCTTTTTGCCTTGTGCGCGGAACGCGAGAATGAGCTTTTTCTTCTGCTCGGGGTTTACACGTCCGAATATTGTGTATTCCCTTGCCGCGCGCGTTATATCGTTATCCTCTATCTGCGACATATCGACGTATTTGTCGGCGTTTTCAATTCCGGCCGTTTTCGCGATATTGGACACGGTTACGGGATTGTCGCCCGATATTACCCTTATGCCCACGTCCTGTTCCTTAAAATACTTAAACGTCTGCTCCACGTTCGGACGCAGATGGTTTTTAAGGCTTACGAACGCTATCGGGCTGAACAAGCCGCCCTCGGTTTCGGATTTCGCGAACACTATAACCCTTTGCCCGTCCGATGCGCGTGAGTCCGTTTCCTGTTTGTACTTCACGAGCGTTTCGCCGTCAAGCACAAATTCCGGCGCGCCGAGCCTGTACACCATGTCCGACGTTATGATCTGCGAATACTTCTGCTTTGACGAAAACGGCGTCATTTGCTCGTACGCGAACGCTGGCGCGTCTCCAAAGTAGTCGCGCAGCGCGTTCATGGTGATGTTGTTGTCGGTTATTGTCGAGATGTACCGCGTGAGGAGGAGCTTTGCCGCGTCGTCAGCCGCGCCGCCCCCGGGTGTGAACATTTCCGTTACGGTCATCTTATTGTCGGTTATCGTGCCTGTTTTGTCCACGCAAAGTATATCCACGCGTGCGAGCGTTTCCGTACTTCTCATGTCGTGCAGGAGTACCTTTGACCGCGCGAGACGCATCGCGCTCAGCGTGAGCGCGGCTGTCACGAGCAGGTAAAGCCCCTCGGGTATCATGCCCACGACCGCGCCGACCATTGAGAGTATGCTTTCGGTAAAGGAGTAGCCGTTCACGACATACGCCTGACAGAACAACGCTATTCCGACCGGTATGATTGCTATTCCCGCGATTTTTACTACAGTGTCTATGCTGTTTATCATTTCGGACTTTTTGTCCTTTATTTCCTTCGCCTTTTTCATCAGCTTTGCGGCGTAAGAGTCCTTGCCGACATGCGTAAGACGCGCGCAGCACCTTCCCGCCGTGACAAAGCTGCCGGATTTAAGTTCGTTTCCCGCGAGCTTTTCTATTTCGTCAGCCTCGCCCGTCAAAAGCGCCTCGCTCACCATCAGCTTGCCCTCGACAAGAACCGCGTCGGCTGGTATCTGCTTGCCGCCTTCGAGAACAACTATGTCGCCCAGCACGAGGTCGTTTGCGGCGACCCTGACCTCCTGTCCGTTCCTTATGACCGTGTACTCCGATACGGCAAGGAGCGAAAGCTTGTCAAGCACTGATTTTGCTTTAAGCTGCTGTATTATGCCGACCACGGAGTTCGCAATAACGACCGGTAAAAATGTGAGGTTGCGGAATGAACCCGTTATTGCGACGAGTATGCCCAGCACGATAAAAATCGCGTTAAAATATGTAAAAATGTTCGATAATACTATTTCCTTGACGCTCTTTGCGGATTGGTCGGGAACAATATTGACGTTGCCCGCCTCGACCTGCTGTCTTACCTGTGCGTCCGTAAGTCCGTTTACCATGGTTCTCTCCTTCATTGTTCATTATCGACATTATTTTACCATTATTTGTATGATTTGTAAAGACCGAAAAACAGACCGACGCTTACTGCGCCCGTCTGTTTTAGTATCGGTGTATTTTGTTTGTTTTATACTTACTTTACCCAGTCCTCCCATTCGAGTTCATCGAGTGTTTCGGGCATGGCGAAAGCGGTATGTTCGAGCGCGACGATCGTGTTGAGACACCACTGCGCCGCGAAGTTTGTGCTTATCCAGAACATCTCGTGAAGTTCCTTCGCGTTAAAGTAGTTTTCGACAATCGCGTCGTTGAAATTGTCCTTCTTGTTCTTACCCGCCAGCGAGTACACGAGCACCTGCCATACCTTATGCGCCAAGTCCTTGTCCTGCTTTTCCTTTGCGGCGTAAGCGCAAAGCGCGGCAGCCATGTACGGGTACTCAAAGCCCTCACCGTCTATGAGGTTGTTTGTGGCGCGGCGTTTTTCTTCGGGTGTGAGGAAGTAAAAGCTGCCGTACTGCACGAGCATATCGTTAAATTCCTCGTCGCCCAAAAGCGGCACAAGCTCCGTCCACGTTTCGGGGCCGCCCATGCAGATCGCGAGGTGCGAGCCGCCCGCCGCGCTCTCGCCTATGTAGCCGAGATGCCCCGTCGCGGGGTCGTATTCAAAGTTAGAGCCGGATATAAGGCGCAGCGGCGCTTTTTTGAGGTCGTTTATACCCGTCATAATCTTGTCGCGCCACTTCGTATTATTTGTGCGCTCCCACTCCGTCATCCAGTTCGAGCAGTACGTAGACCAGTCGGGACCGGTGCGCGCGTGCGTCGGGAGCGTGGACTTCTGACCCATGTAGTAGTATCTCAAAGGATCCATATCCACGGTCGCAAAGTCGGCGTCCACAACGTCCTCCATACAGTCGCCTATGCGCAAATCGCCGCCCGTGAGGTAGTAAAGTGCGCGGTGGTGACCCGCCATACCGATACGCGCCTCCTTGCAACTATCGCCCCAATGCACTACATTGTGACGGCTGCCGAGACCCTTTAACGGCCCCATATGGTAAATATCAACGTCCGCGCTGTGACGGCTCATAGCCTCGGCAACGGAGAACATGTCCTCCCTGCCCGTTCTAAGGAACGAGTACCACAGCCACAGCGTCGGCACAAGCTCCGTACTCTGCCACGCGTAGCCGCCGAGGTCGTACTTCCAGCAGTGACGCTGCGCGTCGTAGGTGTGCATTATGTCGCCGTAATCCCACAAGCCGTACCAGCGGCGCTGCTCGATTTCGTTTTTATAGTAGTTAAACGCCTTGTCCATTTCGTCCTCCGCCCACTTTTTGAGCGGAGTACTCCTGTCGGGCAGACTCCAGTAGCCGAGCGTGCGCGTCTCGTGGTAGTATTCGGGCGTACAAATCATAACGGGCGGCTTTTGTACTCTGTCGGCATGGCTCAAAATAAGCTCGTCCGACGCTACCTCGTCATAAAAGTAAACGGTGAGGTCGTTCGTGTTCGCGATACCGTAAGCCGACGAGCCGACCTCCGGCGTACCCTCGTAGTACGTCTGGTCGTGCGAAACCACGTCGTAGTGGCGCATATCGCGCGACAATCCGTCCGGCGACACTATCCACGCCATGAGCATACCCTCGTCCGAGCAAAGCCCCTCCGCGTGGAGCGAGGACGGGTATTTCTGCCAGAAGTTGCGCAGACATACCGACACGCCGCCCTTTTCGTCGGCTATGTACATCAGTCCCTTTGAGCGTTTTCCCCAGTTCGCCTTTATAAACGTACACTCGTCGTGACCCGTGCGCTTTCTTACCTCAAAGCTGTCGGGCGTAAGCTGCTGAAGTCTGTAGCAGTCCCATTTCGTCACGTTGTCGATCTGTTCCTCCGTGACGGGATTGCCGTTTCTCAAATCAACGAGCGGCGAAAGGTCTATCATCTCGCCGCGTAACTGCGCGCTGTGTACCGGCTGTATGCCTATGGACGGGCCGAGTCTCGGACGCCACAGGTTCAATATCTGCATACACTCGTGCATTACGCCGTAATCGCCCGTCATTTTGATGCGGCGGTTGTAAAGCTTACCCGTCATTTTACGTTTCATCACGAGCGCGATACCCTTAATAAAATCGGTGCTTTCGTCGCCGTCGAAAATAAACGTGTGCTTTACGTTTACGCTCTTTTCGTTGTGAAAAATCGTAAAACGGATTATGTAGCGCAGAAATGTGTCGCCGTGTGCGCTTTTGTGCGTGCCGGTAAGCTTTACAGTCGTTTTGAGCGCGCCCTCTTCCTCAATCTCGGCTGTCTCTATCTCGCCGTAGTAGGAAATTATGCGCTTTATCTCGTCGCCGTCCTGCTTGTCGTATGTTTCCTTCTGCACCTTTAAAATCGCGTCGGCGTAAGGCGTTTTCATAAGAGTCGTACCCGATTTCGGGAATATTGCCGTAAACGCGCCGTTATCGACGGCTATACCGTCGTCCGTCTCGTTTACCGTTATGCCGCCGTATTCTTTTTTTTCGGCTTTCTTTATCTCCACGCCGTCACCGTCAACGCGTGCGGTAAAGCTTGACCACTTCGTTGAGCCGTCGGGGTAAAACGCTATCGGCTTTTCCTGATACGGTATCTCCCTGCCGTTTTCGTCAAACGGCGCGAACGTCGTACCGACGGGCTTTTCGCCCTGCTTGTAGGGTACGCCGAATGTGACGCAGCCGCCCTTTGCTCTGTTTTCCATCCAATGTAATTTTATGCTTTCCATTATTTATCCTCCAAATCGGCGCGTGCAACGCCGCTTTTTACCGCCGCACGCGACACGGCTCTCGCCACATTTCTCGCGATGCGCTCGTCGAACGCGTCGGGTATTATCATGTTCTCGTTAAGCTCGTCGTCCCGTATAACCGACGCTATCGCCTCCGACGCGGCGATTTTCATTTCGTCGTTTATGTCGGACGCTCTCACGTCGAGCGCACCTCGGAATATTCCGGGGAACGCGAGGACGTTGTTTATCTGGTTCGGGAAGTCGCTCCGTCCCGTGCCGACGACCTTCGCGCCCGCTTTTTTTGCGATGTCGGGCATTATTTCGGGGGTGGGGTTCGCCATCGCGAATATGATCGAATCCTTCGCCATACTCTTGACCATTTCTTCGGTAAGAATGTTAGGCGCGCTCACGCCTATGAACAAGTCCGCGCCCTTCACTGCACCCTTCAGGTCAACGTCGAGATTGTCGGGGTTCGTGAGGTCGGCAAGCTTTGCCTGCTCGTCGTTCATCTGCGCGTTGCCGCGGTAAAGCGAGCCGTATTTGTCGCACATTATGAGGTTTTTAAGTCCGCGCGACACTAAAAGTCTCGCGATTGCCATTCCCGCACTGCCAGCGCCGTTTACGACGGCTTTGATTTCGGTTATGTCCTTGCCGACGACCTTCAGCGCGTTAAGCGCGGCGGCAAGCACAACCACAGCCGTGCCGTGCTGGTCGTCATGGAACACGGGTATGTCGCACTCCTCTTTGAGCCGACGCTCGATCTCTATGCAGCGCGGCGCGGATATGTCTTCGAGGTTGATACCGCCGAACGAGCCGGAAATCAGTTTCACGCAGTTTACAATCTCGTCAACGTCCTTCGACTTCACGCACAGCGGGAACGCATCCACGTTCGCGAACGTCTTAAACAGCGCGCATTTTCCTTCCATTACCGGCATACCAGCCTCCGGCCCTATATCGCCGAGACCGAGCACAGCCGTGCCGTCCGTTATTACCGCAACAAGGTTTGAACGGCGCGTGTATTTGTACGACAGGTCGGTGTTTTTCGCAATTTCAAGGCACGGCTCGGCTACTCCGGGCGTGTACGCGACCGATAATTCGTCGCGGTTCGTCACTCGTGCGCGTGACACGACCTCTATTTTGCCCTGCCATTCCTCGTGTTTTTTTAAAGCGTATTCTTTTTTGTCCAAATTCGTCCACCTCCGAATGTATAATCACAGTTATATTTATTGTATCACAATATTTTCCGATATTCAATATATTTGTCGGATAAAAAGAAAAACTCCCTTATTTAAGGGAGTAATTTCGCTATGTCGGGGAACGGCGCGAGACTGCGCTTTAAAATGCCGTGCATATGCGCTATCGCCACGCCGTAATTTACGATTGGCACGCCGGCTCTTTTCGCATCGGATATGCGGCGTTTCATCTCCTTTTCGTTGAGCATGCAGCCGCCGCAATGTATTATCAGCTTGTAGTCCTCCAAATTTTCTCCGAAACCGCCGCCCGAGGTAAACGAATACTCGGGGCTCGCGCCCGTAAATTTTTCTATCCACGCGGGTATCTTCTCCGTGCCTATGTCGCCGCACTGGCGGTGGTGCGTGCAGCCCTCGCTTATAAGTACCCTGTCGCCGTCACGAAGTTTTGAAAGCCGTACCGCGCCCTTTACGAGTTCGGCGAGGTCGCCCTTATACCGCGCGAACAGTATCGAGAACGATGTGAGCAAAATGTCGTCGGGAACGTCAGCCGCGACGGCTTTAAACGCCTGCGAGTCGGTTATGACTATGCGCGGTTTTTTCGCGAGTGATTTTAGTGTCCCCGAAAGTTCCTCAGGCTGACAGCAAATCGCGGCGCAGTGCGAGTCGAGTATTTCGCGGAGCGTTTGCTGCTGCGGGAGAATTATTCTGCCCTTCGGCGCGGCTGCGTCAACGGGTATCACAAGCACAGCCGTGTCGCCTTCGGTAAGCAAATCGGCGACGATGCGCTTGTCGTTTAGTGTCCCCCTGCCGAGACGCGCAATCATGTTTTTGAGCGCGTCAACGCTCTGTTTGTCGAATATACTGACGTATATTTCATTGTCTTTTAGTGTCCTCATATCGTGCGGCAAATCGGACTTTGTGTACGCCGTGATGTACGGAACTTTACTGTCCCCAAGCTCGCGTATAAACTCCCTGTCCGCGTCGGAAAGACCTCTCTGCGCATCAACGACGAGTACGGCGACGTCCGTTTTCGCGAGTACTTCCCTAGCCCGCTTTACGCGCTTTTCGCCGAGTTCGCCCTCGTCGTCGAGACCGGGCGTGTCGATTATCACGACAGGCCCTATCGGCAGTAACTCCATAGATTTTTTAACGGGGTCGGTCGTCGTGCCTTTAACTTCCGACACGACCGACATTTCCTGGTTCGTCACGGCGTTTACAAGGCTCGACTTGCCCGCGTTTCTCATACCGAAAAACGCTATATGCACTCTTTCCGCCGAGACTGTTTCGTTCAAACTCATATTATCACCTAAAATCTGAAATCGCGCCTGTTTGAGTTGCGTATATCGTCTATGTTTTTACGCGCGATTTCGCGTACTTTGTCGTTCGGTATGCGGTCAAGTTCCTTTTCGATAAGCGCGTAGCCGACCTTTTTCGTTTCCTCGGACGCGTAGTCAACGAGGTACTCCGTAAGCGTCATAAGCGCGTTTGGGTGGCAGCAGTTTAATATCTGTCCGCTCTTGCACAGCGACATAAAGCGGTCGCCGGTGCGTCCTTCGCGGTAGCAGGCGGTGCAGAACGACGGAATGTGTCCGTTTTCCATGAGCCACCTGACGACCTCGTCGAGCGAACGGCAGTCGGAAACGTCAAACTGCTCCGTGTCGTGCGGGCGTTCCTCCTCGGTGTAGCCGCCTACCGACGTACGCGAGCCGCCGCTTACCTGTGAAATACCGAGCCGCAAAAGCTTTGAGCGCACCTCCTCCGTTTCGCGCGTCGAAATGATCATGCCCGTGTACGGCACGGCAAGACGTATGCAAGCCGTGATTTTCGCGAACGTTTCGTCGTCGATACCGTTGTCGAACTCGTCGGGGTCAATGTCGTCGGCATGCTTAACGCGCGGCACGCTTATCGTGTGAGGACCCACGCCGTGCACAGCCTCGAGATGCTCCGCGTGCATTATAAGTCCGGCGAACTCGTACTTGTACATTTCAAGCCCGAACAAAACGCCCAGACCCACGTCGTCGATACCGCCCTCCATCGCTCTGTCCATAGCCTCGGTATGGTACGCGTAGTCGTGCTTGGGGCCTGTCGGGTGGAGCCTTAAATAGCTCTCCTTGTGGTACGTTTCCTGGAACAGAATATACGTGCCTATGCCCGCATCCTTCAGCTTGCGGTAATTTTCAACGGTCGTCGCGGCGATGTTCACGTTCACGCGGCGAATGTCACCGTTTTTGTGATGTACACTGTAAATGGTTTTAATGCAGTCCAAAATGTACTCTATCGGGTTGTTTACAGGGTCTTCGCCCGCTTCAATCGCAAGGCGCTTGTGTCCCATGTCCTGCAGCGCGATAACCTCCGCCTTGACCTCCTCCTGCGTCAGCTTTTTGCGCGGTATCGTCTTGTTCTTTTGGTGGTACGGGCAGTACAGGCAGCCGTTCACGCAGTAGTTGGAAAGGTAAAGCGGCGCGAATATGACTATTCTGTTGCCGTAGAACGCAAGCTTTATTTCCTCCGCGACGGCGTAAATCTTTTCTATTTTTTCGGGTATTTCGCATGCCAACAGAACCGACGCCTCGCGGTGCGTAAGACCGCGGCACACGCAGCCCTTTTCGGTCTTTACGGGTCGCGCCTTCTCTATTATCTCGTCTATAAGCTCCGCGTTGTTCTTGTTCGCCTCGGCGTATTCAAGCGTCGCGCGGATTTCCTCGTCGTTTATAAATTCCTCCGCCTTGTATGACTTCGGGTTGTATTCTATTCTCATTTTCTTATGTCTCCTCTGTCCGTAACTATCTCGTATCCGATTGATTTCATTCTTTGCTTTAAACACGCGACGCACTCGGCGCTCTCCTCGCCCGTGCATATCTTGTTGTCGTAAAGCCCGTACTTTTTCCGTACAGCCGTCGGCGACAAGTTCGGCATTACGACGTTCGCGCCCGACTGTATTCCCATTTCGCGCCCCATAGGGTGGATCGTGCCGAGAGCCGTCGTCGCCGGCAACAGCACAGGCGGGTATATGAGCCGTATTACCGACAAAAGGTAACACGTAAGTTCAACCGTTCCGCCCTTTTCGTTTGCGAACGGCGTCGCGCCGTGCGGAACGAAAGGCCCTATGCCGCACATATCCGGCTTAAATTCCTCTATGAATTTTAAGTCCTCGGCTATTGTCCGCGCGGTCTGGTACGGCGAACCAACCATAAATCCGCAGCCGACTTGATAACCTGTTTCGCGCAGATTTTTAAGGCAGCGCATACGGTTTTCAAACGACATTTCGCTTGGGTGCAGCTTTTCGTAATGCTCTCTGTCAGCCGTTTCGTGACGCAGGAGATACCTGTCCGCGCCCGCGTCGAACAGGCGTTTGTAGCTTTCGCGACTTCTCTCGCCGAGCGACAGCGTTACCGCGCAGTCGGGATATTTTCGTTTTATGCTTTTTATGATTTCTTCAAGCAAGTCGTCGGTATAGTAACCGTCCTCGCCGCCCTGCAGTACAAATGTGCGAAAACCGAGCGCGTACCCCTCGTCGGCGCAGTCGAGTATTTCGTCCGCGCTTAATCTGTAGCGGTCGCATAAAGTATTGCTTTTGCGTATGCCGCAGTAAAGGCAGTCGTTTTTACAGATGTTGCTTACCTCGATAAGTCCGCGCACAAAAACGTCAGTGCCGTAAATCTCCTTACGTATTTTAACCGCCCTTTCGGCAAGCATACGCGCCGCGTTTTCGTCGCGGTTTTCTATGAGGTACGCGTACTCGTCAAGCATGAGGGTATGCGTGTCCGACAGCTTTTCTATGAGATTTTCCGTTGTCATGCTTACCACTCCCTTGCGTGCCATACAAAAACAAGGGGCTTTAGGCAAAGCCCCTTTGCTTTCGGTTAAAATCAGTTTATCGTTCTCTCCACGTAAGACGTATGGAGCAGGTGGTGAGCCCTTTCACTTCCCGGTTCGCCGAGATATTCCTCGTACAGTTTTTTGATTGAGGGGTTCTCGTGCGACTTTCTTATCGTCTTAGCCGTGTCGTTGTTGTAGAGCGCTTTTGCGCGGAGCGCCTTAACGTCGGTGAAGTTCCTTACGTCCGCGTGTACCTGCGGCTGACCGCCGCCGTTTACGCATCCGCCCTCGCAGCACATTATCTCGACAAAGTGATAGTCTGCCTCGCCGGCACGGATCTTATCCATAATCACGCGCGCGTTGTTAAGTCCCGACGCAACGGCAACCTTTACCTCCTTGCCGCCGACGGTGTAGGTCGTCTCTTTTATACCGTCCGTGCCGCGAACCTCGGTAAAGTCAAGCTTTTGAAGTTCCTCGCCCGTCAGCTTTTCCACAGCCGTGCGGAGCGCAGCCTCCATAACACCGCCCGTCGCGCCGAATATTACGCCCGCGCCGCTGCTCTCGCCAAGCGGGTCGTCAAAGCCCTCGTCGGGCAGAATGTTAAAGTCGATGCCGCACTTGCGGATAAGACGCGCAAGCTCGCGCGTTGTGATTGAAATGTCAACATCGGGCATACCCGCCGCGTCCTGGTCGTCTCTGTTTATCTCAAACTTCTTCGCCGTACACGGCATAACGCTCACACATACTATATTCTTGGGATCTATACCCATTTTTTCCGCGTAATACGTCTTTGTAACCGCACCGAACATCTGCTGCGGCGATTTGCAGCTTGAAAGGTGAGAAAGCTGATCGGGGTAGTAATGCTCGCAGTACTTTACCCAGCCGGGCGAGCATGACGTTATCATCGGCAGCACGCCGCCGTTTTGCACTCTCTCTATAAACTCGTTCGCCTCCTCCATGATCGTGAGGTCTGCGCCGAAGTTTGTGTCAAACACCTTGTCAAAGCCTATTCTCCTAAGCGCGGCAGCCATTTTGCCCTCAACGTCCGTACCCATCGGGTAACCGAATTCCTCGCCGAGCGCGGCGCGGACAGCCGGAGCAGTCTGTACAACGACATGCTTTTCGCTGTCGTTTATAGCGGCGAGTACGTCGTCGGTATTGTCCTTTTCGTACAGTGCGCCCACCGGGCACGCCGCGATACACTGACCGCAGTTTACGCAGCTTGTGTCGGCAAGGTCGGACTCGAACGCGCAGCCTATCGACGTCGCAAAACCTCGGTTATTCGGGCCTATTACGGCGACGCCCTGAACCTTCTCGCACACCGCAACACAGCGGCGGCAAAGTATACATTTGTTGTTGTCGCGAACCATATGCGGCGCACTTGTGTCCGGTTCAAAATGCTGCTGTTCGCCCGCGAAATAGTTTTCGTCCTCGACGCCGTACTCCGTGCAAAGCTCCTGCAACTCGCACTTTCCGCTTCTTACGCATGAAAGACACTTCTTTTCATGGTTTGAAAGAAGAAGTTGGAGCGTTCTCTTTCTCGACTCGATAAGTTTCGGTGTGTTTGTGAACACTTCCATACCCTCCGTTATCGGGTACACGCACGCGGCGACGAGATTTCTCGCGCCCTTTACCTCGACTACGCACATACGGCACGCGCCGATTTCGTTTATTTCTTTAAGATAACACAGCGTCGGAATTTTTATTCCCGCGTGTCTTGCAGCCTCCAGAACCGTCGAGCCTTCGGGAGCGCTGACATCTAAACCGTTTATTTTAAGATTAATATTAGCCATTGTCCTCTCTCCTTCTTACTCCTTATATATAGCGCCAAAACGGCATTTCTCCATACATGCGCCGCACTTTATACACTTTTCTGGATCTATCGTGTGCGGCTCCTTGACCGTGCCGGAAATCGCTCCGACAGGGCAGTTTCTCGCGCAAAGTGTGCAGCCCTTACACTTCTCCTCGTCAATCTTGTATTGGAGAAGGTCTTTACATACGCCCGCCGGACACTTCTTGTCCACGATGTGGGCTATGTACTCGTCGCGGAAATATTTGAGCGTCGATATTACGGGGTTCGGCGCGGTCTGACCGAGAGCGCAAAGCGAGTTTGAGTGAAGATGTTCGCACAACTCCTCCAGCTTGTCAAGGTCGTCCATCGTCGCCTGACCCTTCGTTATCTTCGTGAGGATTTCAAGCATTCTTCTCGTACCGACGCGGCACGGCGTACATTTGCCGCAGCTTTCGTCAACGGTAAATTCGAGGAAGAATTTGGCTATGTCAACCATACAGGTGTCCTCGTCCATTACGATAAGTCCGCCGCTGCCCATCATAGAGCCTATCGCGGTAAGGTTGTCGAAGTCGATCGGGATGTCGAGATGTTCAGCCGGTATACAGCCGCCGGACGGTCCGCCGGTCTGTGCCGCCTTGAACTTCTTGCCGTTCGGCACGCCGCCGCCGATTTCTTCAACGACCTCGCGCAGCGTCGTACCCATGGGTACTTCGACAAGACCTGTGTTGTTGATTTTGCCGCCGAGCGCGAATACCTTCGTACCCTTCGACTTTTCCGTACCCATCGACGCGAACCAGTCCGCGCCGTTCATAATGATTTGCGGCACGTTCGCGTACGTTTCAACGTTGTTGAGTATGGTCGGTTTTTGGAACAGACCTTTAAGCGCGGGGAACGGCGGGCGTGAACGCGGCTCACCTCTGTTACCCTCTATCGAGGTCATAAGCGCCGTTTCCTCGCCGCAGACGAACGCGCCCGCACCGAGACGCAGCTCTATGTCAAACTTAAAGCCCGTGCCGAAAATGTTGTCGCCCAACAGTCCGAGTTCTCTCGCCTGTCCGATTGCAATCTGCAGTCTTTCAACGGCTATCGGATACTCCGCGCGGACGTAGATATAACCCTGCGTCGCGCCTATCGCGTAGCCGGCGATCGCCATAGCTTCAAGTACAACGTGCGGGTCGCCTTCAAGCACCGAACGATCCATGAACGCGCCGGGGTCGCCCTCGTCGGCGTTACAGCAAACGTACTTCTGATCCGCGTCGTTCGCGGCGGCGAAACGCCATTTAAGTCCCGTCGGGAAACCCGCGCCGCCGCGTCCGCGAAGTCCGCTGTCGTAAATCGTCTGTATTACTTCCTCCGGCGTCATCTCGGTCAGTACCTTTGCAAGAGCCTCGTAACCGCCCTTGCCTATGTAATGCTCGATATGCTCCGGGCTTATCTCGCCGCAGTTGCGCAGCGCGACTCTGTGCTGTTTCTTATAGAAATTCGTTTCTTCAAGCGGAAGTATGTGGTCGGCTTTCGTCGTCTCATCGTAGAGCAATTCTTTTACGGGGTTACCATTTTTCAAATGCTCCTCGACTATTCTCGGAATGTCCTCCTCCTTTACCATGGAGTAGAACAGATTTTCCGGATGTACTATCATTATGGGTCCCAAAGCGCAAAGTCCGAAACAGCCGGTCTTTACGATTTCAACCTCATTTTCCAGTCCGTTTTTCTTTATTTCCTCCTCGAGTTTCGCGATAAGCGCGGGACTTCCCGAGGACGTGCAGCCCGTACCGCCGCACACGTGAACGCGGCGTTTCGATGTGGTTTGCTGCGCCTTTTCCTTTATTTCCTTTAACTGTTCAATCGTAATCATACCGCGCCTCCTTATTCATACTTGGCAAGAATATCGTCAACATCGTCAACGGTTAGTCTGCCGTATACCTCGTCGTTTACAAGCATTACCGGCGCAAGTCCGCACGCGCCCACACAGCGGCACGCGTCAAGCGAGAATTTACCGTCCGGCGTACATTCGCCGCCCGATATGTTGAGCTTTTCGGTAAGCGCATTGTAAATGTCGCCGCTGCCCTTTACGTAGCATGCCGTACCGAGACAAACGCTTATTCTGTACTTGCCCTTCGGGTTCAGCGAGAACTGCGAATAGAACGTCGCGACGCCGTAGAGCTTTTCAAGCGGTATCATCGTCTCGTCCGAGATTTTTTTAAGCACTTCTCTCGGAAGATAGCCGTAAATCTCCTGAGCCTTCTGCAAAAGCGGCATTGTCGCGCCGGGGTCGTCTCTGTGCTCGGCT
The DNA here is from genome assembly GCA_947631235.1 of uncultured Clostridia bacterium. Classification (GTDB taxonomy): domain Bacteria; phylum Bacillota; class Clostridia; order UBA1381; family UBA1381; genus Hominilimicola. The sequence goes on along the minus strand of CANRKO010000001.1, from coordinate 90,998 downwards.
ATGACCTGCATAAGCTTTTCTTCCTGCTCCTTTGTTCCCGAGAAAGGAACGGTCTGTTTCTTCTCAGCCATTTTGTAACCTCCATATATATTATTGTTATACAAAATCAACATTTTTAATTTTTGCGTATTGAATTGATAATTATTTAACAATCAACCGCAATATATATTGTATCATACCGCAAGACAATTTTCTATATGGTAATTTATTTTTGTCGAATTGATATAGTTTTTTGTATGTATGTTATGCTAAAGTCACAAACAACTTTAGTTAGCCGTTGTTACAACCTGCGTTTTTGCGCCGTTTTCACGCGGTACGGACATTATAACGCCGCGCGGACACTTCTTCGCGCACAAGCCGCAGTTTTTGCATTTGTCGTAATCTATTATAGCATGATTGTCCACCACATGTATAGCGTCAAAATGACACTCCTTTTCGCATAATTTACAGCCGATGCAACCCTTTTTGCAGTATTGATTGACAAATTTTCCCATTTCGGGATTTGAGCAAAGAACCCAGTGACGCTGATTTTTCGGCACGAGCTTTATAATATGTTTCGGACATTCCTTTATACATTTGCCGCACGCCTGACAAAGCGTGTCGTCAACGACGGCTACGCCGTTCTTTATCTTGATCGCGCCGAACGGACATACGTTCGCGCAGTGACCGAGACCGAGACAGCCGCTTTCGCATTTTTTGGCACCTCCGGCAAATTTTGCCGCCGCGGCACAGTCTTTTATTCCCTTGTAATCAAATTTGTACACCACGGACGCTTTATCGCCGGCGCACATTACTCGTGCGACGACCTCCTGTACCTCGCCCGCCTCGACGCCCATTATTTCGGCTATCTTCTGCGCCACGGGCGATTTGCCGACGGTGCAGGCGTTTACCGGCGCGCCTTCGTTCACTACCGCCTCCGCATAAGCCGAGCAGCCCGCGTAGCCGCACGAGCCGCAGTTCGCGCCCGGCAGCACCTCGGTGATACGCTCCGCACGTTCGTCCTTTTTGACGGCGAATATGTGCGCGGCAAACGCGAGAAGAAGTCCGAACAAAAGACCCGTTCCGCCGACCACGCATACCGCGGAAATTATATTTGCTGTGTTCATCTTATTCCTCCATTACACAAATTGCGTTTTGCAATCCATTCCCGATTTAACCGATTGAAAAGCCCGAAAAGCCCATAAACGCTATCGACATAAGTCCCGCCGTCAAAAGGGCTATCGGGAAACCGCGGAAACATTCCGGCACCGCGTCCTCGTCGAGATACTCTCTTATACCCGCCATTAAAACTATCGCGAGCGTGAAACCGAGAGCCGAGAACGTTCCGTTAAGCAGCGAGAATATAAAGCTGTCCGCGTAGTTCTGCACGTTTAACAGCGTCACGCCGAGTACCGCGCAGTTTGTCGTTATAAGCGGAAGGTAAATTCCGAGCGCGTTGTAAAGCGACGGCAGCGACTTCTTTATAAACATCTCCACAAACTGCACAAGTCCCGCAATAATCAGTATAAACAGTATCGTCTGTAAGTAATCAAGTCCGAACGGTATGAGCAGAAACTTGTTCGCGAGCCACGTAAACGCCGAGGCGAGAGCCATTACAAACGTTACAGCCATACCCATGCCAAACGCCGTTTCAGTCTTTTTTGACACTCCGAGGAACGGGCATATTCCGAGGAATTTCACCATTACGAAGTTTTCCGTGAGGAGCGCGGACAAAAGTATAGACACAATCTGAACAGCCATTATTTATCCGCCCCCTTCTTTGTTTTTTTCACGATGAAGTTTATCGTTCCGATAAGCAGTCCGAGCACGATAAATCCGCCCGGAGCCATTATCATTATCGTCGCGGGCTGCACGTGCGTTCCGTAGAGCGTTATTCCCCATATCGTACCCGCGCCGAGTATTTCGCGTATCGCGGATATGATGCACAAAGCGCCCGTAAAGCCGAGTCCCATGCCGAGACCGTCAACCGCGCTGTGCCACGGCCCGTTCTTCGACGCGAACGCCTCCGCGCGCGCGAGGATTATGCAGTTTACGACGATAAGCGGTATAAATAAGCCCAGCGACGACGCAAGGTCGGGCATAAACGCCTGCAGCGACATGTCGATTACGGTTACGAACGCCGCTATAATTACTATGTACGCCGCTATTCTCACCTTGTCGGGAATTATTTTTCTCAAAAGCGATATGAGAAGGTTCGAGCAGATAAGGACAGCCGTAGCCGATAAGCCCATGCCCAAGCCGTTTTGAAGGCTCGTTGTAACGGCGAGCGTCGGACACATGCCGAGCAGCTGCATAAACGTCGGGTTTTCGGTAAACAGTCCGTTTTTGAATACGGACATCGCCGTTTTCTTGTTTTCGTCAGCCATTATCCGTTACCCCCTTCCAGTATGATCTCCGCCGCGTCAAGCGCGATGTTTACTCCGTTCGTAACGCCCTTCGAGGTAAGCGTCGCGCCGGAAATCGCCTGTATATCGGCGTCGGTCGCGCCCGATTTTGAAACGCCTATTCCCGCGCTCTTGCCCGCGTACTGATCGCGGAACGACGCGTCGGTCGCCTTTGCGCCGAGACCAGGCGTTTCGTTAAGCGAAATGATTTCAACGCCCGCGACCGTCTTGTCCTCTTTTACGCCCGTTACGGTCTGTATGCCGATGTCGTAGCCGCTTGTTTCGGTTATGACGCACGCGCCCGTAACTCTGCCGCTTTGGTCGAGAACGGTGTAAGCCTTCGTTATCTCTCCCCTGCCGTCCTCGGCGTTTTTAAGTTCGGGAGTGAGTTCAATTTCTTTAAAGTCAGCCGCATCGGGCATTACGGCTTTTAGAGCCGTCTGCTCCTTTTTTACGTTGTTTTCGGCTATAAGCGGTGCGGTTTTCGCGTTTACAAAGCCCAGCAGAGCCGCCGCGAGCGCGGTTATTACAAACAGTATCGCGCCCACCTTTATAATTTCCTTTACGTCCAACTTTTCGCTCATTTACGCGCACCTCCTCTGTTTCCGAAGGATTTCGGAACGGTATAACGCTCAATAAGCGGCGCGGCGAGGTTCATCAGAAGTATCGAGAACGACACGCCCTCGGGATAACCGCCGAACCGTCTTATAAGGAACGTCAGAACGCCGCAGCCTATACCGAATATTATCATTCCGAGATGCGTCGTCGGCGTGGTCGTGTAGTCGGTCGCCATGAAGAACGCGCCCAAAAGAAGTCCGCCCGTAAGTAGCTGGTACGCGAGGTACTGCGCGTCGAACGCGTCCTTGCCGAAAAGGAACGTCAAAGCCGCGAATGACGCTATGTACGCGAGCGGTATCTTTATGCTTACCACGCGCCGCGCAAGCAGGTATATAAAGCCTATAATAAGCGCTATTGCCGATGTTTCGCCGATCGTACCCGCCTTCATGCCGACAAGACACTGCATGAGCGTCGGCATCGTTCCCTCCGCACCGCTTTTCATTATCGCAAGCGGCGTCGCGGTCGTTACCGCGTCGAACGGAGTTTGAAAACTCGTCATCGCGCCCGTCCACGCTATCAGCATGAAACAGCGCGCCGCGAGGGCGGGGTTCACGAAGTTCTTGCCGAGTCCGCCGAACATCTGCTTTACTATCACTATCGCGAACGCCGAGCCTACGCACACCATCCATATCGGTATGCGCGGCGGCATATTGAGTCCGAGTAAAAGTCCCGTCACGACCGCGCTCAAATCGCCTGTTGTGTTTCTTTTTTTAAGTAACTTTTCAAATATCCACTCCGCGAGTACAGCCGATATTACCGCGCTTGCGAGGACTATCGTCGAGTAGATACCGAACAGCAGTCCGCCCGCAACAGCCGCGGGGAGCAGCGCGATTATCACATCAAGCATTATCCTTTGCGTCGTGGAATTTGTGTGAATGTGCGGCGAGGAGGACATTATGAGATTATTTTCCATTGTTCTTTTCCTCCCTTACCTTTTTCATTACCTCCGGCTTAATCATTCTGATAAACTGGAGCAGGTTTTTGTTCGCGGGGCATATGTAGGAGCAAAGTCCGCACTCGATACATTCGAGTATATTGTACCTTTGCGCCATATCCACGTCGTCCTTTTTGGACGCCTGCACGAGTTTCATCGGCATGAGCCGCATCGGGCAGTGGTCTACGCACCTTCCACAGCGTATGCACGGCGCGTCGGGGTCGTACGTCTTTTCCGCCTTCGTTATCGTGAGTACCGACGAGGTGGTTTTTGTGACGGGGTAGTCTGTGTTGTACTGCGATATGCCCATCATCGGTCCGCCCGAAACGATTTTTTCGGGTACGTTTGCAAAGCCGCCCGCCTGTTCTATGAGGAACGATACCGGCACGCCCGTGCGCACGCGGAACACCGACGGATTTTTCACCGCGTCGCCCGACACGGTGACGTTTTTCTCTATCGCGGGAAGTCCCGTCTTAAACGCGTTCGCAATCGCGACGGCTGTCGCGACGTTTATAACGACCGCGCCCGCATCCGCCGGAAGTCCGCCGGCTGGCACGTTTCTGCCCGTTATCGCCTTTATTAGCTGCTTTTCCGCGCCCTGCGGGTACTTCGTCTTTAATTCGATTATATGTATGTTTTCGCCGTACTCCTTCGACGCTTTTACAGACTCTATTCCGTTCTTTTTATTGAGCTCCACGCCGATATAGCCGTCCTCAAGGTCAAGCGCCTTCATTGCTACCTTTAAGCCGTAGATTATATCGTCCGCGTTTTCGAGCATATAGCGGTGGTCGCTCGTTATGTACGGCTCGCACTCCGCGCCGTTCACGATTATGTAATCGACCTTCTGTTTCGGCGAAAGCTTGACGTGCGTCGGAAAACCCGCGCCGCCCATGCCGACTATGCCCGCCTCGCGTATGACGGACAAAAGTTCGTCGCGGTTCATGCTCTTGTAATCCTTCGGGCAAACGTCGTCCGACACGGTATATTCCTTGTCGTTCTCGACAAATATCGCTTCAACCATCGAGCCGCTGTCATGGAAATACGGCTTTATATCCGTGACCGTACCCGAAACCGACGAATGAACCGGCGCGGAAACAAATTCTCCGCTGTCGGCGATTTTCTGTCCGACTTTTACCTTGTCGCCCACACTGACGAGCGCCTTTAACGGCGCGCCGATATGCTGACGCATCGGGTAGATGTGCATATCGCAGTCGGGCAGCCGAACGGTTTGCTTTTCATTTGTCAACTCCTTACGGTCGCGTATATGAAAGCCGCCTTTGAATGTTGCTGCCATTGTTACACCTTCCTTTTTCGCTTTGTTGTAATACATAGCTATAGTTATTGTATCATAATTAAATATTTTTTTCAATATATACTTGAAAGAAATATGACGGTATATTATAATTAGAAACGGATTTAAAATATGCCGAGGGGTGGTAAAATGTTTCAGAACGGTATTGTTAAAAGCGTAAGCGGAAAAACGGCAGAAATCGAAATCACGCGCTCGTCGTCGTGCGGCGAAAGCTGCGCGTCATGCGGGCTTTGTCCGGGTATTACGGCGACGGTAAAAGCCGAAAATACCGAAAACGCCGCCGTCGGCGACGTTGTTTGCATAGATATGGCTGACAATAAAGTTCTCGGCGCGGCTGCGCTCGTTTATATTGTGCCGGTGGCTGCGCTGATACTCGGATATTTCGCCGCGTACGCAATATCAAAAAACGAGCTTGTATCGGCTGCAGCGGGATTTTTGCTCATGGCGCTCATATTTGTGATACTCATACTGTCGGACAAGCGTCTAAAGCGCAGATACACGCCGCGCGTGACGAAGATTTTGCCGAAGGAGGACGCGAATGGCTGAACTTAAGAAAAATCTCGCGTGGGTCGGCGCATTCGCGTTGATTGCAGCCGTGTGCGCAATAGTCATCATGTGCCGCGCCAAAACCGCGCCGCACGGTAAAACGGCGAAAATCCTCTCGGACGGTGAAACGGTGCGCGTCGTGGATTTGGAAAACGTAAAAGACCCCTACGAGTTCACCGTCACGTCCAAGGACGGCGGCGAAAATACGGTAAGGGTAGAAAACGGGCGCATCGCCGTCACAGGCGCAAGCTGTCCCGATAAAATATGCGTCAAAAGAGGGTTTATAAGCGGCACGCAGCCGCCAATCGTGTGCCTTCCCAATAAACTGACCGTCGTCGTCACGGGTGACAATGGCGGCATTGACGCGGTGACGGGAGGCGACGCGCAGTGAATGTAAAAAAACTTACCGTCATGGCTCTAATGCTGTCTCTCGCGCTCGTGATATTTGTCGCGGAGTCGTTTATACCGCCGCTCGTGCCGATACCGGGCGTAAAGCTCGGACTGGCGAACATTATAACGCTGATTGCCGTGTATATTCTGGGTCGGAAGGAATCGTTTGTTATACTCACGCTCCGTATTATTGTCGCGAGCGTGTTCTCCGGCGGTATGGCGGGATTTTTGTACAGTATGGCGGGCGGTCTTGTGTGCTTTGCCGTTACGGCTCTCGCGTCGCTCCGTCTCGGCGAAAACCGTATGTGGGTCGTGAGCGTGCTGGGCGCGATCGGGCATAACGCGGGGCAACTCGCCGTCGCGTGTATCGTTATCGGCAGCGCATATGTAATGTGGTACGCGCCGTTCCTCATAATTTCCGCGATAGTTACGGGCGCGTTTACGGGTATCGCGGCACAGGTCACGACAAAACGGCTGCGCAGTATATAATTTTATTTGTCTGTTATTTTTATATCCGATACCGAAATCTTGTTGTCACGGGCGATACGCGCCATATCCTCGTATTCGGGCTTTACGCGGCTCACTCCATAGCCGATGGATTTTTTTGCGCGGACAGTGCCGTGGGACGTGTTCACGGTCACGGTCTCGCGTTCCAGCGTGTGCCGATTTACGGCGTACTCTCTCATACCTATCGTGGACGTGTGTCTGAAAATAAGCTCCACCATTTTATCCCTGTCAGCCGCCTTGCAAAGGCACGTGAGAAGTATGCCCGGACGGTTTTTCTTCATGTACACCGGCACTGTGAACACGTCGAGCGCACCGTTTTCCGCGAGCGTCTCGACCGCGAACCCAATCTGCTCGCCCGTCATGTCGTCTATGTTGCAGCGCAGCTCGCACACGCCGCCTATGTCGTCGCTCTCGCCCAGAAACGCTCTTACACAATTCGCCGTTTCAAAATCCTTGCTGCCCATTCCGTAACCCACGTTCTTGATTTTCATTGCCGGCATCGGCGCAAATTCCGTCGCAAAACGCTTTAAAAGCGCCGCGCCGGTGGGCGTGCAAAGTTCCGTGCTGCCGCTGCCGTATATCGGAATATCACGTAAAATTCTCGCCGTCGCGGGCGCGGGTACGGGCAGCACGCCGTGGGCGCACTTTACCGTGCCGCCGCCGACGTTCACGGGCGAACATACGATTTTTTCGGGCGACAGCTCCTCCATAAGCATACAAACGCCGACAACGTCGGCTACCGCGTCCATCGTGCCGACCTCGTGGAAATGTATATGCTCCATGTCCGTGTTATGTACGTAGCTTTCCGCTTCGGCGATAATGTTGTATACGGCTATGGCGTTATCCTTTACCGTCTCGGACACGTTAAGGGAGCGTATTATGCCCTCAACGTCGGCAATACCCGAATGGTGGTGGTGATGCTCGTGCATATGCTCGTTTTCTTCTTCTCCGTTCACCGTGACGCGGATATGCGTGCCTGTTACGCCGCACTTTTGCGTTTTTTCGGCTGTGACGGTTACGTTCGGTATACCGGCACCGTTCACGCGCTTTACAAATTCGTCCGTATCGGTAAGCTCCGCGAGCGCAGCCGTAAGCATATCGCCCGCCGCGCCCATATTACATTCAAGATAAAGTGTCCTCATATTTTTCTCCCTTCGTCCGCGCCTGCAATTATTATATATTATAATATACAGACCGCGTTTTGTCAAAATTTACGCGTAAAAAAACGCGCCCAAATTTCGGACGCGCCTTTTTGTATCGTTTGCTTATCTGTTGTTGTTTTCGTAGCTTTCTATCATCTTTTTAACCATCTGTCCGCCGATAGAACCCGCCTGCTTTGATGTGAGGTCGCCGTTGTAACCGCTTTCAAGGTTTACGCCGACTTCTCTCGCCGCCTCCATCTTAAAGCTTTCAAGACCTGATGTTCTCGAATTTCTTGACTTTGACATCGTTTTGTTCTCCTTCTGCAAAAAATTTAATGAGTTTCTTTACTCGTTTATAATTTGCGCGTATTCACAGAATTTAAACATGTAATATTTGTATTCGGATTTTGTCAGTTCATGGCGATACCGTTCGCGATTATTTTTTCGGCACGTTTGCGCAGTCCCTTGTATTTTTCGCTTTCCAGAAACGGGTCTTCTTCAAGTATGCTTTTCGCCGTCTGCTGCGAAATTGCGAGAATATCTCTGTCCTCGAACAGGTTCGCGATTTTCATTTCCGGCAGACCGTGCTGGCGCGTACCGAAAAAGTCGCCCGGTCCGCGCAGCTTTAAATCCTGCTCGCTTATATAAAAGCCGTCGTTCGAGATCGTCATTGTCTCCATGCGCTTTTTTGTGACCTCGTTATTACCGTGCGCGATAAGTATGCAGAACGCCTGCTCGCCGCCGCGTCCGACGCGTCCGCGCAGCTGATGAAGTTGAGACAAGCCGAAACGTTCCGCGTTCTCAATTATCATCATATTCGCGTTCGGCACGTTCACGCCCACCTCTATCACCGTTGTGGAAACGAGTATTTTTATCTCGCCCGAAACAAAGTCGTTCATTATTTCTTCCTTAAGCTTCGGTTTCATTCTGCCGTGCATCAGTCCGACCGAAAAATTAGGGAACGCGTTTTGAAGCTTTTTGCACAGTTCTGCCGCGTTCTGCAAATCGCTCTTTTCCGTTTCCTCGATAAGCGGACACACGACGTACGCCTGCATACCCGCGTTTACATTTTTGCCGAGGAACGCGAACACGCGTTTGCGCATACTCTCGCCCACCGCGTATGTTTTAACGGGCTTTCTGCCCGGCGGCAATTCGTCTATAACGGAAATGTCGAGGTCGCCGTACAGTATGAGCGCCAGCGTGCGCGGTATCGGAGTGGCTGACATGATGAGTACGTGCGGGTTGTTGCCCTTCGCGGCAAGCTTTGCCCTCTGCTCAACGCCGAAACGGTGCTGCTCGTCCGCGACGACGAGCGCGAGGTCTTTAAATTCAGCCTTGTCCTGTATTATTGCGTGCGTTCCGACAACAACGTCTACCTCGCCCGTCAGCATCATGTCGTAGACGAGCTTTTTGTCCTTCGCCCTCATGCTGCCGTTCAGGAGCGCGACCTTTATGCCCGTGTCCTTGAAAAATTCGGCGAGCGTTTCCGCGTGCTGCACGGCGAGTATCTCGGTCGGCGCCATCATCGCCGCCTGGTGACCGTTCTTTACAGCCGCGTAAATCGCGGCAGCCGCCACAGCCGTTTTGCCGCTGCCCACGTCGCCCTGAACGAGACGGTTCATCACGCCGCCGCTTTTGCAGTCCTTCATTATCTCGTTAAGCACGCGTTTCTGCGCGTTCGTGAGTGGAAACGGGAGCGTGTCGGTAAACGTCCTCACGCACTTTACGTCTTTAAAAACCGCGCCTTGCTGCCGTGTGTTCTCGTCCTTGTGCTGCGACAGCGCAAGCTGCAAAATAAGCAGTTCCTCGAACACAAACCTCTCGCGGGCTATGTTGTAGCTTTCGAAGTCCTCGGGGAAATGTATGTTCTTCATCGCGTAGTTAAGCTCCGCGATTTTGTACCTGTCGCGTATTTCGGCGGGAATGTACTCTTCGAGCCTGCCCGCCTCCTTTAAAGCCAGTTCCATCGCCGACTGGAGGATTTTCTGCGTAAGCCCCTCCGTAAGCGGGTATAGCGGCACTATTTTACCCGTGAACCTCTCGCTGCCCTTTTTCTCAAACACGGGGTTTACCATTTCCTTTTTACCGCGGTTACGCGTTATCTTGCCGTAAAGAATATACTCGTCGCCGGTGAAAAACTGCCCCTTGACGTACTTGTTGTTGTACCACACGACGTTCAGAGCGCCCGTTTGGTCGCTCACTATCATCGTTGACACAAGCAGATTGCGCCTTACTCTCACGTCGCTGACAGGCGAAAAAACGGTGACGCTGACGCACACCGTTTCCCCTTCGGCACAGTCGGCGATTTCCTTCATTTCCGACCTATCCTCATGCGAGCGCGGAAAATAGTAAAGTAAATCCTCGACCGTCCGTATTCCTTTTTTTTCAAACAGCGCGGCGCGTTTTTCGCCCACGCCTTTAAGATAACGTATATCCTTTGACATTATCCGCTCCCGTGTTACTCTGCCGATACTATGTAGTAATATATCGGCTGTCCGCCCCGTTTAAATGAGACTTCTATTTCGTCGTTTTCGTACTTTGCCTCCAGCGCTCTCTGCATCCTGTCCGCCTGCTGTTTTTTGACGTCCTTGCCGCAGTAAACGGTGATGATCTCCGTATCCTCGTCCGTTATCTCGGCTACGACTCCTGCAAGCACCTCGTCAAGATCCGTGCCGGTGCGGGTTATTTTGCCCTCGACCATGCCGAGTATATCGTTTTTCTTTATTGTTTTGCCGTCAATTTCCGTGTCGCGAACCGCGTAAGTAAGCTGCGCCGTCGCGACCTTGCCTATCGCCTTGCGCATGGCGTTGGCGTTCGTCTCCGCGTCCTTCTGGTCGTTAAACGCGACCATCGCGCTCACGCACTGCGGATAGCTTGTGCTTTCGATTACTACTATGTTTCTGTCCCCGAGAATTTGAGCCGCCTGCTGCGCCGCCATAACTATATTCTTGTTATTCGGGAACACAAACACCGTCTGCGCCTTGACCTTCTTTACCGCTTTGAGTATGTCGTCCGTCGAGGGGTTCATCGTCTGACCGCCCTCGATTATCCTGTCAACTCCCATGTCGCCGAGAATTTCCGCAAGCCCCTTGCCCGCGCACACCGCGACAAAGCCGTATGTCTTGGGGGGTTCCTGTTTTGTTTCCTTTTTTGGTTTGGGTTCCTTCTCCTTTTTCGGTTTCGGCTCTTTTTCCTTTTTCGGCTTGGACTTTTTGCCGTCAGTCACCGTCGAGGGCGTTCTGCCGTCCGACAAATCGAGAGTACCCTTGATAATCTCGCGGTGCTGGTGTTTCATATTGTCGATTTTGAGGTTTATCATCTCGCCCAGCTTTACAGCCTCTTCAAGCACAAAGCCGGGGTGGTTCGTGTGGATATGAACCTTGCACACCTCGTCGTCGTCGATTACAAGCTGACAGTCGCCCTTGTCGGCAATCGCCGCGCGGAAGTCCTCAACGGACGCGCCCGACTCGTATTTTTCGATTATAAATTCGGTGCAGTACTTGAATTTTATATCCTCGCCGCTTACGGCAGCCTGAGCCGTTTTCTTTGTTTCCGCCGTCTCGCCGCCGACTTTGGCTGTTATTTCACCGCTGTGCAGATAAGAGAGCATACCCTCGAGTACGTACATCCAGCCCCGACCGCCCGCGTCAACGACGTTCGCCTGTTTAAGCACGGGGAGCATTTCGGTCGTGCGTGCAAGAGCCTTGTTTCCGCGTTCCACGGCTTTTTCGACAACTGCTGTAACGTCGCCGCCGTCGGCAGCCGTTTTCGCGCCCGCGGCCGCCTCACGCGCGACCGTGAGAATAGTACCCTCGGTCGGGTTCATAACCGCCTTGTACGCCGCGTCGGAGCCGTCCTTTAAAGCCGACGCAAGCTCAGCCGCGCCGCACTCCGTCTTGCCTTTAAAACTTCTCGAAATACCCCTGAAAAACTGCGACATGATAACGCCGCTGTTGCCGCGCGCGCCGCGCAGCGTAGCAAACGACATCTTATCCGCCGCCTTTGTAAGCGTCAAGCTGTCCGCGTCCGCAAGCTCGTTTGCCATTGACTGCGCCGTCAGCGACATATTCGTACCCGTATCGCCGTCCGGCACGGGGAACACGTTAAGCTCGTCTACCGCGCCCTTATTGTTGTACAGATTATTCGCGCCGCTTATGACCATTTCGGCGAATACTTTTCCGTTTATAGTATTTATCTTAATCACCCCTTAAAATTACCGCCACCTTGCGCAGTGCGCATTAATCCACTCTTACGCCTTCCACTCTTACGTTCACGCGTTTTACCTTTATGCCGGCCGTGTTCTCGACGTTGTAGCGCACGCGGTTCACGATGCTTTTACAGATGGTGTTGATGTTTACGCCGTACTCCACGATAATGTGTACCTCGATTACAACCCCGTTGTCCTCTATGTTTATGTTTATTCCCTTTGTGATGGAGTCGGGTCTTAAAAGGCTTACTATACCGTCCTTCTTGTTTCTCGACGCCATTCCGACCACTCCGTAGCACCTCGACGCGACCGCGCCGGCTATTTCGGATATTACGCTGTTCGATATGGAAACCTCTCCCAATTCGCTGCCGGTCTTTAATACCATGTTGCGTTCCTCCTTTATTCGGTTATATTTTATATATATTGTACTATAAATTTCGGAATTAGTCCATAGCTTTTTTTATTTTATATGTAAATATTTTATATGTAAATATTTTTGATATAAAGATACAAATATAAAGTTGTTATCTTGAAAACAAAAAGATTATATGTTATAATAATAAGTGTATTTAATTTTTAAGGAGGGTCATGCCTGATGAAAACATCAAATAAAACAATACGTTTTATTGATTTATTTGCCGGAATTGGCGGAATCAGAAAGGGATTTGAACAGGCGTGTGACCAAAAGGGCTATGGATATAAGTGTGTATTTACATCTGAAATAAAACCGTATGCAATTAATGTATTAAAACAAAACCATCCTAACGAAGTTATATATGGAGATATAACGCAAATTGATACAAAGGATATTCCGGATTTTGATTTTTTACTTGCCGGATTTCCTTGTCAAGCATTTTCATCAGCAGGAAAACGTTTAGGTTTTGAAGATACTCGCGGAACTTTATTCTTTGAAGTGGAACGCATTCTGAAGGAAAAAAAGCCAAATGGATTTGTTTTGGAAAATGTTGAAGGATTGGTTAATCACGATAAACAAAAACCGACAGATAAAATAGGGGAAACACTGCGTATTATTTTGCGGCAATTAACCTGTTTAGGATATAAGGTGTCATGGGAGGTATTAAACGCAAAAGACTTTGGGGTTGCTCAGGATCGGAAAAGGATTTATATAGTCGGAACAAAAGAAAAAAAACCATACTTAAAAAGGTTTTCAAAAAAAAGTACCACACTCGATACAGTTCTGGAACAGGGATTAGATGTTTCAAACAGTCATTTTGTACAGTTGCTTCTATCTCATTATTCCACGTATGAATTATATGGCAAGGCAATAAAAGATAAACGTGGCGGTAGTAACAATATTCACAGCTGGGATATTGAATATAGAGGTAGAATTTCACAAAAAGAAAAAGCGCTTTTAAACATTATGTTAAAAGAGCGACGAAAGAAAAAATGGGCGATAGAATATGGCATTGACTGGATGGATGGTATGCCGCTGACGATAGACCAAATTCGCACCTTCTATGATGATGAAGAATTAGAGCAAATGCTGGAAAACCTTGTTGAAATGGGTTATCTTACAAAAGAATACCCAAAGAAAAAGGTTGGACATAATCGCGTACAAGATCAGTCACTCCCCCTAGGCTATAATATTGTAGCCGGAAAAATGTCATTTGAAGTGGGGAAGATTTTAGACCCAAACAGCATTGCTCCGACATTGGTTGCTATGGATATGCAGCATATTTATGTTGTAGATGGAGAAGGATTACGTCCTTTATCTTTACGAGAAGGTTTAAGATTATTCGGATATCCCAATGACTTCATATTTAATGTGGATATTGAAGACGGATATGATCTTTTGGGCAATACAGTCGTTGTTCCGGTAATTAAGGAAGTATCAAAACGGGTTTTAAACGCATATGAGAAAGGAGAAACAAGAAAATGAAATTAACAGCGTATGATATATATGATAAATTAATCAATGAGGACAAAATAAAAACTATAAAGGGACAGATTAGATTTCATTTAGGAGATGTAAGTATTATAGTAAAGAGGAAAGATGTGGTTGGAAATATCTTACAGGAATGGCTCGAAGGCTGGTTAAATGCGCGGCATGTCGAATTTGACCCGAACCCCAACACGCAAATGCCGCCGGATATTTATCTCGACCCGGAAGACCACACAAAAAATTTGCTTGAGGTCAAAGCCTTCAACAGAGAAAGCAGCCCCGCTTTTGATATTGCAGACTTTAAGGCTTTTGTTAATGAGTTAATTGAAAAGCCGTATCATTTAGATACAGATTTTATTATTTTTGGCTACAAGATGGATGAGCAAACAGGGGATGTTATAGTTAAGGATCTTTGGCTAAAGAAGATATGGGAAATTACAAAAACAATGGAGAATTGGCCCATAACTGTTCAATATAAGAATAACAGTCTTCAAAAGATGAGACCTGGCATATGGTATCCTTCCCGCAGCACTACACCTGTATTTGAAAGCAAGGAAGATTATTTAGCCGCTTTTGAAGAAACTATTTATCAAAATCCCGAGACACGTACCCAAGGCGCACAATGGAGAAATAGATTTAAAAGAAGTTATAAAAATCATTATGGTGTGGACATTGATTTCCCTAGATGGGACGATATAAAAGCAAAATATGGTCGCAGTTAAATTAAAAGGCGTACATAATCTCTGTTGCTATCCGTCTTACAACAGGTACACATACAGAATTACCTATTTGCATATAGGCATTTTCTATTTTAATGGTTTTGGGGAAGTAATAGTTTTGGGGAAAGCCTTGCATTGCTAAACATTCGTGCAGAGTCAATTTGCGATAGCCGAAATCATCCCAAACAATAGGCACTCTGTCAGAATGTCTGCCCATATCTGCAAGCAGTGTTGGACACAAACCGGAGGCAACTCTTGACGGTTTGCCGTTAAACATATTATATATGCGTCCGCGTTCTCTGACTACATTTTTAATGTGCTGAAAAAGAGGGTTATTTTCAGAATAGTAATATATATCATGCTGCTTTTTATGTACATCAACAATATCGCTGATTTTTACAGTCAGTTGGATTTCCTTAGGAAAAGAAAAACGGTCGCACGCAGCCAAATCCCTGAAAGCTGCGATATATATTCTGTTACGAGTCTGTGGAATATTGCCGTATTTATGAGCGGGCATCAGAGCATATTTAACATAATAACCGAATTGAGCAAGAGTTGAAAAAACTACTAGAAAGGTTTTGCCGTTATCATGCTCAACTAAATTAGGCACGTTTTCTAAAAAGATAACGTCAGGTCTCTTGGTATCAATAATTCGAGCTATTTCAAAAAACAAATTGCCACGGTCATCTTTAAATCCATGCTGACGCCCCGCGATGCTAAAAGGCTGACAGGGGAATCCTGCCGCAAGCACGTTGAAATCAGGAATCGTATTTGAGGATATTCTGCGTATATCGCCTTCAATCAGATAATCGTTTCCCAAATTATGTCGATATGTTCTGCATGCGTTTTTATCAACATCATTAGCCCATACTATTTCAAAGCCGGCTTGCTTAAAGCCAAGACATATTCCGCCTATACCAGCAAACATGCTTGCAACCGTATATTGCTTATTCATAATTAATCCCCCCCCCAGTATAACATTATTTTAACACAATAACCCCTGTTATGCAATGTTAGCCACGCATCATGTATTCTCTTTTTCTAAAAAAACAACGGAACGCGTATTGCGTTCCGTCATTTTTGATTTTTTATCTCTGTACGCGTCCCGAGCCGTCGCCGCCCGCGAGCGTCTCAACCTCTTCTCTCGTAACGAGGTTGAAGTCGCCGGGGATAGTGTGCTTAAGCGCCGACGCCGCAACGCCGAATTCAAGAGCGTCCTTGAAGTTTTTACCGTCCACAAAGCCGCATATCGTGCCGCCCGCGAAACTGTCGCCGCCGCCTACGCGGTCAACGATCGGGTGAACTCTGTATTCCTTCGAGTGATAGAACTCGTCGTCCGCGCTCGAATAAATGCAAGCCGACCAGCCGTTGTCGGACGCCGACTTCGATACGCGGAGCGAGGAAATAACGTACTTAAATCCGAACTTCGCAACCATCTGCTTAAAGATGCTCTCGTAGCCCGCGAGGTTCAATTCGCCGCTTGTTACGTCGGTATTTTCGGGCTTAAAGCCGAGAACCTTGTCCGCGTCCTCCTCGTTGCCTATGCAAACGTCAACGTACTGCATGAGGTTTGACATAACTCTCTGCGCCTTTTCGCTCGACCAGAGCTTTTTACGGAAGTTGAGGTCGCACGAAACTGTTACGCCGTGAGCCTTCGCAGCCTTACAAGCAAGTTCCGTGATTTCAGCAGCCGCATCCGATACAGCCGGTGTGATACCGGTGAAGTGGAACCAGTCCGCGCCCTCAAAAATCTCATCGAAGTTAAAGTCGGCAGCCGTAGCCGTAGCGATTGACGAGTTCGCTCTGTCGTATGTAACGTTCGACGGACGCATTGACGCGCCTGTTTCGAGGAAGTAAATGCCGAGTCTGTCGCCGCCCTTCGCGATGTGCTTTGTCTCAACGCCGTACTTTCTGAGTGCCGCCACGGCGCACTCGCCTATCGGGTTCTTCGGAACTTTTGTAACAAATTCCGCGTCATGACCGTAATTCGCGAGCGATACGGCAACGTTAGCCTCGCCGCCGCCGTAGTTTATGTCAAACTGGGTAGCCTGAATGTACTTCTGATTGCCGGGGGTGGAAAGTCTGAGCATTATCTCACCCATTGTAACAACTTTTGCCATTATATTTTTCTCCTTTTCTTTAAATTACTTCTTAAGTTCCGCTCTCGCAGCCTTAATGTTCGCGATGAACTCCTTAGCCGTAGCCGTAATAGCCGCGTAGTCGCCCGTCTTTGCGCCCTTCGTGAGCGACGAACCCGCGCCTACGGCAACAACGCCCGCCTTGATCCAGTCAGCAACGTTATCCTTGTCAACGCCGCCTGTCGGCATCATCTGCGCCTGCGGGAGAGGGCCTTTAATGTCCTTTATAATCTTCGGTCCGTACAGGTCTGCGGGGAATATCTTAACTATGTCAGCGCCCGCCTCCATAGCCGTGATAACCTCGGTAATCGTCGCGCAGCCGGGCATATACGGTACTCTGTAACGGTTACAAAGCTTTGCCGTTTCGGGGTTGAACGCCGGACTTACAACGAAATTCGCACCCGCCATAATAGCCATTCTCGCCGTTTCGGGGTCGAGAACCGTACCCGCGCCGAGCATCATCTCACCGTTCGAATACTTCTCCGCGAGAGCCGCGATAACCTTGTCCGCGCCGGGAACGGTAAACGTAAGCTCGATACCCGTGCAGCCGCCCGCGAGACACGCGTCGGAAATTTTAATCGCCTCTTCCGCGCTGTTCGCTCTTACAACAGCCACAAGACCGCAGTCGGTAAGCTGCTTTAAAACATCTTCCTTTAACATTTGTAAAATTCCTCCTTATTATTAAATATTATACAATAATTGTAACACAGATTTTATTTTTTTGCAATATGTTTAACAAAAAAAAGAACAAAATCATACGACTTTGTTCTTTTGATTTATTCGTTTCGTTACGACAGCATAAGCAGTATTTCGAGCGCGATTATGATCACGCTCAATATGCTCATAACCGTTATGCCGAGCACGCACTTCTTTTTGAGCCGTCCGAATGCCAGTTCGAGGTTTGACACGGCGTTCTTTGTGTTAAGCTGCGTGTTTTTGAGGTCAAAAACGCTGTCGTTGAGCCTCGACACCGAGCCTACCGACTGTCTTACGTCCGCTATGCCCGTGCCTATCGTCTTGATTTCCTCCGTCATTTCCTTGACGGACGCACTGTTTTCCGCGTTCACGTCCGACATCTTCGCCGAAAGGTCTTCAAGCTGTTTCGCGATACCGTCAAGCTTTTCCGACAGCGAGCTTATGACCTCGCCCGTGCTGTCGATCTTCGCGGCAACGCCGCCCACCTGCTCGGGAACGTCAGCCATAGCCTTCATTTCGCCCTTTATTTCGTCCTTGAACTCGTCAAGCTTTTTGAACGAACTCGTCACGGAGTTTGCTATTTTACCGGCAATATCGCCGCCCTCTTCGGCAACGGCGTTTATAACGTCCTTTACCGCACTGTCGGTCTCCGCCGTCTCGGTCTCCGTTTCTTCCTCCGTCTCGTCCTCGTCCTGTTCGGGCTTTTTCTCCATGAGTTTATCAATTTTGGCTGCAACGGTATCTTTGATAGTCTTTGCGCCGTGACCGATTTCTCCCGCGGTCTTTTTGAACTTGTCTATCACGTTCTGGAGATTTATCGTTTCGTTGAGGTTGATTTTGCGGGTATTCTCCACCGGTTCGGGATCCGTCTCGTCGTCAAAATTCATGTTTTCGCTCGCCCTCCTGAGAAACTCCTCGTACTCCTCGTCCGTGCCGCTGTAAAAAGCGTCCTGACCGTCATATGACTGTATGTTCATACCCTTGTTACTCATATGTTCACCCTTCTTCTGTGAATTATTCAGACAAAATGATTACGCATCCTCCGACTCGCCCGCAGCGGGGGTTTCCTCCGCAGCCGGTGTTTCCTCGGCGGCGGGAGTTTCCTCGGCAGGTTCTTCCTCAACCGTTTCGCAAAGCGGCGCGCCGCACTTCGAGCAGTACTCGTTATCCTTATCGTTGTACGTGCCGCAGCTTGCGCACTGTTTCGTCTCTTTAAGTTCGTTAAGCTGCTCGTTCAAATCCGCAATCTCTCCGAACATACCGCCCAGCTTTTCAAACTCCTCGGTAAAATCGGGCGCAGCCGTGCCGTCTGTATGGCTCTTGTAAATTTCCTCGCCCATCTTTGCGTACACGTCTTTTATTTTGCCGTTTATGTCGCTTATCGCAAACTTTACCTTTGTCTGGTCAACCACGTTGTTTGTCTTGCCGATTACCTTATGTGTGAGCTTTACCGCGCCGTCCTTCAGCTTAACGGCCTGTTCCTTTATTGTTTCCATTACGTCGTTCATTATAATCGCTCCTTCCGATTTTTAAAACTTCTTGGGGATTTTCCCATAACATGTGTAATATTTTATCATAAAATTTGTTATTTGTACATAACAAATTTATTATTTTTTTATTTCAACACGAAAAATTTACGTTTAACACCGTTTTTACAGTTTCAAAACACCTATCGCCTGTATGAAAAGCACCGCGAGCAGCACCGGCGCGACGTATTTTACCATTACCGTGTAAAGCGTCTTTCTGCCGAAATGCTCGCCGTTCTTCGTAAGTTCGTCAACGACGTACTTCGGTTTCGCGAACCAGCCTATGAGTATACACGTTCCCACAGCAAGCACGGGCATGAGTATCTGGTTCGACACGTAGTCCATTACGTCGAGTATCTGTCCCGTGCTGCCGTTCGGCAGAGTAAGTTCAAAATACAGCTTGTTGTAGCCGAGGCACACTATAACGCCGAGTACGAGCGCTATCACGCTTTCGGTAAGCGCGGCTGTTTTGCGCCGCATCTTAAACCCGTCCATAAAACTCGAAGTTACAGCCTCAAGAATGGATACGGAACTTGTCACGGCTGCGAACAGCACCATTATAAAGAACAGCGCGCCTATGATATTGCCGGCAAAGCCCATTTGTAAAAACACGCTCGGCAGCGACACGAACATCAGGCTCGGGCCAGCCGCACGCATACCCTCCGCGCCTTGGAACACATACACGGCGGGAATAATCATCGCTCCCGCGAGTATCGCTACAGCCGTATCGAAAATCTCTATCTGACTGATGGATTTTACAAGGTTCGCATCGTCGCGCACGTACGAGCCGTATGCGACCATAATTCCCATCGCGACGCTTATGCTGTAAAAGAGCTGTCCCATAGCGTCCAGAACGGTTATGACGAAAGAGCCGAGCGTCACGTTTTTAAAGTCGGGTATCAAATATACGAGAAGTCCGTCCACTCCCGTCCGCGTGACCGTTTCACCCGCCTCATTCACAACGTCGTGGCTTATCGTCAGCGAGAACACGACTATACCTATCACAAGCACAATCAGTACCGGCATGATTATCTTCGACATCGCTTCTATTCCCTTGTTTACGCCGCGCGTTACGATGAACGAGGTTATCGCGAGGAATATCACGAGGTATATCAAGCGGTTCCCACTGACCCGTGATAAAGCTTGTAAAATACGATTTGTCAGCCATCGCCGCGCCCGCGCCGGTGACAAATCCGACGGCGTATTTAAGCACCCAGCCGCCTATCACGCAGTAGTACGGCAGTATGATAAACGGCACGAGACACGCAATGGGCCCCAAAAAGCCGAAACCCTTATGAACGTTGCGGTACGCCATGAGCGGGGCTTGTCTCGTTTTTCTGCCTATCGCCACCTCGCTCGCGAGCAGCGTAAAGCCGAACGTCAGCGTCAGTATGAGGTAGACGAGCAGGAACAGTCCTCCGCCGTCCTTCGCGGCAAGCGACGGAAACCGCCATATATTGCCCAGTCCGACCGCGCTGCCTGCGGCTGCAAGCACAAAACCGAGCGTGCCGCCGAATGAATTTCTTCTGTTCTCTTTCATATTATAGTCCTTTCTTTCATTGCCCCTGATGTAATAAAATTTATTGTACCATATTTTACGATTTTTATCAAGTGTTGATAATTGCGTAAAATTTTTTTCTGATCGCGGCGGTTTACGCAAATATTTTTGTGAAAAAATACTAATAAAACTATGGACTTTTTAAATATATTGGTGTATAATAGATATATTATAATAAAATAACAATTCGGAAAGGAAGGTTACATATGAGTGTCGGAAATGTAATTGTCGGTCAGTCGGGAGGCCCGACGTCGGTTATCAATTCAAGTCTCGCGGGCGTTTTTCAGACCGCGCGCGACCGCGGAGCGGGAATAATTTACGGTATGAAAAACGGTATCGCCGGTTTTCTGGAGGATCGCTACATCAACATGGCTGATCATATCAAGACGGATCTGCACATCGAACTTTTAAAACGCACGCCGTCGGCGTACCTCGGCTCGTGCCGTTTCAAGCTGCCGGACATTGACGATAACGAGGCGATTTATTCGAAGATTTTCCAAAAGCTGAACAACCTCGAGATAAAATATTTCTTCTACATAGGCGGCAACGACTCGATGGACACGATAAAGAAACTGTCGGACTACGGCGCGAGAGAGGGCAGCGACATACGTTTTATGGGCGTGCCGAAAACTATCGACAACGACCTTGCCGAAACCGACCACACCCCCGGTTACGGCAGCGCGGCGAAGTTTATCGCAACGTCGATGAAGGAGATTATAAAGGACGCGAACGTGTACGGCAACCAGAACATACACGTCGTGGAGATAATGGGAAGAAACGCGGGCTGGCTCACCGCGTCGGCGGCTCTCGCAAAACGTGAGGACTGCATAGGTCCAGACCTTATTTATCTCCCCGAACTCCCGTTCGACACCGAAAAATTCTTACAGAAGGTCGGCGAACTCAGAAAGGAAAAGAAATCAATCGTCGTGGCGGTCAGCGAGGGTTTAAAGCTTGCCGACGGCACGTACGTCTGCGAGCAGATTTCGAGTCAGGCGAAATTTACCGACTCGTTCGGTCACATGACGCTCGGCGGTACGGCGCAGTACCTCGCGAACCTCATCACAGCCGAATACGGCTGCAAGTCGAGAGCGATCGATTTAAGCATACTGCAGAGATGCTCGTCGCACATCGTTTCGAGAGTTGATATAACCGAGGCGTTCGTCGCGGGCGGTCACGCGGTCGAGGCTGCGTTCAGGGGCGAGACGGCGAAGATGATTATTTTTAACCGCGTCACGAACAACCCCTACCAGTGTACCACCGAGCCTTACGACATCAACAAGATTGCGAACATCGAGAAAAAAGTCCCGCTCGAATGGATAATAAACGACGGCACATACGTGTCGCCCGAGTTTATCTCGTACGCGAACCCGCTTATTCAGGCGGAGCTTTCGCCTATCATGGTCGGCGGACTACCGAGCCATATGTACAACTGATATACCGCTTAAAATTAAAAGCTCCCGAGGGTTTATCCTTCGGGAGTTTTTTACTGATTGAAATAATTGTATGTCATAGCCGATATGTTCCTTATGCCTTCCGTACCGGACGGGGCGTGGTTCGTCAGCACGCATAGAATATAGTCGCACGCCGGCGAGTATACAATCGCAACGTCGCTGTCAACGGCGCTGTTCTCACCGGTTTTATTGGCAATCACAGTCCCTTCCGGCAGCGGGTACGGTATCTTCCACCTTCGTGTCTGATTTTTCAAAAGGCTGAGCATTTCGTCGCTGTACTCGTATGAAACAAGTTCGTGACGGTACATTTTTTCAAGCGCGATACCGCAGTCATACGGCGAAACGCTGTTAGGCGCGTAGAATACGTAATCATCGTAGCCCGCAAACAGAGACGTATGGCTTGTAAGCACCGCGCCCATGCTTTTGCTGTTGTTGTTTTCACTATCAAAACCGCGCTTGTAGCTGCCGCCGCCCATAATCTGCACAAGACGGTTCGCGGCGTAATTATCGCTTTCCGTTATCATTTCCCACAGCAGTTCATTGACCTCCGCGTTTTTTGTAATACTGCCGTAGGCTATATCGTTGTACACGCCCGCCATAATGAAAAGCTTTATAATACTCGCGCTCGAATAATGTCCGTCATTCAAAATAAGCTTTTGTCCCGTATTCAGATTTTTTACGTAAACGCCCCACTCGCCGTTCTTGTCCTTTATGTAAGTCTCTATCTGCCCCGTCAGGTCGTCGAGACCGTAAGAGCATCGCTTTACGTACCAGCCCACAGTGCGGTCGGCGTCCATTTCCGAGTACGGAACGTACTGCTCCGCGCCGCTGTCGCTGTTCATTAAAACGTCGGGCTCGGGTTCGACTATGTACATTTCCGTGCCGTTGCCGTACTCGCCGTCACTGCGCACAAGCATACCATCGTTTCCGACAAGATTACCGTCACTGTCCCACAGTTCATATTCGTCATATTGAGTTGTTACCGTTTCGGGCAGCGGCGTCGTTTCCGCGATTACGGTTTCAGTGGGTTGAATATCGTTTGTATTGACGCTTGTTTCGCCCGCGCGGTCAGAGAATGCAGAGAAAGTCAGCACGGCTGAAAAAGCCATAGTCAATCCGGCTGCGGCAATCGTTTTTATCATGTGCCTCTCCCCTCTCACTGCGTCATATATTTTTATTATACATCATTTTTTGTTTTTCGGCAACATTTTTTTCGCTTAAAATTAAAAACTCCCGAGGGTTTATCCTTCGGGAGTTTCCTTTTTGTCAGCCGCGTTTATGTACATTTCCTCGGTCTGCTTTTGAACCTCTTTGAGCTCCTCTATCACGTCCGTGATTTTGTTGAACAGCGTCTTGTACATTTCCTCGTATTTGTCCATGACTTACACCTCCATCATTTCGCGCAAATCAAAAAATGCGCAGCCTGTATTCCAAGCCGCGCAATAAAAAACGCAGCCTGTAATGTTGCTACACATTTCAAATCTTAAAGCTTTATTCAATACAATAAACATTGTTCATTTTACAATAACAGCCGTAAGTTAAGTCTGCGCTTTTTTCAAGACAAACACTGTTATTAAAAAATAAAACAATATTTATTTGTTGAATAAAAATATATTAAATTTGAAATATGTAGCATATATAATATACCATTATTTTTCCAGTTTGTCAACAGATTTTCCAGAAAATGTAAATTTTAAAGGTAAAAAAATTGAAGTCGTAGGGGCGGCGAGTCGCCGCCCGCGGGCGACCGCGAGGGTCGCCCCTACGGTTAGGCTCCCCTATTAGGGGAGCTGTCACACGCAGTGTGACTGAGGGGTTTATTGAACAAAACCCTTCCACCGCCTTCGGCGGTCCCCCTCCCCTAGTAGGGGAGGCTCACTATAAAATCACAGTCGTAGGGGCGAACCGTGTTCGCCCGTTTCAGCAGTGAAAAAATTTCACAAAAACTATTGAATTTTAAAATAAAATATGCTATAATAAAAGTGTGGAAACCAGACGGTTGCCACAAATCAACAGACTATATGAGGACTAATCCTCAAAAGTGAGCCAATCTGGTGGGCAGACGGCTCACTTTTTCTTTCTGTCATAAAGATACAATATCAGCGATACCATACCTATTGCCACACCGATAACGGTGCAGACGTCAATAATAACAGACAAAGTATGTAATCCCTCCCTTCGGGATATTTCCCGTCAGGAGCTCTATACACGCCTCCATTCCGCTCCTGCGGGATGACAGGCAACCGTCCTTTTAAACCATCTCTGTCTATGAAGATATAAGGTCGACATTGACAGTAAAGATTTCCACATATTTATTATAATCATTTTGTCAAATAATGTCAACCCCCGCGCACTTCAACAAAAAACCGTCCTATAAAGTGAAAAAAACTGCATATGCTCCGTGAATTCTTGACACAAACGAGGTTTGGTGATAAACTGTATATATATGTAAATATTTTGAAAATAAACACGTCGATCAAGAGAACGGAGGGATTTACCGATGGAGAAGATTATAGGCGGTATAAAACGCGACTGCTACCCCATTACCGAGGCGGAGCTGCTGCATTTATACACGATGTCGTTCAGTCCGACGCAGGAGATTGTAAACCTCGGCACGGGGCGTTATCTGCAGATGGATATAAATATGTCACTTCTGCGCGAGGCGCTGAACCGCGCCGTATCGCGCTGCGAAACTATGCGTCTCAGGTTCTGGAAGGAGCCGGAAACGGGTCAGATCTGGCAGTACGTCATGCCGTACGAACATCAGCACTTCGAGTATTACGATTTCTCGGATCTGAGCGAGGAAAAGGCGCACGCCATTCTCGACGGGTGGACAAGTCAGCCGTTCGACACGTTCAGCGGCCCGCTCTCGCGTATCGTGCTCGTGTCAATGCCCGACGGCTACAACGGCTATTACATGAACGTGCATCACGCGACAATGGACGCCGCGTCGATCATCACCTTTAACCGCGACGTTATGGATATATACTGCAGCCTTATGTACGACCTCCCCTACCCCAAGCCGATGACGTCCTATATCGAGTCGGTCAAGAAGGATATGGAGTACCTCGCGGGCTGCAAAAAGAAGGACGCGGACGACAAATACTGGGCGGAGCAGCTTGCCCGTCCCGAGCCTATATACACCGACTTCACCGGTCCCGGACGTTTGCAGACGCAGCGCAGGGAAAACAACAACCCCAACCAGCGCGCCGGACTTCTTCTCTCGCGTGACGCGGCGGGCAGCACCGTTACTTACGCTCTGGAGGTCGACTCGACGAAAAAACTCGTTGACTTCTGCGAGGAACACGGCTACCCCGTGAGCGTTCTGCTTTTGCACGGTCTGCGCACCGTTTTATCGAAGTTCAACAATAACGAAAAGGATATATGTATCAAGGATTTTGTCGCGAGACGCTCGACCGTTCTCGCCAAAAAGTGCGGCGGCGTGAGGATGCACTGCATGACGCTGCGCACGATCGTCGAGCCGGACAACACCGTTCTCGAATCGCTCGACATTATAGACAAGGCGCAGAACGATTTGTTCAAGCACTCCGAGTACGGGCCTATGACGTTCTACAAAAATCAGCGTGAAATATACGGCTACGCGCCGCGCGGCGGCTATGAGAGCGTCGGTTTCACGTATCAGCCCGCGACGCTCAAAAGCATCGCGCCGTACCTTAAGGGCATACCGTACAAGAATTTCTGGTATTCGAGCGGCAAGCAGCCGCAGGCGTTCTACCTCACGGCTATGCACCGCCCCAACGACGGCGGTCTCAATTTCCATTTCGGTTACCAAAGCGACGTCGCATCGCCGCAGGAGATTGAGTTCCTGTACTACTACCTCGGACGCGTGCTGTTTAGGAGCATCGAAAATCCTAACGCGACGGTGCAGGAAATTATGGACATGGTATAATTATGCAAGGAGGATATAAAAATGCTGGAACAGTTAAAAGAACTTATAATGAATTACGTCGAGGTTGACGAGAGCGAAATCGTACCTGCGGCGCGGTTCTCGGAGGATTTGGGATTTAACTCGTATGATTTTATGTGTATGCTCGGCGACGCCGAGGACGAGTTCGACGTGGAAATTGATGAGTCCGAGGCGGGCAAGTGCAAAACCGTCGAGGAATTGGTGAATTATTTGAATGATCAGAAGTAGGTTGATGAAATTATAATTTGCGGGCGCATTGACAGCGTAGACGTAGGGGCGGTCATTGGCCGCCCGCAAGGAAGGCCCCCTTGTCAAAGGGGGCTGTCACGCGGAGCGTGACTGGGGGATTCCATTTTTATTTTCACAATGAATCCCTCCACCGCCTACGGCGGTCCCCCTCCCTTTGACAAGGGAGGCTAACGGGCTGTCGAGGGCGCCAGCCCCTACGGCGCACTGGTTACAAATAACGGGTGTAGGGGACGGCGCCCACGACGTCCCGCATTTACGCCGTCAAATCATAATTTTCAAGAAAAGAGGTATACCATGTTTTCACGCGACAACATAAAAACTCTGCGCGACCTCGTGAACACGGCGGCGGAGCGTTTCGGTGACGAGCCGTTTTTCAGGACGCGCGTAAAAAAGGAATTTATCGACAAAAGCTTTAACGAATTCAAGCATGACGCTAACGCCGTTGCCGCATGGTTCGAGGACATGTTCGGCAAAACGGTTCACTCCGCGATTTTCGGCGCGACAAGCTACGAGTTTATCGTCGGCTGGTTCGGTGCGGCTCTCTCGGGCGGCGTTTCCGTTCCGCTTGCGGTCGGCAACAGCGTTGACGCGCTTGCCGACGAGATCAACCGTTCGGACTCCGAGGTTATATTCATTGACGAAAAGCGCGAGGACTGCGCCGAGGAGCTTAAAAAGCTTTGTCCGCAGGTCAGGACAATAGTGCATATGCACTCGGACTACCCCGGCACTACGCCGCTTTCCGATATACTCGAAAAGTACGCCGGACGCGAGCCGAAAACGGCGATCACTCCCGACATGCTCGCGGCGATTATATTCACGTCCGGCACGACCGGTCAAAGCAAGGGCGTAATGCTCACTCACTCGAATTTCGCGGACAACGCGACGTGCGAGCCGGACAGGGGCTACCACGGTCACAAGAGACTTTCGATACTGCCCATTCATCACATATTCTGCTTTACCTGCGACATTCTCGCCGCGCTCTGGTACGGCAGAACGGTGTGCGTGAACGATTCGCTCATGCGCATACCGAAGAATCTGCAGGCGTACAAGCCGCATGAGACGACGTTTGTGCCGATGATTGCCGCGTCGATACTCAACAAAATGCGTCAGGAAGCGAAGAAAAACCCCGACAAAAAGGCAATAGGCAAAGAGATGTTCGGTGAGGATTTTGATGTTCTGTTCGCGGGCGGCGCGTATTTAAGCCCCGAAATCATAAAGGGCTACGCGGAGTTCGGTATCGAGCTCGCGCAGGGTTACGGCATGACGGAGACGACCTCGCGTATCAGCACGGGCGTTAAAAACTGCCCGTACCCCGAATCGGTCGGACGCATTGTTGCGGGCTGCGAGGTCAAAATCGTTGACGGCGAAATTTGGGCGAGAAGTCCGTCAATTATGAAGGGCTACTACAAAAATCCCGAGGAAACGGCGAAGGCTCTCACCGACGACGGCTGGCTTATGACGGGCGATTTGGGCTACGTCAAGGACGGCTACGTGTTCATATCGGGACGCAAAAAGAACCTTATAATCCTCGACAACGGCGAGAACGTGTCGCCGGAGGAGCTTGAAAATATGTTCGCGACGTTCGAGCCGATAAAGGAAATGGTCGTGTACGACAAGGACGGCGTGATAACGGCGCAGATTTACGCAAATCCCGATTACGAGTCGGACGACATACAGGCGGAGATACAAGCGGAGGTTGACCGCGTAAACGACACCCTCCCCGCCGCGAAACAGATACACCGCGTCGTGTACCGCGACGGCGAGTTTGAGAAAACGTCGTCGAAGAAAATCAAGCGCGGCTTGGTCGAAAAGCTGTAATACGGGGACACTAAAATTGGGGACACTAAAACGGGGACACTAAAATTTTAGTGTCCCCGACTTAATGTTTAATTGTATACAAAATCAGTGAATTATATGTTGACAAATACGCATAATAACTGTATAATAATTCATATTCAGCGTATAGGAATTAAGGGGGCGACCGAAATTGGACTTAAAAAGCAAATATATATTTGACGGACATTTCGGTCTGGAGCGCGAAACGCTGCGCGTGACTGCCGACGGTTCTCTCGCGCAAACGCCCCATCCGTTCATAGGCGATGAAAGACTTGACCGTGATTTCTGCGAGAACCAGCTTGAACTTATAACTCCCGCGTGCGGCAGCGTGGACGAGCTTATGAGAGAGTTTGCCGCGCTCGACGGTTATGTTAAAGAAACGCTCACAAAGTCCGGCGAGTACCTCTGGCTTTGCTCGAACCCGCCGCATATAAATTCGGACGGCGACATTCCTATCGCCGACTTTCGCGGTGAGCAGGAGTTTAAACACGCGTACCGCGTAAAGCTTGAAAAGCGTTACGGCAAGCGGCTCATGCTCTACTCGGGCATACATTTCAATTTTTCGTTTTCGGACAAGCTGCTGCGGTCGCTCTGCGGCTCGGCTGATTTCAAGGAATTTAAAAACGCGCTCTATTTCAGGCTGCTTAAACAGGTGTCGCGCATGAGCTGGCTTTTGACGC
Source organism: uncultured Clostridia bacterium (assembly GCA_947631235.1). GTDB lineage: Bacteria > Bacillota > Clostridia > UBA1381 > UBA1381 > Hominilimicola. Next base: position 62,274 of record CANRKO010000001.1, on the reverse strand, counting down.
TGCTCACAGCCGCAAGCCCCGTGTACGACCTGTCGCTCGACGGCGACGGACTTTCGGGCAGCGGTTTTGACGGCTATGCCTCGATGCGCGGCGGCGACAGAGGGTACTGGAATAAGTTTGTGCCGATTCTCGGCTACGCCGACCTTGACGCGTATATTAAATCGGTAAACGCTTACGTGGACAGGGGGCTTTTGTTCTCGGCGGGCGAATTGTACCTGCCCGTGCGCTTAAAGCCGCATAATGGCAGCGACACGGATGCGCTCGTAAAAAACGGCGTCGATCATATAGAACTTAGAATGTTCGATTTGAACCCGCTCTCCCCCGTCGGAATATTCGGCGAGGACTTGGAGTTCGCGCATTATTTCCTGATTTACCTCTCGCTCCTGCCCGACTTCGACTTTACGCCCGAGCTGCAGGAAACGGCTGTCAAAAATCACAAAGCCGCGTCGCGCTACGATTTGGACGGCATGACAATTAACGGTCACTCCGCAAAGGACGAGACGCTCGATATACTTGACGATATGCGCGCTCGTTTTAAAGCGCATAAGCGCGTGACCGACATAATAGATATTCAGCGCAATAAAATTATAAATAACGAGCGTTACTGCGTTAAGGTGTACGAGATGTTATCCCGCGATTTTCAAGGTGAAATGCTTGATATTGTGAAGAACGCATTTACCGTTTCATGAGCAAATGGATTAAATTGAAAGTCGAAACATGATGAGTGTATTTGTTTTGCATTTTGCAGTTATGCCGACGGCAATTCCATTTGTATCTTCACCCCGCCGTCGTTCTCTATCGAAAACTCCCCGCCGTGGGCTTTTATAATGCGGTACGCCATGGGCATCCCAAGCCCGTGCGCGGATTTGGGTATCTCGGCGATATTGTCAATGACCTCCTGCGGCACACCCTTGCCGTTGTCGCCGATTTCCACGATAACACGCCCTTTTTCTTCATACTGCGTTATCGTGATGTTACAGCCGTTTTCGTTGTGCGTAATACTGTTGTTTATCAGATTGAATATGGCTCTTTCTATTAAACTTTCGTCTGCGGATATAATTGATTTTTCATTCCGTAAATCGAGTTCTATTCCGCATTTGTCCGAGATACCGCTGTTTAATATATCCGACATGACGCGGCGCAGCAAAGGACAGATTTTGACCGCCGTTTTTTTGGACGGCTGCATATCGTATTCGAGCGACGAGATTAAATTTAAATCCTCAATAAGTTTTTTTATTTTCACGCCCTGCGCCGTTATCGCTTCGGCTTTTCCGCGTTCCGTTTCCGTGAGATTTTTCGAATTCGCAAGCTCGTCCGAGTAGCCGACTATTACAGAAAGCGGTGTGCGGATGTCGTGCGAAATGCCGGAGATCCAGTTTGACCTTGCGCTGTCACGAGCGGCGAGAGCGGCGTTTTTGCGCTCAATCGAGTCCGACGCTCGATTTATGTTCATGGAAATTTCTTTAAAAATCCCGTGCTCCGCAAGTTTTACCGGTTTTTCGTTGCGCAAATCGGCTATTCCGTCGGTGAGTGCGCGCAGGCGGCGATAAAGACGGAAACCGAAAATGCACGCCAGCAGCGCGGCGAAACACAGATTGACGAGAAGAATTGTCAAAATCCTTTGCGGCAGCGTGTCAAACCAACTCATCGAATAAATCATTTCGTATTTGGCGACCGCGTTTTTCGGTATGCCGAGCACCAGCAGCCCGTAGTCCTCCGTGCGGACGTAGACGGGGTAGTCGTTTAAAAACCAGTGCGTCATTCTTGCGACATCGTTTATGGAATAATGCGTCGGAATATCGTCGGGCTTGTTCTGCGACCATACCATGTCGCCGTTTTCGTCAAGCAAAACGCACCAGTAGTTGTCGGGGATCACGTTTTCCGCAAGCTCAAAGCCATGCTCCGTCCGCGTCAGATTTTCGCTTATCAGAGTGAGCGTTTTTCTCGGTCTGCCCTCTTCGCCGGGGTCGCTCGCGATATACGCGTATCCCAGAAAATTCACGCACAGCAGAATAACCGCGATCACCGCCGAGGTGAGCGTAAAGCAGATAAAAATTTTCAGACTTGTTTTATTCATTATCAATCACCAGCTTATAACCCAATCCCTTGACCGTCAACAGATATTTCGGTTTTGACGGCTCGGTTTCGATTTTCTGACGCAGCCGCCAGATATGCACCATCAGCGTGTTTTCGTACCCGTAATATTCCTCGCCCCACGCCGCCATGCAAAGCGCGTCGGATGTGACTATTTTATTCCTGTTTTCCCACAGCTTTTTAAGCAGAATATACTCCTTCGCGGTGAGCGAAAGTTCTTTGCCGTTTTTGTTTACCGACGCGGTTTCAAAATTGACCGTAACGCCCGACAGACCGAACGCCGATTTTGTTTCCGCAATTCCGTAAACGCGTTTTAAAACAGCGTTTATGCGTAAAATCAGTTCGTCCGCCAGAAAGGGCTTTACTATATAATCGTCCGCGCCCAAGACGAGACCCTTTATCCTGTCGTTTCCCTCGCCGCGCGCGGTAAGGAAAATTGCCGGAGCGGACGAGATCTCGCGTAGCTTTTCAAACAGCGCGAACCCGTCTCCGTCGGGCAGGTTTACGTCGAGCAGATACAGCGCGATCGACTGTTCATTTGCGATTTTAAGCGCGGCGCTGCAGTCGGGCGCAGTGTAGATGTTGTAAAATCCGTTGTTGTATAAAATTCCCGATAGGATTTTCAACAGTTCCGTTTCGTCGTCGACGATCAGGATTTTTTTGTTTTTTAATTCGTTCATGTTTATTCTCCGATTATATTATTAGCCTCCCTTGTTAAAGGGAGGGGGACCGGCGAAGCCGGTGGAGGGATTCTGTTTAGAAACCGAAAAGGAATCCCCCAGTCACGCTACGCGTGACAGCCCCCTTTGCTACGGCGTTTGTTGCTTCGCAACACGCCTACAACACGCTATACGTGTTGTTCACTTTGACAAGGGGGCCACACGCCTACGACGCTAAATCGTCGTGCTCTTTTATTAAATATTGTACCATAATTCATTCCATATTGAAACAGAATTTATAAATATTTAAGGTTCACGTAAGGTTTAGTTTATTTTCCCGAAAGGTTTATATGTTAACATTAAATCATTCCAAAACAGAAAGGGGATTTATTATGAACGAAATTGTAAAAACAACAAACCTCACAAAACTCTACAAGGGCGCGGCTGCGGTGAGCGGTCTTAATATGCGCGTGAACGAGGGGCGCATATACGGCTTTCTCGGTCCGAACGGCGCTGGAAAAACGACTACGCTTAAAATGCTCCTAAGCCTTATCCGCCCGACGGAGGGCGAAATTGAAATCATGGGGCGGCGTATGGACGCGAAAAACCGCATTGAAATTCTGCGCGGTATCGGCTCGCTTATCGAGTCGCCGTCGTTTTACGGACATCTCACGGGCGCGGAAAATCTAAAAATTCTGCAAACGCTTCTTGACGTTCCGAAAAAGAATATCGACAAGGTGCTGCAAATCGTCAGGCTCGACAACCAGCACAGCAAGAAAGCGTCGGCGTACTCACTCGGCATGAAACAGCGGCTCGGGCTTGCGGGTGCGCTTTTATCGTTCCCAAAACTCTTGATACTCGACGAGCCGACAAACGGGCTTGACCCGTCGGGCATACAGGAAATGCGCGAACTTATCAAATCGCTGCCGCGTCAATACGGTATGACGGTAATCGTGTCAAGCCATTTGCTCTCGGAGATAGACCAGATGGCGGAGGACGTCGGAATCATCGCGAACGGCAAAATGATGTATCAGGGCGCACTTGACAATCTGCATAATATCGACAAATCGAAGTCGCTTGAAGAAATCTTCCTCGACCTCACGGGAAAGGAGCGGAGTTTATGATAAAGTTACTAAAATGCGAGTTTATGAAAACGCGCCGCCGCTATGTGTTCGTGACCGCGCTCGTCGTAACGGCGGCGATGCTGTTATGGATTTATCCGAGGAATCATAGCGAAGATTTGCTGCGGCTCGGCTGGATGGCGAATTTATACGAGCTGCCGCTTATAAACTCTATCTTTATGCCGCTGCTCTCTATAATCGTATCGTCGCGGTTGTGCGATATCGAGCACAAGGGAGCAATGCTGAAGCAGCTTGCGGTCACAAAAAGGCGCGGGCAAATCTACGACGCTAAGCTGTTATACGGTCTTGCGATCATGCTGTTCTGTGTGGCGTTAAGCTGGGTAGCGACGATCGCGTTCGGCTATATCACGGGCTTCGGCGGCGACGTGCCGATAAAGCTGTACCTTTTGTATCTGCTGTTCACCGCCGCGCCGACGGTTGCGGTGTACATTTTTCAGCACACGCTGTCGCTCTGCTTTAAAAATCAGGCGGTCACGTTCTTTTCGGGCGCGATAGGCACGTTTTTCGGGACATTCTCAATGTTTCTGCCGCAGCTTTCGTGGCTCCGCAGATCGCTTATCTGGGGCTATTACGCCGTGCTGATGTTTGTCGGGCTGTTTGACTGGTCAAAGGAAAACCGTTACCGATACGCGCATTTTGACGTTATGGGAATTGATTGGACATTCTTTATCGTGCTGATTTTTATATGCGCCGCTCTGTATATGATAGGGCGCGAAATATTCAAAAGAAAGGAGCTGTAAATTATGTTACTGAAATTATTGAAGGCGGAGCGAATGAAGCTGAAGCGCTCACCCGTGTGGCTCGCGTTTTTACTGATGCCGATTATTCCGGCGGCTTTGGGAACGGTGAATTATCTGTATCAGAAGGAGGTTTTAACGCGCGAATGGCTGAGCCTGTGGACACAGCACACGCTGTTTACCGATTACTTTTTCCTGCCGATAATGCTCGGTATTTACTGCGCGTATATAATGCGGCTGGAAAACGCGAACAACAACTGGAACAAGGTTTTCACCATGCCCGCAAGCCGCTCGTCGGTATTTCTCGCAAAACTCCTGACCGCCGCGATGATGCTGCTTTTCAGCATGATATGGATATGCGCGCTGTTCGTGATTTCGGGATACATGGCGGGGCTTACTGATCCGCCGTGGCTCACTATCGCGCAATGGTGCGTGTTCGGCACGCTCGGAGGAATGGTTATTGTCGCAATACAGATTTTGATCTCAATGAATATAAAAAGCTTCGCGCTGCCGATAGGAATATCGTTCGCCGGCGGACTTTCGGGGCTTGGATTTCTTGCGAAAAACATGGGACACATATGGCCCTACTCGCTGATGTCCTACGGCATGAACTCGAACGCACCGCAGAAAATCGCCGAAAGCGGAGGATATGTGCAGTTTGCCGTTGTGTGCATAGTGTATATAGCGATTTTCACTGTGATCGGGGCGGTTATGGCAGCTAGGGAACGCGGATAGCCATATTTTGTGGTGGATTATAACTATCGATAGTCGCAATAAAATATTTGCAAACTCTACCCATATATTGACTTCTCGAATATTTTGTAGTATAATGGAAAATGATGTAGTAACTGTGTCTATGTTATTATTAAGAAAGCTGAGGTGTACTATGGGAATCAATTATAAGCGACTTTGGAAACTTCTTATCGATAAAGATATGACAAAGACCGATTTAAGAATGAAAACAGATATCGCTTCAAGTACGCTTTCTAAGATGAGTAAAAATGAATATGTTTCCCTCGAAGTGCTTGTACGTATCTGCCATGCTCTCAATTGCGAGTTGAGCGATGTAGCTGAAATTGAAAAAGAAAAAAAGGTGTAATGCTATGAAGAAAAGCAATATTGTTGCCATTAGTCTGTTTTCGGGAGCTGGCGGATTAGATGTGGCTAGTTTTTTGGCCGGAATTCCTGTCGTTTCAAGTACAGATTTAGATTCTGACTGTATTAAGACTCTTAAAATGAATAAACTGTTTCGTAATTCTGAAATAATCGAAGGAGACTTGCGCCGGATCGACAGTAGTGTATTTGCATATATTCTGCATCAAAAAGACTATGATAAGTTTATCGTGATTGGCGGAGCGCCTTGCCAGCCTTTTTCCAAAGCAGGATATTGGGTAGGCAATAATACTCGAAAAGGAATAAACGATCCGCGTGCAACGTTGGTTGATGAATATCTGCGCGTCGTTTGCGACCTTCACCCCGACGGATTTGTATTTGAAAATGTAGAAAGCCTTTTGCATCCGACAAACCGAGTTATTGTTGATAGCTTCATTGAAATCATTACGAAGCAAGGCTATAAATACAAAATTGTTCGTGCTAACGCCTTAGATTATGGTGTGTCCCAAAAAAGGAAACGACTGTTCATTATAGGTACATTGGGAGATTTTAAAACGGAAGAGCCGATCAAAACACATTGTGCTCCTGAGGACAGCGCTCGTACCGGTTTATTGCCATATGTGAATGTCGGCGAAGTGATTAAGGGGTATGACGGTCCCGAATATTACGAGCCGGAAGAAGAGACCATAGGAGGAACATATCATGACGACCTATGCCAAGTTCCGCCGGGCATGAATTATAAGGCGCTTACTGCGTGGTATGGCTATAAAAACCCTAAATTTGTTGCCGATAAGCGATTCTGGAGTTTTCTGTTAAAGTTATCACCGGATATGCCTTCTTGGACTATTACTGCACAGCCCGGGCCTTGGGTGGGGCCATTCCATTGGGATAATCGACGGCTTCGTGTTCCGGAAATTGCAGCTATTCAAACCTTCCCTAAAGAATATAAGTTTTACGGCAGCAGACGTTCGGTGCAAAAACAGATCGGTAATGCAGTGCCGGCGTTAATGGGCAAAGCAATGATTCAATATTTGAAAGAGAGTTTAGAATAATGGGAATAAATGTAGTGAGTATATTTTCCGGCGGCGGAGGAATTGACTGCGGGTTTAAAAAGGCAGGGTATGATATATGTTTTTCTACAGACTTCTGGGCGCCCGCTTGCGATACCCTTGAAAAAAATAAGGTTGGCCGCCTCGTAAAATGCGCAGATATTCGAGAAATTCAATATGAAAAGGAGTTGGCATCAATCGGGCTGACGTTAGGAGAGATTGATGTTTTAGTCGGTGGGCCGCCTTGTCCTGCATATTCAAAGTCTCGCTTTTACCGTACAGATAAGAAAAGGGCTCTCGAAGATGAAAATTCCTTTACTTTATATGAGTATTTTCGTGCGTTAGAAGATATCCGACCTAAGATATTCTTCTTCGAGAATGTGTTTGGTTTCGTGTACAAACCACATCGAGCAGCTTTTGACTTGCTGAAAGAACGTGCCGATGCCCTTGGTTACGATATTAGTTATAAAGTTATTAACGCGGCGAATTACGGAGTACCTCAGATTAGGGAGCGATTTATTTGCATTGGGGTAAAACGTGGGTTTGGCGATAAATTTGTTTTTCCGGAGGAAACTCATTATAACCCTGAAAAAACGGATGAATCTGCATTGGGAAAGCGTCCTTGGACAACTTGCGGCGAAGCTATCGGAGATTTAGATTACGATCTGCCGGAGGATAAGGATATGCAGGCAGGTTCAAAACACAAAGACCTTCTCAAACTTGTACCCCCCGGCGATAATTACTTGTATTTTACCGCAGAGCGTGGATATCCGAAACCTATTTTTAAATGGCGTTCTCGTTATTGGTCGTTTTTGCTGAAATTGTCCCCCCAAAAACCCTCTTGGACAATCCAAGCAAGTTTCTCAAACAATATGGGGCCATTTCATTGGAAAAATCGGTTCTTGCGCATTGGTGAAATTAAACGTATTCAGACCTTTGATGACGATTATGAGTTCTGTGGCGATTTCAGAGATCAGTGGCGGCAGATTGGCAATGCCGTTCCTCCACTTCTGGTCTTGCAGATTGCAAATGCCATCAAAAATCAGTATTTTAAGGAGGATGTAGAATGACATATGAACTTCCATTTGGCACGCAATTTTCTCCAAATCAAATAGAACTGCCTCACCTACTGCAGCTTATTATAGATAACGGAGGTGTCCATATTACAAGCTTTGGACGGCAGTTATATGGTATGTCTGATATATTCAATAGAAAATCATTAAACGCTAAGCATATTAAAGTACTTGATGTATAAGGATGAAAATCAAATGCCAAAATATCAATGGGCTCTTGGAAATGGCGAAATTGTGACTGCTGATTATAACCGTGAGACCGATACTCTAACAAGAGATCAGGTTCTCTCCGAACTTCAATCCGCTTTCCGTCAATTTGGTCACAATGCAGCTTGCTCAGCGGCAAGTAAGCAAATGTCGGAAGTGTATACAATATCTTTTGGGAATGATTCGCAAGATTCGATTACAATATGTGCTAAAGGTACGACGCCGGGCGGTCGCTCCCATTTAAATGATGAGCAGCGCACGCAGCAAAAGAGCAAGTATATAAATTATGCGTATGACAAACAACAAAACGGACACCTAGCCGTACAGTTAGGTGTATATCAACGCGATGGACAAACTATTTTTTGTGCGTGGAAGTTAAAGCATTCAACCGCTGACGCTGAAACGCCTATTTCTAAACAAATCAAAATAGCAACAATCGCGCAAGCAATGAAAGAAGGATTTGAACAACAGAAAAAGAGTGACGGAGAGTACGCATGTGCGTTTAGAAAAGAATTTATTTATTTCTATATTCGCAATGCACACTGGCTGCATGACAATCTGATTAAAGAAATGGATGCACACAACCTTCCTTCCCCGGAAGAAGTTGGCGATACAGTTGACAACGAGCAGGCTTTTAAGGAATGGTTTACGTATGTGAAAAAAGATAATGGTGAACATTACTCTGAAAGAACACGTATCAATTATCTAAATGCTGCTAAAGAGGTTTCCCGTAAGTATACAGAAAAACTCGCTCCATATGAATCCATTTTTAATATCAGCGATATAAACGTATATAAAAAGATTATTGACGTTATAAGAAAGGACATAAATTATAAGGAATTTGACCGTTCACACGGCAACGGCAGTATAAACGCTTTTTTGGATTTATATTATAAATTCTTGTCAGAACGAGCAGAAACTGTCGGGAATATCAAATTTGTAACAGGTTTCGCAAGTGGTTATCCTCGTAATCGTATTTTTTTCGGCGCCCCGGGTACTGGTAAAAGTTTTACTTTGAATTTAGAGAAAGATGCCCTGCTTGAAACCGGTGGCAAATACGAGCGCGTAACCTTCCATCCGGATTATTCCTACGCTAATTTTGTGGGTACATATAAGCCTATACCATTCAGGGATAGCAATGGTAATGATTCCATCACATATTCCTATGTACCCGGTCCTTTTTTGCGTACTTACGTCAAAGCTTTGCAGAACAGCAGAACTGATACTCCAAAGCCATTTCTGCTTGTCGTGGAAGAAATCAACCGTGCAAACGTTGCAGCGGTGTTTGGCGATATATTCCAGTTGCTTGACCGCGGCGATGATGAAGCCAGTGAGTATCCGATCCAAGCTTCCGAAGACATGAAAAAGTACCTTGCCGGGGAACTTGGGGGCAGCCCCGACAACTACGCTGAGATTCGCATCCCCGATAATATGTTTATCTGGGCGACTATGAACAGCGCAGACCAGGGTGTATTCCCGATGGACACCGCTTTCAAACGCAGATGGAACTTCACCTATCTGGGAATTGATGACAATGAAGAAGGAATTGAAGGGAAAAGGGTTATCCTTGGTCAAGGAAAATATCGTCGTAACGTGGAATGGAACGCACTGCGCAAAGCTATCAATAGTGAACTTCTAAATTATAAAGTTAACGAGGATAAATTGATGGGTCCATATTTCATCTCCAAGAAAAATCTGCCAGACGGAGATGTAATTGACCCGGATGCATTCATTGATATTTTCATGAATAAGGTAATTATGTACCTGTTTGATGATGCAGCCAAACAAAAACGGAGCAGCCTATTTGGCGGATGCGATGAAAAGGCAAGAAACCAATATTCAAAGATTTGTGAAGAATTTAAAACTAAGGGCGTACACATTTTTTGCGAATCTATCAGCAGCCAATTCATAGATAATGTATCAGAGGATGATGGAGAATGATTTCGGTATTTCTGCGGGAACAAAAACGCTATACCCAGGGAGATTTAGTTAGATTGTTCTGCTGTTCGGAGGAAAAGGCTGTCCGCATCCTGAAGCGGTTGAAGGAGTATGGTGTGCTTAAAGCTGTAAAAGCAACGGATACACAGAAAGATCTTACCGACTTATTGGATGAGGATATTGAAATTGCCGATGTTGGAGTCGGTGAAAACGAGTATTTTTATGTGTTCACTTTTGTCGGTGTTATTACAATTGAAGGTCGGGTTCTAAAATGTTATCCCAAATATTTGGTTGATGCCACCGCCCCAAAAAAAGAATTGAAGCAGATACTGAAGGTGCTGGAAAAATACAATTCCAAAGAGCAGATTATTCGTATGTATAATGATACAAACGACAGTAGTTCATTCAATATGTTGGCTGTTATGCTATTTCTGCTCCATGACTATTTTGAGTACGGCATATATACAAATACACAGGATATTGTTGAAACCAACGGTTCCGGTGATATACTGTGGGATAAAACCATCAATGAAACATTCGCGCTTCTCTATGACAATCGGCCGTATTATCCGGAATTGCTGACTATGAAACGTGTAAATAATGATTTTGATTTTTTTAAACGTTTGCATGAGTGTATTCTCACCCGATGTACCGAAGAACTGCGGGATGCTGACCTGCTGGATTTATTTGATATTACGGGCGCTGATCTTTCAGATGAGCAGATTGAAGACTTTGGTGATAAAGAATATATCCTATATCGCATCACCAAAGAACTCAATGTGCAGTTCAATACTCGCAAGCAGCTACTTCTGAAAACGCTGTACGCATATATAGTCAACAGCAAGGCCCTGGATGATTTGGACTGTTTCAGTATGTTCGGAACAAACAGTTTCAATCTGGTATGGGAGAAGGTTTGCGCTGAAGTAATGGATAATCAATTACAGCGGTCTATTGACAGCCTGAGTCTGCCTGTTCCATTATCCAAAATTTGCCCTAAAATCCGACACAAGAGTCTTATAGAACTTATTGATAAACCACAGTGGCATTTGTCTCTAAATGATACCGAACCTCACAAGGCAGAAGACACGCTGATTCCGGACATTATTTCTATTGTGAATGTTGACGGCGAATTTCAGTTTATTATCTTTGATGCAAAATACTATACTATCCGGTTGGAACACGGCAAAAAACTGCGCGGGCAGCCCGGTATCGAGTCTATTACAAAACAGTATCTATATCAGCTTGCTTATCGGCAGTTTACTGATAACTGTAAAATTTGCACGGTGCGCAATTGCTTTCTTATGCCGACAGCTGCATCGGAGATTGTTGAAAAAGGGTTTGTTTCTCTTGACATGATGAAAGGACTTAAATTGCAGAATATTCATGTGCGTCTCCTTCCGGCTGAAAAAATGTATCGGCACTATATTGAAAATACGAAAATGGATATACGGGTATTAAATCTATATGATATTGGTATAGATAACATCAAAGCCGAAAATCCGACTAACGATTTTGTGCTATAATTTACAATAATTTGCAATAATTTGCAAACGCTCAAAACCAAGTAAAAACCGCATAAACGCTTATTTCCAAAGCATTTACGCGGTTTTTGTACATGGCGGACAGGGTGGGATTCGAACCCACGAGCCCGTGAGGACTACCTGATTTCGAGTCAGGGCCGTTATGACCACTTCGATACCTGTCCGTGACACTTATGGTATTTTACCACATTCATTTTAAAATGTCAAGCGCACGAAACAAATTCGTGCGCTTTTATTTTACGTTATTTTGTTTGTCTTTACTGCTTAACCGAAATATCCTTGCTGTATTCCTCGTTTACTTCCCTTATGTAATTGTCGCCGCCTTCACGTTTCCAGCGTTCCACTTCCTTGTCGTATTCCTCCTCGGAAATTTTACCGATTATGAAGTTCATTTTCGCCGTGTTGACTATATCGTCAAGCACAGGGCCGTTTTTGGTGTACGTTTCGGAGATATACGGTTCCGCAAGGTTGCTTATCGCGTACTGCCTGTTTTTCTCGTAAACCTTATCCACCTTCTCCGCCACGGGAACGGTATACTTTGTCTTTAAGCCGTCCGGGAATGTGATAATTCCCATGGATATCTGATTAAGGTCGCTGATATCGTCAAGCAGCTCCTTATTGCTCGTAATTGTCACGTAGTTGTTTGCATCAACGGTATACTGTACGCCCTCAATACCGAAATTCATAAGGTCAACCGCCGTTTTGTCGTTGAGCTTATCCATTACCGTCAATATATGCTCCAAATCATCATGCGTCTTAATCGTTGACTTCGGGAACACGTAAAAGCCGTTATAGCCGTTTGTCGGGAGCGTTCTCGGTTCTGAGCCGGCGTCCTTCGTCACATATCCGAACACGTCAACCACCGCGTTCGGGTTGATGGGCGCAATGTCCTGAGCAAGCCTTCTCGACCTGTCGGCAACGTCAATGATAACGCCCGCTTTCTGGTTCAGGAAGGGTTCGTTCCACTTATCAGCCGTCATGGTATTCATGTCCTGATTTATATATCCCGCCTTATACCAGTCACGCATCAGTTTCAGCGCGTCCTTGTATTCTTCAAACATAAACGACGGTTTCAGTTCGTCCGTCTCATCGTCCACACCCCAGCCGTTGGGAGCGCCCATCCATACCGCTATATTGTCAAGCGGTCCGGACAGGTAGTTCGTTATCACCATGCCGTAAGTGTCATTAACTCCGTTACCGTCGGGGTCATTCTCCGTAAACTCCTTCAAAACCTCGGAAAACTCGTCTATCGTTTCCGGTATATCGAGACCGAGACGATCGAGCCAATCCTTCCTTATCGTAATACCGGCGCGTCCGAGTTCACGAGCGCGGTATATGCCGTAAATCTTGCCGTCAACGGAAATATTATGGTTTACATTCGGGTCGGCTTGCGCAAGATTGGGGTATTTTTCGGGATTGTCAAACGCCTCCGATATATCCCAAAACATATCACTTCTCGCCGCCTGTACAAACGCCGAGCCCTTACTGCCCACAAGCATCACGTGCGGATAGTCGCCCGAGCCTATAATGCCGTTTACAGAACTGTCATACTTCGTATCGGGCGTCCACTCGATTTCCAAATCCTCACCGACATACGTCTCCAGTTCCTTCAGCACGGAACTGTCGCTCGACGCCTGCTTTTGGTTAAACGCCTTTGTCATAATTTTAATCGCGCCGCCGTCATGGTACACATTTTCGGGAGGCGCCTCGGCGAACTGCGTGTCCGAGCCTTCACCGCCGCCCATGCGCAATACGACAATAACCGCCGCAGCGGCAACGACGACCGCCGCAGCAATACCGACTGCCAGCCGCTTACCGCCCTTCTTTTTGGGCGCGGTCGGCTGCGTCTGCTTTGACTGCTGTTCTATTCCACGACTTCTGACGTTTTCGTTCTCCTGCTTGTATACGCTCTCCACCTCCGCGCCGCATTGTGAACATCTCTCGCTGCCGTAGTCAAGCGGCGATCCGCATTCCGCGCAAAAGCGTCTCGTTGACGGATTGTCAAGCGACGCGCCGCACTTTTTACAAAAATCCTCGTTTCCAACATTGTTTCCGCAATTCGGACAAAACATACCGCCTTACCTCTTTCCTTAAATAACCATAACCCGCTAAACTTTTACCCCTCTGCTTACATAAATATGCTTTATGTCGCTAAATCCCCGCCTTTGAATATGAGGAACGCGCAGTTCGCAAGACCGAACACAAGCGCGAGCCACGTCCATACGGTCGGGAATGTTGATACAAACTCGTTTATTTCCTTTGACAGCGAAAACGACGCCGCGACGGCGACTATACCGGATATAACGGCTATCGCGTTAGCCGCGATGCCCGCAATCGTTCCGTATTTCATCTTATTTAAAATCATAAACACGGCGCATAAGTTGACTATAATATAAATCACAAGAAAAACCGTATACACGCCGAACGCCGTCACGTTGTCCGCGATACCGCTAATCGTCGTAGCGGGCAGCGATAGACCGAAACCCCGCACCGCTTTCACGGAAATCCCCACGCCGCTCAAAATCATACTTATCATCGTACATGCCGTGAGCAGGAACATAACCGCAAGCCATGTCGTCGCATTTCCGCCGCGCATAAACGCGGGAACTTTTATATTTACGTCCTTACGCACGGGATACATCGGCTGCGTCGGGTTTGCGGGCTCGTACACATCGCGCTGCGCGTCATTTTCCGCCGGCGGCGTTTCCTGTACGATCGGTTTCACTGCGGGTTCACCGCAGCGCGGGCAGAAATTCATGCCGTCGTCCAACGCGTTTCCGCACTTTTTGCAAAACATTATATAATCACCCCTTCACAACTACAGGTCAAATTCCGATGTTATCACGAAAGCAATTCTCTGTTCTTTACGGCGCACAACAGCACATACAGCGCGCCGACCGGAATTGCCAGCAATACCCACACCGACGGCGAGAGCGAAATATTTGGAATGTCGAGATTAGCGTTCGCCACGAGCATAACAATTATCATAATAACGCTGAGCAAAATCGTCAGCGCGCCCGCAGCCATTCCCATAACTATTCCCACGGGATTTTTCTTTAAAACCAACACGGCTGAAAACGTATACAATATAACGCAGATTACCGCAAAAACCGTGTAAACGATCATTCCCGCCAGCGGTCCGGCAAGGCTTGCGCCCCAATCTCCCAAATCAAGACCCAGTATGCCCCCCATTCCGGACGCGCTGTCTGCGGCTCTCGACAGATTGCCCAGAAGTGCTGTCACCGACATAAACGGTATTGACGCGGCAGCCTCTCCGCCCTTTATAACGAGCGATGAGCAAACCACCGACATAATTCCCAAAAGCGCGATAACCGCCGTAATCGCGAGCAAAAGCCGCGTGTTTGCGCCGCCATCCGCCGCTGTATACGGCGCGGCGCGGTAAGTATCGGTTGAATTCGGCGTTTCCGCGTTCTGCGGAGGAGTCTCAACAACTTCCTGCTCCGCGCCGCAGCGGTTACAGAACTTCACGCCGTCAGGAATGACGTTTCCGCAATTTTGGCAAATCATTTTCTGTCATCCTTTCTTTCTCCGAAATCAAATACTTATACAATATCATCATTTTCAATAAACAGAAACAGTGCGCTCAATATATTCACGGGTACGGATACCCACATCCACAGCGACGGAGCAAGGGAAAGAGCCTCGCCGCCGTATTTGCCGTTTATGACAAACACCGCAATAATCATGGCTATGCCCATAACCGCGGAAACAAGAGCCGCTATAAGTCCTATTGTAACTCCCGAACGCCTGCGCGTTATAATCATAAACACGGATATAAACGCCGCGATTACCGCAGCGGCGCAAAGCGCGATGTACAGTCCGGGCAATAATTTCACAAATCCGCCCTGTACAACAAGCCCCACGACCGACGATGCGGATATTACGGGCAGCGAAAGCCTGACGGACGTTCCCATCAGTTCGGCTTTTATCGATATTCCGGCGCACATAAGCGACAGTACGCCGAGCATAATAAGCGTTGCCGCAGCCGCGACAAGCGTAAGATTTCTCCTCTTTTTGCGTCCGGAGTTTCTCATCCTGACCGGCGCGCCGCAGTATTCACATGTTCTGTTTCCCTCGGCGATTTCGTTCCCGCATTTTTCGCAGCGCATTGCTCCGCCCCTTTCATGCCCATTCTAACCGTATTATAATTATTATACCATATTTTTGTTGTCTTTTCAAGTATTTTTATTGAAAATGACCTAAATCGCAATAAAAATATATACCATATTTTCATGTGAAACAGCGGTGTTGCGGCAATAAAGCGGACAAAAATTTTTATTCGTAATTTTTGCGTTTCTGTTATTGACTTTGAAAATGTTTTGTGCTATAATGTCATAGTTGTCTGGAAAAATCGGGGTGTAGCGCAGGTGGTAGCGCACTTGACTGGGGGTCAAGGGGCCGCAGGTTCAAGTCCTGTCACTCCGACCATATGACATTTCCCCTCCGCGTGACGGAGAGGTATCGGGATGTGGCTCAGTTTGGTAGAGCACTACGTTCGGGACGTAGGGGCCGCAGGTTCAAATCCTGTCATCCCGACCACGTCGCAGTACGCGACAGTTTTACGAACCCTTTTTACAAAGGGTTCTTTTTTTATGTCGCGTACTGCTCCTCTTCCGTCCGAAACCGTCGCTCGGCTCGCCTGTTCGCTTGTAAACGCGCTCACAACGGCTCACTGTCGCTTTGGGTTTCGTACGGGTTTTACACGCTTATGCTGATTTTTTTATTTCATAAAAAAGTCAGTGCTCAAACGCTCCGTTGCGCCTCCTTCTTCGCGTAAAATCGTCGCTGCGTATCGGCTAACGGCTTGTAAACGCGCCGTCTTAACGCCGATTACTTGCTTTGGATTTTTCGCGAGTATAAAGCAGTTTTACAACCCTTTTTACAAAGGGTTCTTTTTTTATGTCGCCTCAAAAAATGTTATCTCGGGCTAACAACGGCTAATGCAAGCGGATTGGTGTGTACAGCCCGAAAATACGCGATTTTTTTTGAAAAATATGCTTGCATTATGGCGCAAACAGTGATAAAATATCAGATGTGCTTTAGGGTGCTAAACGCCTAAAGCAACCCATTAATAATTTTATAGGAGGTTTTTAACAATGTCATACGCACAGGACGTATTAGCACAGTTAAAAGAAAAAAATGCAAGCGAGCCTGAGTTTATCCAGGCTGCAACAGAAGTTTTAACTTCACTCGAGCCGGTTTTCGAGAAGCATCCCGAATACGAAAAGGCTGCTCTTCTTGAAAGAATAGTAGAGCCGGAGAGACAGATCATGTTCAGAGTACCCTGGGTTGACGACAACGGCAAGGTACACGTAAACAGAGGTTTCAGAGTACAGTTCAACAGCGCGATAGGTCCCTACAAGGGCGGTTTAAGACTTCATCCGTCGGTAAACCTCGGAATCATCAAGTTCCTCGGTTTTGAGCAGATTTTCAAGAACTCGCTCACAACTTTGCCTATCGGCGGCGGTAAGGGCGGCTCGGACTTCGACCCGAAGGGCAAGTCGGACAACGAGGTTATGCGTTTCTGCCAAAGCTTTATGACGGAGCTTTACAGACACATCGGTGCGGACACGGACGTTCCCGCGGGCGACATCGGTACGGGCGCGAGAGAAATCGGCTATATGTTCGGTCAGTATAAGAAGATAAAAGACGTTTACGAAGGCGTTCTCACGGGTAAGGGTCTCACATGGGGCGGCTCGCTCACAAGAACCGAGGCTACAGGCTACGGTCTCGTATATTACGCGGCTGAAATGCTCAAGGATCTCGGCACTGACTTCAACGGCAAGACGGTTGCCATCTCGGGCGCGGGTAACGTTGCTATCTACGCTTGTCAGAAGGTACAGCAGCTCGGCGGTAAGGTTATAACCGTTTCCGACTCGAACGGCTACGTTATCGACGAGGAGGGTATCGACCTCGCGGCTGTTAAGGATATAAAGGAAGTTAAGAGGGGCAGAATTAAGGAATACCTCAATTACAGACCGAACGCCAAGTACGTTGAGGGCGCGGGTCTGTGGCAGGCTGTTAAGTGCGACGTTGCTCTCCCCTGCGCTACGCAGAACGAGCTTCTGATAGACGACGCCAAGGCTCTCGTAGCGAACGGCTGCCTGGTAGTTGCCGAGGGCGCTAACATGCCGACAACTCTCGAAGCTACCGAGTACTTACAGCAGAACGGCGTATACTTCGCGCCGGGCAAGGCGTCAAACGCGGGCGGCGTTGCTACGTCGGCTCTTGAAATGAGCCAGAACTCGCAGAGACTTTCATGGACATTCGAGGAAGTTGACGCTAAACTCCATGACATCATGGTAACGATTTACAAGAACAGCGTTGCTGCCGCGAAGGAGTATGACCTCACGGTAGGCGGTAAGACAAACCTCGTTGCGGGCGCGAACATCGCCGGATTTATGAAGGTTGCCGACGCTATGATGGCTCAGGGTATTGTTTAATTTGATACGGCATAAGAAAAATCCGCAAATCCTAAAGATTTGCGGATTTTTTTATTGCTGCGTTCCTTTTTCGTTTACTGTTTCGTAAAACTGTTTTATCATATTCAGTATAAACATTTGCTGCTTTGGCGTAAGTTTCCTCATATATGCCATACCTTGCTCGATAATGTTGTTTTCATTCACATCCATAACATCGCTCAGCAGATAGTCTACCGTCACTCCGAATATACCTGCAAGCTTTATTATCACCGCGAGACTCATATTCCGTCCGTTTTCAATAAGTGATATAAAATTTTGAGAAATTCCTGCTTTCTCGGCAAGCTGCTCCTGTGTAAGACCCATTTTCTGCCTTTCCTGCTGAATTCTGTTCCCAATCGGATAAAATATTTCCATTATAATCACATCCCTTAATATCAGTATAATTTGATTTATGAATATTTTTTATATACTATATTAGGAATTAGTATTGACAATATTGATAATTTTATGATAAAATTCATGTATATGCAAGACAGAAATTATGGAAGTGATGTATAATGATGACAAAGGCTGAAATTGCCGCAATCTTAAAGAATTTGCGTAAGATGTCAGGTCTCACTCAACAGCAGCTTGCCGACCTCATGGGAAAGTCGCAGCAGGTGATAGGTCACTGGGAAACCGGTTATTCTCAGCCGGACATAAGCACGCTGCTGGCGCTGTTCGAGTTGTATGACAAGAGTATCGACGAGGCGTTCCTTAACACGGAGTCGGTCAGCATTGACAAGGATTACCAGCGTTTCAAAAAGGATGTCACAAAACAACTACGGCTCATGCGTCTTGAGATCGAGCGTCTTAAACAATAATTATTTTTACATAAAACCGCTCTGTCTCAAATTTACGCATAAAAAAGCGTTGCCCATAGGCAACGCTTTTTTCTTTGCTTTTATTGTTGATTACTCGCCCAAAACAGCTATTTCGCTTATATGGCAGTAATTCTTATCGGGGTCGGTCGCGCCGTCGCCCGAGTAACGCACGTACTGCGCCTCTACCGTGGATTTGAACATATACTTCTCAAATTCCTCGGTAGTGCCGGTGTTCTGCGTCTTTGCAAGAGCCTCCGTCCATGTTTGTCCGTCGGTCGAAACCTCTATAGTGAACGGGTAAATTCTCTCGCTGCCCTTCCACATAGCTATCGACACGCCCGATACCTTCTGTACCGAGCCGAGATCAATCACGAGCGTATTCTTGCCCCATGCCGACCAGCGCGTAGACATATCGAGATCGACCGCTCCGGCTTCGAGATTGCCGTCGTTGTCGCTTGCCGTTACGCCGTACACGTCGAGCTGATTGTCGTAGTATTTCTTGCCCACGCCGTTGATAGCGATTTTTTCAACCTTTTCGGGTACGGGCGCATTTTGGATATTCTCCTTCTGCGCCTTTGCAGCCGCGTCGCCCATGGTAACGTCTATATCGGAAATCACAATCAGACCGTCGTTCCAGTAAACCTTCTTGCCGAGAGATTCAACAAGCGCTCTTAAAGGCACGAGCGTTCTGTCGTCGCGTATAACGGGGGCGGTATCCATTGTTTTCGTGCTGCCCGATACCGTGTAATCGGCGCTGCCTATCTTCATAACGATTTCGCCGCCGTTTACGTTGATTTCCTGCGTTTCCTGTTTCCATTCAACCTCGTCGCCGAACGCTTCCGAAATAAAGCGGAGCGGCACGAGCGTGCGGTTGTTTTCGTCAAGTATCGGCACAACGTCGGTGTTGTCGTTGTCAATTCTAATCGGCTGACCCTTTACGAGCGCGGTCGGCGTATCAACGACGAGCGTCACGTTCTCGCCCGAATAGAGGTCTGCGATATTCCACGACTTCTTCGCGAGGTCGGGGTTCTTCTCGCCGTCAACCGTTATCTGCGGAACGGGAATCGTCTCCGTCTCGTAGCCGAGGTAATAGCTCGTGTGCGTCGGCTGATTGTAGCACGTATTCTGCAGCGCGACATGGTTCCTGTACTGAATGTCGTGCATCAGCGTCGGCAGCTTGTAGCCTGTCGGGATAGTCGTCGTGTAAACTCTGAGCGCACTGCTGTCCTTTAAGGGATAAATCGTCTCCTCGCGCCAGTCGCCGAACAAGTCGGCTGTGAGCGACGGGTTAGCCTTTGTGCCGTTTACGGCGAACGTGCCGCCCGCGGTGAATATCGTGTCGGTTTTCTCCGTTTCGGGATTCCATTTGCTTATATAAATACCGTCCTGCACCTCGCGTCCGAGATCGCCGTCCCACCACGCGAAGAAGTTCGCAGCCATCGTGTACTTTGTCGAGATGACATCGCCCTTCGACGTTGTGAGCACGCCCGCAGCCGACCAGCCTTCAGCGCCGGGATGCGTCGGGTCAACATCGTCAGCCGCGCCGCGTCCGTTATCCGTGCCGGTGTACGCGCCGTAAAGGATTTCACCGGTGCGCGCGTCGCGCATTTCGTAGCCGTAAGCCGAACCCTTGTCCTCATGGCAGGAATACACTTCAAGACCCGGTCTTGACGGGTCGAGGTCGCCCACATGCTGAGCGTCGCCGTGTCCGAGACCTGTCGAATACATCGGCTTGCCGTCGTGGTCAACGGCGAGCGAGCCGTAAATAATCTCGTCGCAGCCGTCGTAGTCAACGTCCGCGAGCGACATCGAGTGGTTACCCTGACCGATATATTTGTTGTTGTAATCCATCGTGTCGAAACGCCACTTTTCGGTTAGCTTTCCGTCAACGAGGTCGAACGCAGCCATAACCGTTCTGCCGCCGGTCGTGCCTTCCGAGCCTGTGTAATATCCTCGGCAGAATACCATGCTCGGTCTTGTGCCGTCGAGGTAACCTATGCCCGCGAGGTAACGCTCCGAACGGTTGCCGCCCGTGTCGCCCCACGCGCTTATATCCCATTTAGTACCGTCGGCTGTAGTGCCGGTAATCTGCGGGTCGTAATCAACGGTGTCTATAACAGTGCCGTCCTCGCCGTTGAATACGGTAAGGTAAAGAGGGCCCTGCAGATTTTTACCGCCGTTTAAAACAGCCCAGTTTTTATCCGCGTCGCCGATAGCCGTGCCGTCGCCGGCAATCGTGCCGTCAGCCGTGCGGCAAGCCATTTCCGCCTTTCCGTCCATGTCGAAGTCGTATACCATGAACTGCGTGTCATGCTGTCCGGCGCGGATATTCGGTCCCATATTCACGCGCCACATACGCGTTCCGTCCATTTCGTACGCGTCTATAATGCACTCGCCGGTGTAACCGAACTGAGCCGCGTCCTTCGCGTTTGACGGATCCCATTTGAGCACGATTTCATATTGACCGTCGCCGTCAAGGTCGGCAGCCGACGCGTCGCCTGCCGAGTACGTGTAATCCTCGCCCTGAACGCTGTTCGCCGGAGGAGCCTCGATAGGCACGTCGATATAACTCTCGTTCCATACCGATACGGCCGCGCACTTCTCGCCCTCCTTGCCGTCAACCACGGGAGCGACGCTGTACTTTGCGCCGCTTGCGGGTACGATGTCGGTGTAATTCGTAACGTTCATCGGCTCGCCGTTAATGAGCGTGTCGTTTCTGTACAGGTTGTACTTCGTGTCCGCACTTTCCGTGCCGAGCCACCGCCACGAAACAAACACGCTGTCGCCCGTTTTAACCGCCACAAGACCTCTGTCGAGTTTTTCCATCGGTCTTTGTATGTCGGGGCGCGCGTCGATAAGTTTTTGAGTTTCCGCCGCGCTCTCGGCGTAATCGCCGACCTTCAGACTGCTGCCGACTTCCGGAGCGTCCGCAGCCGTCACGCACGGAACGGCAAGACTCATAGTCAGCGCCGCAGCCGATATTACGGCAATTAGCTTTTTAATATTCATTGTTTTCTCTCCTTTGCATTATTATTTTATATAATTGTAACACAATTTTAAAGGAGTATCAATAAATATTTTGGTTAAATTGCGGAGTTTTTTTCACAGCGTTGTCTGACAAATCACCGGTCGCTGTTTATTCTCCGCGTAGCCGTTTTCGCCTAACTTTTTTATATTGTATTATAATTATACCACAAAATTTGTATCTTGTCAAGATATTTTTATGAGTACCTCGTCAAGAGAGCGTTTCGGCACGTTTATGGTGCCGTCCTCGCTTTCGTAGTACTTAAAATCGGTCATTTCGACCATGCGGCTCTTTTGGTTGGGATAGCCGAGAGCGAGCAGGTACACGACGCACAGACTGTCGGGCAGGTTTAAACGCTCGTGTATTTTGCCGCGCTCTATAGCGCCGAGCCAGCACGTGGCTATGCCTTTTTCCTGCGCCGCGAGCATCATCGTCGTCACAGCCGCGCCAGCCTCGACCTCGTAGCCGTTCGTATCGGGCTTTATTGTTTTGTCGCCGAGTACGGCGATGTAAGCCGTCGGACGCTCGTCCTCCTTCGGCGTGCCGTTTTCGAGCGCGCCCGCCCATTTCGTGAACGGGAACAGCGCGTCGAGAGTATCTTTATCGTCTACTATCGCGAATTTAAGCGGCTGCATGTTCGCGGGGTACGCCGCCACACGGGCGCAGTCCACAAGCTCCGTGAGTTTTTCGTACGGGATTTTCTCCCGGGTGAATTTGCGTATCGTGCGCCTTGCGAAAATTGTTTCCTTTACCGTCATGCGTATCATTCCTTTCAAATGTTTCTTTTATGATATTTTAACACATTTTACGCGTTTTTTCAATTATGCTTTACATATCGGGGAAAATTTTGTATAATGTTTATTGGAATGTAATTGGGGTTGAAGATATAAAACCCCTCAGTCGCCTACGGCGACAGCTCCTTTTGCTACGGCATACGAGCAAAGCTCTATGCCTATGACGCTAAAGCGTCATTCACCTAGTAGGGGAGCCTTGCGATGTGCGGCGCGTATTGTATGCCTCCCCTATCAGGGGAACGACGTTTCAGCGTCGTAGGTGTGTTGCGCAGCAACAAACACCGTAGCAAACGAGGTGGCATTGCGTAGCAATGACGGAGGGGTTTATGCGGGCGACCGCAAGGGTCGCCCCTACGAAGGTGTGCGGTGCGTGCGGCTCCACTTTACGAAAGGCCCCTTGTCAAAGGGGGGGCTGTCACGCGGGGCGTGACTGGGGGATTCCTTCTGATTTTCATAATGAATCCCTCCACCGCCTACGGCGGTCCCCCTCCCTTTAACAAGGGAGGCTTACGAGCGGCGGGTCGCTGCCCCTACGAACGCACGCCGCAAGGATTACCACACATGAAAGGAGGCAGCGCCATGTCAGCGCCGCTGTACGAGCATTTAAAAAATTACGCAGCGCAAAACAGAATATCGTTCGCGATGCCGGGTCACAAAAACGGCAGAGGGTTACGCAGCGGCTTGGTGTCGCTCGACGTTACGGAGCTGCCCGCGACGGAAAACCTCTACCACGGCTCGGAGCATATGCAAAAGGCGAACGCGCTCCTGGCCTCGCTTTACGGCAGCGACGAGAGCTTTATCCTCACCGGCGGCTCGACAGCCGCAATTCAGGCTATGATTTGCGGCGCGGTGAAAAAGGGCGGCGTTCTTCTGGCAAGCGGCGACTGTCACGTGAGCGTCATAAACGCGTGCGCGCTTTTGGGCGTTAAAATACGGTTCTTCCCTAAAGACCTCGACGCGGAGTTCGGCGTTCCCATTGCGACGGAGACGATTAAGGAGTTCCTTACTCCCGACGTTGACGCGGTGATCGTAACGTCGCCGAATTACTACGGCGTTTGCTCGGATATTAAAAAGATAGCGGACGAGTGCCATGACGTAGGACTGCCGCTGCTCGTGGACGAGGCGCACGGCGCGCATTTTGCGGCGCATGACATATTCCCCGAAACGGCTGTAAAGTACGCCGACGCGGTGTGCCACAGCGCGCACAAGACGCTCAACGCGATGAACGGCGCGGCTTATCTGCACCTTAACGGCTCGCTTATTGACCGCGCGCGCGTCAAAAGAGCGCTCACGGTATTTCAGTCCACAAGCCCGTCGTACGTCATAGCCGCGACTGCCGACACCGCGAGGGACGAAGTGAAAACCGTCGGCTGGGACAGGACGTACAGGATGTGCATGAATTTCCGCGACGCTGCCGCGAAGGCGGGTATACGAGTGCTTGACAACGACGACAAGACGCGGCTTGTCATAAATTTTTCGGACTACTTTATAACGGGGTTCGAGATGCGCGATATTCTGTCCGAGAACGGGATAGATATAGAAATGGCTGATTTGTTTAATATTGTAGCGATCGTTACGCCGTCGAACACGCTGGAGGAAATGCGGCTTTTGTGGTGGAACATACTCGAAATAGCCGAGAATACGGGAAAAAGGGACGTGAATATTGCCACTCCCCCACCCCCGCCGTGCGAGGAAACGCTCGACCCGTCACGCGTGTTCGCGAGTGAGTGGGAGGAAGTCGAGCTTGAAAGAGCGTCGGGCAGAGTCGCGTGCGACACCGTAGTCCCCTACCCTCCGGGCGTACCCGTCATTTTCACGGGCGAGAGGATACGGCGCGAGCAGGTAGAATACGTAAGCCGCATAGCCGAGGCGGGCGGCGAGGTCAACGGTATTGAGGACGGAAAGATTTTGGTTGTAAAATGAGCGATATTATAACGGTTACGGGAACGGTTGAGGAAATTATATACACAAACCCCGCGAACGGCTACACCGTCTGCGTTATTGACAGCGCGGAGGAAAGTATTTTCACGGCTACGGGCTGTATGCCGTTCATAAGCGAGGGCGAGAGCGTCGCGCTGTCGGGCGAGTGGACGCGCCATCCCGATTACGGCGAGCAGTTTAAGGTCGAGTACTGCGAGACTGTGCTGCCGACCGACGAGGAGGCTATAATAAAGTATCTCGCGGCGGGCATTGTCGCGGGGGTGCGCGAGGCGACGGCGAAAAAACTGGTCGAGCATTTTGGTAAGGAAACGCTCGATATTATGCTGCAAAATCCCGAGCGCATGGCTGAAATAAAGGGCATAAGCAAGGAAAAGGCGAAAAGTATAGGAAGGTCGTTCGCCGAGACGCGCTCGGTGAGAAACGTCGTTATGTTTTTGCAGCAGTATTCCGTGAACGCGAACACGGCTGTAAAAATACATAACGCGCTCGGCGCGGGCGCGGTCGATATGATAAAAAAGAACCCCTACGTGCTGTCGGACGCGGTGGAAGGTATTTCGTTCAAGATTGCCGACACGATTGCGTTTAACATGGGATTTCCGAAAAACGGCATGGAGCGCATTAAAGCGGGCGTTACGCACATACTGCGCGATGCGGCGTTCACGTCGGGTCACGTGTATCTGCCGAAGGACGTTCTGATCGAGCACGCCGTGTACGTTTTGAAGGTCGAGGAAAACGAGGTTGAGGGCGCGATAGCGGAGCTTGTCGGTAAAAGGCACATCTACCCCGACAGAATCGACGGTGTGGACGCATACTACCTTTACGAATATTACGAGGCGGAGTTTTACATCTCGCGCCGTCTTGTCGCGCTCGCGAACGGCAAGCAGAAGTTTACGATGACGGAGGATAAAGCCGAAAGTGCGATCGACGCGCTTGAAAGTGAGAGCGGTACAATTCTTGCGCCGGAGCAGAGAAACGCGGTCGTAACCGCGCTCGTGTCTGGGTGCATGGTGCTTACGGGCGGGCCCGGTACGGGTAAAACGACGACGATAAACACTATCATACGGCTGTTTGACGATATGAAACTGTCGGTAGCGCTCGCCGCGCCGACGGGCAGAGCCGCCAAGCGTATGAGTCAGGTGACGGGGTGCGAGGCTAAGACGATACACCGTCTGCTCGGCGTGTCGCGCTCGTCGGAGGGGTACAACGTGTTCACGCACAACGAGGAAAATCCGCTTTCGGCGGACGTTGTGATACTCGACGAGGTGAGTATGATAGACGTTACGCTCATGGCGTCGTTTTTGAAGGCGGTAAAAAGCGGCGCGAGGGTGATTTTCTCGGGTGACGCGGATCAGCTGCCGTCGGTCGGGCCGGGCAATATTATACAGGATATGATTGAGAGCGGCGCGATGCCGGTGATAAAGCTGACAAAGATATTCCGTCAGGCGGAGGAGAGCCTAATCATCATGAACGCGCACAGGATAAACCGCGGCGAAGTACCGGAGCTTTCGTCGCGCACGGGCGACTTTTTCTTCCTGCGCCGACGTACGCCCGAGGAGAGCGCGGCGACCGTGGCAGATTTATTTGTGTCGCGTCTGCCGAAAAGCTACGACGTAGACCCGCTTGCGTCGATACAGGTGATTTCGCCGACGAAAAAGGGGCCTGCCGGTACGGTCGCGCTCAACAAGCTGTTGCAGTCGCGCATAAACCCGTACGACGAGCTGCGTCCGCAGCATACCTACGGCAACACGGTTTTCCGCGTCGGCGACAAGGTCATGCAGACGAAAAACAATTACGACATTCCGTTTAAACGCACAGACGGCGAGGACGGTACGGGCATATTCAACGGCGACATGGGTATTATAGAAAAAATTTACGACCGCGACAGGTACATGGTCGTTGTGTTCGACGAGGATAAGCGCGTGGAGTACCCGTTCACGAACCTTGACGAGCTTGACCTCGCGTACGCGGTGACGGTTCACAAGTCGCAGGGCAGCGAGTTCCCGATAGTCGTTATGCCGGTTTGCTCGTTCGCGCCGATGCTGATGAACCGTAACCTTTTCTATACCGCCGTGACGCGCGCGCGGGATATGGTGGTGCTTGTGGGCAGTGAGAAAACCGTTGTAAATATGACGATGAACAGCCGTTACCGCGAGAGGTTCACGGGGCTTTGCGAAAAGCTCGCGGCAGTCAAGAAATTTACCGAGACTAAGGAATAACCGTTTTCGTGACAGTGTACAAAAATACGCGTGAACGTTCGTTAAAAAGACGTATGGATTTTTTGCGCGGAATATAGTAAAATTAAGTGTAGGGATAAAATTTTTAAAGGAGGTAACGCGTATGGACGCAACGCAAAAATGGGCTTACGAAAGAAGGATAGCCGACCTTGTGAAAGTGCTGGAGGAAAATAAGTTCGGCACGGCGGTGGCTAAGGACAAGGAGGACGCGAAAAGAATCGTCATGGATATGATTCCCGAGGGCAGCACCATTGCCGTCGGCGGCAGCGTGACGCTTAACGAGACGGGCATACTCGACGAGATACGTTCCGACAAGTACAAGTTTATCGACCGTTACAACACGCCGAACTTTGAGGCGATGCTTGAAAAGTACCGCGAGGGCTACCATGCCGACGTGTTTGTGTCAAGCACGAACGCGATTACCATGACGGGCGAACTTGTGAACATTGACTGTACGGGTAACCGCACGAGTCAGATCGTATTCGGGCCGAAGAAGGTTATAATCGTCGCGGGCGCGAACAAGATATGCGACACGCTCGACGAGGGTCTTAAGAGAGCGAAGTCTATCGCGCCGATGAACGCGAGACGTATCACGCACAAAACGCCGTGCGCGACGGACGATAATATTCAGTGCTCCAACTGCCACAGCGCGGCGAGAGTGTGCAACGTGACGAGCATCGTGACCGGCTGCCACTACTTCCCCGGCAGAATTACTATCGTGCTCGTCCCCGAACCGCTGGGATATTGATACATAAAAACAGGCGAAGAACATTCGCCTGTTTTTTATATTTCTATAATTTCCGTACCGATTTTTTTCGCGTATCTGTACATATTCCATGCGCCGCCGTAATCTCGGCGTATATAAGTAATCACTGTGTCAACATGCTCCGCTATCCATTTGTTGCGCTCGGTAATGGCACGTTTATAATGTATATCTCCCAAATCGGGAATTATAATCTCATCATATAGCCTTTTGTATTCATCTCCGTATCTGTTAACAGCGACCGTCATGTACGGCAAAACCAAGATTAACTTTATTTCATTGTTTTTTCTTTTATATTTCCTAACAACATTCTCACACATCTTGTCAAATTCGCCCATACCGCCGCTGTAAAATTCCGTAAATCCCCGTTCGGCAAGCTTTTCTATTTCCGTATTGAGATGTGATTTCACTTCGCCGTCCAATACCAATCTGTGACCGCAGAACGCGCAGATTTTATTCATTATTACTGCTCCTTATTATATAATGTATTCATTATATAATGTAATAGTCTATATGTCAAGATAATTTATGTATTAAAATCATATGTATACATACAGTATAGAGGGTGTTGCATATGTTGAGATTACGTGCGGCGGAGCTGCTGAACGAGCGCGGACTGTCAAAGTATTCGTTATACAAAGAACTTGGCATGAGTTATCAGAATTTCAGTAACATGATAAACAACAAAACCGCATCTATAAAATACGAAAACATTGAGGCGATGTGTATATTTTTTGATATTACGCCCAATGAGTTGTTTGAATGGGATTTTGAAAATTAAAAAAAGCGGTCAATGACCGCCGCAAACACGACCCCCGTTAAGGGGGTCATTTCATTTTATCATTTCAATCAAGTCGCCGATACAGTCCTCGAACATGACGCCGTACCAATGTTCTTTTTCGTGGCCGAGCGTGTGTTTTATGCAGTCGACGGTAAAATCGACCGCGACCTTTATCGCTCTGCCCATGTCAAAGCCCTTTACGAGCGCGCCGGAAAGCGTCGCGGAGAACACGTCGCCGGTTGAATGGAAGTAACCCGGGATATTGTCGCTGAAATACGACGAAAATTCACCCGTGACGCGGTTGTAGGACATTACGCCCTGCGAGTTTTCATTAAAACTCACGCCCGTGAGAACGACAATGTCCGAGCCGAGCGTCGCGAGCCGAGCGAGAAGTTCCTTTATGCTTTTTTCGTCATAGCTGTCGCCGAGGTAGTCCTCGCCCAAAAGCAGTGCCGCCTCAGTGAGATTCGGCAGTATCACGTCGGCTTTTTTACACAGCTTTTTCATCTCGTTCGCAAATCCGTCGTTAAAGCCCTTGTAATACTCGCCCTTGTCGCCCATTACGGGATCGACGATTATAAGATTGTCGTCCGTGCCGAAGTCGTCCATAAAGTCAGATACGATTTTTATCTGTTCGAATGAGCCGAGGTAGCCGGTGCAGATTGCGTCAAGGCGGAGATTTAGCCGTTTCCAGTGCGCCGAAATCTGCGGTATATCCGATGTGAGGTCGCGGTACGTGTAGCCCTCAAAGCCCGTGCCGGTGTGCGTCGAAAGCACCGCCGTCGGTATGACGCACGTCTCTATCCCCATCGCCGACGTTATCGGCAGCGCAGCCGTCAGCGAGCATTTTCCGAAACATGATATGTCCTGTATTGATACTATTCTTTTCATATGTTCCCCTACTCCCGTTTATTGCCTGATAATTCTACATCATTTTCACCGATATGTCAATACCGACATGGGCGGCGGGGCAGATTGCGCTGTTTTAATCCCGTCCGAAACAAAATTTATAATTTTTCAATATTGTATTGACAATATATCGACAAATAAGTATACTGAAAAAAGCAAAACAAACAGGAGGATACCGCCATGGGACAGATTTTGTTCGGTGATAATAATATTACATTTTCGATGAGGGATAAGCTGGTGCGCGCAGAGCCTTACGGCAAGGACAGCATACGCGTCCGCGCGTCTCGCAATACGGTTCTTTCGGACGAGACGTGGACGGTCATACCGCCGTCCGAGGTTAAATGCGATATAACGGGCGATGAGGACAAAGCCGTGCTTACGAACGGCAGCTTATCGGTCGAGCTTACAAAAATATGGTGCGATTATCAGCTTGTTTTCTATAAAAACAATAAGGAAATCCTCCGCACAAGAAAAGAGGACGACGGCATTTTCCGCCATGTCGAGGGGAGCAATTACCAAGTAAAAGCCGTTTTCGAGTCAAACGACGGCGAGCATTTTTACGGTCTCGGTCAGGAGCAGCAAAGCTGTTTCGACCGCAAGGGCTGCTCATATGATTTGGTGCATTACAACACAAAAAGCTCCATGCCGTTTGTGTATTCGTCGCTCGGCTACGGCTTTTTGTGGAACAGCCCCGGCACGGGACGCTGCGAGCTTACGCGCAACCACACGCTTTGGATGTGCGACAGCGCGTATCAGGCGGACTACATAATTATCGGCGGCGACAGCCCTGCGGACGTAATGCGTAAATACTGCGTCCTTACCGGTTTCGCGCCGAAATTTCCCGAATGGGCGGCGGGCTTTTGGCAGAGCAAGATGCGCTATGAAAGTCAGGACGATTTAATGGCGGTCGCGAGAGAGTACAAAAAGCGCGGACTGCCCATTAACGCGATAGTTATAGACTTTTTCCACTGGACGGAGCAGGGCAACTGGGAGTTTGACCCGACGCTTTGGCACGACCCGAAGGCGATGTGCGACGAGTTAAGGTCGCTCGATATCGAGCCGGTTGTGTCGATTTGGCCCACGATAAACCCGAACAGCAAAAATTACGCGTACATGGACGACAACAATATGCTCGTCCGCACGGAAAACGGACAGTACGGCATTTTCCCGTTCAACGGTCAGCAGACGTATATCGACGTGACAAACCCCGCTACGCGCGCCTTTCTGTGGGAGCAGGTGCGGAAAAACTATTACGAGTACGGCATAAAGACATTCTGGCTCGATCAGTCTGAGCCGGAGGTTCACCCGCAGCAGTTTGACAATCTGAAGTTCCATATCGGGAACGGCGCGCAGACGGCGCTTTTGTACCCCTACTACTACGCGAAAGCGTTCTGCGACGCGTTAAAATCCGAGGGCGAGGACGACATTGCGCTGCTCGTACGCGCGAGTTACCCGGGCAGTCAGAAATTCGGTACGGTCGTGTGGAACGGCGATATTCCCTCAACGTTCCAATCGCTGCGCCAAAGCGTTGTGTCGGGGCTGTCGATGGCGATGTGCGGTATTCCGTGGTGGAACAGCGACATAGGCGGTTTCCACGGCGGCGACATTGAAAGCGACTATTTCCGCGAACTTATCGTGCGCTGGTTCCAGTTCGGCGTGTTCTGCCCCGTAATGCGGCTGCACGGCACGAGGGTAAAACCGAAAAACCATGTTGACCGTCACCCCGAAGTACTTGAAAAAAGCGGCGGCGACAACGAGATATGGAGTTTCGGCGAGAGGAATTACTGCATATTGAAGGATTTGCTCGAACTGCGCAAAAGGCTTAAACCGTACATCATAAAGCATATGAATATCGCGTCGGAAACGGGTACGCCTATCATGCGCCCGATGTTCTTCGATTTCTACGACGACGATAACTGCTACGCCCTTGACGACCAGTATATGTTCGGCTCGGATATTCTGTTCGCGCCGATTCTCGACGAGGGTCAAACGGAACGACGCGTGTATCTGCCAAAGGGTACGTGGGTAAGAACGACCGACAAGCGCGAATTTGACGGCGGACAATTCATAACCTGCGCCGCCGCTATCGACGAATTTATCGCGTTTGTCAAAAAGGGCAGCGGCGCGGTGGAATATTTTGTGTAAGGCGAATAACATTTCAGGCAATAGAAAAAACAGCGTTCATATGAACGCTGTTTTTTGTGTATGATTTTAAATCAGCCCTTCATTGCCTCTTCAACGGCAACGGCGACCGCGACGGTTGCGCCGACCATCGGGTTATTGCCCATACCGATAAGTCCCATCATTTCAACGTGAGCCGGTACGGACGACGAGCCGGCGAACTGCGCGTCGGAGTGCATTCTGCCCATCGTGTCGGTCATGCCGTATGACGCGGGGCCCGCAGCCATGTTGTCGGGGTGAAGCGTTCTGCCCGTGCCGCCGCCGGACGCAACGGAGAAGTACTTCTTGCCCTGTTCGATACATTCCTTCTTGTACGTTCCCGCAACGGGATGCTGGAAACGCGTCGGGTTTGTGGAGTTGCCCGTTATTGAAACGTCAACGCCTTCAAGGTGCATGATAGCAACGCCCTCGCGAACGTCGTCCGCGCCGTAGCAGCGAACCTTCGCTCTCTCGCCCTTTGAGTATGCCGTTTCCTTAACGACCTTAACCTCGCCGGTGTAGTAGTCGAACTTCGTCTGAACGTATGTAAAGCCGTTAATTCTCGAAATAATCTGTGCCGCGTCCTTGCCGAGACCGTTCAGGATTACTCTCAAATCCTCTTTACGAGCCTTGTTCGCACTTCTCGCAAGACCTATCGCGCCCTCCGCCGCCGCGAATGATTCGTGACCGGCGAGGAATGCGAAACACTTCGTTTCTTCTCTCAAAAGCATCGCGCCGAGGTTGCCGTGACCGATACCAACCTTTCTGTCGTCCGCAACGGAACCCGGGATACAGAATGACTGCAAGCCCAGACCGATTTTCTCGGCAGCGTCCGCAGCCTTCGTGCAGCCGTCCTTTATCGCGATAGCCGCGCCTACGGTGTACGCCCAAGCCGCGTTCTCGAAACAAATCGGCTGGATGCTCTTTGTGATGCCGTAAGCGTCAACGCCCTTTTCGTCGCAAATCTTCTTTGCGTCTTCTATCGAGGAAATACCGTGCTTATTAAGCTCGGCGTTGATTTGATCTATTCTTCTTTCATAACTCTCAAATAAAGCCATTATATTTTACCTCCCTCTCAATTATTCGTGTCTCGGGTCGATGAGCTTAACAGCGTCGTCAACTCTGCCGTACTGACCGCTCGCCTTTTCGAGCGCTTCGTTCGCGTCCGTACCCTTGGCGATCATTTCCATCATCTTGCCGAGATGAACGAACTTGTAGCCGATAATCTCGTCATTTTCGTCAACGGCTATCTTTGTTATGTAGCCCTCAGCCAATTCGAGATAACGCGGACCTTTCTTGCTCGTAGCATACGTCGTGCCTACCTGCGAGCGAAGTCCCTTGCCGAGGTCTTCAAGACCCGCGCCGATGGGAAGTCCGTCCTCCGAGAACGCCGTCTGTGTACGTCCGTATACAATCTGGAGGAACAGCTCGCGCATAGCGGTATTGATCGCGTCGCACACGAGGTCGGTGTTGAGCGCTTCCAAAATCGTCTTGCCGATAAGAATTTCGGCAGCCATAGCAGCCGAGTGGGTCATACCCGAGCAGCCTATCGTCTCAACGAGAGCCTCTTGTATAACGCCCTCCTTTACGTTAAGCGTCAGCTTACAGCCGCCCTGCTGCGGAGCGCACCAGCCTATGCCGTGCGTAAGACCGGAAATGTCGGTAATTTCCTTAGCCTGCGTCCATTTTCCTTCCTGCGGGATAGGAGCCGGACCGTGATACGCGCCCTTTGCCAAGGGACACATATTCTCTACTTCACTTGAATATTTCATACTATGTACTCCTTTCATCGTTTGCGGAAACCGCCGTTTGTGATAATTATAACATAACTTTCCCAATACTGCAACACAAAAATATGTAAATTTATCATGCAAATGCAAAAATAACCTCAAAATATAATTTCCCATATCTTGACAAACGGTATAAAATGTATTATAATAGGATTAAGTCTTAATAGCAATAGTGAGAGGGTTTTAAAAATGAAACAGACGCGCGACACAAGGCAGCGGCGGCTGGTGCTTGAGGCGGTGCGCAGCCGCTGTGACCATCCCAGCGCGGACGAGATTTATATGGACGTCCGCGAAAGGGACGATAAAATCAGCCGCGGCACGGTGTACCGAAATCTGAATATTCTCGCGGAAAGCGGCGAAATACTCCATGTCAAGGTTCCCGCCGCTGACAGGTACGATGTGCGGCTCGACAGGCATTATCATATGTTCTGCGTGGGCTGCGGCACCGTTATTGACGCGCCCGTAAGCTACAAGGAGAGCTTTGACGCGGCGGCGGAGCGTGAGACGGGTTTTAAGATAGAGCGTCACAGAACGATATTTGAGGGACTTTGTCCCGAATGTCGGAAAAAAGAGAAAATTTAACGTAAAGGAGGAGTGTGTATGGCAGTTTACAAATGCAGCGTGTGCGGTGCGATTTACGATGAGGAAAAGGAAGGCAAGCCGTTTTCGGGGCTTAAAGCGTGTCCCGTGTGCGGACAGCCGCCGTCGAAGTTTGTTCTCACAGACGAGCCGAAACAGGCGGCGGACGCTGAGACATATGACGGCGAGCTCGCATATGACGCGCAGTTTGCGCGAAGTGACCCGTCGGCACGGTACATGGCTGAAATTCACGAAATGGCAGTGACGGGACACTACATCAGCGCGGCTATGGGTACGCATCTTCCGCTGCCGAAGTGGGAGGATATTCTTATTCTCGGCGCGCAGCTAAATCCTCCGCCGCTGAATGACGGCGACAGCGTTGACACGCGCACGGTGATAGGAAAACGCGCGAAAAAGCCAATGGTTCTGGAAAGTCCCGTGTACATATCGCATATGTCGTTCGGAGCGCTTTCAAAAGAGGTCAAGACGGCTCTCGCAAAAGGCTCGGCTATGGCAAAAACGGCTATGTGCAGCGGTGAGGGCGGCATACTGCCCGAGGAAAAGGCGGCAGCGTACAAGTACATATTCGAGTATATTCCGAATAAGTACAGCGTCACCGACGAAAATCTCAAAACGTCCGACGCGATTGAAATTAAAATCGGACAGGGTACAAAACCCGGTATGGGCGGTCATCTGCCCGGTGAAAAGGTTACGCCGGAGGTTGCCGCGATACGCGGAAGGAAACCGGGCGAGGACATTCAAAGTCCGAGCAAATTCGCGGAGATAAACTCCAAAGAGGATTTGAAGGCTATGGTTTCGATGCTGCGCGAACGGTCGGAGGGCAGACCGATAGGAATTAAAATCGCAGCGGGTCATATTGAAGATGATTTGGAGCACTGCGTTTACGCCGAGCCCGATTTTATCACGATTGACGGACGCGGCGGCGCAACGGGTTCAAGTCCGTATTTTCTGCGCGAGGCATCGACCGTTCCGACGATTTACGCGCTTGCGCGGGCTAGGAAATATCTCGATAGCGTAAATTCCGATATTTCACTCGTCATAACGGGCGGACTGCGCGTAAGCGCCGATTTCGCAAAGGCGCTCGCTATGGGCGCGGACGCGGTGGCTGTGGCAAGCGGCGCACTGATCGCGGCGGCGTGTCAGCAGTACAGAATATGCGGTAGCGGTAAATGTCCCGTCGGCGTCGCGACTCAGGATCCCGAGTTGCGCAAACGGCTGAATGTTGACGCGGCGGCGCAAAGGACGGCTAATTATCTTAACGTATCGCTCGCGGAATTAAAGACGTTCGCGAGAGTAACGGGTCACACGTCGGTTCACGGGCTGTCCATGGACGACCTCGTAACGACCGACGCGGATATAGCGAAATACACCGGCATAAAACACGCGGGCGACGCGGCAGTTAATATTAAAAAGGAGCGTAAAGGTATGAAAAAGTACAGGTGCAAGGTATGCGGTGAAGTGTTTGAAGTACCCGAAGGCGAAACGGCGGTATGTCCGCTCTGCAAGTCAACGGGAGATAAATTAGAGGAGGTAAAGGAAATGAAAACAAACAAGTATGCGGGAACACAGACGGAAAAGAACCTTGAGGCGGCGTTCGCGGGCGAGTCGCAGGCGCGGAACAAGTACACCTACTTCGCGTCGGTCGCGAAGAAAGAGGGCTATGAGCAGATGTCGGCGCTGTTTTTAAAGACCGCCGACAACGAGAAGGAGCATGCCAAGATGTGGTTCAAGGAGCTTAACGGTATCGGCAATACGCCCGAAAATCTGAAGGAAGCGGCTGACGGCGAAAACTACGAGTGGACGGACATGTACGCGGGCTTTGCGGACACTGCCGAAAAGGAAGGTTTTCCCGAGCTTGCGGCTAAATTCCGTGCGGTCGCGGAAATCGAGAAGCATCACGAGGAGCGTTACCGTGCGCTTTTGAAAAACATCGAGACGGCTCAGGTGTTTGAAAAGAGCGAAGTTAAGGTTTGGGAGTGCCGCAACTGCGGTCATATCTGCGTCGGCACAAAAGCGCCGGAGATTTGCCCTGTGTGCAATCACCCGCAAAGTTTCTTCGAGGTTCACGCCGAAAATTATTGATGAATGTTTCGAGCGTTGGAGGAGCAAAAATGAGTGTTTTAGAATTTCTCGGTATATTTTTTATAGCCGTAGGATGCGCAAAATTGATTTGGTATTTTGTCGAACGAGAGAAGGGATAATATGGCATCTAATACATCTTGGCAGGTAAAAGCAAAGTATAATAAAAAGGTCTATAAGCGTATCGTCGCAGACCTTGACAAGGATCTTGTCGCCCGATAGGCTCAAAGAGGATAATATCGGCAAATCCGAATTTATTCGCAGCGCCATAAAGGCATATTTGGGAGAGGATTAAACTCTCCCTTTTATTTTGCAAAGCCTATTGACAGCACGTATAATACGTGTTATAATATAATTGTAAGGAGGGCAAGACATGAAAGACAAAAATTTGTTAAAACTATTACTTAATAATGGTTGGAAAGAAATCCGAATACACGGCAGCCCTCACATAATGGAAAAAGATGGAAAAATAGAGGTCATTCCCGTACACGGCAGAGATGTCCCGCCCGGCTTGCTGAACAGTATACTGAAAAGGACAGGACTTAAATAGTTCTGCTACGCTTATCGTTGGAGAAGGAGGATTACTATGTTATTTGTTTACCCCGCAGTATTTCATAAAGATGACGGCGCATACTGGGTGGAATTCCCCGATCTGCCCGGCTGTCAGACCTTTGCGGACACCGTTACCGAGGCTGTGTCATATTCACAAGAGGCTTTGGCAGGCTATATTCTCACCGTGCTTGAAACAGGGGCGGATATTCCCTCCGCGTCTGATATTCAGGCAATAAAATATGACAGCAGTTCGTTTACCACATTTATATCATGCAATATTAGCGACAGCGAGAACATGAAATCGGTAAAGAAAACATTGACAATTCCCGCATGGCTCAATGAAAGAGCCGTTGCCAAAGGCATAAACTTTTCTCAAGTGCTGCAAGACGCTCTTATATCTAGAGTTTCGGGATAAAAATTTCCCGACCGCGCCAACGGTCGGGAAATTAGATTGGAACAAAAATATAAATTTCCAGTAAAATTCGGGGATAATTCGTGTATACACAAAAACAGACCGCATAAATATGCGGTCTGTTCGTGTTTTGGTGCACCTGATAGGACTTGAACCTACACGTCGGGGACACCAGATCCTAAGTCTGGCGCGTCTGCCAATTCCGCCACAGGTGCATAACATATTGATTATACCACCTGTGCGCGGAAAAGTCAAGTTGAATTAGTTTCCCCGCCGGTATTGCGGGGATGTGCGACAAATATTTAATTATTACTGTTTTCTAAAACTGCCCGTCCATTATCTGATGCAACTTGAACCCAATCTTCTCCGTCCCAAATAAAATTCTTATCCTCAGATATTTGACCATACTCACTTCCGGAAGTTTGAGGACAGGTTTTTTGTTCAATAACCAGCCATTCACTATTCCAATGTCCCTCACCGGTCAAGGAATTTACCCTATAATATGACGCGGATACATTTATACCCACAGAGTTCTGACCATATTTTCCTGTTACCAACCTACCGTTAGCTGCCAAAGGGACAGTGAATTTAGCATCGCCCTGTCCTACCTCGTCCATTAACCCTACGTCCGGTGCAACGCCCTGACCGTAACCCAACACGCCCGTTACTTCATCTTTCTTTAACACTATCTGCGTACCGTCCGCCTTAACGAACGTATCGCCTTCTCTTGCGAGGCGGTTATCGCGTGTTTGACCTTCGTAAATCGTGATAGCTCCGTCGGTATTTGCGGGTTCAGACTGCTCGAACGGCTCGGTTTGCGTGCTGATTGTAATCGTATTGTTCGTAAAGCCGACCGTAAATCCGCCCACTGCGTCGGCTATGTCGCGTAATTTAAAGTATGTGCTGTCATTTATATTGTAACCTTCGATTGACTTGGCAACGCCGTCAACCTTGATTGGGAACGGGTTCGCCGTAACTGCGTACTCAACAGCAAAGCCGGTCAACGCGGAGCATATAACGCCGCCTATGATAAAACCTAAAGTAAATCTTTTCATAAAAAATCCTCCTTAGATTTATTATACACCACTCGGGCATAAAAATCAAGGAGGCGGTATTGCAATAAACGACAAAAAAATAGCCGCCCCACTGTCCAAGTCGGCGGCTATTTAGCGGCTCTTGAGACGAACCGCCTTCAAAGCGGCAAGCCCTCTTTCTTCTTTTATTGTAACATAAATTTATGATTTGTCAATAGTAAAATGATTATTTTGACCGTTTACTGGTCGCTTTCCTTCATAAGTCCCTGCATATATTTGTCCATCGCGTCCGCGACCTGTTTCGAGTACGCCGCGGCTTCAACGACCGTTTTCGCGCCGCGCACAACGTCGCCCGACGCGAATATGCCGTCACGCGTCGTCTCACCGAAGGTGTTCGTTACGAGCAGTCCCTTGTCGTTTACTTCAAGTCCCGACGTCGTTGACACTATCCTGTCCTTAGGGCCTTGGCTTATCGCTATTATCGTGCTGTCGGCGGCGTAAAGGCCTTCAGTGCCTTTTATCGGCGTGAGCGTGCCTTTGCCGTCACATTCAAGCTCCACGAATATCGCGCCCTCGTCCACTATTTCCACCGGCTCTACATGCACGATAAATTCAACGCCGTCAATCTTCGCGTAATCGACTTCGCGCTCGCTCGCGGCAAGATGGTCGCTGCGCGAGAATACGCGCACCGTGCGCGCTCCGTGACGCAGTGCCGTACGCGCAACGTCCATTGCGCTGTTGCCCGCGCCGATTATGTTCACCGTCTCACCGAGACGGTACACGTCGGGGTTTGTGAGGTAGTTTATCGCGTAATGCACGTTGCCGAGCGTTTCGCCCTTTATGTGGAGCGTGTTCGGTCTCCACACGCCCGTGCCGATAAATATTGCGCTGTAACCGTCGCGGAACATGTCGTCAATGCTTATCGTCGTGCCTATGGAGGTGTTAGGGCGTATTTTTATGCCCATTTCCCACATTTTACGCTTGTAGCGTGCGAGTATCGTTTTCGGCAGACGGAACTCAGGTATACCGTACTGCAGCACGCCGCCTATCTTTTCCTTTGACTCGAACACCGTTATGTCGTAGCCGCGCCGCGCGAGTATCATCGCTATCGTTATGCCCGCGGGGCCCGAGCCGATTATGCCGACGCGCATACCGTTTTTCTCTATCTCGGGGAATTTGAGCTTGTCGAAATAGTTGTCGGATATGTAGTTTTCGATGCTCGAAATATGCACCGGCGCGCCCTTGCGGTTCAGCACGCAGTGTCCCTGACACTGTTTCTCGTGGTTGCATATCATTGAGCATATCATCGAGAGCGGGTTGTTTTCGAAAAGCATCGCGCCCGCCTTGTTTATGTCGCCGCCGAGGAAGGTATGTATCATGTCCGGTATGGGCGTGTGTATCGGGCAGCCCTCGCGGCACATCGGTTTTTTACAGTTTAAACAGCGTTTCGCCTCGCCTATAACATTTATTGCCATTTTATCGCTTCCCTTTCATCCGAAATTTTATCCTAAATTGTATTGTACCATATTCTTTGTAGAATTTCAACATTTCTTTTAATAAAATTACGTTACAATTTGTTACTTTTTTCTCATGCTTGAAATTACGGCGCAAAAATGGTACAATAAAAGGGTAAGAGGTGATCCATGTGAAAATAACCGACGTGAAGGTTTTTCCCGAAAAGAAAACCGCGGACGTGTGGGACGCGGTTACGGATACGGAGATTGTAAACGTCACAGGCAGCGATATTGCGGCGCATCTTGTGACGCGCCTTACCGACGCAAATGAAAACGTCGTCGGCAAGACCGAGACCGATTTTACCGTTAAAGCCGGCGGAAAAGTGCTTGTAAAGCAGAGCGTTTTAACGTACAGCCCGATGCTCGGTGAAATGTACGTCATGTCGTGCGCGCTTTTCGTAAACGGCGCGGAAATATGCAGACAAAGCGCGGCTTTAAAGTTCCCGCGTTAAGCCGTACTTCGCGTAGTACGCGTCAATATCCGTCTCGGTTTTCACAAGCTCGGCATACGCGAGACGGTTTGTTTCCTTGTTGTAAAAGCCTATCGTAGTCTCGCCGGTGCATATGCTCGACTCGGTTTTAATGTCGTGCGCCGTAAAGCCGTCGGGTAACGGCAGCGGCGCGGCTTTTTTCTTTTTGAACATCATAATATCGTCTCCAGTGTGGTTTTGAGGGGTTTAAGTCCCTGCTTATCATAAAACGCGCGGGCTGACGGGTTGCATTCCCAGACGTTCAGCGTCAGATTGTAGCAGCCCTCGTCCTTCGCGTATTTTTTTACGTACTCATAAAGCGACTTTCCTATATGCTCGCCGCGTGAACGCTCATCGACGCACAAGTCGTCTATGTAGAGCGTTTTCATGTCGCAGCGCACGTTGTCGTCCTTTGTTTCCTGCATCACGCAGAACGCGTAGCCCTTCACGCCGCCGTCGTCGTACACGAATATCGGGCGCGTGTCGTCGTCGATTATTTCCGCAAGCTCTCCCTCGGTGTACTTGCGGCAGTTCGGTTTAAAGTAGTCCGGTCTGCCGTTGTGGTGTACCGTAAGTACCTGCAAAAGCAAATTCATTATGCCGTCCGTGTCTTTATGCTCCGCTCGTCTTATCATTTTTGTTTCCTCCCTTTGTTTTCGCTTTCGAGTATTATTGTTACGGGCCCGTCGTTCGTGAGCGTTACCTTCATGTCCGCGCCGAATTCGCCGGTTTCAACATGTACGCCGTGAGATCTGACGTACTCCACAAATTTTTCATACATCGCGTTCGCGCCGACGGGTTCCATCGCGTTACCGAAATACGGCCGTCTGCCGTGCGAGCAGTCGCCGTACAGCGTGAACTGCGATATTACGAGCATACTCCCGCCAACATCGGCAAGGCTTAAATTCATCTTATCATTCTCATCACTGAATACGCGAAGTTTTATTATCTTATCGGCGATGTATACCATGTCCTCGTCCGTGTCATCCGCGCCCACGCCGAGCAGCACGACAAAGCCGTTGTCGGTTTGGCCCTTCACCACTCCGTCTATGACTACCTCGGAGCGCGTCACTCTCTGCACGACAGCTTTCATTCCTCATACCCTCTTTCCTCTATCGTCACGCGCAGACTTTCCCATTCCTCCATAAGCGCGTCCGTTTCGGCGTTTACCGCCGCGATTTTTTCCGTTATCTCGCCCGCCTTTATATAGTCCATGGCGATTTCGGGATTTTCAAGCTCCTTCGTGAGCCGCGCCGTCTCGTCCTCTTTGGCTGTTATCTCGTCCTCGACGCGTGCGTAGCGATTTAAAATTTTGCGTTTTTCAGACTCGGCGCGTTTTTGCTCCTTGTAGTCCGCCGCGCCGCCCGTTTCTTTTTTAACGCTTTTCACAGCCGCGCCGCTCTTTCTCGCGGCAAGGTAATCGTCGTAGCCTCCGATGTAGTTCTCTATACCGTTCGGGGTTAGGTACAGAATGCGGTCGGCAAGCTTGTTTATAAAATATCGGTCGTGCGACACCATGAGCAGCGTGCCGTCGTAGTCCGAGAGCGCGTTTTCAAGCGCTTCGCGGGAGTAGATGTCGAGGTGGTTCGTAGGCTCGTCCATGATGAGCAGGTTGACGCTTTTAAGCATCAGTTTTACCAGTTCCACTCTCGCCCGCTCGCCGCCCGACAAGGTTTGTATCTCCTTAAACACATCCTCGCCGCGAAACAGAAACACCGCGAGCGCGTTGCGTATCTCGGTCTGCGTCATTTTCGGGTACTCGTCCCACACCTCGTCGATAACGGTCTTATCCATGTGCAGGCTTTCCTGCGCCTGATCGTAGTAGCCTATGTGAATGTTCGCGCCGATTTTGCAGCTGCCCTCGGTCATGTCGTACTCGCCGATAAGGATTTTTAAAAGCGTCGTCTTGCCGCAGCCGTTGGGGCCGAGCAAAAACACCTTTTCGCCCTTTTTTATGAGCATATCCGCGCCGCCGAAAAGTCTTGTATCGCCGAACGCCATACCGAGGTTTTCCGTTTCTATAACGTCCTGTCCGCCGCCTGCGCACGCCTTAAACGAAAAGCGCGTCCTTTCCGTCTCGCGCTGCGGTGCGGTAAGATTTTCTTCAAGCTTTTCTATGACCTTTATTTTACTTTCGGCGGTCTTTATGTTCTTTTCCCTGCCCCACCTGCGCTGCTGCTCGACTATGCCTTCAAGGCGGTTTATCTCTTTGACGGTGTTCGCATAACTGCGCCGCTCGGTCTTTCGCTCGACCTCGCGCTTTGCGGCGTACTCACTGTAATTGCCGCTGTGCGAGTAAAACCTGCCGTTCTCTATCTCAAACGTCCTGTTCGTCACGCGGTCGAGGAAATAGCGGTCGTGCGATATGATTATGAATGCGCCGCCGTAATTCTTCAAAAAATCCTCGAGCCACTCCACACTGTCGATGTCAAGGTGGTTTGTCGGCTCGTCGAGCAGGAGAAGGTTCGCGTCCGACAGCAGTATCTTGGCAAGCGCAACTCGTGTTTTCTGACCGCCCGACAGCTTATCGGCGCAAAGGTTTATCTCGTCCTCGGTAAAGCCCAGACCGACGAGCGCCGCCTTTGCTTTCGACTTGTAGTAAAAGCCGTCAAGTTCCGCGAACCGTTCCTGAAGATACGTCTGCTTTTTTATGAGTTCGTCCACGTCGCCGCGGCCGTTCTCTATATCAAAACGCACGTCGTCAAGCTTTTCCTCTATCTCCATTACCTCGGAAAACACCGTGAGCGTTTCCTCCCACACGGTTTTCTCGCTGCCCGCGACGCTGTACTGGTCGAGATAGCCTATTTTCAAATCCTTGCTCTTGTATATTTCGCCGCCGTCAATGTCGATTTCGCCCGTTATCATCTTTATGAGCGTTGACTTGCCCGCGCCGTTTACGCCAACAAAGCCTATCTTGTCCGCGCTGTCAACACTAAACGACACGCCGTCAAACAGCGTCTCGTCGGCGAATGTTTTTTTAAGATTGCTCGCGTTTATCAGTATCATATGCCTTTACCTCTCAGTTACTTATACGTAGTATACCATATGTCGGCGGATTTTGCAATTTTTTTATTTACGGCGGCGCGGCGGCGCGCGTCAACTTTACTCTTGCAAAAATTTACCGAATGTAGTACAATTAAATTTGAAGAAATTTTACATTGGGAGAAAATGCGTATGAAGGTAATAGCGGCTACAAAAAATAAAGGCAAGCTGCGCGAAATGGACGAGATACTGTCCCCTCTCGGCATAGAAATAGTACCGCAGGAGGACGTCGGTATAAGCGTTGACGTAGAGGAAACGGGCAGGACGTTCGAGGAAAACGCGCTCATTAAGGCAAGGGCGGTGTGCATGGTGAGCGACTACCCCGTGCTTGCGGACGACAGCGGTCTGTGCGTCGATTGTCTGGGCGGCGCGCCCGGAGTGAGGAGCGCGCGCTACGCCGGCGACGGCGCGAGCGACAGCGACAAGATAAACAAACTCCTTTCCGAAATAGGCGATAACGAAAACAGAAACGCCCGCTTTGTGACGTGCGTCGCGTATATATCCGAGGACGGCAGGGAAATCACGGCTCACGGCGAGGTCAAGGGGCATATAACGCACGCGCCTCACGGCGAAAACGGTTTCGGCTACGACCCCGTGTTTTACTCGGCGGAGCTTAAAAGGACGTTCGCGGAGTGCAGTGACGACGAAAAAAACAGCGTGAGCCACAGGGGCAGAGCGCTTAAAAATCTTTACGACAAACTCAACGGTACGGAGGTATAAGACTATGATGGACGATGTTTATTTGGAGTATCTTATAAAGCGCAAGCCCTCGGGCAAGCAGGTGGCGGCAAAGGTCGCGCTTATCGCGGGCGCGTCGGTTCTAACGCTTATTCTTATTTACCTTACGCTGGTACTCGGCGCGATCGTCGGTCCGGCGGCAAGACAGATGGTGTTCACGTTCGGGCCGCTGCTTATTCTGGGCGCGTGGTACGGCGTGTACCTTGTAAACAATATGCTTAACATCGAGTACGAGTACATTCTCACAAACAGCTCGCTCGACATAGACAAGGTACTCGCGAAAAAGGGACGCAAGTCGTTTGTAAGCTTTGATTTTAAGGATATTACGATTTGCGCGTCGGTTGACGACAATATGCACAACGCCGACTACAAAAACGTCAAGCCCGAAAAGGTGTACGACGCGATAGGCAATCCGGCTATGGGAAACGTGTATTACGTCGATTACACCGAAAACGGCTCGCGCATAAGGGTTCTGTTCCAGCCGACGAGCAAGATGATTGAAACGGCGAAAAAGTACAATCCGAGAAATATTTTTATTGCTTAATAAAGCGTATACGGGGTGATTTTTATGAAAGC
Source organism: uncultured Clostridia bacterium (assembly GCA_947631235.1). Classification (GTDB taxonomy): domain Bacteria; phylum Bacillota; class Clostridia; order UBA1381; family UBA1381; genus Hominilimicola. The sequence continues at coordinate 18,001 of CANRKO010000001.1, read as the reverse complement.
GTGCTACGCGCAGGAGATGCGCGACATAGACCGCGCCGCGACGGAAAAGGGCGGCGTGCCGAGTATCGTGCTTATGGAAAACGCCGCGATTGCGTGCGTTAATGAGCTTAAAAAGGATTTCGGCTGTCTTAAAGGCAAGCGCGTCGCGATTTTCTGCGGCAAGGGCAACAACGGCGGCGACGGTTTCGCGATAGCGCGCCACCTGTATGCCGAGGGCGCGGACGTGTCCGTTTTTCTCGTGTGCGGCAGCGAGTTTTCCGGCGACGCGAAAATAAATTTCGACATCATAAATAAAATGGATATTAACACCGACGTTATATCCGATACCGACAATTTAAAATACATCATCCGCGCGAACGACATTATCGTTGACGCGATATACGGCACGGGCATACGCGGCTCGGTCACGGGCGTCGGTTACGACGTGATAAACGAGATAAACGAAAACAGCTCCTATACGCTGTCGGTAGACGTGCCGAGCGGTATTAACAGCGACAGCGGCGAGGTGTGCGGCATATGCGTGAACGCACACAAGACCGTCACGTTCGCGGCGTACAAGATTGGTATGCTCCTGTTCCCCGCCGCCGATTACATAGGCGAAACGGTCGTCGCGGATATTTCCATACCCGACTATATTATAGAAGAATGTAATACTGCCGCGACCGTCACGGACGTGGAATTTGTAAGGAAGAATTTCCCGAAACGCGAGAATAACTCCCAAAAGGGCGACTACGGCAAGCTGCTTGTGATAGCGGGCAGCGAGGGGCTGTCGGGCGCGGCTTACCTATCGTCACGGTCGGCGGTCGAATCGGGCGGCGGTCTTGTCACGCTCGCTGTTCCCGACTGCATAAGCGCGGCTATGGAGAGCAAGACGACCGAGGTTATGACGCTGCCCCTTGACAGCATAGGCGGTCACATTTCGAGTACGGCAGCCGATAAAATACTGAAGGCTATGGAAAAAGCCGACGCGGTTCTTATAGGTCCGGGTCTCGGACGCAGCCGCGACGCGCGTATTGTGCTTTGCGAGGTGTTAAAAAATTCCAATATACCCGTTATAATAGACGCGGACGGCATAAACGCCGCCGCCGAGGAAATGGACGCGGTAAAGGACTGCCAATGTCCCCTCATCTTCACCCCTCACGCCGTCGAAATGTCTCGGCTCACGGGTCTTGACAAGGATTACATAGAAGAAAACAGGCTCACCGTTTCACGGGAGTTCGCGGAGGAGTACGGCGCGACGGTCATACTCAAGGGTCACCACACCGTTGTAACAGCTCCGGACGGTGAACAATATATTAATATTACAGGCAACTCAGGTCTCGCGACCGGCGGCACGGGCGACGTGCTCGCGGGAATTACCGCCTCGCTCGCGGCACGCGGCATAAACGAAACGACAGCCGCCGCAATCGCCGTGTACGTTCACGGTTTTGCGGGCGATATTTCAATGGAAAAATATGGAATTGAAAGTGTCACGGCAACAAAAGTAATGGAAAATATTTCCGACGCTTTGAAAATATTACTTGTGGAAAACTGAATTGTGTTGTGCTAAAATAGATACGAGCACCGAAAGGACGGCTTTTTGATATGGATAAAAGAACATGGGCTGAGGTTGATTTGGACGCTATCGCCCACAATATGAGAGAAATAAGAAAAATTACAAATCCTTCGTCGCAGATTATGGCGGTCGTTAAAGCCGACGCGTACGGACACGGATTTTTGGAGGTCACGCGTACCCTTCTCGAAAACGGCGCGGACAGACTTGCCGTTGCCGTGCTGCAGGAGGGTAAGCAGCTCCGCAGCCGCGGCGTGACCGTTCCCATTCTTATTCTCGGCGCAAGCGGCAATGACAGCATAGAGGATCTCATAAACTTCGACATCACCCCGAGCGTGTTCACCTACGAGTTCGCGAAGGCTCTTTCGTACGAGGCGGAGCGCAAGGAAAAGGTGACGAAAATCCATATCAAAATCGACACCGGCATGAGCCGCATAGGCTATCTTGCCGGCGACAACAACGAGGAAATAGCCGACGAGATTATAAAAATCTCGCGCCTTCCGTATATAGAAATCGAGGGTATTTTTTCGCACTTCGCCGCGTCGGACGAGTATGACGCGTCTTACACGCATCTGCAGTTCGACCGTTTCACGGATGTGTGCAGAAGGCTCGAAAGCAAGGGGCTTAACATTCCCATAAAGCACATTTGCAACAGCGCGGGCATTATGATGTACCCCGAAATGCACCTCGACATGGTGCGCCCCGGCGTTATACTGTACGGCATGTACCCGTCGGACGAGGTGGATAAGTCGCGTCTCGACCTTATCCCGGCCATGACGCTCAAATCGACTATAACTCACGTAAAGGAGGTCGAGGCGGGCAGAGGCGTAAGCTACGGCAGGGAGTATATCACGAACGGCGTTACTAAAATCGCCACCGTGCCGATTGGCTACGCCGACGGGTATTTAAGACGGCTCGCCAAAGAGGGCAAAATGCTTGTAAACGGCGTAAAAGTGCCGATTATCGGAAGAATTTGCATGGATCAATGTATGATTGACGTCACAAATGTAAATAATACAGACAGAGGTGACGAGGTAATCATATTCGGACGCGAGGGCGTCACAATCGACGACCTTGCGAAATGGCTCGACACGATTAACTACGAGGTAGCGTGCGTAATCGGCAAGCGAATTCCGAGAATTTACACGAAAAACGGAAAGGCGGTGAAGGTGCTGAACTACCTTATGTGATTGCGGCTCATGCCGCGGTTACACGCAAACGGTGAAAAGGTTTAAGGGGGCTTGGTTGCTTTGTCACAGATAAAAAACAAGGAAAAGCAGGAGCTTTTAAAGCTCCTCGAAAAAGGTTATAAGGATATGGCGGATATAAACATCGAAATCGCCGAGGAATGTGTAACGGCCGATAACGAGGCTCTTTCCGCCGCCGAGGAAAAACTTGAAAACTGACGGAGTGATTAAAGTGATTGTGAAACGAGGAGACATTTATTATGCCGATTTAAGTCCGGTTGTCGGCAGCGAGCAGGGCGGCGTGCGCCCCGTGCTCATAATTCAGAACGACGTCGGCAACAAATACTCTCCCACCGTGATCGCCGCGGCGATTACGAGCCGTATCAACAAGGCTAAAATGCCCACTCATATAGAGCTTACAGCGAGAGAATACGGACTTAACAAGGATTCTGTTATATTACTGGAGCAGATAAGAACCATCGACAAGAGAAGATTACGCGAGAAAATAGGCTATCTGGACGGCAGCGTAATGGGCAGCGTGAACGACGCGCTGCAAATTAGTTTCGGGCTTATCGGAATATGAATATAAATGTAGCAACGTCTACATAGCTTTAAAGTAAACGGGAGCTGTTTCGTTAAACGCACGTTTTAACGGGGCAGTTCCGTTTTTTATTGCGAAACGGTTGCGCGGACAGAAAATTTATGCTAAAATACCCTTGACAAATTTAAACATCATGTGTATAATAGGCTTTAGCGCTTTAGCATGATAAAGTTACGAAAGGATTATTTTTATGTCTAACTGGAAATTACATACGCCCAACGGCGTGAACGATATACTCGCGGACGAGTGCGCGGTGAAGAACGGTATCGAGAATAAAATCAAAGCCGCGTTCGCCGCGAAGGGCTACGGCGAGGTACAAACGCCGACGTTTGAGTATTATGACTGCTACGCCGGCGCGGGCGGTCAGCTTTCGCAGGAGAATATGTTCAAGTTCTTTGACGAGCAAGGGCGCATACTCGTGCTGCGCCCCGACTTCACGACCTCGATAGCGCGTATGGCATCCACGAAAATGTCGGACAAGCCGTACCCGCAGCGGTATATGTACTGCGGCAGCGTGTTCCGCGTGGAGCAGACGCAGGGGGCGCGGCAGCGTGAGTTTACGCAAGGCGGTATCGAGCTTATAGGCTCGTACTCGCCCGAAAGCGACGCGGAGGTCATTGCCGCCGCCATGGACGCGGTAAAGGCGGTCGGTATAAATGATTTTTCGATGGAGATAGGTCAGATAGCGTTCTTCAACGGTCTTAAAGAGCAGGCGTGTCTCGATGAGGACGAAACGGAACGGCTCCGTGAGCGTATCGACTCGAAGGACAGCGTCGGCATTAAGGCTATAACCGACAAGCTCCACATTGAGGACGGAGTTAAAAAGCTGATGATCGACCTCCCCTACCTGTTCGGCGGCGGAGAGGTGCTCGAAAAGGCGTATGTTGACGGTCTTAACGAGGCGTCAAAGCTTGCGCTCGACAATATAAAGCGGATTTACGACATTCTCTGCGAAAAGGGATATGAAAAGTACGTTTCGATAGACCTCGGTATGCTCGAAAGCATAAATTACTACACCGGCTCCATTTTCAAGTGCTACACGCACGGCGTGGCGTTCCCGATATGCGCGGGCGGCAGGTACGACAATCTTATGGGGCAGTTCGGCGCGCCGCGCGGCGCGGTCGGCGCGGCAATAGGCGTAAACAGGCTGATGTCGGTAATAACAAGTAAGGAGATATAACAGTGAGATATTTAACGGTTGCTCTCGCGAAGGGCAGATTGGCGGAGCTTGCGATGGAGATGTTCATTTCCATAGGCATGGACTGCTCCGAAATGAAGGAAAAAACGAGAAAGCTGATTTTTACCGACGAGAAAAACAAGATGAAATTCATTCTCGTCAAAGCCACCGATGTTGCGACGTACGTCGAGTACGGCGCGGCTGACATCGGTATCGTCGGCAAAGACACGCTCCTTGAGGACAGCAGAAATCTGTACGAAATGGTCGATTTGGGTTTCGGCAAGTGCAAGATGGCGGTGTGCGGGCCTGTCGAGCTTAAGGGCAAGCTGCACTCCATGCCTAATCTGCGCGTCGCGTCCAAGTACCCGCATATCGCGGCGAAATATTTTCAGGAGGACTGCGGTCAGACGATAGAACTTATAAAGCTGAACGGCTCGGTCGAACTCGCGCCGCTCGTGGGACTTAGCGACGTTATCGTAGACATCGTGGAAACGGGCAAAACGCTTAAAGAAAACGGTCTCGAAGTCCTGGAGGACGTTGTGCCTTTGAGCGCGCGTTTCGTCGTGAACAAGGTCAGCATGAAAATGGAACGCGAACGTATCATGGATATTGTAAACAGGTTCAGCACCATGACTGAGGAATGATTTCCTTCAAGGGGGACTTACGCATAGGTACATTAACGGGGGCAAGATAATGAAAAAGCTATTGATTTTGCTTATATTTGTATCGCTGTCGGTTTTCAGTGGGGCGGCGGGTGCCGACGGAATAATCGGCGAGGTCGTCTCTACGGACATCGGCTGCCTTATCGACAGTGCTCCGATAAAGGCATACAACATAGACGGCTATATGTACGTAACTGCGGAGGAACTCCGTAGCTACGGCTTTAACGTCACGTGGAACGAGACTGCACTGACTCTTTCAATAACATCAAATGTCGGCGAAACTGCAAAAACGCTGCTTGATATTGACGATATAAACCGTCTAAAGCGTAATGTCCGCGTCGGAGAGCACGTATACGATGTGTACGATACCGATATTCGGACGTATGTTGCGGGCGAGATAGCAGATGCGAAATCACTTAACGGTCTGATGCTGATAAAAATAAGCGACCTTTCTCCTTATGCCCGTGTCACCTTCGACGAGCAGAAAAGGCTTGTGACAGTTTCGAGGTATGATGAAAACAACGAGCCGTACGTATGTCAGGTTCGTTTGCTTTATCCTATCTATTATTACGATTGGGAAGGTTCGGAGCAGCCGTACCGCCCGAACGCCATATCATTTTCCGATACGAACGGACTTTATATGGACGGATGGCTCGACAACGCGTTTGTTTATGGAATGTATGTAAACGGTTTCGATTACGATTACGACAAACTCCAAAAAACTTATACCGATGTTTACTGCGGTGAGCGGACTGAGGGAATTATATTCAAGACAGCGCTTGAAGAAAATGCCGTATTGGACGAGAATAATAATCTATATTACTGGAAGCAGCCGGACGAATGGGTGTTCGGCGATTACCCTTGGGACGTGTATACAAGCATAAGCATGTATTGCTGCCGCCCGTCACTCGTCAGGGTTAATATAAAGGACTACACCGATGATTATATTCTCGCGCAGGACGGTATAATATATAAAACAGGTCATATTGACAGCCGCAGTACGGCAGAACATCACATTATTTCGTACATATACCACGACGGCAGCCGAGACGAGCGCGTGCTGGAACGCGTTAAACAACTCGGCGGAAAATACTGTCTGTTTGAGGACGGACGGTTATGTGAAATCGGGGACGCGGTTAAAAACGGCGAAAATGCAACGGTTATTGCAAGAGATGTTAATTTCATTTCGGGTTCGCATACCGAACACAGTGAGTTGATGCTCATAACCGACAGCGGTATTCTGTACCGTTATAACGGCGAAACGCTTGAAGAAATCGACAGTGCGGTAAAAGCAGATACGAACGGCGGCGATTTTGTTTATTTGTCAGACGGATGCGCATATAATTCTTCAAAGGAAATTATAGGCGAGGACTGCGCGGACGTTGGTATGGGCAGTCTGTTCGTAGCTATGCTGAAAAACGACGGAACACTTTATGTACAAGGACGCTACACCGAGGACAGCGAGTTTATTGACAAGCCAATTCTTTACGGCGTTACAAGTTTCGCCTGCGGCGAAAATGGCGGAGTTGCGATATGCTCCGACGGCTCGTTATGGGCTTTCGGAGACAAAGCTTCAATGCCGATGACCGGCGCGGATAAGCCGCCGGAGACGGACGATCCCGTACGACTGTACGGTCGTATAAGATAAAAGAAAGAGGAGAAATGACATGAGAATATACCCCGCGATTGATATTAAGGACGGAAAGTGCGTAAGGCTGTACAAGGGGCGGTTCGACGACGTGACGGTTTACGGCGACAGTCCCGCCGACATGGCGAAAAAGTGGGAGCGTCTGGGCGGCGAATACATACACGTCGTAGACCTCGACGGCGCACTGAAAGGTCACGGCGTGAACGCCGACAAAATACGCGAAATATGCGAAAGCGTGAGCGTGCCGGTGCAGACCGGCGGCGGTATACGCACAACCGAGGATATAGAGACTAAGCTTGTGTGCGGCATAAGCCGCGTCATAATCGGCACTAAGGCGGTGAGCGACAGCGAATTTGTAAAAAGAGCCACGGGCAAATACGGCGACAAAATCGTGATTGGAATTGACGCGAAAGACGGCATGGTCGCGGTCGAGGGCTGGGAAAAGACGAGCGATTTTACGGCTGTTGAGTTTGCAAAAAAAATGGTGTCGCTCGGCGTTAAGACGATCGTGTACACCGACATCGCGACCGACGGCACGCTTTCGGGTCCGAACGTCGCGGCGATGCGTGAAATGGCTGCGGCGGTGAACGCCGATATTATAGCGTCGGGCGGCGTCGGCTCGCTCGACGATATACTCTCGCTCAAAGACACGGGCGTTGAGGGCGTGATAGTCGGAAAAGCGTTGTACACCGGGCGCGTAGATCTCGCCGAGGCGGTCAAGGCGCTTAAATAAAAATATATTCGCACACAAAAAGGCTCTCGAAACGAGAGCCTTACTTTTTTACACGAGAGCGTCGAGGGCATCCTCGTAATCCTCTATGGCGTGAGCGCCTATTATTTTTTTATTCACCTTACCGTCAACGAAGATAATGACGGTCGGGATCGATACAACCGCGTTCATTGCCGCTATGTCGCCGCACTCGTCAACGTTGACCTTGCAGACCTTTACTCTGCCGTCGTATTCCTCGGCTATCTCCGATATGACGGGCCCGACCATTCTGCACGGTCCGCACCACGGCGCCCAGAAATCCACCAGTACGGGCTTGTCCGCCTTCAATACCTCACCGTCGTATGTTGAGCTTGTAAGATTGATTTCCATTTTCCCTACCTCCTGAAATTTATCTGTAATCCGGCATACTCGTAAATATTCTGTTCACAGAGCCGGAATTATATACCGTTCTTTCAATATAACCGTCGTCGGATTTTGTGTACTGCGTAACGACCGTTCCCGCGCCGGACGAGGCGTAAACGGTCACTATCACGTCGCCGCTTGCGCGTACAGACGCGTCGCAGTAAACCATGCCGTTCGAGACAAGCTGGTCGTAAAGCGTGTAAAATCCGCCCGCGCCGTCGTCGATTTCAACGACCCATTTCTGGCTGTCGTCCCACAAAAAGCCCTCGCTGTCCTTTTCGGCTGACGTGTACAGCGTGAGCGTGCCGCTATCCTCGGGCAGAGTATTGCTTGCGACCTTTGTCCACACACCCTCGCTGACCGCCGACACGTTAAGCTTTGATATGGTTCTTTCGGCTGCACCCTCCACGTCGTCGGGCGGAGCGACCTCCACGGGAGGAACGTCTTCGTCGGGGGTTGTTTCGGGCGGCAGCGTCACAGTCTGTTTCGGGCTTGCCGAACCAATCTCACCGTTCTTTCTTTCCGAATATCTTTGACCGGCATAAAAACCGCCGAAGGCAAGTACCACCGCGAGCGCGAGCGCGCCGACAGCTTTTAAAAATCTTTTCATTACGTTTCCTCCTCTGAACTTATATCAACATATTTTTTATCTGTTTTCACAATTTCACAGCCGGCGTTCGTGAGATTTATCAAATCCTTTATCACGCGCTCCGTTTCACCGACGGGCGACGCGATTACGAATGTGACATTATCGGCGTAAATCGTATCCTCCGAAATATAACCGCGTGACATTATCTCGTGCTGCATTTTGCCGAGCAGCGTGTACGGCACTGTCACCGACAGCACGTCGCACAGCACGCGTCTGACGATACGCGACTTTACAAGCCCCGCCTTTGCCGACGCGCCGTAAGTATGCACAAGTCCGCCCGTTCCCAGCAGCGTACCGCCGAAATAGCGCGTCACCACTACTATAACGTCCACGATCCCCTGCTTGCGTATCGCGTCGAGCACGGGCATACCCGCCGTACCCGAAGGCTCGCCGTCGTCGCTGTAGCGGTAAATATTGTTCTCGTCTATGACGTAGGCGTAGACGTTATGCGTCGCGTCGGGGTACTTCGAGCGTATCTCGCTCAGAAATTCGAGCGCGTCCGTTTCGTTGTCCACCGGCTTTACATTCGCTATGAATTTTGATTTCTTTTCCGTGAGCAGACTTTCCGTCTGCTCCGCGACTGTTTTATATATTTCTTTCTTTGACATTATATCAGGTATTTTCTTATCTTTTCATACGTTTCCGCGTCAACGCGCAGATCCATAACCGTTCCCTTGTCTCCGTAGCTTTCGCTGTCAACCTTCTGCGTGTCGTGCAGTTGATTTACAAGCGAACCCTCGCTGTACGGTATGCACACCCTTACGCGGCGTTTTCTTCCGGGAGCCGTTCTTGCGATTGCGTCTATAAGCGTGTCTATCTGTTTACCGTAGCGCGCGCTTATGTATACGCTCTTGTTGGCTCTGGGCGTTGCGGACGCCTTGCCCATCGTGAGGTCGCACTTGTTAAACACCGCCACAACGGGCTTTTCACCCGCGCCTATCTCGTCGAGAACCTGCTCGACCACCTTGACCTGATTGTCTGCCTCGGGGTTTGACGCGTCGATAACATGCAACAGCACGTCCGCGAGTGCCGCCTCTTCAAGCGTGGATTTGAACGCCTCTATGAGATGGTGCGGAAGTTTTCTGATAAAGCCTACGGTGTCTATAACTATTATCTGTCTGTTATCGTCGAGCGTTATCGCGCGTGACGTCGGGTCGAGCGTCGCGAACAGCTTGTCCTCGGCAAACACGTTCGCGTCGGTCAATGTGTTTAAAAGCGTCGATTTTCCCGCGTTCGTGTAGCCGACGAGCGCGGCTGTGATTACGCCGTCCTTTTTGCGGCGGCTCCTCAAAAGATCGCGGTGCTTTTTAAGTTCCTCTATTTCCTCTTCAAGCGCGTTTATTCTGCGCTGTATGTGCCGTCTGTCCGTTTCGAGACGTGTTTCACCCGGACCTCTCGTACCGATACCCGCACCGGTACGGCTCATTTCCGCGCCGAAACCGCGAAGTCTCGGAAGGCGGTATTTAAGCTGCGCAAGCTCAACCTGCAGCTTACCCTCGCCGCTTTTGGCGCGCATCGCGAATATGTCGAGTATCAGCATGGAACGGTCAAGCACCTTCACGCCGAGCATATCCGTAATATTGCGCAGCTGCACCGGCGAAAGCTCGTCGTCAAACACGACCGTATCCGCGTTAAGGCTTTCCGCCGCGTTTTTAAGTTCCTCCAGCTTACCCTCGCCCATGTACGTTCCGCTTTCGAGATCGGCTTTGTTCTGTATCATTTCTCCCACGACCTCACCGCCCGCAGTCTCCACGAGTTCGCCGAGTTCCTTTATACTCTCGCGCGTCGTGTCCCGCAGAGCATCGCGTAAATCGCGGTGTACGCCGGCGAGTATTACACGCTCGCGCTTTTCAGTCGTATTTTCCATATTTATCACCTTTTCATAACGATAATTGCTTATTGTTTAAAGTATATCAAAATTTTTCCTTAAAGTATACCCTTTGGAACAAAAATTAAAAATTTTTTAACATTTCGGTAAAAAGACGGCTGAAAAATATCCCCCTCAACCGAGGGGGACGGATAAATACATATTTAATTTCTGCTCATCAAATCCACAAAATCGGCGTTTGTTCTTGTTCTGCCGAGCATTTTCAAAAGATTGTGCATCACGTCGGCATTGACGAATTTGCCCATTTCACGGCGGAGACGGTCGCTTACGGCGCGCTCTCTTTCGGTGAGCAGTTCTTCTTCGCGGCGCGTACCCGATTTTAAGATGTCAATCGCGGGGAACACGCGTTTTTCCTGAAGATTTCTGTCAAGTTTCAGTTCCATGTTGCCCGTACCCTTAAATTCCTCAAAAATAACGTCGTCCATACGGCTGCCCGTTTCAACGAGCGCGGTGGCGAGTATGGTCAGACTTCCGCCCTCCTCGATGTTACGCGCCGCGCCAAAAAATTTCTTCGGGCGGTACAGCGCGTCGGGGTCGAGACCGCCCGAAAGCGTTCTGCCCGTGGGCGTGACGGTGAGGTTGCTGGCTCTGGCAAGGCGTGTTATTGAGTCGAGCAATATTACAACATCCTTTTTATGCTCAACAAGACGCTGCGCTCTTTCAAGCACCATTTCCGCGACCTTGCAGTGGTTTTCGGGCATCTGGTCAAACGTCGAATAAATGACGTCCGCGCCGTCTATTGAGCGTTTTATGTCGGTCACTTCCTCCGGACGCTCGTCAATTAAAAGCACGATAAGCTTTATATCGGGATTGTTTTGCCTTATCGACTGCGCGATTTCCTTTATTATCGTCGTTTTACCCGCCTTCGGCGGCGCGACGATCATTCCGCGCTGACCCTTGCCTATCGGCGCGACAATGTCAATAAGACGCGCGGCGAGTTTTTTCGGATTGCCGGTGTCAAGCTTTATTTTCTCCTTCGGATATATGGGGGTAAGCCGTTCAAACGGTTTGCGCCTGAGCGCCGCGTCGATCGGGTCGGAGTTTATCGTCTTTACAAAAAGCAGCGGCGAAAGTTTATCCTCGTCCTGCGACGGGCGGCAGTCGCCGACTATTTCGTCGCCCGTTTTTAGTTTAAAACGGCGTATCTGAACGGGCGATACATATATGTCATCTCTGCCGGGCATATAATTTCTCACGCGAAGAAAGCCGAAACCATCGGACATTACGTCCAGAACGCCCTTGACTTCCACAACGTCTGCCGGACGTTCGCGCTTTTGCGGTTTCGGTTTCGCTTTTTCTTCTTCGGCAAGTCTTTCACGCGTTTCGCGAATAAGCGCAATAATCTCATCTTTTTTCAGAGCCGAAATTTTTTCAATTCCCAATCCCTGCGCAATTTGTTTCAGTTCTTCTTTGGTTTTTCGTTCGAGCATTACTCCGTCTTGCATATATTTTCTCTCTTTCTTTTCTGATAATTATATTATAATGGAAATCCCGCGCTTTGTCAATCGAATAAATTGACATATTTTGTCGGTTCGCGTATGACGCGGCTAATATATTTCTTCCGTGACCGCGCCGCACGCCGCAGCGGACTTGACATTTCCCGCAAATATGCTAAAATATATATACAAAAATACAAGGAGAAGGATATATTATGAAGGATTTGATAAGCTTACACGACCTCACGCCCGAGGAGGTTGAGGATCTTTTAAACCTCGGCATAAAATTAAAAGCGGAGCAGAAAGCCGGCAAGGATCATCACATACTAAAGGGCAAAACGCTCGGTATGATATTCACAAAATCCTCGACGCGCACGCGCATATCGTTCGAGGTCGGCATGACGCAGCTTGGCGGCTATCCGCTGTTCCTATCGTCGAACGACATACAACTCGGACGCGGCGAAACGATTTACGACACGGCTAAGGTAATGGAAAGAATGCTCGACGGCATAATGATACGCACATACTCGCACCAAGACGTTCTCGACCTCGCAAAACACGCCGACATACCCGTAATAAACGCACTCACCGACCTTTTGCACCCGTGCCAGGTGCTTGCCGACCTCATGACGGCATACGAGCATAAGGGTAAATTAAAGGGCTTAAAGTTGGCGTACATAGGCGACGGCAACAACATGGCGCACTCGCTGATGTACGGCTGCGCGAAAGCGGGTCTCGACTGCGCGGTTGCTACGCCCGACAGCTATCAGTGCGACAGTGAAGTTGTCGCGAACGCGAAGGACGATTTTAAGAAGTACGGCTCTGAGCTTATACTCACGAACGACCCGAAAGAGGCGATAAAGGACGCGGACGTTGTGTACACCGACACGTGGGTGTCAATGGGTATGGAGGCTGAAAAAGAGGTGCGTCAGCGCGTGTTCATGCCGTACCAGGTAAACGGCGAACTGTTTAAGCTTGCCGCGCCGGACGCTGTATTCATGCACTGTCTGCCCGCGTACAGGGGCTTTGAGGTTACGGACGACGTAATCGACGGTCCGCAGTCCGTCATATTCGACGAGGCGGAGAACCGTCTGCACGCGCAGAAGGCTGTAATGGTACAGCTCATGGCTGACTGATATGGAGAACAAATTCCCGTACACGCTCGACAACAAGCGGTACCACACATGGAATTACCACCTTCAAAGTAAATTCGGCTGCAAGGTGTGCAAGGTCGCGTTAAACGGCGGTTTCACATGCCCGAACATCGACGGCAGCAAGGGAAAGGACGGCTGCATTTACTGCCTCGGCGGCAGCGGAGAGTTCGCGGGCGACGCGTCGCACACCATACTCGCGCAGTTTGACGAGGTAAAGGAGCGCATGAGCCATAAGTGGAGCGACGCGAAATATATGCCGTATTTTCAAGCGAATACGAACACGTACGCGCCTGCGTCACGCCTTCGCGAATTGTTTGAACCCGTGCTTGCGCGTGATAATGTCGTCGGGATAAGCGTGGCGACACGTGCGGACTGCCTTGAAAACGACGTTTTGGAGTACCTGTCGGAACTTAACGACCGCACGTACCTCATAGTCGAACTCGGCTTGCAGACGGTTCACGACGTTACGGGCGCGCTCATAAACCGCTGCCACACGTACGCCGATTTTCTGGACGGCTACGGCAAGCTTAAAGAGCGCGGCATAAACGTGTGCGTGCATCTTATTGACGGGCTGCCCTGTGAAACGCGTGAAATGATGCTCGAAAGCGCGGAAAAGGTCGCGCGTCTTGAGCCGCACTGCGTAAAGCTGCACCTTCTGCACGTTTTAAAGGGTACGCGTCTCGCCGAAATGTACGGGCGCGGCGAGTTTGAGACTATGACGTTGGACGAATACGTGAGCGTGATAGTCGATCAGCTTGAATTGTTCTCGCCCGAAACGGTTATACAGCGCATTACCGGCGACGGCGGGTGGAACACACTCATCGCGCCGAAATGGAGTCTCAAAAAATTTGTCGTGATGAACGAAATTGACAAGCTTATGGTTAAAAGAGACACGTATCAGGGCGTGAAATATACAGGATAAAATGCAAAAAAGGTCTCACATCCGAGACCTTTTTTTATGTGACTTTTATATTTCAAACTCATATTCTCCCGCTTTGAGGGGGATTATTTTATCGCCGAGATGCAGTTCGGCAGTTGTGTTTTCGGGAACAGTGCAGCGGTACTTGAATTTGCCGTCCGTGACGCTCCACTCCGACTTTATAACGCCGCATTGCGTTTTAAGGCTGCCCTTCGCGTACGTCAGCGTGCCGCCGCGCGTCGGGCGCAGTATAATCTTTTTGTACCCCGTCTCGCCCTTTTCCTCCGACGTGTTTATGCCGAGAATGTCCGAATAGAGCCACTCCCCGACCGCGCCGTAGGCGTAGTGGTTAAACGAGTTCATGTTGAAGTCGCCGAAGGTGTCGGTTTCGGCTATGTAGCTGTTCCACCGTTCCCAGACGGTCGTCGCGCCGTTGCGGACACTGTAGAGCCAGCCGGGGTACTCCGTGCTTTCCAAAAGCGCGAAAGCCTCGTCCGTCATACCCGCCTTGCGAAGAGCGTTCAAAAGGTGCGATATGCCGAGAAAACCGACCGACAGCTTGCCGTTCCAATCGTCGAGCGCCTTTTTAAATCCCGCGCGCGTGCCGTCCTTCACGCCGTCCAAAAGGTCAAAATCTATCGCGAGCGCATATGCCGTCTGACTTGCGTTCACTTTAGTGTCCCCGTTTATTTTAGTGTCCCCACTTGTTTTAGTGTCCCCGTTTAATTCAAGGTCTCTGTCGTTTTTAGTGCCCCCATTTTCGGGAATGTATAAAATTTGACCGTCGTCGGTTACCCATTCGCGTCTGAACGCCGCCTTTATATTTTCAAACAGAACGCGGTACTTTTCCGCGTCATCCGTGTACCCCAGCACATCGGCGGCGCGTGACAAAATATTCGCGCTGTTCGCCGCGTATGCCGTCGCGGAAAGGATTATCGGCGTTGTTGCGTCGGGCGCGAGGTGGTCGCCGCGACGCTGACGGCGCTGTATAAAGTTCGTTTGGTTCTCGCTTAGCTGCTGATAGTCGACCCACTTTTTCATCATGCCGTAATTGTCCGACAAGAATTTAGTGTCCCCGTACGCCTTGTACATCTCCCACGGCACTATGACAGCCGCGTCGCCCCAGCCGTCACATCCGCCGTGCGGACGGTTGTCGCCGCCCAGCGGAGCGGTGTCGGGTACTGCGCCGTCACGGTTGTACATAAGCTGACTGTCGCGCAGGTCGGTGAGCCACTTTTTCATAAACGACCGTATATCCATATTGTACGCGGCGGTTTTCGCAAACACCTGCATATCGCCCGTCCAGCCCATGCGCTCGTTGCGCTGCGGGCAGTCGGTAAACGTCATGACGGAGTTGCCGCGCTGACCCCACAAAATGTTTTCAAAAAGCTTGTTTATATCGGGATTTGAACACACAAACGAGCCCGTCACATCGGTCGTGTTCGTTATGACAACGCCCTCGGCGCTCACTATCATATCGTCAAAATTCTCACGCGTGAGCTGCTCGCCGCACCCGCTTATCTCTATGTACCGAAAGCCGTGCGACGTGAAAGCGGGCATAAACTCTTCCCTGCCGCCCTTCATCGTGTACGTGTCAATGTTCGCCGCGCTGCGGTAATTTTCGTTGTAGATCCTGCCGTCGCTGTAGCACATCTCGCCGTAGCGCAGCTTTATACATCTGCCGCGTCTGCCGTTCATCACGACGCGCACCGTGCCGACCATGTTCTGCCCGAGGTCGAGCACAAAATGACCCTCGGGAATTTCGCGCACTTCGCCCGTCGGTTTGAGCGTGCGTTCGGCAACCGCGCCGCCCGACGGCTCGACGTTAAGCTCGAACGGCTCGTTATCGAGCGTACCGTTGGTGGGTACGGCGTACCTCGGGTACTCGTACGCGCCGCATTTTGTCCAGACTTTACTGTCCCCGTTCATATCGAGTTCGTACCGCGCGTCGTACATTTCGCCCTGTTGGTAGTCCGCGTCAATGACCGCGCCGCGATCGGTGAAAAGCCACGTTTCGTCGGTCTTTATGACCTCGCCCGTACCGTCCTCGTACTCAATCGCGAGCGCGCCCAAAAACGTGTTCTGTCTGCCGTACACCATAGCGCCGCTGTAGCCGACAAAGCCGGAATAATAGCCCTTCGTCACGACCGCGCCGACGGTGTTCGCGCCGTCTTTAAGCATATCCGTAACGTCGTACGTCTGGTAATAGATACGCTTGCGGTAATCGGTAAAGCCCGGGTTATAGAACGTGTCGTTCACGCGCTCGCCGTTTACGTAAGCGTCGTAAAAGCCGCGTGCCGTGGCGTAAAGATACGCGCTTTTCACCTCTCCGCGCGGTGTGAACTCCTTCTTCACCGTCACCAGCGGCACGGGGTTTATGAGGTTAAATTCCTCTTTTACGACAAGGCAGCCGTCCTTTACCGTTCCGAGCTGCGCGAGTACGTCCGTGTCGTCCGCAAACGTGCTTTCGCGATACACCTCGCCGTTATACGTGTTTTCGAGTTTTATGCAGCCGTAGTGAACTTCGCCCTCGCGCTGCGGCAGTCCGAAACACATCATATGCGCTTTGCGCGGCTTGTTCGGGCGGTCGCGCGGCATTATGTCCTCGCCGTTTATGATTGTTTCGCCGTTCAAAATCAAGGTGATGAGCGTCCTGTTTACCTCGATGCGGACGCGGTTCTTTTGCGCGAGTACGCCGCTCATGTAATATTTGCCGCACAGACTCTTAACGCCGTCGTAGACCTCCGACACGGCGGCGAATTTCTCGTTTATCTCTATATGCACATAAAAATCCTTGTTGCGCGCGGCTACGGCTATATGCGCTGACCGCGAGTTTATTATCTCGAAATCGGCGGTCACCGCGTATGTGTCCACCCAGTCGGTGTTTGACGTGGACTTCGGCGAGCCTATCCATTTCGCGCCGTCAAGGTATTTCGTTTCTGTGTTCATCGTTCTTCCCCGCTTTTGTTAATTTCAATCTCTTTTATTATACGGTGCATGCGGCATAATGTCAATAAATTTTACAATTTACGACCGTATTATGTCGGGAAATCGCGTACAAAAACAATCAACGACTTCTAAAATGCAGTTTTCGTGGTAGAATAAACAAATAAGGAGTTGTTGACAATGAAAGTAATCACAAACAAAAACATCAACGCATTTAAAACGTATCTGCAAAACGAGGAACGCGCCGCGGCGACCGTAGAAAAGTATATACGCGATGTTACCGCGTTTTGCGAGTGGCTCGGCGGTGAGGAACTCGGCAAAAACGCCGTTCTCGCCTACAAGGAGTATTTAATAGGAAATTACGCGCCCGCGAGCGTCAATTCCGTCCTATCCTCGTTGAACAGCTTTTTTCGCTTTACGGGTTGGCACGATTGCCATGTGAAAACGCTGAAAATCCAGCGGCAAATATTCGCGAAAAGCGAAAAGGAACTGACAAAGGCGGAGTACGAGCGGCTGCTTACCGCCGCGCAGAAAAAGGGCAACAGACGGCTGTACTACCTGATGCAGACGCTGGGCAACACGGGCATACGAATATCCGAACTGCGCTTTATAGACGCCGACGCAATCAAAAGCGGAAAAGCCGTAATCCGCTGCAAAGGCAAAATGCGGGTGGTTATACTGACCGCGCCGCTTTGCAAAATACTCAAAGGATATATGAAGGAACAGGGCATTACCGACGGCAGCGTGTTTCAAACCAAAACCGGCAAACCGTTAAACCGCAGCAACGTATGGCGAATGTTAAAGGATTTATGCGAAAGCGCGGGAGTGTCGAAGGATAAAGTATTCCCGCATAACTTCCGCCACCTGTTCGCAAGAACCTTTTATTCTCTGCAGAAGGACGTGGTGCGGCTCGCGGATATTCTCGGTCATTCAAGCATTAACACAACAAGGGTTTACACGATGGAAAATGGCGAGGAACACCGCAGACAAATGCAGAAACTCGGACTTTTGCGATGTTAACAAAAAAACAACATAATGGAAATTATGTTG